>NZ_JBLWFG010000005.1:0-279113 GCF_048321015.1 Thauera sp. WH-2 | reverse complement strand
AGCAATCTAAAAATTTATGAGCGAATAAGAGAGCCAGCCAACCGAGGGCGGCACATCAAGGCCACGCTCTTAAGCTCCGCTCGCACGGCAGTGTCAGTACATCCCAGGAGCGGCGGCGTAGTTCTCGAAGCGCGTATTCTCGCCGATGAAAGTCAGACGTACCGTCCCGGTCGGACCGTTACGGTGCTTGCCGATGATCAGCTCGGCCGTCCCTTTGTCCGGCGAATCGGGGTTATATACCTCATCGCGATAGATGAACATGATGATGTCGGCATCCTGTTCAATAGCTCCGGATTCGCGCAGATCGGACATCACCGGGCGTTTGTTGGGCCGTTGCTCGAGACTTCTGTTGAGCTGCGAGAGCGCCATGATCGGCACGTTGAGCTCTTTTGCGAGCGACTTCACCGAGCGCGAGATTTCGGAAAGCTCTGATGCGCGGTTGTCACCCTCGCGCGTACCACTCATCAGCTGCAGGTAGTCGATCACGATCAGGCCAAGCTTTCCGCACTGGCGCGCAAGGCGGCGAGCTCGGGCACGCAGGTCGATCGGGTTCAGGCCGGGCGTCTCGTCGATGTAAAGAGGGGCATCGTAGAGCTTTCCCATGGCCATCGTCAGGCGCTGCCAGTCGTCGTCGGTGAGCCGGCCGCTGCGGATCTTCTGCATGTCGATGCGACCGACGGAGGAGATAAAGCGCGTCGCAAGCTGCGTGCCGGGCATTTCCATCGAGAAGATCGCCACCGGCAAGCGTTGCTCGATTGCGATGTGCTCGGCCAGGTTGAGCGCAAAGGTGGTCTTGCCCATTGCGGGCCGGCCGGCAACGATGATCATGTCCGAGGGCTGCAAACCGGAGGTCTTGTCATCCAGATCAACCAAACCGGTCGGCACGCCGGTGACCTCCGAGGGATTGTCCCGATCGTAGAGTTCCTGCACGCGATCGACCACCTGCTTCAGGATAGGCTGGATCGACACAAAACCGCTCGCGTGGCGGGCCCCCGCCTCGGCAATCTCGAACACCTTGGCCTCTGCTTCGTCCAGCAGCGCCTTGGCGTCCTTTCCCGAGGGGCTCAAAGCACTCGCGGCAATCTCGTCCCCGACCGCAACGAGTTTGCGCAGGATCGCGCGCTCGCGGACGATCTCGGCATAGCGGCGAATGTTGGCTGCAGACGGCGTGTTGTTTGCAATCTCGGCCAGATATGCGAGACCGCCAGCCTGCTCCGCCTCGCCATTCTTTTCCAGCGACTCGAACACCGTGACCACATCGGCCGGCCGCCCCTGGTCGATCAGCCGGGTGATGTGGCGATAGATGCGGCGATGGTCGTCGCGATAGAAGTCAGCCTCATTGACCAGATCGGCGATGCGCTCCCACGCCTGATTGTCGAGCAGCACACCACCGATCAGCGACTGTTCGGCCTCAAGCGAATGCGGTGGCAGCTTGATCTGCGCAAGCTGCGGATCGCTCGGAAAATCGGAAAAACGGGAGGGAGCAGAACTCATCTGAAACACCATCTGGGCCGGATCGCCACATTGTAGCGACCGACCGCGCCGCGAACGGCGACCCTGAAAACAAAAAGGGCTGCACATTGCAGCCCTTTCTACATGCTCTCGCGGACGAGATTACTGCTCTGCCACCACCGCGACGGTGATGTTGGCCAGCACGTCGGCGTGCAGCGACACTTCCAACTGGGTCTCGCCAACCTGCTTGAGCGGCCCTTCCGGCATGCGGATGGCGGCACGATCGATGTCGAAACCCTTGGCAGCCAGCGCCTCGGCGACGTCAGCATTGCCGACCGAGCCGAACAGACGGCCGTCCATGCCGGCCTTGCGGGCGACTTCCACACTGACGCCTTCCAGCTTGCCAGCCAGTTCCTGGGCAGCCGCGAGCTTTTCGGCCTGCACGCGCTCAAGTTCGGCACGACGCGCCTCGAACTCGGCCAGGTTGGCCTCGTTCGCGCGCTTTGCCTTGCCCTGCGGGATCAGGTAGTTGCGGGCGTAGCCGTCCTTGACCTTGACGACGTCACCTAGAGCACCGAGGTTCACGACCTTCTCGAGAAGAATGATCTGCATGTTTCCGTTCTCCTCTTACTGGTGCAGGTCGGTGTAGGGCATCAGAGCCAGGAAGCGGGCGCGCTTGACGGCAACCGACAGCTGACGCTGGTAACCCGCCTTGGTACCGGTGATGCGTGCCGGCATGATCTTGGCGTTCTCGGTGATGAAGTCCTTAAGGATATCGACGTCCTTGTAGTCGACTTCTTCGATCTTCTCCGCGGTAAAGCGGCAGAACTTGCGACGCTTGAACAGACCACGACCGCCGCGGTCGTCCTTCTTCTTGAACTTGGATTTGGGCTTGAAGGCCATTTTCAGTTTCCTTCGAGAAATTCGATTGTTGTCAGGTGCAGAACCGGGGTTCGGCTGCGCAGGCTCTTTGCGGCGAGGAATCCGGTGATACGCATTGCGCCTCCCGGAGTTGCCGCAGCCAGCACCGCCGCCAGATCGCCCAGCGCCACTGCCTGAAGCTCTACCGAAACTTCACGGGTCAGACCCGCTTCAACTTGTTTCGATTCGTGCGCCAACATACAACTGGCGACCGGCACTCCGGCAGGGGTTCGACGCAGCGGCAGCACTTCGGCCACGCGCGCATCGAGGCGCAGCTCGTTTAGACCCGGTTCAGGCAACTCAGGCGGCAGCGGCTTCGCTGTCGGCCGGCTTGGCGTCGTCGGAGCCGATATTCATCGAGCGCGACTTCTCTTCCTTCATCATCGGCGAAGGCGTGGTGACAGCCTTCTTCATCTTGATGGTGAGGTGACGAAGCACAGCGTCGTTGAACTTGAAGGCGTGCTCGAGCTCGGCCAGCGTCTCGCCGTCGCACTCGATGTTCATCAGCACGTAGTGGGCCTTGTGCACTTTCTGGATCGGGTATGCCATCTGGCGGCGCCCCCAGTCTTCCAGGCGGTGAACCTGACCGTTGCGGCTGGTCACGATGGACTTGTAGCGATCGACCATCGCCGGAACCTGTTCGGACTGGTCCGGGTGGACGATGAATACGATTTCGTAGTGTCGCATGCAGACTCCTTGCGGTTATTGATGCAGCCCCCCGGCATGCGAATCCGGTGGGGCAAGGGAAAGCCCGGCAGTCTAACAAGTTCTTCTTGAAAATCAAAGCGCCGTCGAGTTCAGCCACGGGGGCGCCCCGACCGGCCCGGCGCCGTCCAAGGCACAAGCCTGCTTACACTCTGCTCACGCCGCTGACGCGCCGGCCGGCCTAGCATCTTTGTCGACGGGGCGCCGCCCTGCCACAAGTCAGAACACGAACGAGGCAGAACATGAAGACCACACTCGGCAGCACGCTGCTTGCCTTACTGATCAGCGCCGGCCTGCTCGGCGCGGCCACCGCAGCCGAAGCACGCGATGACCGTCGCGGCGAGCGCCACGTGCGGCATCACACGCATCACCCCATGCACGGCGACAGGCATTACGACAAACGACCGCCACGCCATGCCGCGCGCGCCAGGGACGATCGCCACGGGTATCGCGAGCGGGTGGTGATACATCACGTGCCGCCGCGCGCCCCACGACACACGGTGATTCACCACCACTATTACCAGCCTGCCTACCGCAGTTACGGCTACAGCAACTCGCCCGCACTGGTGATCGGCGTGGACATCCCGCCCCTGGTAATCCCCCTGCGCTGACGGCTGCAGCCCAGAAGGCCCACAGCCCACCCCGGCGAGACTGCTCTGCCCAAACACGACCGGGGTGAGCGCATCGCCTGCGGGCACGGGCAAGAGGCCTTCAGCGTGGCCGGCTGTCCCAGATCTTCTGCAGGCGCTTGACCGACACCGGCATCGGCGTCCTCAGTTCCTGCGCGTACAGTCCCACGCGCAGTTCCTCCAGCAACCAGCGGAATTCCTCCAGCGCGGGATCCTCGACGCCGGCCCGCCGGCGCGCGAGGCGCTCGCGCTCCCAGATCTGGGCGAGTTGCTTCCATTCGGCCATGAGTTGCGCATCGCGCGTCGGATTGTTGCGGAGTTTGTCGAGCCGCACCGAGGCACCCTTGAGGTAGCGCGGGAAGTGCGCCAGCTTGTCCCACGCGAAGGCGACGAGGAAATCCTTCGGCAGCAGCGCACCGAGCTGCCCCTGGAGGTCGGCCACCACCTCAGGGAAGGTCTTCAAGCCGGACAGCCGCTTCTGCAGTGCCGCATGCTCGATCAGCAGTTGGCCAGCCAGGCGCATGAACTCCTGCGCGACCAGGCTCACCCGCGACTTGGCCTCGGCGCAGCGCTTCGCGAACGCATCGGCGCCGGTCGGCAATGGCTCGAGCAGGCAGCAGCGGTTCAGCGTCGCCTCGACCAGACACGCCTTCAGCTCGGCCTCGGTGCCGAAGCTCATGTACTGCAGCGCGAGCTCGCGCAGGCCGGGCAGGCGCTCGACCGCGCGCACCTGGTCCTTGAGGTTGAGCGCGAACAGGCGCGCGAGGCCGCGGCGGTGCACCCGCGTCGCCTCCTCGGGCGTGTCGTAAGGGCGTAGCGAAACGCTGTCGCCATCGTCGTGCAGCGCCGGGAAGCCGATCACCTCGCGGCCGGCGACGCGCACCTCGAGCAGCTCGGGCAGGGCGCCGAAGGTCCAGGCGGTGAAGCCGGACAGCGCCTGCGCCGGCATCTCGGCCGCTGCGGCGCCGCGCCCCGGGGCGTCGCCCGCCGCCTTGCCACTCCCCTTGCGCCCGGGCTGAGCAGCACCCGCGCCACGCCCCGTCCCGCTCGCGACCTCGGCGCGCCCCCCCCCCCCGACACCCGCCGCCGACAGCGCGCCCGCAAGCGCGCCGCCGATCTTCGCAGCCGAGAAGCGCGCCGCCACCTGCTCGCGGAAGCGTGCGCGCAACTCCATCAGGTTGCGCGACTGACCCATCACTCTGCCGTGCTCGTCGACCACGCGGAAGTTCATGAAGCAATGCGGCTTGAGGTTCTCCGCACGGAAGCTCTCCAGCGGCAGCTTCAACTGCACGCGCTCCTCGACGAAGCGCTGCAGCATCTTCAGCAGCGGCTCGTCAGTGTCGAACTCGCCGCCCTCGAACGCCGCCATGAACGCCGCCGCGCTCTCGGCCACCGGCTGCAGACGGTGGCGGTGCTTCTGTGGCACGGTCTTCATCAGCGCCGCGACCTTCTCCTCCAGCAGCCCCGGCACCATCCACTCGCAACGATTGGCGGGGATCTGGTTGAGCATGGCCAGCGGCACCGCGAGCGTCACGCCATCGTCGGCCTCGCCGGGCTGGTGCAGGTAGGTGAACTTCAGCTTCTGCCCCAGCACCTCCAGCGCGGGCGGGAAGCGGTCGGTGGTGACACCCTCGGCCTCGTGGCGCATCAACTGCTCGCGCGACAGGTGCAGCAGCTTCGGCTCGGTCTTCTCCGCCGGCTTGCGCCAGACCTCCAGGCCGGCGACGTCACACACGTCCGCGGGGAGCTTGCTGTCGTAGAAGGCCTCGATCAGCACCTCGTCCACCAGCACGTCAGGGCGGCGCGATTTGTGCTCGAGGCGCTCGATCTCCGCCACCAGGCGCTGGTTGTGGGCGAGGAAGGCCATCGCGCGTGCCGGCCCCTCGGCGATCTCGCCCTGCACCAGGCCCTCGCGGATGAAGAGCTCGCGGCACAGCGCGGGGTCAATGTCGCGGTAGGCCACGCCGCGGCGCGGGTAGATCACCAGCCCATACAGCGTCCCGCGCTCCCAGGCGCGCACCGCACCGGAAGACTTCGACCAGTGCGGCTCGAACACCTGACGCTTGATCAGGTGGCCGCCGACCTCCTCCACCCACTCCGGCTCGATGCGCGCAATGCAGCGCCCAAACAGGCGCGAGGTCTCGACCTGCTCCGCGGCCATGATCCACTTGCCGGCCTTCTTCGCCAGCGACGAGCCAGGATGCGGCCAGAACTTGATGCCACGCGCGCCGAGGTAAGAACCGGCCTGCGGGCCCTTGCTTGCGTGCTCTCCATCGTCCGCCTTGCAGCCGATGTTGCCGAGCAGGCCAGCGAGCAGCGCCTTGTGGATCGCCTCGTAGTTCGCCGGCTGCGCGTTCTCCTTCCAGCCGTGCTCGGCGCACAGCGTATGCAGCTGGCTGAACACGTCGCGCCACTCGCGCATGCGCATGTAGTTGAGGAAGTGTTTCTTGCACCAGGCTTTCTGCTTGCTGGACGACTCATGGCGTTGCACCTCGTCCCAGGCCTTCCACAGGTGCCAGTACCACAGGAACTCGGACTTCTGGTCCTGCTCGCCGCCGCGGAACTTCGCGTGCGCCTGGTCGGCCGCGCCCGGGCTGTCCTGCGGCCGCTCGCGCGGGTCCTGCACCGACAGCGCGGCGGCGATCACCAGCAGTTCGGCGAGCGCGCCGCGGTCGCGCGCGGCGAGGATCATGCGGCCGATGCGCGGGTCGAGCGGCAGCTTCGCCAGTTCAATGCCGGTCGGCGTCAGCCTGCGCTCGTCGTCGTCAGTGACGGCGCCGAGCTCGGCGAGCAGCGCGTAGCCATCGCCGATCAGGCGCGAACCGGGCGCGTCGATGAAGGGGAAGTCCTCCACCGCGCCCAGCTTCAGGGCCTTCATGCGCAGGATCACGCCGGCGAGCGACGAGCGCAGGATCTCGGGGTCGGTGTGCGGCTGACGACGGTTGAAGTCGTCCTCGTCGTAGAGGCGGATGCAGATGCCGTCCATGACCCGACCGCAACGCCCGGCGCGCTGTTGCGCGGCCGACTGGGCGATCTTCTCGACCTGCAGCTGCTCGACCTTGTTGCGCGGCGAGTAGCGCTTGATGCGCGCCAGCCCCGTGTCGACCACGTAGCGGATGCCGGGCACGGTCAGCGAGGTCTCGGCGACGTTGGTCGAAAGCACCACCCGGCGCCCGTTGGAGGCCGAGAACACGCGTGCCTGCTCCTGCGCCGACTGGCGCGCGAACAGCGGCAGGATCTCGGTGCCGGGGAGGTGATGGGCCTTCCTCAGCGCCTCGGCGGCCTCGCGGATCTCGCGCTCGCCGGGCAGGAAGACCAGCACGTCGCCCGGGCCGCAGCGCTGCGCCTCGTCAACCGCTTCGACCAGCGCGTCCATGAGATCGCGGCTCCTGTCCCTGCCACCCGCCCTGGATTTGTCGCCCTCCTTCCCGCCTTTCGCGGCCGCGCGCGCCGCGGCCGCCGGGTCGATGTCCTCGCTCTCCACCGGCCGGTAGCGCATCTCGATCGGATACAGGCGGCCGGAGACCTCGATCACCGGCGCCGGCTTGCCCGCGGCGTCGGCGAAATGCTTCGCGAAGCGATCGGCATCGAGCGTCGCCGAGGTCACCACCACCTTCAGGTCTGGCCGGCGCGGCAGCAGGGTCTTGAGGTAGCCGAGCAGGAAGTCGATGTTGAGGCTGCGCTCGTGCGCCTCGTCGATGATCAGGGTGTCGTAGGCGGCGAGCAGCGGGTCGGTCTGGGTCTCGGCGAGCAGGATGCCGTCGGTCATCAGCTTGACGTGGCTACGCTCGCTGGTCTTGTCGGTGAAGCGAATCTTGTAGCCGACGACCTCGCCGAGCGCGCTCTTCAACTCCTGCGCGATGCGGCTCGCGGTGGCGCGCGCGGCCAGCCGGCGCGGCTGGGTGTGGCCGATGAGGCCGGCGACGCCGCGCCCGAGCGTCATCGCGATCTTGGGCAGCTGGGTGGTCTTGCCCGAGCCGGTCTCGCCGCAGACGATGATGACCTGGTGGGCGGCGAGCGCGGCGGCGATCTCGTCGCGCCGCGCCGATACCGGCAGCTCGGGCGGGAAGTCCGGGACGGGCAGCGCCGCGCGACGAGCGAGCAGCGCGGCGCGCGAGCGGGCAAGGAGCGCATCGAAGTCTGCCTGCAGGCGAGCCCCTCGCGCCTCCATCCGACTCCGCCCATGCATCACCTCGTCCCTGGCCGACCGGCTCTCCGGCGTAGCTTCTGCACCGCTGCGCGTTGGGGACGCGGGTTGCGCGACACGTGCCAGATCGCGCGCCATGCGGCGCAGGCGCGGGCGATCGACGCTCAGGCAGTCGTCAAAAATCGGCAATTCGGTCGGACGGCGCGCGCCCTTGTGTTCAGCCCTCATGGATCCACTTCGGGTTCTTCAGGCCGCGCATTATCTCCTGCATCTTCGCCATGTTGGCGTTGCAGTGCGACAATGGCGCCCATTGCCGAACGCCCCGCCCGCAGAGTCCGACCATGCCCGCCCACGCCATCGCTGCCGTCGTCTATAAGCCCACCGACAACATCGAGACCCTGCTGGCCCACGCAGCGCGTGCCCTCGCCAAGCGTGGCGTCCGCCTCGGCGGCGTGCTCCAGCACGACATCGCCACCGTGATCGAGGACCCCTGCGCGATGCAGCTCGAGAACCTCGAGACCGGCGAGAGCATCCCGCTGTCGCAGGAACTCGGCCGCGGCTCGATCTCCTGTCGGGTCGACCCGGACGCGCTCGCACGCGGCTCGATGGCAGTGCGCGGCGCGCTCGCGCGTGGTGTCGATCTAGTGATCATCAACAAGTTCGGCGCCCAGGAGGTGGCCGGCGCCGGCCTGCGCGACGAGATGGCCGAGACCGTCGTCGCCGGCGTGCCGCTGCTCACCGCGGTGGGAGAGCGCTTCCTCGCAGAGTGGAAGGAATTCACCGGCGGCGATGGCATGCTGCTCGACCCCACGCTCGACGCCATCCTGGCCTGGTGGTCCGCGCCACATGCGGGCTGAGCCATGCACTGCCGCCCCGGCTGCGCCGCCTGCTGCATCGCCCCCTCGATCTCCTCGCCGATCCCGGGCATGCCGCTGGGCAAGCCGGCCGGCGTACGCTGCATCCAGCTCGACGACCTGGAGCGCTGCAGGATTTTCGACGACCCGCGCCGGCCGGCGGTGTGCGCAAGCCTGCAGCCGTCGGCGGAGATGTGCGGCAACGAACGGAAACACGCGCTGCGCTACCTCGCCCGGCTCGAAGCACTGACCGCGTCCTGACCGTACCCTGAGCGTGACCTGCGCACCCACCCGGCATCGTCCCCGTGGCGCAACATGCCGGGGGCTATAATCCCGCCTCCCTCCGCTTCCCGCTCCCGCGCCGCATGGACCTCTCCCTCCTCCTCGTCGCACTCGTCCTCGGCATCGTCGAAGGCCTGACCGAATTCCTGCCGGTCTCCTCGACCGGCCACCTGATCATTCTGGGCGATCTGCTCGGCTACAACGACGACACCAGCAAGGTGTTCAAGATCGTCATCCAGCTCGCTGCCATCCTGGCGGTGTGCTGGGACTACCGCGAGCGCCTGATCAAGGTCGCCACCGGACTGCCCACGGAGCGCAGCGCGCAGCGCTTCGTGTGGATGCTGTTCATCGGCTTCCTGCCTGCGGCCGTGCTCGGGCTGATGTTCCACTCCACGATCAAGGGTCTGCTGTTCAACCCGATCACGGTGGCGACCGCGCTGGTGGTCGGCGGCCTGATCATCCTCTACGTCGAAAAGCGTGCTTATCACCCGCGCATCAACGAGGTCGACGAGATGCGCTGGACCGACGCGCTCAAGGTCGGCTTCGCGCAGGCGCTGGCGATGATTCCAGGCACCTCGCGCTCGGGCGCCACCATCATGGGCGGACTGATCTTCGGCCTGTCGCGCAAGACGGCGGCGGAGTTCTCCTTCTTCCTGGCGATCCCGACCATGTTCGCCGCAACCGCCTACGACCTGTACAAGAATTGGGCACTGCTGCGGATTGAAGACCTGCCGGTGTTCGCGGTCGGCTTCGTCGCCTCCTTCGTCGCCGCAATGTGGGCGGTGAAGAGCTTCATCCAGTTCATCTCCAACCACACCTTCATCGTCTTCGCCTGGTACCGTATCGCCTTCGGTCTCTTCGTGCTCGCGACCTGGTACTTCGGCTGGGTCGAATGGTCCGAGCCTTGATCGAGGCACGCACGATGATCATCTACCTGCACGGCTTCCGCTCCGCGCCCGCGTCGATCAAGGCGCAGGCGCTCAAGGCCCGCATGGAGGCACGTGGCCTCGCCGACCACTTCTGGTGCGAGCAACTGCCAGTGTCGCCGCGCGCCGCGATCGCACTCGCCGAAAGCGCAATCGCCCGCGCGCGCGCCGCCGGGATCGAGCCAGCCGTGGTCGGCAGCTCCCTCGGCGGCTACTACGCCACCTGGCTCGCACAGCAACACGCGCTGCGCGCGGTGCTGGTAAACCCCGCAGTCGTCGCGCCGCTGTCGCTCGAAGCCTTCGTCGGCACACAGACCAACCTGTATACCGGCGAATCCTTCGCGTTCACCCGCACGCACATCGACGAATTGCGCGCCTTCGAAGTCCCCGCAATCACCCACCCCGAGCGCTACTGGCTGCTGGTCGAGACCGGCGACGAAGTGCTCGACTACCGTCACGCAGTGGAGAAATACGCCGATGTACGGCAAACCGTGCTCGAGGGAGGCGATCACGGCTTCTCGCGCTGGGGCGAATTCCTCGACGACGTGATCGACTTCACCTGCCCCTGACGCGACAATATCCACGATGAACGCGCACGATCCTTCCCGCAGCACGCCGGCCGCAGGCGCCACCGCCACTTCCGGCTTCGATCCGCGCCGCTTCAAGGCCATGGAGCGTGCTGGATTCAACCGCATTGCCGCGCGCTACGCGGAAGGCGCTCATCTGCGCGCCGACCTCGCTGCCGCGCTGCTGGATGCCGCGGCCCTCGCGCCAGGGCTGCGCGTGCTCGACCTGGCCAGCGGGCCGGGCCTGCTCGCACGCGATGCAGGCTTGCGCGTCGCGCCCGGCGGTGTCGTGCTCGCCACAGACATCGCGGAAGGCATGCTGGCCGAGGGTGCACGCCGCTGCGGCGAGCACGCAGATGCGCCGTGCTTCGCCGCCGCCGACGCCGAACACCTGTGTCTGGCCGACGCCAGCATGGACCGGGTACTCGCTGGCCTCGCGCTGTTCATCTTTCCCCACCCGGAGCGCGCCCTGGCAGAGATGCGCCGCGTGCTCGTCCCAGGCGGCCGGATCGCACTGTCGGTGTGGGGCCCGCGCGAGACGGTGCCGCTGATCCACCGCGCGCAGGACACCATCGCCCGCCTGCTGCCCCCGCCCAAAGTCGCACGCCCCTCGGTATTCCGTTACGGCGAGGCCGGCGTGCTGGAGCAGGCACTTGAGACGGCCGGCTTCGTCGACATTGAACTTCGTCCCTGCGAATTCAGCTGCCACTTCGAGCATGCCGAAGCCTATTGGCAGGCCTTCCTCGACCTCGCGGGCGGAGCGGCCGAAGCGCTCGGGCGGCTGCCACAGGCCATGCAGGACGCGCTGCAGGCGGCGGTCGCGGATGAGCTTGCGGGCCACTGCTGCGACGACGGTCGCGGCGGCTACCTGCTGCCAGCGCGCACGCTGATCGCCACTGCGCGCCGTCCGAAAGCCTGAGGCGCCCCCCACCCATCGAACGCTGCAGCGCCCCAGGTGACCGCTTCTACCGCCCCCTCGCCCGGCAGCGCCGATTCGCATGCGCGCAACGGCATGCGCGCCGCGCTGGCGGCCTTCTGCATCTGGGGGTTGGCGCCGCTGTATTTCCGCGCCATCGGAACGGTCCCACCCTTCGAGATCGTCGCGCACCGGGTGCTGTGGTCGGCGATTCTCCTCGCCGGGCTGATCGCGCTGCTGCCCTTCACCGGAGGCTTCGCGCGCGTGCGCGGCGTGCTCGTGCAGCCGCGCCTCCTCGGCCTGCTCGCGTTCACCGCCCTCCTCACCGGCAGCAACTGGCTGGTCTTCATCTGGGCCATCGATGCCGGAAGGCTGCTCGAAGCCAGCCTCGGCTACTTCATCAACCCACTCGTCAGCGTGGCCCTGGGCGCGCTCTTCCTCCGCGAGCGGCTGCGCCCGCTGCAGGCCGCTGCGGTCGCCATAGCGTGCGCAGGCGTGGGATGGCGGGTGTGGCAGCTGGGCAGCCTGCCCTGGATCGCGCTCTTTCTCGCCGGGACCTTCGGCCTTTACGGTCTGCTGCGCAAGCGCGCCCCGGTCGAGGCCGCCAGCGGGCTCTTCATCGAAACCCTGCTCGTCGCACCGCTCGCGCTCGCGTGGCTGGTCTGGGTCGGGCAGCAGGGCGGCCTCAGCTTCGGCAGCGGCGCCCGCACCGACTGGCTGCTGCCGCTCACGGGCGTCATCACCGCGGTCCCGCTGATGCTGTTCGCAGTGGGTGCGCGCCGGCTGCCCCTGGCCACGGTAGGCTTCCTCCAATACCTCGCGCCCAGCCTCAACTTCCTGGTTGCGGTGCTCGTGTTCCGCGAGCCGCTCGACGCCACCCAGTTGGTGGGCTTCGCGCTGATCTGGTGCGCGCTCGCGGTGTATTCCTTCGATCTACTGCGTGCCGCACGCCGGCCTGCGCCCCGAATCCAGTAAACTAGCGCGCTTGAATTCTTCAGGCAGATGCCGATGTTCGTGCTGTATGAAGAGGACGGTGCATTCAAGGCCGGCACCATCCTCGCTGATAACGAAGCCACCCTGCAGGTCGAAAACACGCACGGCAAGCGGGTCAAGCTCAAACGCGCCAACGTGCTGCTCGAGTTCCGCGAGCCGGCGCCGGCCGAGTTGCTCACGCGCGCCGACACGGACGCCGAGGCGCTCGACGTCGAATTCCTGTGGGAGGTGTGCGGCGACGACGAGTTCGCGTTTGCCGACTTCGCTGCCGAATACCAAGGACGTACACCAAGCGCGGTGGAGTCGGCAGCGGTGCTGCTGCGCCTGCATTCGGCCCCGATCTGGTTCCATCGCAAGGGCAAGGGGCGCTTCCGCAAAGCGCCCGCCGACATCCTGCAGGCCGCACTGGCCGGGCTGGAGAAGAAGCGCCAGCAGGCCGCAGCGATCGAGCACATGCGCGCCGAGCTCGTCGCCGGCCGCCTGCCGCCCGAGCTCGCCGCACTGCTGCCGCAAGCCCTCTACCGCCCCGACCGCAACCGCCCCGAGATCAAGGCCCTGGAAGCCGCCTGCGTCGACAGCGGGCTGTCGGCCGCACGCCTGTTGCTCGGCTGCGGTGCGCTCGCGTCCAGCCACGACTTCCACTACAACCGCTTCCTGTTCGAGCACTTCCCCGAGGGTACGGCCTTCCCCGTCGTCGAGCCGGCCGCGCTGCCACAGGCCTTGCCGCGCGCGGAGGTCGCCGCATTCTCGATCGACGACGCCTCCACCACCGAGATTGATGACGCCTTCTCGGTGACGCCACGCGCCGAAGGCGGCTGGCGCATCGGCATTCACATCGCGGCACCGGCGCTGGGCTTTGCGCGCGGCTCGGGGCTGGACGCGGTCGCCCGCCGGCGCCTGTCCACCGTGTATATGCCTGGCAGCAAGATCACCATGCTGCCGGACGAGGTGGTGCAGACCTTCACCCTCGCCGAAGGCCGTGACTGCCCGGCGGTATCGCTATACCTCGACGTTACCCCGGGGCTGGCCATCGTCGGCGAGGAAAGCCGGGTCGAGGCCGTGCCGATCGTCGCCAACCTGCGCCACCACGACATCGAGCCCGTGTTCAACGACGAGACGGTGCATGCTGGCTTGCCCGACTTCCAGTGGAAGCAGGAGCTGTCCCTGCTGTGGGACCTAGCCACCGTGCTCGAGGCCGGACGCGGCAAGGCCGGCGGCAACGAGGACCGCATTGATTTCGGCTTCAGCGTGGACTGGAACGTAGACACCGCCGACGGCCCCGGCCATGTGAGCATCAGCCGGCGCCTGCGCGGCTCGCCGATGGACAAGCTGGTGGCCGAGCTGATGATCTACGCCAACATGACCTGGGGCAAGCTGCTCGACGCCTCGGGCATCCCCGGCCTGTACCGCGCCCAAGGTGGCGGCAAGGTGCGCATGACCACGGTCGCCGCGCCGCACGAAGGCCTGGGGGTCGATTGCTACGCCTGGTCGAGCTCGCCGCTACGCCGCTATGTGGATCTGGTGAACCAGTGGCAGATCATCTCGGTGCTGCAGGGCACACCGCCCGCATTCGCCCCCAAGTCGGCCGAGTTGATGGCCGCGATGCGCGACTTCGAGCTCACCTACGCCGAATACGCGGAATTTCAGCGCGGCATGGAACGCTACTGGTGCCTGCGCTGGCTGCGCCAGCACGGCCGCGGCGAGGTCGAGGCCACCGTGCTGCGCGAGAACGTGGTGCGCCTGACCGAGATCCCGCTCGTGTTCCGCATGCCCTCGCTGCCGCTGCAGATTCCCGGCAGCCGGGTCAAGCTCTTCATCGAGCGCACCGACCTGCTCGACGTCGAGGTCGAGGCGCGCTTCGTGCAGACGCTCGCCGAACCCGACCCGGAAGCCGAGACCGAAACCGGCTTCGGTTTCCTTTGAACCCGTGATGAACGCGAAGCGGCCCGCCCCCGCCCTCGCTCCGGTTTCTGCAACCGCCCGGCAGTTGCGGAACTTCGGCGGGCCGCTGTTGCTGGCAGCCTTCGCGATCTCGGCAGTGGTGCATGGTCTGCTTCTGCTGATCCAGTTCCGCATGCCGGAAAGCAAGCCGACGAGAGACAAGGGGCTGGAGGTGGTGCTGGTCAACACCCGCCACGCCAAGGCACCGGACCAAGCGGACGTGCTGGCGCAGGCGAACGTGGACGGCGGCGGCAACACCGAGCAGGACGCCCGCCCCTCAACGCCCCTGCCGCCGCAGCCCGAGCGCCAGGACGGCGATGCGCTGGTCGATGCACGGCGCCGGGCACCCGAGCCGGTGCGCGAGCAAAAGCAGGTGATCACCCGCGACAAGGCGCCGGCCGCGATCGCTGCCGCACCGAAGAAAGCCGAGCAACCCCCGCCCCGCCCCGAACCACAACCTCAGCTCAGTGGCCTGGATCTGCTCGACAGCGCCGCCGCGGTCGCACGCCTCGAAGCCCAGATCGACCGCGACCTCCAAGAGCTGGCCAAGCGTCCGCGCAGGAAGTTCATCGGCGCGCGCGCCAAGGAATACCGCTTTGCCCAGTACGTCGAGGACTGGCGTCAGAAGGTCGAACGGGTCGGCACGCTGAACTACCCCGAGGCAGCGCGCGGCAGGCTCTACGGCAGCCTGCTGCTGTCGGTTTCGATTCGCGCCGATGGCACGGTGGACAAGGTCTCGGTGCAGCGCAGTTCCGGGCACACGCTGCTCGACGAGGCCGCGGTGCGCATCGTCAGAATGGCCGCGCCCTACGCCCCCTTCCCCCCCGACATCCGCAAGGAATTCGACATCATCGAGATCACGCGCACCTGGACCTTCACCAACACCGACCAGGTACGCGCAAACTGAGCCCGAGCCCATGGACCGTTACGCCGTCATCGGCAACCCCATCGCCCATAGCAAATCGCCACAGATCCACACCGCCTTCGCCCGCCAGACCGGCCAGGCACTCCAGTACGAGGCCCTGCTCGCACCGCTGGATGGCTTTACCCGGACGGTCGAGGATTTTCGCGCCGCGGGCGGGCGCGGCGCGAACGTGACCGTTCCCTTCAAACTCGAGGCCTTCGCACTATCAACGCGGCGCACCCCACGTGCGCGGGCCGCCGGTGCGGTCAACACCCTCGCCTTCGACGGTGACGAGGTGCTGGGCGACAACACCGACGGCGCTGGTCTGGTGCGCGACCTCCTCATCAACCTCGGCCACACCGTCGCCGGCCGCCGCGTACTGCTGCTCGGCGCGGGCGGCGCGACCCGCGGCGCGATCCTGCCCCTGCTGCACGCCGGCCCGGCCGAGCTACGCATTGCCAATCGCAGCGCGGACAAGGCCGAGGCACTCGCCGCAGACTTCGCCGCTGAAGCGGGAAAGGCCAGACTCGAAGGCGGAAGCTTCGCCGCGCTCGCGGATAGAAAGTTCGATCTCGTCATCAACGCCACCTCGGCAAGCCTCGCGGGTGAACGCCTGCCGCTGCCGCGGGGCCTCTACGCTGAAGGCGCCCTCGCCTACGACATGATGTACGGCCGCAGCCACACACCCTTCATGTGTGCTGCGCTTGCCGACGGCGCGGCACGCGTGGCCGACGGGCTGGGCATGCTGGTCGAGCAGGCCGCGGAGAGCTTCGCGCTGTGGCGCGGCGTTCGGCCGGACACGGCGCCGGTGCGCGCAGCACTGCGCCGGCAGATCGATGCCGGCTGACGCGGGCGGCACAGACCCACGGTGAGCGGCATGCAAGGCCTCCTGCGCGGGGCTGTCCGCGGCCTGGCCATCGCCCTGCTGCTTCTGCTGTTCTGGCAGGCGGTGCTGCTCACCCAGATCGTGTGGTGGAGCCGTTTCGACCCCGGCAGCACCAGCTTCATGCGCCAACGCCTGGCCGAACTGCGCAAGACCGACCCCAAGGCCGAACTGCGCCAGCGCTGGGTCGCCTACGAGAACATCTCGGTGCACCTCAAGCGTGCCGTCGTGGCCGCAGAGGACGACCGTTTCCTGGACCACCGCGGCTTCGACTGGGAGGGCATCCAGCGCGCGCTCGAGCGCAATGCCGAACGTGGCCGCCTCGCAGCGGGTGGCTCCACGATCAGCCAGCAGCTGGCGAAGAACCTATTCCTGTCCTCCTCCCGCTCCTGGCTGCGCAAGGGGCAGGAGGCAGTGCTCACGTTGATGATCGAGACGACCTGGGAGAAGCGGCGAATCCTCGAGGTGTACCTGAACGTGGCGGAGTGGGGAAACGGGGTGTTCGGCGCCGAAGCCGCTGCGCGCCACTACTATGGCCGTCCCGCCTCCAGCCTGGGCCCGGCCGAAGCCGCCCGACTCGCGGTGATGCTGCCGAACCCGCGCCGCTACGAAAACGAGTTCGGCCCCCGCCTTGCGGCGCATGCGGCACGGGTGCAGCGGCGAATGAGCCATTCGCAGGTGCCCTGAGCCGGCAGACGGTTTTTTTTCGCACTGCAACAGAATCGGGGTCGCGACGCGCTGCACGAGCCCGTAGAATTCGCGCATCGCGCTCGACACACGCCATTCCAGCGATGACCGAATCCGAAGAACTCCACCCCGACGACGTCCAGCACCACCTGAAAGAGGTGCAGGATCTGCTCGCCCGCCAGAGGGTGGTGGAGGATCTCGTCCATCGACAGGACATGCCGCGCCACGCGCTGGTCGAAACCCTCGTGCACAAGCAGCACGAGGCCAGCCTGCGCGCGAAGCTCGACAGCCTGCACCCGGCGGACATCGCCTACATCCTGGAGTCCTTGCCGCGCGAGGAACGCCTCTACGTCTGGGATCTGGTCAAGGCCGAACGCGATGGCGAGATCCTGCTCGAGGTTTCGGACGCAGTGCGCGAGTCGCTGATCGAGACCATGGATCCGCAGGAGCTCAAGGCGGCGGCCGAATCGCTCGACGCCGACGAGCTCGCCGACCTGGCGCCGGATCTGCCGCCCGAGGTCATCGAAGACGTATTTCAGTCGCTCGACACCGAGGGGCGCGAGCAGCTACGCGCCGCGATGTCCTACCCGGAGGACTCGGTCGGCGCGCTGATGGACTTCGACATGGTGACGGTGCGCGACGACGTCACCCTGGAAGTGGTGTTGCGCTATCTGCGCCGCTTCGATGAGCTACCCGACCACACCGACAAGCTCTTCGTGGTCGACCGCGAGGACCATTTGGAAGGCATCCTGACCCTGGAGACGCTGCTGATCAGCGACCCGGAGAAGACCGTAGCCGAAGTGATGCGTTCGGAAACGGTGATCAGCTTCACCCCCGACGACGAGGCCGACGACGCGGCGCAGGCCTTCGAACGATACGACCTGGTCTCGGCGCCGGTGGTCGACAACGACAAGCGCGTGATCGGCCGGCTGACCGTGGCCGACGTGGTCGACTTCATCCGCGAGGAATCCGAAGCGGAAATCCTGTCCCAGGCCGGTCTACGCGAGGAGGAGGACATCTTCGCCTCTGTTTGGAGCTCGGTGAAGAACCGCTGGGCCTGGCTGGCGATCAACCTGGTCACCGCTTTCGTGGCCTCGCGGGTGATCGGGCTGTTCGAGGACTCGATCGAGAAGCTGGTGGCATTGGCTGCGCTGATGCCGATCGTCGCCGGTATCGGCGGCAACTCGGGCAACCAGACGGTGACGATGATCGTGCGTGCAATCGCAATGGGGCAGGTGGAGCAATCGGCGATGACGCGGCTGCTGCGCAAGGAGCTGGGCGTGGCGCTGATCAACGGCATCGTCTGGGGTAGCCTGCTCGGCGTGCTGGCGTGGTGGCTGTACGGCAACGTGGAGCTCGGGATGGTGATGACGGGGGCGATGACGCTGAACCTGCTGCTCGCGGCCTGCGCCGGCGTGCTGATCCCGATGCTGCGTCAGCGTCTCGGCGCCGACCCGGCACTCGGCGGCTCGGTGATGATCACCGCGCTCACCGATTCCGGTGGCTTCTTCATTTTCCTGGGACTGGCAACGCTGTTCCTGCTTTGATGGGCCAGGCACGCGCTAACGGCATGCCGCTCGGGATCGTGCCCCCTCAGCCCAGCTTCGCAAACACCTCGCGCGCCACCGCCACCGTCGCGTCGATTTCCGCCTCGCCGTGCGCGGCCGACACGAAGCCGGCCTCGAAGGCCGAGGGCGCGAAGTAGTGGCCGGCGTCCAACATGGCATGGAAGAAGCGGTTGAAACCCTCCTTGTCCGAGGCCATCACGTCTGAAAACGAGGCCGGCACCTTGTCGGCGAAATAGACGCCGAACATGCCACCAACCGAATCCGCACTGAAGGTGACACCCGCATCCTGCGCCGCGGCGGACAACCCGCTCACCAGACGCCGGGCACCTGCAGCCAGGCCTTCGTAGAACCCCGGCTCACGCGTCAGCTTCAGCGACACCATACCCGCCGCCACCGCCACCGGGCTGCCCGACAGCGTGCCGGCCTGGTACACCGCGCCCAGCGGGGCGATCTTCTCCATGATGTCGCGGCGGCCGCCGAAGGCACCCACCGGCATGCCGCCACCGATCACCTTGCCCAGCGTGGTCAGGTCGGGCGTGATGCCGTACAGCCCGGCTACGCCCTGGGGGCCGACACGGAAGCCCGTCATCACCTCGTCGAAGATCAGCACCGCGCCGTATTCGGTGCAGATGCGGCGCAGGCCTTCGAGGAAACCGGGCGCAGGCTTGATCAGGTTCATGTTGCCGGCCACCGGCTCGACGATGATCGCGGCGATCTCGTTGCCGCGGGCCTTGAACACGTCCTCGACCTGCTGCAGGTCGTTGTAGTCGAGCACGATGGTGTGCTTGGCGAAATCGGCAGGCACGCCGCCCGAGGACGGGTTGCCGAAGGTCAGCAGGCCGGAGCCGGCCTTGACCAGCAGGCTGTCGGCGTGGCCGTGGTAGCAGCCCTCGAACTTGACGATCGCGTCACGGCCGGTAAAGCCGCGAGCGAGGCGGATTGCGCTCATGGTCGCCTCGGTGCCGGAGCTGACCAGGCGCACCATCTCCACCGACGGCAAAAGCGAACAGATCAGCTCGGCCATCTCGACCTCGCTCTCGGTGGGCGCGCCGAAGGACAGGCCCTTCAGCGCGGCCTCGCGCACCGCCTCGACGATGGCCGGGTGGGCGTGGCCGGCGATGGCCGGGCCCCAGGAGCCGACGTAGTCGATGTATTCCTTGCCGTCTGCATCCCACACCCGGGCGCCTTCGGCGCGCGCGAGGAAGCGCGGCGTGCCGCCCACCGAGCGGAAGGCGCGCACCGGCGAATTGACGCCGCCCGGAATGGTCTGCTGGGCGCGCTGGAAGAGGGTCTCGTTACGGCTGGTCATGGCGTTTCGTTCCTGTGCTGCATGCGAAAGGCAGCATTGTCGCGCCACTGACTGGGCCGGTCCACCGCACAGGTCAAGAATCGCCTCCGCTCCGGGGCTTGGGCCGGCACCCGGCGCACACGCGCCCCCCTGTGCAACCAGGGCCGGGGCCCTTCCACCGTTCAGAACAAGCTGCGATACGCGGCGGCCCGCGCCGCGGGATCCCCCGCCCCGAACAGGTCGCCCACCACCGCAAGCAGATCGGCACCCGCTGCCAGGACCTGCCCCGCGTTGGCAAGGGTGATGCCACCGATGGCCGCCACCGGCAGGCCAAGTTCCCGCTTCGCGCGCGTGATCATTGCGAAGGGCGCAGGTGGTGCGTTCGGCTTGGTCATCGACGGAAACATCGCACCGAAGGCGATGTAGTCGGCGCCGATCTCGGCGCCCTCGGTCGCACGCGACCAGTCGGAATAACAGGTCAGACCAAGAATACGCTGCGTGCCAAGCGCCTTGCGCGCCTGCCCAGGCGAGCCATCGTCGCGACCGAGATGGGCGCCGTCCGCACCGACCTCGAGCGCCAGCGCCAGGTCGTCGTTGATGATGAAGGGCACCGCGGCCGTGCGACACAGGCGCTGCAGCGCGCAGGCCTGCTCCCTGCGCAAGGCTGCACTGGCGGTCTTGTTGCGATACTGCAGCAGGGCCGGCCGCCCCGCCAGCACCGCTTCGGCGAGCGCCAGCAGGCGGACGGTATCGGTCACGTCCGGGGTGACCGCATAGAGCCCGCGAAGCACCTGGCCGACTGGGCTGCGCAGCGCTTCAGACATCTTCCGCGCCTTTGCCCCGCGCCCAGAAGAAGCGGTCCGGAAGCGCACGCCCCATGCCGGGACGGTACGCGTGTCGCAGCGTCTGCTGGGTGAACTCCTGTGCCTCACGCACCGCCTCGGGCAGATCCATGCCGTGCGCCATCGCGGCAACCACCGCCGCGGCCAGCGTGCTGCCGGCGCCAAGGAAGCTGCCCTGCAGCCGTGGCCAGGCATCGGTGCGAATCACCCCCTCATGGCCGAACAGGGTGTCGAGCACCTGCGGCCCGTGCTCGCTGCCGCCGGTGAGGAGGACGTACTCGACCCCTCCACCAAGCACGCGCGCGAGCGCTTCATCCACATCGGGAGCATTTTCACTCCCCTCCCCTTCATCGTCGGCAGCGCTTTCGTGCGGCAACGCATCGACGCCGGCAAGACGGCACAGGGCGTGACGATCCGCCACCAGCAGGGTCGTCTGGGGCAGGATCAGGTCCGACAGCGCCGCAACGATCTCCTCGCCCGGCTCGCCCATCTGCATCGCAGCCTGCAGTCCGGGCTCGACGACCAGCGGCACTTCGGGGTAGTCGGACAGAATCTCCGCGATCACCGCCACGTTCTCGACGCTGCCGCAGAAGCCGAGCTTGAATGCGGCCACCGGCACATCCTCGAGCACAGTGCGCGCCTGCATCACCAGTAACTCGGGCTCGGTCGGCCACACCTCTTCAACGCCGCGCGTATCGCGCACCAGCGCCGCGGTATGCACCGGCAAGGGGTGACAGCCCATGCTCGACAAGGTCAGCATGTCGGCGGCAAGGCCGCTGCCGCCGGTCGGATCTCCTGCGGACAGGCACATCACGCACGGCGGCGTATCAGGAATCGCAATTGGCATGAGCGAGAACTACGCCACGTTTGCACCACAGAGGATGCGTTAAGATTCCGCGAATTCTAACGCCAAGCCTTAAGCTGCGCAGACTCATGGACGATACTTCATACCGCACCTGGATGTGCCGGATCTGCGGCTTCATCTACGACGAAGCCGCAGGCTTGCCAGACGAAGGCATCGCACCCGGCACGCGCTGGGAAGACATTCCGCCCAACTGGACCTGTCCGGAGTGCCACGCCGGCAAGGGTGACTTCGAGATGGTCGAGATCTGAGTGGCGCCACGAAGCCGTGGCCCCGCACCTGAAGAACGAAGGGGAGACGACAGAGCATGAACATTGCCGGGCTGAAGGTGATGGTCATCGACGACAGCAACACGATCCGGCGCAGCGCCGAGATCTTCCTCACCCAGGCGGGCTGTGAGGTGCTGCTGGCCGAGGACGGGTTCGACGCGCTTGCGAAGATCACCGACCACCATCCGGACGTCATTTTCGTAGACATCATGATGCCGCGCCTCGACGGCTATCAGACCTGCGCGCTGATCAAGAAGAACCCGCGCCTGTCCTCGACCCCCGTGATCATGCTTTCTTCCCGTGACGGCCTGTTCGACCGTGCGCGTGGGCGTATGGTCGGGTCGGACGAATACCTCACGAAGCCCTTCACCAAGGACAGCCTGCTCAAGGCAGTCTCCGCCCACGCCACGCAACGCAACCACTGAACAGGACAGGATCACGAAGATGCCGATTCACAGGATTCTCGTCGTCGACGACTCGCCCACCGAGCGCCTCGCCATGCAGGAAGTGCTCGTGAAGAACGGTTACGAAGTGCTGACCGCCCAGAGCGGAGAAGAAGCCATCGCGCGCAGTCAGGCCGACCACCCCGACCTCATCCTCATGGACGTGGTCATGCCCGGCATGAACGGCTACCAGGCCACGCGCACGATCTCGCGCCACGACACGACGCGTGACATCCCCATCATCATGTGCACCACCAAGGGCGAAGAAACCGACAAGATCTGGGGCATGCGCCAGGGCGCACTGGCCTATCTGGTCAAGCCGGTCGACCATCAGGATCTGCTCGCCCGCATCCGGGCCATGGGCTAAGCGCCATGGGCCGCAGCAGCCTGCGAGAATTCCAGGAACGGCTGGCACGTCGGCTCGCCGAAGCGGGCACCACCGGGCGTCGCGGCCTGCTCGGGTTTGCCTGTGGAAGCGAGCACTGGCTGATCGACCTGGCCGAAGCGGGGGAGATCCTTCCTCCGCCGGGCCTGTCTGCCGTTCCCCTTACCCACCCTTGGTACCGTGGGCTGGCCAACGTACGCGGCACGCTGTTCGGCGTAGTCGATTTCGCCCTCTTCAACGGTCAGCCGGCCACCCCCGCCGGGGGCAGCGCACGCCTGCTCCTGATTGGCGCCCGCCACGGCGTGAACGCCGCCCTGCTGGTGGGCGCCTCGACCGGGCTGCGTGCGCATGAAGACTTCGAGGCCGAAACCGAAGCCGATGCACGCCCCTGGGTGAGGCGCCGCCTGCGCGACCTCCAGGGTCGCGTCTGGCTCGAACTCGACCCCGTGCGCCTGCTCTCGCAACCTGCCTTCCTCGACGCCGGCCTCGAATGACGAGCCCGCCGATTTCCGCCCAAAACGACTGAATTCGAGCTTCCATCATGGCACTGAACCTGTTCACCAAGAAGAATGCGGCCCCCGGCAGCACCGAGGAGAGCACGATTCTCGAAACCGGCGCCCCGCGGCGCACGCCAGCCTCCGATACCAAGCCGGTTCCGGAGCGCTCGGGAAGCGACCTTCGCGGCCTCGGCATGATGCTCGCGGCGCTGGTCATCGCCACGATCGGCCTGCTCGTCTACCAGGGTCGAACCTCCTCGCTCAACACGCTGCAGGTGAGCGCCTCCAGCGAACTGCAGACCTTGTCCCAGCAGTTGGCCCGCTCCGCGCAGATGGTCCGCTTCGGAGACGCGGGATCGATCGCCGAACTGAACAGCACCCGCACCCGCTTCGCCAGTCTGCTGCAGACCCTGGACGAAGGCGGCACCTACGGTGACGCCATCCTGCCTCCGGTTCCGGAGACGGTACGCCCGCAACTGGAGCAGCTCGGGGCGGTCTGGAGCAAGACTTCCAGCGCAACCGCGCAACTCGCCAATCAGGCCGACATCTTCGTGGCCGTCGCAGCCGCGGTGCAGACCATCAACGGCGAAAGCGCAGCGCTCTTCGACGCAAGCGAGGACATGCTGCGACAAGCGATCGCCGACGCGTCCGACACCGGCCTCCTGTCCGCAGCCACTGCCCTCTCGATGCAGGCCCAGCGCGCGGCCGGGCACGCCAACACCTTACTGCTGGCCGAGGAAGCCACACCTGAAGCAGCCGCCGCACTTGGCGCGGCCGGCGACCGCATGCGGGAGCAACTGGAGCAGCTCAAGCGCAGGGCCGCAGGCACCCGCCTCACCAGTGCCGCCCAGGAGCTCGAGATCGTCGCAGGCCCGACGCTGACCGCGATCAACAGCATCGTCGCCGGCACCCACCCCCTGCTGCAGGCACGGGAAGCCGCGCGCGGGATCGCGAGCGACGCTGCGCCGCTGCTCGCCGGCAGCGCATCGCTCACAGACGCGCTGACCCGCATCTCGAGCGGCTTCGGGCCACTGCACGTCGGCGCCCTGCTGACCGCCGCCCTGTCGGTATTCCTGCTGATCCTGATGATCCGAAGCTACGCCAGCGACCTCGCCGCCCGCCGCGCAGCAACCGAGGTTGAGCGCCAGAAGGCTGAGAACGAACGCAACCTCTCGCAGCAGGCCATCCTGCGCCTGATGAACGAGATGGGCGACCTCGCCGACGGCGACCTTACAATGCGCGCGACCGTGTCGGAAGACATCACGGGCGCCATCGCCGACTCGGTGAACTACACCATCGAAGAGCTCGCGGTTCTCGTGCGGCGAATCAACGACGCGGCTTCGCGCGTGACCAATGCGACCGAATCCGCACGCAACACCTCCAACGAGCTGCTCGACGCGACCGAGCGGCAGTCGCGCGAGATCGAAGAGGCGGGCACGACCACCGAGCGCATGGCCCAGTCGATGACGGAATCCTCCGAGCGTGCCCTGCAGTCCGCGGCAGTGGCGCGCCGCTCACTGGACGTCGCGCGCAAGGGCGCGGACGCGGTGGCGAACACCATCCGCGGCATGAACGACATCCGCACCCAGATCCAGGAGACGGCGAAGCGGATCAAGCGCCTCGGCGAATCCTCGCAGGAGATCGGCGAGATCGTGGAGCTGATTTCCGACATTACCGAGCAGACCAACGTGCTGGCGCTGAACGCCGCCATCCAGGCCGCCTCGGCGGGTGAGGCCGGCCGCGGCTTCACCGTCGTTGCGGAAGAAGTGCAGCGCCTGGCCGAACGCTCCGCAGAGGCGACCAAGCAGATCGCAGCGATCGTGAAGACGATTCAGACCGACACCCAGGACGCAGTGGTCGCAATGGAAAATGCGACCCAGGACGTGGTCGAAGGGGCGCAGCTGTCCGACGCCGCAGGCCAGGCGCTGGCAGAGATCGACGCGGTGAGCACCGACACCGCCCGCCTCATCGAGCAAATCTCTGCCGACATCCAGACCCAGGCCGCGACCGCCAGCCGGGTGGCCGAAACCATGAAGGACATCCTGGCAGTCACCGAGCAGACCTCGCTCGGCACCCGTGAGACGGCAGTGTCGATCGAGCAGCTCGCCGAGCTCGCGGTCGAGCTGAAAGGTTCAGTTTCGGGCTTCAAGGTCTGAGCACCCCGCCAGGAAGATCAAGCATGACAAACGCCACCGAGCCCGACCTGGGCGCGCTGACCTGGGTCAAGGGCGAAATCGATGCCGCGCTCGCGCGTGCGCGGGAAGCGCTGGAGCAAGGCGCCGACGCCGACGGCACCGCCGGCCTGCAGTTTGCCCAGACTCACCTGCACCAGGTTCGTGGCGCGCTCGCGATCGTTGGCCTGGACGGTCTGACCCAGTTCGCCGACGCCACAGAGAAACTGCTCTCGTCCATGGCACATGGCGAGGCAGGCGCCCCTGCAGCGCAGCGCGAACTCGTGCGGCGCGCACTTGCGATGATCGGCAACTACCTTGATGAACTCGCTCACGGCGCGCCAGACCAGCCGCTCCGCCTCGGCGATACCTATCTCGAGCTCGTTGCAGCGTCCGGCCAAACCGCAGCTGGCCCGGTGGACCTGTTCCATCCGGATCTTTCCCGCCGCCCCCCGGCCCTGGCCGCCTCTCCTACAGCCTCTCCTACAGCCTCTCCTACAGGCTCTCCTACAGGTTCCGCTACTCCCTCAGCCAGCGACGACGCCGGCAGCGCACTGCGCAACGCGCGCAGCCGCTTCGAGCGCGGCCTGCTCGACTGGTTGCGCAAAGGCAACGCGGGTGAAGGCGCGCGCACCATGCGCGAGGCGATCGCCGAGGTCGCCGGACTGCAGCAAGGCGCGCCCGCGCACGCGCTGTGGTGGATCAGTCTGGCGTTCTACGACGCCCTGATCGCAGACAGCCTGCAGCCCGAACCCGCAGTCAAGCGCCTGTGCACCCAGATCGACGCCCAGTTCCGTCGTCTGCTCACCAGCACCGCTTCGCAGCCCGATCGACTGCTCCGGGAACTCCTCTACGAGATCGCCCGCTGCCCGGCCGTAACGCCGCATCAACGCGCCGTGCGCAGCTTCTACGGCCTTGAAGCACTGTTGCCAACCCCCGGCGCGCAGGTAAGCGGAACACCGACAGCTCCGCTGCTCGACGCGCTGGGCCGGCACCTCGCCGCAGCACGCCTGCATTGGGATGCGTTCTGCGCAGGCACGGCCGTCGACCTGCAGCATTTCGAGCATGCGCTTGTCGAGATGGGGCCTTCGGCTGCAACGCTTTCCCGCCCGGGCGTCGAGCGCCTGATCGGCGCGCTTGCTGGTTTCGCTCACTGGCTGCGCCGAGACCCCTTGCAGTTGCCTCAGGCCGCCGCGATGGAAGTCGCCACCGCGCTGCTGACGCTCGAAACCGCGCTCGCACCGCGCCCCGCGGAGCCCGCCTTCACGGCCCGCGCCGACGCGCTGGCGGAACGCCTCGCTGCGCTTCAACGCGGCGAAACCCTGGGCGAGGATGAAGGCGGCGACAGCTTCCGCGCCGCAAGCCAGGCACAGGAAAAGGGCGCCATCGAGCAACTCGTCAAGGAGATGCGCAGCAGCTTGGCGCAGATCGAACAGACCCTGGACGACTTCTTCCGAGATCAGGCCAAGCGCGATCCGCTCGAGAAGCTGCATCACCCGCTGCAGCAGATCATTGGCGCGCTCAGCGTGCTGGGCGAAACGGAAGCGCTGGCCATTGTGCGCGACGCGGCGACGAGGATCGCCAGCCTCACGCGCGAGGATGCCAGCCCCGATGACGGGGAGCTCGAAGCGCTCGCCGAGCGGCTGTCCGCTTTCGGCTTCTACCTGGACGCCCTGCCCCGCGGCGGCGCGAATATACACGCCCTGTTGGCGCACGGCGTACCTGGAGCCGCCCACCCAACCCCCGCCGAATCCGCCTTCCCGTCCGAAGCCGAGGAAGAAGCCGGCGCACCGGCAGCGATGCCGGTGGCGGAGGCGGAAGCCCCGACAGCAACAATCGACGAGGCCTTCAACGACGAGCTTGCGCGAGCGCAGCAACTGCTCAACGAGCCACAGGCAGCGCTCGAGCTGGCACCCCTCACCGAGCCCGCCGTAGCCCCCGTGGCCGGGGCCGAGCCGCCTGCAGCAGCCCTTGCGGCTGCCGAGACTGCTGGAGAGGAGCAGGCGCCAATCGATGAGGAACTGCTGGGCATCTTCATCGAAGAAGCGCATGAGGTGCTGGCAACGCAAAGCGAGCAGCTCGAGCTGCTACGCACCGCGCCGGGAAACCAGGAGGCCCTTGTCACGATCCGCCGCGGCTTCCACACCCTCAAGGGCAGCGGGCGCATGGTCGGCCTCACTGCGCTGGGCGAGGTCGCATGGGCGGTAGAACAGACGCTCAACCGCTGGCTGCAGCTTGAATGGCCCGTGACCCCGGCGCTGCTGCACTTCATCGACGACGGTCGCGAAGTGTTCTCAAGCTGGGTGGCGTTGCTCGAAGCCGGGGACATGAGCACAGTCGAGGCAGGCGCCCTGGTCGCCGACGCCGAGCGCCTGCGCAACGCAGAGCAGGCACCCGTCCTTCCAGCGCAGGATCAGCCGCCGGCCGAGCCCCCAGCCGCTGCCCTCCCGTCGGCCGCGCCGGAAGCCCTCGAATCCGCGCTTCCCGAAATTCCGCCGCCAGAACCTGAAGCGAGCGAACCGGCACCGGCCGCCGAAGCCGAGATGGTGCTCGAGAGCGCAGCCTTCCTGATCGACGCCGAACTCGGCGAACTCCCCCCGCTCCCGCTGGAGGAAACCGCGGAAGCGCCCCACGCGCCGGCATCGGAAACAACGCCGGACAGCGGAGCGCCGGAGGACGCGGCATTTGCGGTCGAGGACTTCCCGGCTCCCGACATTTCCTGGGACGAGGAAGACCACCTGCTAGAGCCGCTGGAGATCGACCTGCTGCCCGAGCCGGTTGAAGCCGCGTTGCCCCCCGAAGCGGCCACTGCCTCCGCGGAGCTTCCTGAATTCGAGCGCACAGAACCTGAGGCGGCAGACGCCCTGGACGAGGAGACGGCGACCGCACCCACCCTCGAGGCGGTCGACATCCCCCCCGCCGAAGCGGCCGAACAGCCGGCGGTGGTACGCATCGGCGACGTCGAAATCTCCGCCGCACTGCACGAACTCTATTGCTCGGAAGCCGCGCAGCACCTCGACACGCTTGCCAGCGAGCTCCTGGCCCTGCGGGCCGGCGCCCACAGGCCGCCATCCGCCGCGAGCATCCGTGCAGTGCACACCTTCACCGGGATCTCGGGCACGACACGGCTCGACGCCCCCCACAAGCTCGGGCGCGCATTGGAGCGCGCGCTCGAGCGGCTGGCCGAGGGCGGGCGCGTGCCCGACGCCGAAGAGCTCGCGCTGTTCGAAGACGCACAGGCCGCCATGCGCGCCATGCTCGCCGACACCTGCGCCGGGCAAGCACCGCAAGAAGCCCCCACGCTCGTGAGTGCGCTCGATTCAACCGCACGGATGCTGGAGCACCCTGCGCCCACCGAGGCAGAACCAGTGATGACGGCCGAGCCAGCGGCTCAGAGCGCGTTGGCGGTCGAGGACGAAGGCGAGATCGAGTCCGCACTCGACATCGAGATAGAGCCTGCGGCCGGGGCGAAGCCAACCGACGAAGTCGCTGCAGAGCCCTTCCTCAGCGAGCCCGCCCCGTCGAAAATTCCGACGGCCCCGGTGCGCACGGAATCCGCCGCGCGGGAAGCGGCCGAACAGCTCCCGCCCGTCCGCGACGACCTCGACGCCGACCTGTTGCCGATCTTCCTTGAGGAAGCCGGCGAAGTCCTGGGGCAGTTGCACGACACCCTGCGCAATTGGCGCAATGCCCCGCATGCCGATGGCGAAGCACCGAAGGTGCTCGCCCGCCTGCTGCATTCGCTCAAGGGCAGCGCGCGCATGGCGGGGGCGATGAGCCTCGGCACGCAGCTGCACCAGCTCGAATCCCGGCTTGAGGACGGCCTTGCAGCACGCGAGTCCATCGCCAGCCTGGTGGACGCACTCGCACACGGCCTGGATCAGTCCGAGCAGACGATCGGCGCACTCACCCTGGGTGACCAGGCTGCCGAGGCGCCCAGCGAGGCCGCCGGGGCCGAAGGTGCAGCACGCGCGCCCACCGCGGCCGACGAAGGAACGCCTCAGGGCGAAGCCGCTCCCGACGCCGAAGTGCTGAGCAGCCCGACCCTGCGCGTGCGCACTGAGTTGATCGACCGCTTCGTCAACCAGTCGGGCGAGATCGGGGTCGCACGCAGCCGGATCGACGGCGAGCTGCGTACGCTGCGCCGCTCGCTGCTCGACCTCACCGAGAACGTCATCCGCCTGCGCAACCAGCTACGCGAAGTGGAGATCCAGGCCGACGTGCAGATGCAGTCGCGCATCGCACAGTCGGGGTCGGAGCATGGCGACTTCGACCCGCTCGAGCTCGACCGCTACACCCGCTTGCAAGAACTGACGCGGATGATGGCCGAGAGCGTCAACGACGTGACCACGGTGCAGCAAAACCTGCTGCTGAACCTGGACGGCGCCGAGCTTGCCCTCAACAGCCAGGCACGTCTGGCGCGCGATCTCCAGCAAGGTCTGATGCAGGTACGGATGCTGCCCTTCGAAAGCCTCGCGAGCCGCCTCTACCGGGTGGTGCGGCAGAGTGCTCGCGACCTCGGCAAGCGCGCAAACCTGGACCTGAGGGGCGGCCGCATCTCGGTCGACCGCAGTGTGCTGGAACAGATCGCCGCGCCGCTCGAGCACCTGCTGCGCAATGCGCTCGCCCACGGCATCGAAACGCCCTCGGCACGTCATGCCGCGGGCAAGCCCGAAACCGGCGACATCATTGTGAACGTACGGCAGGAAGGCAACGAGATCGCCATCGACGTCTCCGATGATGGCGCCGGCCTCGATCTCGAGCGCATCGCGGCCCGCGGCCGCGAACGCGGTCTGCTGGGCGAGCACGAGCAGGCCGACGAACGACGCCTCACCAACCTGATCTTCCTTTCGGGCTTCAGCACCGCGAGCGAGCTGTCCGCAGTGTCGGGGCGCGGCGTCGGCATGGACGTGGTCAAGGCCCAGGCCGCCGCGATCGGCGGGCGGGTGAGCGTCGCCTCCACACGCGGCGCGGGCACGCGCTTCACGATCCACATCCCGCTCACGCTCGCGGTCACCCGCGCGCTGCTGGTGCAGTCCGGCGGACGCACCTGGGCCATTCCGTCCAGCCTCGTCGCCCAGGCGATGGAGCTCAAGCCCGCCCCGCTGCGCACGCTGCAGGAGCAGCACGGCTATGCGTGGCAGGGCGAGCACTTCCCCTATCGCTATCTGCCGCGCCTGCTCGGCGACCGCGACGCGCGCCCGCTCGAACAGCGCTACAACTGGGTGCTGCTGCTGCGCGCCGGTGCGCAGCGGCTTGCCCTGCATGTGGATGGACTGCGCGGCAACCAGGACATCGTCGTCAAGAATGCGGGGCCGCAGCTCACCCGGGTGGTCGGCATGTCCGGCGCCACGGTGCTCGGCGACGGTGAGGTCGTGATCATCCTGAACCCGGTCGCGCTCGCCAGCCGAGGGCTCGGCGAGCAGGAGATCGACAGCATCCATCTGCCGCCCGAGTCCGAAGCCCCGCCACCGCTGCATCTGCCCACGGTGATGGTGGTCGACGATTCGCTGACCGTGCGCAAGATCACCGGGCGCCTGCTCGAGCGCGAGGGCTATCGCGTAATCACCGCAAAGGACGGCGTGGACGCGCTGGAGCAACTCATCGACACGCTGCCCGACGTCGTGCTCTCGGACATCGAGATGCCGCGCATGGACGGCTTCGATCTGGTGCGCAACATCCGCGCCGACAAGCGTCTGCAGCACCTCCCGGTGATCATGATCACCTCCCGTCTGGCCGAGAAGCACCGTCGCTACGCAGAAGAGATCGGCGCCAACCACTACCTCGGCAAGCCCTACCAGGAAGAGGAACTGCTCGCGCTGGTGGCGGGATACATCACGGGTCAAACCCAAGCCCCGGCCTGATACCCGCCCCGCGGCCCTGCCCGCGCGGGGGCCGCGCGTGCGGACCCGGCCCCCTTCGGGCCGGGCCCACAGCCACGCTTGATCAAGCCTCGTCGCGTGCCGGGCGCTCGCGATTGCTGCCACTCACCATGCGGTACTCATACAGCCGGCATTCAAGCGCACCGTTGAACAGGGGCGTGCGCCGACTGGCCTTGAGGCCAATGAGCTTGGGCAGCGCGGTGTCCGCGCTGAAAAAATAGCAGCGCCAGCCGCCCCAGCGCCGTTTGAGCGCATCACCCAGGCGCGGATAGAAGGCCGCAAGCGCCTCCGCCTCGCCCAGGCGCACGCCATAGGGCGGGTTCGCCACCATCACACCGGACTGCGCGGGCGGCTCTCGCTCGAGCAGGTCGGCGCGCGAAAGGCTCACACAATCCGCCAGCCCGGCGGATTCGAGGTTCACCCGGCTCCGCCGCACCCATTCGGCGACGATGTCGGAACCGTGGATGGGCAACGCGCGCACTGGCTTGCGGCGTGACTCTGCCGCTCGCCGCAGCGTCGCCCAGGCCGCGCGATCGTGAATGCGCAGGCGATCGAAGGCGAACCCGCGTCCCAGCCCGGGAGCGACATCGAGGGCCATCTGCGCCGCCTCGATGAGGAAGGTGCCGCTCCCGCACATCGGGTCGATGAGCGTCTCTCCCGGCTGCCACCCCGAGAGCCGCAGGATGCCCGCAGCGAGGTTCTCCTTCAGCGGCGCTTCGACTGCAGCCGGTTTGTAGCCGCGCTTGTAGAGCGGCTCGCCGGAGGTGTCGACATAGAGCGTCGAAGTGTCGGCAGTCAGGAACAGGTGGATGCGCACGGCCGGGTTCGCGGTGTCCACGCTCGGCCGGCGTCCGGCCACGGTCCTGAAGTGGTCGCAGACCGCATCCTTGATCCGCAGCGTGACGAACTCGAGGCTCTTGAGCGGGGATTTCTGCGCGGTGACGTAGATCCGGATCGTGTCGTCGGGCGTGAACCACTTCGCCCAGGTCACGCTGTACGCAAGCTTGTAGAGATCGACTTCCGCGCGATAGCGCCCCTGGGCCACCCGCCACAACACCCGGGTCGCAAGCCGGCTCTCCAGATTCGCGCGCTGGCACGCGACCCAGTCGCCCTGCCAGCTCACCCCACCATGGACCGCCTTCGCCTCGCGCGCCCCCAGGCTCGTCAGCTCCTCCACGAGCAGCGCCTCGAGCCCACGCGGGCAGGGAGAGAAGAAGGTTTCAGCCATGAGGTGCTCCGCGCGCGTTCAAAGCCGGCATTCTACCCGCACGAATCATGGAGATTGCGGCATGTGCCCCGAAGCAGCCGCACAACGCGCATGACACGGGCACGGGCAGCGAGAAACGCGCAAAACGGGGCCCCACGCAGCACATGCCACGCGGGGCCGAATGGCCCGGGCTGCAGGGAGGCGTCGCCCGGGCGGGGAGAGAAAACCGGCGTTCAGGGGTGCCCGGACTTGCCCGCCTTGATGTCGTGATACCACTGCTCATGGTGCTCGCGCGCCCAGGTCTCGTCGACGTAGCCGGTCTTCATCGACTCGTAGGCGCCTTCCGCGCCCAGGGTGCCCATGTAGATGTGGCCGAAGGCCAGGCCCAGCATCAGGATTGCACCAATGGCATGCACGATGTTCGCGGTCTGCATATCAGCCCGCGTCCAGTCGCCCAGGTTCGGGAAGTCCATGATCAGCCCGGAGACCGCCACGGTGAAGCCGAGGATCGTGACCCCGAACCAGAACCAGGTCTTCTCGCCGAAGTTGAAGCGCCCGGAGGGGACGTGGCTGCCGTCGAGCAGACCGCCGGCACGGCGGATCCACACCGCGTCGATCGGCCGCCAGACGTTGTCGCGCAGGAAGGCGAAGAACATCAGCAGCACGAAGATCCCGAACAGCGGGCCCACGTAGTTGTGCACCAGCTTGCCGGCGTTGAGCAGCAAGCCCAGCCCACCGTGGCCGATGAGCGGCAACAGTACGTGCTTGCCGAACAGGATTGCCAGCCCGGTGATGGCAAGCAGCAGGAAGCTGATCGCCGTGCCCCAGTGCACGAAACGCTCGAAGCCCGAGAAGCGCAGCATCTTGCGCCCGGTCTTCTGCCCATGCAGCTTCAGCGTGCCCTTGATCATCCAGAACAGCAGGATGGCCGAAGGCACGAGGATGAGGAGCCAGCCGCCGTACAGCGTGACCGGGCCGTTGCGCAGCTGGCGCCAGGTGTTGCCTTCGCTCTGGATCAGCACGCCGGCCTCGGGGCCGCGCACGGTGGTGAAGTGCTCCTCGCCGGAGCGCACCGCGCGCCACACCGGTGCGTTGTTGAGCGGCCGCTCGACCTGGCGCTGGGCCTGGTCCGCGGCGCTGCTGCCGGGCGGCGGTTCGGCCGCGTGCAACGGCAGCGCCGTCGCCCACAGCATGAGCGCGAGCAACAGCACGGCCAGCCAGCCGCCGTGTCGCACCCGCATCGATGGTGTCGTCATGGCGCTCTCCTCACTGGATGCGGTTGTACTCGTTCTGGCCGCGGGCGCGCTCCTTGAGCGCCTTCTCCCAGGCCGCACGGTCGCCCTTGAACTCGCCGCCGTCCCACGGCCGGGAGTCGGCCTTGCCGCGGTACTCGCCCTGCTCGTAGACGGTGACCTGCGGCACCTCGCTGCACGCCGACAGGCCGAGCAGCGCGGCGCCGGCGAGCGCCGCGAGCGAGATCGACTTCAGTTTGCGCGCGCTCATGACTGGCCCTCCCGCTTGCGTTCCTGCTTCTGCTGGCCGCCGCCGTAGGCGGCATCCCAGCCCCACACCTCGGCGCCGCCACCGCGGCGCAGCACGCGCTCGCGGAAGATGTTGGCCACCACGTCGGCGTCGCCGGCGATCAGCGCCTTGGTCGAGCACATCTCGGCGCACAGCGGCAGCTTGCCCTGGGCGAGGCGGTTGGAGCCGTACTTCTCGTACTCGGCCGCCGAGTTGGTCTCTTCCGGGCCGCCGGCGCAGAAGGTGCATTTGTCCATCTTGCCGCGCGCGCCGAAGGCCGCCGGGCCGTTGGGGAACTGCGGCGCGCCGAACGGACAGGCGTAGAAGCAGTAGCCGCAGCCGATGCACTTGTCCTTGTCGTGGAGCACCACGCCTTCGTCAGTCTTGTAGAAGCAGTCGGTCGGGCACACCGCCATGCAGGGCGCGTCCGAACAGTGCATGCACGCCACCGAGATCGAGCGCTCGCCCGGCACGCCGTCGTTCATCGTCACCACCCGGCGGCGGTTCACGCCCCAGGGCACCTCATGCTCGTTCTTGCACGCGGTGACGCAGCCGTTGCATTCGATGCAGCGCTCGGCGTCACAGAGAAATTTCATGCGTCCCATCGTGTTCTCTCCTCGTCCTTACGCCTTGCTCACGCGGCACAGGGTGGTCTTGGTTTCCTGCATCATCGTCACCGAGTCGTAGCCGTAGGTGGTGGCGGTGTTGACCGCCTCGCCACGCACGACCGGCGCCGCGCCTTCCGGGTACCACTCGAGCATGTCCTTGCCCTGCCACCAGCCGGAGAAGTGGAAGGGCAGGAAGACCGTGCCCGGCGCCACGCGCTGGGTGACCTGGGCGCGCACCTTGAGGCGAGCCTTGGTCGGGGATTCGACCCAGATGTACTCGCCATTGCGGAAGCCCGCGTCGTTGGCGTCCTTCGGGTTCACCTCGGCGAACATCTCCTGCTGCAGTTCGGCCAGCCAGGGGTTGGAGCGTGTTTCCTCGCCACCGCCCTCGTACTCGACCAGGCGGCCGGAGGTCATCACCAGCGGGTAGTCCTTGGAGATGTCCTTCACCTTCTCCTGCATCGACTTGTACAGGGTGGGCAGGCGCCAGAACTTCATCTTGTCGTCGTGGGTCGGGTACTTGGCGACCAGGTCCGGGCGCGGCGAGTAGATCGGCTCTCGGTGCTGCGGGACGGGGTCGGGGAAGTTCCACACCACCGCGCGCGCCTTCGCGTTGCCGAAGGGGTGGCAGCCATGGTTCTTCATCACCACGCGCTGGATGCCGCCGGAGACGTCGGTCTTCCAGTTCTTGCCCTCGGCCGCGGCCTTCTCGGCATCGGTGAGCTCGTCCCACCAGCCCAGCTTCTTGAGCAGCACGTGGTCGAACTCGGGATAGCCCATCTGCAGGTCGGCGCCCTTGGAGGCCGAACCCTCGCCTGCGAGCAGCGACACGCCGTCCTTCTCGACGCCGAAGTTGGCGCGGAAGTTGCCGCCGCCCTCCATGACGTGCTTGGAGGTGTCGTAGAGGTTGGGCGTACCCGGATGCTTCATCTCGGGGGTGCCGAAGCACGGCCACGGCAGCCCGAAGTATTCGCCGTCGCAGGGGCCGCCCACCGCCTTCAGCGTCTTCACGTCGAAGGTGTGCATGTTCTTCATGTGCAGCTTGAGGCGCTCGGGCGACTGACCGGTGTAGCCGATGGTCCAGGTGCCGCGGTTGATCTCGCGCAGCGTGTCCTCCATGCTCGGCTCGTCCCAGCCCTGGGCGTCCTTCTCGAGCTTGATGTTCTTGACGAACTCGTCGGCCCAGCCGAACTTCTTGGCGAAGGCGTACATGATGGTGTGGTCGGGCTTGGACTCGAAGAGCGGCTCGATGACCTTCTCGCGCCACTGGATCGAGCGGTTCGACGCGGTGGCCGAGCCGGTGGTCTCGAACTGCGTGCAGGCGGGCAGCAGATAAACGCCCTCCTTTCGCACCATCGCTGCCATCGCCGCGGTGGCCGACGGGTAGGGGTCGATCACCACCAGGGTGTCGAGCGCCTTCATCGCCTCGACCATCTCGGCACCGCGCGTCTGCGAATTGGGCGCGTGGCCCCAGTACACCACCGCGCGCAGGTTGCCGGCGGGCTGGTCGATGAGCTCCTTGTTCTCGAGCACGCCGTCGATCCAGCGCGACACGGTGATGCCGGACTTCTCCATCATCTCCTGCGAGGCGTAGCGGCCCTTGACCCACTCGTAATCCACGCCCCACACGCCGCACCAGTGCTTCCACGAGCCGGTCGCGAGGCCGTAGTAGCCGGGCAGCGAATCCGGGTTGGGGCCGATGTCGGTCGCGCCCTGCACGTTGTCGTGGCCACGGAAGATGTTGGCGCCGCCACCCGACTTGCCGATGTTGCCGAGCGCGAGCTGCAGGATGCAGGATGCGCGCACCATCGCGTTGCCGATCGAGTGCTGGGTCTGGCCCATGCACCAGACGATGGTGGAGGGTCGGTTCTCGGCCATGGTACGCGCGGCCAGCAGCATCTGGTCCTCGGGCACGCCGCAGGCTTCCTCCACCTTGTCCGGCGTCCATTTGGCGAGCACCTCCTCGCGGATCTTGTCCATGCCGAAGACGCGGTCGTCGATGTACTGCTTGTCTTCCCAGCCATTCTGGAAGATGTGGTACAGCAGGCCGAACAGGAAGGGCACGTCGGTGCCCGAGCGGATGCGGATGTACTGGTGGGCCTTGGCTGCGGTGCGGGTGAAGCGCGGATCGACCACGATCATCTTCGCGCCGTTTTCCTTGGCGTGCAGGATGTGCAGCAGCGACACCGGGTGCGCCTCGGCCGCGTTCGAGCCGATGAACAGCATCGCCTTGGCGTTCTGCATGTCGTTGTAGGAGTTCGTCATCGCGCCGTACCCCCAGGTATTCGCCACGCCCGCCACGGTGGTGGAGTGGCAGATGCGCGCCTGGTGGTCGCAGTTGTTGGTGCCCCAGAAGGAGACGAACTTGCGCAGCAGGTAGGACTGCTCGTTGTTGTGCTTGGAGGAGCCGATGAAGTACACCGCGTCGGGGCCGGACTCCTCGCGGATCTTCAGCAGGCGGTCGCCGACCTCGTTCAGCGCCTGTTCCCACGAGATCTTCTGGTATTTGCCATCGACCAGCTTCATCGGGTACTTCAGGCGGTATTCGCCGTGGCCGTGCTCGCGCAGGGCCGCGCCCTTGGCGCAGTGCGCGCCGAGGTTGATCGGCGAGTCGAATACCGGCTCCTGGTGCACCCACACGCCGTTGCGCACGATGGCGTCGCTGGCACAGCCGACCGAACAGTGAGTGCACACGGTGCGGCGCACTTCGGCCTGGCCCTCGGCGCGCGACACGCCCGCGGGCGCGACGGCCTCGGCGGCGCCGATGAAGTTGTAGGGCAGCTGGGTGGCGAGCGCGCCCGCACCCACACCCAGGCCCGAGCGCTTGAGGAAGGCGCGGCGGTCCATGGTCTGGCCGAGCTGGCGCGCGGCGGCGCCGCGCAGGCGACGCGCGCCGGTGGCGGCGGTCGCGGATTTCTTGGTCAACATCCTCGCGTCCTCCTCAGATCCGCGTCGTGCGGTAGTAATTGCGCATGTGCTCGCTCACGCCCTGGTCGGCGGCTTCGCGGCGCGCGTCCTCCACCACCTGGGCGGTGACCGGCGTGGCTTGCGCGGCGGTCGCCGCCAGCGCGGCGGCGCCCGCTGCACCGCCGGCACCGATCGCGGCCAGGAAGTTGCGGCGCGACAGCTTGGTGTTTTCGTCCTTCATCCTCGCTCTCCCCTCTATGCGCCGGAGCGGCTCGTGCCGGCCCGGCCTCGTTTCCATGGCGGCCGCGCTCAGCGCGCTTCCGCCTCCAGCATGTCGAACGCCTCGCGCTCGATGTCCATGAAGGCCGCCAGCAGGCCGCCGACCTTCGCGTAGAAATCCGCCCCCGGCGCCGCCGCCAGCGCACCGGCGAACTGCGCATACCAGGGCGCGAGGTGGCGGCCGAAGAAGCGCCGCTGGCGTTCCAGGCCGGCCGCGTCCGGCCCGGTCAGCACCAGGTGGCGCATGACCTCGGCGAGCGCGGCGATGTGGTCCTCGGTCTCGGTGACGCCAGGCCGACGCCCCAGGCCGAGCGCCGCGAGGTCGTCGCGCAGCTCGGCGAGCGGTTCCTCCTGCAGGAAGCCGGTGAGGTACCAGGAGCCGTTGCTCATCACCTCGGGCTTGCCGACCGAAACGAAAAGCGCGTCGAACTCGTCGACCACCGCCTGCGGCGGCATCGCCTGAGCGGCGGATCCCAGGGCGGCCCAGGCGCGCGGCAGCTCGCCGGCCTCGCCGCCGAGCGTGCGCCCGGTCTGCGCCAGCGCGGCCAGCAGCGCGTCGTCGGGCGCGGCGTGGAACAGGCGGGCGATCAGCGCGTAGTGCTCGGCACGCGCGCGGTCCTCGTCCGACCAGGTCGGCTGCGGCTGGAGGGCAATGGTGGAGGTCGCGGAGTCGTTCATTCGGAGTCGTTCACTCAGTGAGATCCCAGGCTTTCACGGCCGATCCGGTCTTCATCATGTCGATCACCCGGCAGTCGGCGCACATTCGCAGGCGGGCGCGCTCGGCCTCGCCGGCGAACATCGAGTGTCCGGACAGGCGGGCGATCATGGATTCGATCAGCGGCGCGGCGCCCATGGCCTTGCCGCAGGCGGTGCAGTGGAAGATGTCTGCCTCGCGCAGGGTGCGCACCTTGCGTGCGCCCTCTCCGCCGTACTCGCCCGGCAGCAGGCGCGGCTCAAGCGTGATCGCGGACTCCGGACAGGAGGCCTCGCACAGCCCGCACTGCAGGCAACTCTTCTCGACGAGTTCGAGACGGTAAGCGTCGCTGGCGGCGCGTAGCGCGCCCGCCGGACAGGCGCCAGTACAGGACATGCACAACGTACAGGCGTCGGACACCAGCACCTGGCCGAAGGGCGCGCCGGCCTTCAAGGCGATCGCCGCAGGCAGGCCGGCGGGCGTTTGTGCTGCAGGGGCATGCGCCACCAGGTGGCGCAACGCGAAGTCCAGCGTCTCGCGCTTCCTGGATAGCAACTGGAAACGCGCGGGCTCGGCGACGCCGGTGGCCGGCGCCCAGCCGTACAGTGCGGTCTCGAGCGTCTGCCAGTCGTCGGCATCCGCGGCAATCACACGCAGGTGATCACCTCCGTAGCCGAGCGCGGTGAGGATGTTCTGGCCATGGCCGGCCTGCGCCTGCAGCGGTGCGGCGTCGTGGCTGCCGGCGGCAAGCACCGCCACCTGGGAGGCGCCTAGCGCGAGGCTGCCGAGCATCAGGTCCAGCCCGACCGCGTCCGCGCTCCACACCTCGACCGGGATCACCCGCGCCGGCAGGCCGCGGCCACGGCGGGCCAGGCGCGCGATGGCCGCGGTGCCGGCCTCGGCGGAGTGGAACAGCAGGCAGGCGTCGCTGCCGCCGGCGCGGGCGTATTCGGCGAGCAGGGTCTTCACGCGCTGGCCGAGCTCGGGCACGCGCGGATACTGGAAGGACAGCGCGCCCGAGGGGCACACCGTGCTGCAGGTGCCGCAGCCCTTGCACAGCCAGGGATCGACCGCGATCACGTCGCCCTGGCTGCGGATCGCTTCGGTGGAGCAGGCCTCGATGCAGTTCGTGCAGCCGGTCTTCTTCGCCCGGCTGTGGGCGCACAGGCCGGCCTCGAAGGCCACGTAGCGCGGCTTCTCGAACTCGCCCACGAACTCACCCAGCGCCTGCACCGCGAGCGCCTGCTCGAAGGGGGCGCGTCCCGGGGCGGCGTAGCCGTCGGGCAGCTCGACGCGGCGCAGCAGCGGCTCTACCGAAAGGTCGAGCACGAGGTCGAAGCGCTCGCGGCGTGCGGTGTCGACGCGCGCGAAGTCGATCGCGCCGATCTCGCCACAGGCGGCGACGCAGGCGCGGTGGCTGCGACAGGCGTCGGCGTCGACCTGCAGATCCCAGCCGATCGCACCTTCGGGACAGGCCTTCACGCAGGCGTTGCAGCGCACGCACAGCTCGAGGTCGATCGGGTTGTCCTGCGACCATTCCAGCGCGAAGGCGCCCAAATGACCGGAGAGCGCCACCGGCCTGCCCGTCCACACCGGATACGCGTTGACCGCCGGCAGCTCGGCATCCTTCGTGCGCGCAGTGATCAGCACAGCCGGCTCGAAGCTGCCCGCCAGGCGCTCCGCCCAGCCCAGCGCCGCGCCCGCCTCGCCGATGATCAGCAGGCTGCGCCCGGCCGACATCTGCACCGCCGCCACCGGCTCGGGATCGGCCAGCGTGGTCGCGGCGGCGATCAGCGCAGCGAGCTTGGGCGTCGCAGCAGCGGATTCGGCCGACCAGCCGGCGTTTTCGCGCAAGTTGAAAAAGCGGATGCGCTCGCCGGCGCCGGATTCCTCTGCAAGCTCGCCAAACAGCGCGGCTTCCTGCGTACAGCCGACGTGCACCGTACGGGCGCCGGCGAGCGACGCTTCGAGTTCCGGCAGTTCGCTACCGCACAAGGCCCGATGGCAATGCACGGTGGCGGCCGCAGCGTCGGCCAGCCGCCCGGGGTCGAGCGTGAAGCTTCGGTTGCAGTCGCAGAGATGAACGCAGGCAGTCGTGTCGTGGCGGTCGGGCATGTTCAATTCCATCTATTACCTAAGCAAAGCAGTTCATAGGCCAGCGGCGAACGGAGCCAAAACCTCTAAGCACCGAAAAATACCGCACCCGATCCAAGCCATCCGGCGAGAAGCGACAATCTGTCGCTCATGGTGCGATTTGTCGCGACGGCAACCCCGTTTGATCCAGTTCCCCCTTCTCTGTGCTCCCCGCCTCTGCACCCTCCTGTCGCCCGCCCGCCTCCACCGCGCGGCCTTCCGCCCTCGCAGGCTCCTCAGCAGGTCCAGCCACGTCCCCGCGGGCGGTCGAATCACCAGGACTTTGCGCCACGCTAGCCGGCGAGGGCGCATCGTTTTCGGCCTCGTTCGCCATGAGCCATTCACGCGCGTGGCGCAGCTTGGCCAGCGCCTCGGACGGGATTGGATCCGGTTGTGAATAGTCGTCGATGTAGATGTCCAGCCCGTCCATACGGTTGAAGTGTGGATCGGAAAAAAGCTTGTGCAGCGCCTTGCGGCGCAGGGCCTCGCCCACCTCCTGCTTGAGGAAGACGCTGAAGTCAGAGGACAGTGACAGGCTCTCCACGGGCGGCAGGGGCGCCTCGGCACCGGCGGCAGCGTGTGCGCCGTCGTCGCCCCCAGCCCGCGCCGCAGCGGGCACCTCCTGTGTGCCGGACAGGACGCTATCGCTCTCCACCGTCACAGATGCGGGTGCAGCCTCGAGTTCGGGGGCCGGGCCCGGTGCGCGCTGCAAGCTCGCGGCGAGCTTGCGCCGTGACCAGCGCGAGAGGAAACTGCCGCTCACGTTCGCCTCCGGTCCAGCCCGAGCGGATCATTGCGCTTGACCTTCTTCTTTGGCTCGGGCTTGTAGTGCGTATTGACGAAGTCCCCTGCCCAGTCAGCGATCTCGCGCGGCATCGCCACCCCATCGACCTGTTCGCCCGAATCCAGCCAGCGCGCCGCCTCACCGTAGCTCACAGTCACCGCGGTCGGGCGCGCGAGGTCTTCCTCCATGCGCCACTGGATGAAGACCTTGGGAATGGGCGCTGTGATGTTGGCGAAGTAGTTCTCCGCCTCGTCCCGAAACAGCTCCAGCGCGAGCGCGCCGAAGCGCCACTGGCAACGATCGGCCTCGTCGACGATCCTGGAGGGCGCGGGATCGGCATCGTCGAAGGCGGGCACCACACCGACCGCCTCCCAGGCGGCGTCGACCCAGGGATTGTTCAGGCGGCGACGCTCCATGATCACTGCAATCGGAAATTTTTTCATCGTGCCGTCCCGTACGGTTCGAACCTATGTGGTCTACAGCATACGTGCCGGCCTGCCAGCGCGCGACCGTGGGAAACCCCAGCCGCGGGAGGGCCATGGGAGACCGGGCTTGCGGCTACAATCGGGCGGGTTCGCTTATCCGAGTTGCAGTGATGCCCCCTCCCCGCCGCCCGCAGCTGAGCCAGGCCAGCCGTCCGCTGACCATCGAGATCCCGGCCGTCAACGAGCTCGGCGCGATCGTGCCGACCCCGATCGCAGGCGAACACCCCCTGACGCTCTATGTCGACAAACGCGAGATCGTCACCCTGATGACGCTGGGCGCAGCGCCCGAGGCGCTGACCATTGGCTGGCTACGTAACCAGCGCCTGGTGCGCAGCCTGGACGAGATCGCCGCTGTACAGGTGGATTGGGACGTGGAGGCGGTCGCGGTGACCACGCACAACGGACTGGAGGATGCCGACCGCAGACTCGGCAGCCGAACCGTCACCACGGGTTGCGGCCAAGGCACGGTGTTCGGCGGCCTGATGGACGAGATCGACCAGATCCGCCTGCCCCACGACCGCCAGCTCAAGCAGTCTACGCTGTACGCCCTGATGGACGCGGTGCGCCATCACGAATCGATCTACAAGCAGGCCGGTGCAGTGCATGGCTGCGCACTCGCGCAGGCCACGCCGGAGGGCTGCAGCATCCTGATGTTCTTCGAGGACGTCGGCCGGCACAATGCAGTCGATGCGATCGCGGGCCAGATGTGGCTGGACGGCCTGGACGGCGCCGACAAGATCTTCTACACCACCGGCCGCCTGACCTCGGAGATGGTGATCAAGACCGCCCAGATGGGCATCCCCTTCCTGGTCTCGCGCTCCGGCCTCACGCACATGGGCTGGCAGATCGCAACCCGGATCGGCCTCACCATGATCGGCCGCGCCCAGGGCAAGCACTACCTGCTGTTCACCGGCGAGGACCGTTTCGAGCGCAACTGAAGCCGGCCTCGCGGCCCTTTGCCTGCACGGGCGAAGGGGAAGACCTGATCACGACACACTGCCAGCCATGAACGACGCCACGCATTCCCATTCTTCCAACCCCTCCCGCGCCGACCGCCGCATTACCGGCGTGCTGCTCGCCGGCGGCCAGGGCAGCCGCATGGGCGGCGTCGACAAGGGCCTGGTCGAGCTCGCCGGACGGCCGATGGCTGCGCATGCGCTCGAGCGCCTGGCGCCCCAGGTCGACGAGCTGATCATCAACGCCAATCAGAACCCAGCCGCCTGGCAGGCCTTCGGCTACCCCGTGTTCGGGGACGACATCGACGGCTTCGCCGGCCCGCTCGCCGGGCTGCATGCGGCGCTGATGCGCGCACACCATCCCTTCGTGGTCACGGCGCCCTGCGACTCGCCCTTCCTGCCTGTGGATCTGGTCGAGCGCCTCGCCACAGCCCTGCATGCCGCCGGCGCCCAGCTCGCGGTGGCGAAGACCTTCGACCAGCCACATCCTGTGTTCTGCCTGTGCAGGCGTGACGTCGCCGGGCACCTCGGCGCCTTCCTCGCCTCTGGCGGGCGCAAGATCGACCGCTGGTACGCCAGCCTGAACATCGTCGAGGTGCCCTTCGACGACGAGGAAGCGGCCTTTCGCAACATCAACACCCGCGCCGAACTCGAGGCGGCAGCGGGCGCGTTGCACACGCCGGGCAGCTGAGCATGCGCCCCCCGCGATGAGCAAGGCGCCGCTTTCCACCCCTACGCTGCCCGACACCGGGGCGCTGCAGAGCCCGTGCCTCACCGCGCGTGAGGCCGCAGCTTTCCTGCACCTGAACGAGAAGAAGCTCTACGCGCTGGCCAACAGTCGCGAGATCCCTGCAGCACGGGTGGGCGGCAAGTGGCTGTTCCCGCGCGCGATGCTGGAAGAGTGGCTGCTCGAGCAGGCCCACGGCGGCGCGCTCACCGACCGGCTGCTGATCACCGGCAGCGACGACCCGCTGCTTTCGGCCACCGTGGCCGCGCTCGCACCTGCGCTCGGCAGCGATGCCTTCATCGCCTACAGCCCGACCGGCACCCTGCCCGGGCTCGAGTTGCTGGCCCGCCGGCGCGCCAGCGCCTGCGCACTGCACTGGGGCGGGGTGGAGCACAGTGCCCAGCAGCACGCCACGCTGCTACGCCGCTTCGCCCCCCATCGCCAGTGGGCGCTGGTGCGCCTGGCGCTGCGGGAGCAAGGCGTGATCCTGCGCCGCGGGCTGGCGGTGGACGGCATCGGCACATTGGCCGCCTTCGACTACCGCTGGGCGATGCGCCAGACCGGCGCCGGCTCTGCACACTTCCTCGAGTCGGCGCTCGCCAGTCGCGGGTTTTCTGTGGCGGACTGCAGCGCGGTCGCCACCGCCCACACCGAGCGCGAAGCTGCAGCGCTGGTCGCGCGCGAGGATGCCGACTGCGCACCCGGCACCCGCGGCGCGGCGGCCGAGTTCGGCCTGGGCTTCCTTCCCCTCGGCTGGGAGGCCTTCGATCTGGCGCTGCCGCGCGAGGTGGTGTTCCGCCACCTGTTCCAGAACCTGCTCTCCGCCTTCGGCGGCCCGGCTGCTCGCGCGCTGGCAGGTCGGCTCGGAGGCTACGACCTCACCCCGCTGGGCCAGGTCATCGGACTGGACTGAACACCTGGGCGGCGATGAAATCCGCCACCGCATGCGGATCGTTGATGTCGAGCTGAGGCAGCGCGGTGTCGAGCGGCGCGTCGGTCGCCACCGCAACGATGTCCGGGTCGTTCAGGTGCAGCAAAGGCGCCGCGATGACCGTACGACGCACCTCGATCTTCGGGATCCGCGCGCGCTTGAAACCCTCGACCAGCACGAGATCACACGGCCCCAGATGGGCGAGCAGCTCATCCAGCGTCGCTTCGGGGGCGCCGCGAAGTTCCCGCGTCAGCGACCAGCGCTGCCCGGAACTGACCATGACCTCGCGGCAACCGGCCTGACGGTGGCGCCAGGAGTCCTTGCCCGCGTGATCGATGTCGAAGCTGTGGTGCGCGTGCTTGACCAGGGATACCGCGAGTCCGCGCGCGCTCAACACGCCGATGACCTGCTCGAGCAGGGTCGTCTTGCCGCTGCCGGACCAGCCGGCGAAGCCGATGACTTTCATGTTGCATCCGTTTTCGTGTGCGCCGTGTTTACACGAGCGTCGGCGAGGCCGGCTTCAATACGATATTCCGGCTCGGCGAGCAAGCTCACCGTGAAGCACGTTCCCTCGCCGGGCCGGCTGTCGACCTCGATACGGCCGCCGTAGCGCTCCACCAGGGTGTGGCTGATGGAGAGCCCCAGGCCGGTGCCCTGGCGCTTCTTGGTGGTGAAGAAGGGGTCGAAGATGCGCGCCATGTCCTCGGCACGGATACCACTGCCGGTGTCGCGCACCCGGATGAGAGCGCCGCGTGCATCGGCATCCGCATCGCGGTCGGCCGTGGACAGGGTCAGCGTCCCGCCGTCCGGCATGGCCTGCACCGCATTGACGATCAGGTTGATCAGCACCTGCTGCAGCTCCTGCAGGTTGATCTGCACGTTGACCGTCGCCGCAAGGTTCTGTACGACCCTGACCTCCGAGCGCGCCAGATGCTGGCGGGTCAGCAACAGGCAGTCGGCGAGCGCGGCATTTACGTCCACGTCCTCCACGTAGCCGGCGAACTCCCCCGGGCGCGCGAACTGCAGCAGCTTGGTCACGATCAGCCGGATGCGGCCCACCTGCTCGTGGATCAGGCGGATCTCGTTGCTCACCGGTTGCGCCGCCGGGCCGAGCTCCTCGCGCAGCAGGTCGAGATTGCCCTGGATCACCGCAGTCGGGTTGCTGATCTCGTGCGCGACGCCCGCGGTGAGCTCGCCGATCGCAGCGAGTTTCTCGCTCATCACCAGGCGGCGCTGGGCGGCACGCAGTTCCTCGTTGGCCGCAGCAAGATCCGCCGTGCGTTCGGCCACCTTGCGGTCGAGCGATGCGTTCAGCGCCCGCAGCTCGTCCCGGCGCGCGGCCTGCTCATCGAGCAGATGGTCGAAAGCGGTGGCCAGACGCCCCAGCTCGTCACGGCTGGCGACGTCACTCACGCGCGCACGCTCATCGCCCGCGTCGATCCGACCGATGGTGGCGTGCATGCGCTCGATCGGGCGGAAGATGCTGCGCGCCCAACGCAGCGTCAGCAGCGCGCCCACGATCGAGACCGCAAGCGAGAGCGCGACGACGATCAGCAGTGCCATCTGCTTCGCGGCACGGAAGGGGGCCTCGAGAAAGCCCACATAGAGCATGCCCACGCGCTCGCCGCGGCTGTCGAGCACCGGCTCGTAGGCGGACACGTACCAGTCGTTCACCACGAAGGCGGTCTCCAGCCAAGTCTGGCCGCGGTCGAGCACATGAGTGCGAACTTCGTCCGAAGCACGCGTACCGAGCGCCCGCGCGCCCTCGAACAGGCGCACGTTGGTGGCGATGCGCACATCATCCACGAACAGCGTGGCTGTACCCTCGCTACCTTGCGGAAGCGTTCCTTCGCGATAGACGATGGCGTTGAGCGTGTCGATGAAGCCGAGATTGCCATTGAGCAGCACCCCACCTTCGAGCACGCCGGCCAGGGCGCCCGTTTCATCGTGCACCGGCGCTGCGGCATGCACGATCAGCCCGCGCGTTTCCGCCGCGCGCGGATCGGGACGGGCACGCTCGGTCGACACCAGCGCAAGCCGCGCGCGTTCGGCAAGCAGCGGTGAGATCGCCGCGAGGGCCTCGGGCGCAAGCCGCTCGATCACGCTGCCACCTGCGCCAAGCATCGCCCGCTGCACCATCGGCCACTGCCCACGCTCCGGCATGGAAGACAGGCCGGAGGACGAAACCAGCACCCGCCCGGAGGCGTCGAGCAGGTTCAGGAAGTCCAGGCCCTGGCGCGCCTTGCTCGCCGCCAGGAGAGCCTGCAGCGCCGCTGGGTCGCGCTGCGCCCGGGCGAGTGCCTGCGAGGCCGCGAGCGCCTGCACGTCTCGTCCGGCACCTTCGATCACGCGCTCGAAGTAGCCATGCGCCGTCGCGAGGTCGCTGCCCACGCGCGACACCATCAGGCGGTGGTAATACGCCTCGCCCCAATACCAGATCAGCCCCATGACGATGGGAAAGCCGAGCATCAGTGGGGCGAGCACCAGGCACAGCAGCTTGGCGCGTACCGAGCTGCGCAAGCGCTCAAACCCACCCATCCGCCCCGCCCCCCGACACGTTGCGCATTGTCCGTGCAGCGCTCATGCCCGGCGGCCAGCCGGCACGGCGGCCGGCGGTTCCTCCGCTGCCCACTCGGCGAACTTGCGCTCCAGCGTCTTGCGCGACACCCCCAGCCGGCGCGCCGCCTCGGTCTTGTTGCCCTCGCAATCCGCGGTGACGCGCTCGATGTGGCGGCGCTCGATCTCGGCGAGGGTCAGCGCCAGCTCACCCGGCGCGGGCACCTGGCGTGGGCAGGGTACGCCCAGCGGCTCGGGCGGAAAACAGCCCAGGATCATCGAACGCTCGACATGGTTGCGCAATTCACGCACGTTGCCGGGCCATGCGTAGGCACAGAGCCGGGTCACGACCTCATGCGTGAGTGGCAAGGGCGCCACGCCAAGCTGGCCGGAGAGCTGCTGCATGAAATGCACGACCAGCTCCGGGATGTCTTCCGCGCGTGCACGCAAGGGTGGCAGCACGATATCCACCACCGCAAGCCGGTAGTACAGGTCCTGACGGAAGCGTCCGGCCTGCACCTCTGCGGCGAGGTCGCGGTTACAGGCGGCGACGATGCGCACATCGACCGGCACCTCGCGCTCTGACCCCACCGGCCGCAGCCGGCGCTCCTCCAGCACGCGCAACAGGCGGGTCTGCATGGCGAGGGGGAGTTCGCTGATCTCATCAAGGAAGAGCGTACCGCCATGGGCGTAGTAGAACAGGCCGTTGCGGCTCTCGGTGGCGCCGGTGAATGCGCCCTTGACGTGACCGAAGAGTTCGCTCTCGATCAGCTCGGAGGCGATCGCGGCGCAGTTCAGCGGCACGAAGGGGCGCTGCGCCCGCGGGCTGCTCTGGTGCAGGGCGCGCGCCACGACTTCCTTGCCGGTGCCGGATTCACCCTGCAGCAGCACAGTGCTCGGCATCTGCCCGACGCGGCGCACCATCGCGCGCAGCTGAGCCATGGCCGGCGAGTGCCCGACGAGGCCGAGCGGATCATCCCCACCGCGGGCGCCAGCCAGCTCGCGCCGCAGCACGAAGTTCTCGCGGCTCAGACGCGCGCGCTCGAAGCAACGTTTGATGGAATTCAGGATCTGGTCGACGCGGAAGGGCTTGAGGATGAAGTCCGACGCCCCGCCGCGCAGGGCGTCGATCGCCGTCTCCATGTCGGCGAAGGCGGTGACCAGGATCACGTCGCCGGTATAGCCATGCTCGCGCAACTCGTGCAGCCATTCGATGCCCGACTTGCCCGGCAGCGCGATGTCGAGGACGAGCAGGTCGAAGTGCAACCGCGCCATCAGCGCCGCCGCATGCTCGGCATCCGCGGCCGACTGCACCATGCCGCAGCGTCGCACGAGCGTACGCTCGAGGAAGTTGCGCATGCCCTCCTCGTCATCGACGACAAGCACCGAGTGTGCCTGCCAGCTGTATTCGGCCAGGTCCACGGTCGTTCCGCCCTCGGTGCCCTGCCTGCCCTGTCTCGACTCCGGCATCTCGCCTACTCCCCCTCCGCCATGCGCGATGCTGCCCGGATCACCCATGCCCCGCATGCTCAGAACGGCTTGAGAACAACCAGGAACACGACGACGAACAACACCAGCACCGGAATCTCGTTGAACACGCGATACCAGACATGGCTGCGCTGGTTGCGCCCCTCGGCGAAGGCGCGCATCAGCCTGCCGCAATACAGATGGTAGGCGATCAGCAACACGACCAGCAGCGTCTTCACATGCAGCCATCCGCCAGAGAAGCCGTAGCCGAACCACAGCCACAGCCCGAGCGCGACCGCAAGAATGCCGAGCGGAGTCATGAACCGGTAGAGCTTCATCTCCATCAGCGCAAGGCGCTCACGGGTGGCCGCATCCTCGGCCATGGCGTGGTTGACGAACAACCGCGGCAGGTAGAACAGGCCGGCGAACCAGCTCACGACGAAAATGATGTGCAAGGCCTTCAGGGTCAGCATCTGCTCAGGGCTCCGGTTGTGAATGGGTCGAAGCGCCGACGCGGCCGGCGAGTGCGGCTCGCAGGCCGTCGGCAATGGTCGGATAGGCGAAGCGCACGCGAAGTTCGCGCTTGATGCGCCGATTGTCCAGCCGGCGCGATTCGCTCATGAACGACAGCGTAAGCGGCGACAGGCGGGAAGCGATCGCGTCCCGGCTCAGGCGCTCCGGCCGGGGCAGGCCGAATGCATCAGCCACGGCATCGAAATACGCCCCCATCCTGAGGCCGGAGTCGTCGCTGGCGTTGTACACCCGCCCGGCCGGCGCACGCAGCAGCGCGATGCAGGCGAGGCGGGCGAGATCCTCGGCATGGATGTGGTTGGTATGCACGTCCTCGTCGGCAGCCAGCACCGGATCGCCGCGACGCAGGCGCTCGAGCGGCAGGCGGTCACCCGCGTAGATCCCGGGGGCACGCAGGATTGCGACCCGCACTCCGCAGCGGCGGCCGAAGCGGCGCAGGCGCGCTTCGGCATCGACCCTGCGCCGCGCACGCGCCGTCGTGGCACGGAGCGGACGCGTCTCGGAGACCTGCTCACCGCCACAGTCTCCGTAAACCCCTGTCGTGCTTATGTATACCACCCCCTGTGGTAGACTTTTGCCACCTCCGAGTGCGGCCAGCAGACGCTTCGTCCGCGGGTCTCCCTCGCCGCTCGCGGGCGGGGGAGCAAAATGCAGAATGGCATCAGCCAGACCCGCGAGCCGACGCAAGCTGCTACGGTCGTCGAGGTCGCCGATCAGCGGCAGCGCGCCGGCCGTGCGCAGCGCCGCGGCGGCCTCGGGCTGGCGCACCAGGGCGTACACGCGAAAACGCCGCGTCAACCACGGGAGCGCACGCTGCGCGACATCGCCGCTGCCCACGATAAGAATTCGTTTCATTTGCTGATTATCTCACGCACCATGACCCACCGGATTTCACTTCGCCCCGGCGATCACAGCTTCGACGCCACCGACGACCAAACCGTGCTCGACGCAGCGCTCGCCGCGGGGCTGATGCTGCCACACAGTTGCCGCGATGGCGCCTGCGGCGCCTGCAAGGGCAAGGTGCTCGAGGGCCGGGTCGACTACGGCCTCCACGCCGAGGGCGCGCTGACCGCTGCCGAGCGCGCCGAAGGCCACGCGCTGTTCTGCTGCGCGAAACCGCTCACCGATCTGGTCATCCAGGCGCGCAACGTCACGCGCGCCGGTGACATCCCGGTCAGGAAGATGCCTGCGCGGGTACAGAAGCTCGAGCGCCTGGCCGACGACGTGATGCGCGTGGACCTGAAGCTGCCCGCGAGTGAGCAGTTCCAGTTCCGTGCCGGACAATACATCGACATCCTGCTCGCAGACGGTCAGCGGCGCAGCTTCTCCATCGCGAACGCACCGCACGATGCGGCCCATCTCGAGCTGCACATCCGTCGCATCGAAGGCGGCCGCTTCACCGGGCACGTGTTCGAATCCATGAAGGAGAAGGAGATCCTGCGCTTCGAAGGCCCGCACGGTAACTTCTGGCTGCGCGAGGATTCCGACCGGCCAATCGTGATGATCGCGGGCGGGACCGGCTTCGCCCCGATCAAGGGCCTCGTCGAGCACGCGATCCACATTGGCCTCACCCGCCCGATCACGCTCTACTGGGGCTCACGTACCCGGGGCGGCCTGTACATGGATGCGCTCGCACGCGGTTGGGAAGCCGCCCTGCCGGGCCTGCGCTACGTGCCGGTGCTCTCCGATGAAGTCTGGGACGGCCGCCAGGGCCTGGTGCATCAGGCGGTACTGGACGATTTCACCGACCTGTCGGGCCACGAGGTCTATGCTTGCGGCGCGCCTGTGATGGTCGATGCGGCGCACAGCAGTCTCTGCGCGGAACGCGGCTTGCCCGAAGAAGCCTTCTTCGCCGACGCATTCACGTTTGCCCAGCCCACGAACTGACGCCCGGAGCGCCCCATGAGCCAGACCACCCTGCTGACACGCGAGCCGGTCGTAAACAAAAACCGCGCCATTACCGCCAACCGCCTGATCGCTCATGGTCCCAACATCGCAGCGGTCGTCGAGACGCTGGCCACCCTCAGCGATGCCTGGCCGACGCATCACCCGGTCTTCCTCAGCCTCGGCCGGCTGGTGCCGACACCCGAGTTGATGGACTGGACGATTCCCGACAACACCGCAATCGAGATCCCCGCGCAGACCCTCGCCCACCCGCAAACACAGGCGCTGATGGCCCGCCTGCAGGAAACCGGCGTAGGCATGTGCCTGACCTGGTTCCAGGCTGGCGTGGCGCTGCCTGCCGGCGCCGACTGGCGCTTCGTTCTGATGGACGTGCGCCGCGCACCCAATCCGGGCGGCTCGCCCGGACTCAGCCTGGCCTGGGGCCTGCCCGATATCGAAGGCTTCCACAAGGCGATCGGCGCCGGTTACGACGGTGCCTCCGGCTGGTTCTTCCTCCATGGCAATCCACCCGCAAAGAGCCTCACCCCGGGCCATGCGCAGATCGTGCGGCTACTCAACCTGGTACGCAACAACGCGGAAATCCGCGACATCGAGGCAGTGCTGAAACAGGACGTGGCGCTGTCCTACAAGCTACTGCGCTACATCAACTCCGCCGGCTTCGGCCTGATGTGCGAGATCCAGTCCTTCCGCCACGCAGTCAGCATCCTGGGTTACGACGCGCTCAACAAGTGGCTGTCGCTGCTGCTGGTGACGGCCAGCCGCGATCCAAGTGCCCCCGCGCTGATGCAGACCGCGATCGCGCGCGGTCGCTTCATGGAAGAGATCGGCGTGAGCTTCTTCGATGCGGGAGAGCGCGACAACCTGTTCATCACCGGCGCCTTCTCCCTGCTGCACGTCCTGCTCGGCACCTCGATGCAAGCTTTGCTGGACGAAATGAACCTGCCACCGAACGTCAGTGAAGCGTTGCTGTACGACCGGGGGGAGTTCGCGCCCTTCCTGCGCCTCGCCCAGTCCTGCGAGAGCTTCGATGCGAAGAACCTGAGCGCAGCGGTCGACGACCTGCATCTGTCCCCCGAGCAGATCAACCGGGCGCAGCTCGTGGCCCTGGCCTTCGCCGACAGCCTGCACGCCTGATCGCCCGCAGTGGCGGGCGATCAGGTGGCGGGCGCGGGCACTTCGTGTCGAGTGCCACTTTCGTCACGGAAATGCGCGTGGTCGGTCACTAGAATGCGACGGATATCCAACTGTCCGTGCACCCGATGCAGCTGACCCAATTCTCCGCCTTCGAACTGCAGCCGCTGCCGGATGGTGCGTCGACCATCCTGCGCCTGCTGGCCGCGCAGGCGCCGAACTGGCCCGAGATTGCACTGGTCGCCGCGCGGGACCCGGCCTTGTGCCTTGCGCTGCTGCTCGCCGAGCCACTGTGCGCGGGCGAGCTTCAGGAGGGGCTCAACAGCGCGCTGCGGAAGCGGCTGGAGCGCACCGGGGCCGATCTGCTGCGCGCCTGGCTGCTGGGACTGGGGCACCTGGGCGAAGAAGCCGACGATACGCCTGACAATTCCCTGCTGCGCGCCGAATGCGCACTGCACCTGGCAATCGAAACCGGCTACCCGCGCACGGACGAGGCCTACCTCGCCGGATTGTGGCGCGGACTGACCGGATCCGAGCGGTGGCGTACAGGCCAGCGCCCGAGCCTGCCCGCACTGATTCACGATTGCGGCCTGCCGCCCACACTCGCGGATGCTCTTGAAGTGCGGGGACTGCTCGACGAACAGATTGCCGCCGCACACCCCCTGATCGCCCTGATCGCCGCTGCCGAGCGCCTCGTCGCCCAGGACTGGCAGGATCAGGCCGCACAGGTTGCACGCCTGACCGGCCTGGAGTCCGCGAGCGTGATGAGCCTGCGCACCGACGTGGGCTACATCGTTTCGGGCCATGCAGCCTATCCGCCCGCACCTCCCACCGCAGGCCGCCCCGCCGCTGCGCAGGCGCGGCCACGTCTGATCGATGACCCATACCGCAGCGCCGGCATGCTCGGCCTGCTCACCGCGGCCTTCGTAGACCTGGACGCTGCCACAGTCCGCGAGCGTCTGAACATCGCCTGCCCGCTTTTTGGCCTGCGTGTAGCCCCCGTGCTCCTTGGCTGTGACGACCGGGGCGTCCTTCACCCACTTCTGACACCCCCCGACGGCAGCCCCGAGGCCCTGATCGGCGAGCTCGGGCTGCGCCTGGACGACGCCGCGAGCTGCATCGCACTTTCCGCCCGCAGTGGGCAGCCGGCTGAATTCACCACGCAGACACAAAGCCCGGGGCGCAGCGTCGTCGACTGGCAGATTGCCCGATGGCTGGGCCACCCGGGCTTCCAGGTGCTTCCGCTCGGCTCGGAGGAGGACCCCTCGGTGGCCCTGGTGCCAACGCTTGGCCGGCAGGCGCTCGACAGCGAAATGCGCTGGCGCTACGTCGCGCTGCTCGGAGCCGCCGCACGCGCGCTGCGCAGCCACCACCGCCATGCACGCGAGATCACCGAGCGCGAGAGCGCGCTGCAGGCGCGCTTCCGGGACCACATGCGCAAACTGGCTCATGAAGCGAGCAATCCGCTCACGGTGCTCAAGAGCCGGCTCGGCATGCTGGCGCAAGAGCGCTCTGCCGACACACCGCTGCAGGACGAGCTCAGCCTGCTCAATGCCGAGCTCGACCGGATCGACAACCTCCTGCGCAATTCCGCAGACCTTCCCGCCCAGAGCCCGGAGTCGCGCGCCTGCCGCGTCCCCGAGCTGCTTCTCGACATGCGCACGCTATACGGCGAGCCGCTGTTCAGCAGCCGGGACATCCAGCTCGAACTGCGCGCCGCGCGTGACGTGCCGCCCGCAGCCATCCCGCCTTCGGCGCTCAAGCAGGTCCTGCTCAACCTGTTCCGCAACGCCTCCGAGGCGCTCCAGCCAGGACAGCGCCTGATCGTCTCGGTGTTGCCGCTGGTCAATGTCGACGGACGCAACTGCCTCGAGATCCGCTTCGTGGACAATGGACCGGGTCTTCCGCCCGAACGCGCCCGCGATCCGCTTTCGCCGCGCCCAAGCGAAAAGGGCGGGACGCACCGCGGCGTGGGGCTAAGCATCGTGCGCGAGATCCTCGCGAAATGGGGCGCGACGCTGCTCTGCCGCAGCCAGCCCGGGACCGGAACGAGCTTCCAGGTGATGATCCCGCTGGAAGAAGTCGGCTGAGTGTTGCATCATGGGGACTGACAATCCCGCCCCCTCCTGATTCCTGGAGCCATGACACCGCCGACAGATCAAGCCGTCCAGGCCCGTACGGTTGACGAAAAGGCCGCCACCAGCGAATCCACGCGCATTCTCATCGTCGACGACGACCCCTCGCTCAGGAAGACTTTTCCCCACGTCCTCGCTAGGCCCGGCCGGGTTTTCGACGAATGCGGCAGCATCTCTGAAGCGATCGCCTGCCTCGAGCGCAAGCACTACGCGCTGATCCTGCTCGACTATCGCCTGCCTGACGCGAACGGCCTCGCCCTGCTGGAATGGCTTTCCGACCACCAGCGCGACGAAGCCGTGGTCGTCATCACCGGCGAAGATGCGATCGACGCGGCCATTGGCGCCCTGCGCGGCGGTGCAGACGACTTCGTACGCAAGCCCTATCACGTCGCCCAACTCCAGCGCGCCGTCGACAGCGCGTTGCACAAGGGAACGCTCGAGCGCACCAACAAGCTGATGAGCAAGCGCCTGAAGGCCTCGGAGCGCCTGCACCGCTACCTCGTCGAGAGCTCGCCCGACATCATCTTCACGCTCGACGGCGCCGGCCGCTTCACCTACCTCAACCCGCGCGTCAAGGCGCTGCTCGGTTACGAGCGCAATGCGCTGCTGCGCCGTCCCTTCACCACACTGGTGATGCCCGAGGACATCGACCGCATCGACAGCCTGCTCAGCAAGCCCAGCGCCCTGCCGGGGGAGAGCTTCCATGTCGAGCTCCGGCTGCGCCGCCATAGGGCCAACACCGCCGGCGCAGAGGGCGACAGCGTCACAGTCTCGCTGACCGCCATCCCGATGATCACGCAGGAAGGCGAGCGCCGCGTGGTCGGCCTGTACGGCGTCGCGCGCGACATCTCCGAGCGCAAGCGGGCCGAGGAGATCATCTCCTTTCAGGCCTATCACGACCAGCTCACCCACCTTCCCAACCGCGTGCTTTTCAAGGACAGGCTTGAGCTGTCGATCGCGCAAGCGCAGCGCCGCACGGGCGCCCTGGCGGTCATGTTCGTGGATGTTGACCGATTCAAGCTCGTGAATGACACCTTCGGCCATGCCGAAGGCGACGCGCTGCTGCGCGCAATCGCCAGCCGGCTGACCGCGGCGCTACGCCGTGGAGACACCCTCGCCCGCCTGGGTGGGGACGAGTTCACCATCCTGCTGCCGGACATCGCCCACCCCGAGGATGCGGAGACCATCGCGCGCAAGGTCATCGCTGCGCTCGACGAACCGATCGCCTTGAGCCGGGGCGAGTTTCGTGCCACGGTGAGTGTCGGAATCGCGCTCTTCCCGCGCGACGGCAATACTTCGGAAGATCTGACCCGGCACGCCGACATCGCGATGTATCAGGTCAAGCGCTCCGGCAAGAACGGCTACCGCTTCTTCGACCCCGAACTGAACACCCGCCACCGCGACCGCATCGCGCTGGAGAACGACCTGCGCAGCGCGCTCGCACGCAACGAGCTCGAACTGCACTACCAGCCCCAGGTCAGCTTCACCGCCCGCCGCATCGTCGGCCTCGAAGCCCTGCTGCGCTGGAATCACCCCGCGCTGGGCCCGGTCTCGCCCGCCACTTTCGTCCAGGTCGCGGAGGAAGTGGGCCTCATCGGCGAGATCAGCACATGGGTGCTCGAAACCAGCTGCGCCCAGCTCGCGCGCTGGCAGAGCGAAGGCATTGCCGCACCGCAGATCTCGGTCAACCTTTCCGCCCACGACTTCCATCGCCACGACATCGTCGATTCCGTCTCCGCCTGCATCGGCCGGCACGGCGTCGAGCCAGGACACATCGAGGTGGAGATCACCGAAAGCCTGATGATGGATGACGCCGCCGGCGTGGCGGCCAAGGTGCGCGCCCTGCGCGCCGCCGGCATCAGCGTCGCGATCGACGACTTCGGCACCGGCTACTCGGCGCTGGCCTACCTGCAGAAGTTCCCGGTCAACACAATCAAGATCGACCGCAGCTTCGTGCGCGACCTCGAAGGCCCGATGACCAACCCGATCATCTCCGCCATCAGCGGCATCGCGCGCGGCTTCGAGCTCGACCTGATCGCCGAAGGCGTGGAGAACAGGGAACAGGCCGAAGCCCTGCACGCACTGGGCTGCGACATCATGCAGGGCTACCTCTTTGCGCGCGCGGCGCCCGCCGAGCAGGTCGGCGAATGGCTGACGCGTCCGGAAGCCCTGTTCACGTCGCTGGAAGACCCCATCCTCGGCGCCCCCTGCGCCGAGCCGGGCTGAGCGGAACGGCGCCCATAAAAAAGGGCCGGCAGGCCGACCCTTTTTCCATTCGCAGCCACCGCCACGCGGCAGTGGCCCACACGACGCTTACTTCAGCGACAGCACCCACTCGACCAGCGCGGTCGCATCGGCGTCATTCACCTGCGGATTGGGAGGCATCGGAACCTTGCCCCAGACGCCCACACCACCCTTCTTGACCTTGTCGGCGAGCATGGCCGCGGCGTCGGCCTGGCCGGCGTACTTCGCGGCGACATCCTTGTAGGACGGGCCGACCAGCTTCTTGTCCACTGCGTGACAGGCCATGCAGTTCTTGGACTTGGCCAGCGCCTCGGAAGCGAACGCGGGCGAAGCGGAGAGGAGACCTGCAGCAACTGCAGCAGCAACCAGAGCCTTCATGTTCATTACCTCGTGTTGTTGGTGATTACGGGCCGATGTTAACCCAGGCTCCTGCGGCGCGCCATGGATCCAGATCAAATGCAATACCTTGTTGCGTATTTCCAATCACCATCGCGGACACGACAGACGCTCATTGCCGCACCTCCATCACCTCATCGGCAGCCAGCGCCACGTGCGTCGCGCGGAACGGGTTGATGTCCAGCCCGCCGCGCCGGGTATAGCGCGCCCATACCGCGAGCCGCACAGGCTTGCAGCGCGCGAGCAGGTCGCAGAACACGCGCTCCACACACTGCTCGTGAAACTCGTTGTGTGAACGGAAGGACACGATGTAGCGCAACAGCCCCTCCCGCTCGATGGCCGGGCCGCGGTAGCGCACCACCAGCATGCCCCAGTCGGGCTGACCGGTGACGAGGCAGTTCGACTTGAGCAGATGGGAGTACAGTGTCTCCTCCACCTCGTGCCCGCCCGCGCGCAACGATTCGGGCGCAGGCAGGTAACGGTCAATGTCAATGTCGAGGGTGTCTAGACAGACCCCCTGCGGATACCCGAAGCGGCGCAAGGGCTGTTCGCTCAACGGACTCAGCCGCACACCCACCAGGGCCCCGGCCGCGGCCGAAAGGTCCTGCGCGATGAGTTGGCGCACCGCTTCCACGTCGGCAAAGCGCTGCTGGTTGAAGGCGTTCAGATAGAGCTTCAGCGACTTCGACTCGATCAGCCGCGGCGACGAGGCCGGCACACGGAATTCGCCGAGCGCGACCACCGGCTTGCCTCGTGAATCGAGCCAGGACAGTTCGTACGCGTTCCACAGATCCTCGCCGACGAAGGGCAGCGCTTCGGCACGCAGGCCCAGTTCATCCCGCTTGAGCTGGCGCTCGATCGGGAACAACAGCTCGGGGGCATACGTGTCGCGATAGGCGACCGCCTGGCCAAGCAGCGAGGATTCGGCGCCGTGCCGGCGCGTGTTTTCAGTGTTCATGCTGGCCTCGATACTCGGGATAAAGATCCGTCGAACAGGGCATGGAGATCGACGCTCTGCTCGACCGCGTCGGCGAGCCGATCGAGATCGGCCTCGCGGCGCGCGCCGAGGTCGACGAACTGCACCTTCTCCAGGCCCGCCCATTGCAGCAGGGCCGACAGCGCAGCCGGCGCCTCGAACAGCCCGTGCACATAGGTGCCGAGCACCTGTCCGTCGGGCGAGAGCGCACCGTCCGGGCGTTGTCCGCCCGCGTCCTGCAGCACCAGCGCCGGTCGCTCGAGCGCCGGCCCTGCGCTGACGCCCATATGGATCTCGTAGCCCGCGACCGGAGCGGCGCCTCGCGCGACATCCGGCCCGAGGGCCGCCACACCCTCAAGCGCAGCCAGCTGTCCTGAGACATTGCGCAGCTGCTTCTCCGGTGCGAGCTCGGTGCGCATGTCGAGCAGACCCAGCCCGTCCACGCTGCCGGCACTGCCTTCGATCCCGAGCGGGTCGGCGAGTTCGCCGCCGAGCATCTGGAAGCCGCCACAGATGCCGATCAGCCGCCCGCCATACCGCAGATGCCGGCGGATCGCGGCCTCCCAGCCCTGCGCACGCAGCCAGGCGAGGTCGGCCTGCACGCTCTTGGAGCCCGGAAGCACAATCAGGTCCGCAGGCGGGATCGCCTGCCCCGGCCCCACCCAGCGGAAGTCCACCTGCGGATGCAGCCGCAGAGGGTCGAGGTCGGTGTGGTTGGAGATGCGCGGATACGCAGGCGCAATCACGCGCAGCGCATCCTCGCCTGCACGCACGTCGGTCGCGGCGTCGGCGAGTGCGTCCTCCGCATCGAGGAACAGCCCATGCAGATAGGGCATCACGCCGAACACCTTGCGCCCGGTACGGGCCTCAAGCCAGTCGAGTCCGGACTGCAGCAGGCCGATGTCACCGCGGAAACGGTTGATGACGAAGCCCTTCACCCGCGCCTGCTCCGAGGGGGAAAGAAGTTCCAGCGTGCCCACCAGATGCGCGAACACACCGCCGCGATCGATGTCGGCGACCAGCACCACCGGCACGTCCGCGGCTTCGGCGAAGCCCATGTTGGCGATATCACGATCGCGAAGGTTGATTTCGGCCGGACTGCCGGCGCCCTCGACCAGTACCGCATCGTAGGCAGCGCACAGGCGCCCCCAACTCTGCATCACCGCGGCCATCGCGGTCGGCTTGTAGGCGTGATAGTCGCGTGCCGACAGGTTGGCGACGGCGCGGCCATGGAGGATGACCTGGGCGCCGATGTCGGTCGAAGGCTTGAGCAGGACCGGGTTGAAGTCGGTATGCGGCGCCACGCCGGCCGCCAGGGCCTGCAGCGCCTGGGCACGGCCGATCTCGCCACCGTCGACGGTGACGGCAGAGTTGAGCGCCATGTTCTGCGGCTTGAACGGCGCCACCCGCAGCCCGCGCCGGCGCAGGCAACGGGCCAGCCCGGCGACCAGCGTGCTCTTGCCGGCGTCCGAGGTGGTGCCCTGGACCATCAGCGTGATCGGGGAAGACATCGCGTAGAATCCGCTTCCTTGCAAAAGGGCCGGATTATCGCCGATTCGCGTCCTTTCTCGTACCTGCCGGATCGCTACCCGATGGAACTCTCCCTCCCCCTCGTCCTCGCCCTCAAGATGGCTGCCGGCCTGCTTGCCGATCGCGCCTTCGGCGAGGTGCGGCGCCTGCACCCGCTGATCGGCTTCGGGCACTGGGCAAGCCGGGCCGAGCGAGCGTGCCGCAGGCTTGCCTACGGTGCCAACGAGACGGGCACCCGCCTTGCGGGGCTGCTCGCCTGGTCGCTCGCGGTGCTACCCTGGCTGGCGCTCGCGCTGTGGCTGCGCAGCCTGCACCCGCAGGCGCACTGGGCCGTGGATGTAGCCCTGCTCTACTTTGCGCTCGGCGGGCGCAGCCTGGCCGAACATGCACGCGCAGTCGCCACCCCGCTCGCAAACGGTGACCTGCAGGCAGCACGGACGCGCGTGGGCTGGATCGTGAGCCGCGACACGCAGGCGCTGGACGCGCAGGGCGTCGCCAAGGCCGCCACCGAGTCCGTGCTCGAAAACGGCAACGACGCGGTCTTCGGCGCGCTGTTCTGGTTTGTGCTTGCGGGCGGCGCGGGCGCGCTGCTGTTCCGCCTGGCGAACACGCTGGACGCAATGTGGGGCTACCGCACGCCGCGCTTCCTGCACTTCGGCTGGGCTGCGGCCAGGATGGACGACGCGCTCAACCTCCTGCCGGCCCGGCTGACCGCCCTCACCTACGCCGTGCTCGGCCACACGCGCGAGGCGCTGGCCTGCTGGCGCACGCAGGCGCCGCAATGGGACAGCCCCAACGCCGGCCCGGTGATGGCGGCCGGCGCGGGCGCACTGGGCGTGCGCCTGGGCGGTACGGCGACCTACCACGGACATGAGGAGCACCGCCCGGTGCTCGGCACCGGGCGCGAGGCCGGCCCGGCCAGCATCCTCGGCGCGGTGTCGCTGGTCCGGCGCGGGGCCTGGCTGTGGCTCGCCGTGCTGTGCATCGCCGGCCTGTCGCTGGGCCTGCTATCGGCCGCGGGCGCCGGCCATGCTTGAGCACGGCGGACGCCTGCGCCACGCCGCAGCCCGGTATGGCATCCCGCTCGCCGGCTGGCTCGACCTGTCCACCGGCATCCACCCGGTCGGCTACCCGGTGCCGGCGATTCCCGCCTCGGCCTGGCAGCGCCTGCCCGAAGACGACGACGGCCTGGAGGCGGCGGCGGCGGCCTACTACGGCAGCACTGCGCTGCTTCCAGTGGCAGGCTCTCAGCCGGCAATCCAGGCACTGCCCACCGTGCTGGGCGGCGAGCGCGTGAGTCTGCTCGCCCCTGGCTACGCCGAACATGCCCATGCCTGGCGCACGCGAACACCACGCGCGGTGGACGCCACCGCGCTCGACGCCGCCGTTGAACGCAGCGACATCGTCGTGCTGGTGCAGCCCAACAACCCCACCGGCGAGCATTTCCCGCGCGAGCGCCTGCTCGACTGGCATGCACACCTCGCCCGGCGCGGCGGCTGGCTGGTGGTGGACGAGGCCTTCATCGACACCACGCCGGAGCGCAGCCTGGCACCCCTGGCGGGACAGCCGGGGCTGGTCGTGCTGCGCTCGCTGGGCAAGTTCTTCGGCCTTGCGGGCGCTCGCGTGGGCTTCGTGTTCGCGCCCACCGAGATCCGCGACGCACTGGCCGAACAGCTCGGCCCGTGGACGCTCTCGGGCCCGGCACGCTGGGTGGCCCGCCATGCGCTGGCCGACACCGCCTGGCAGGCCAGCGCACGCGCGGCCCTGGGCGCGGCAGGCCAGCGCCTGCACCGCCTGCTCGCCGCACACGGTCTACGCCCGCAAGGTCCGGCCCTGTTCCAGCGGGTCTGTACCCCGCACGCCGCAGCATTGCATGCCGCCTTCGCCCGCCGCGGCATCCTGCTGCGCCAGTTCGACGATCCGCCCGCGCTACGCTTCGGCCTGCCCGCAGACGAGGCCGGGTGGCAGCGTCTGCAGGTCGCGCTCGAAGCCTGCCTCCCTCACCCCATGGATGAATGACCATGCACGACACCCGTTCCGCCCTCACTGTCCTCGCGCTCGCTTCCACATTGCTTTGCGGCACACTGCTGCCGGCATCCACGCATGCGGGGATCGTGCTGACCGACGATGCCGAGCGCGAGATCGCCCTGCCCGCACCGGCGCAACGGATCGTGAGTCTGGCGCCGCACGTTACCGAGGTGTTGTTTGCCGCCGGCGCCGGTGACAAGGTGGTCGGCGTGGTCGCATACAGCGACTACCCGGAGGCGGCAAAATCCCTGCCTCAGGTCGGTGGCTACACCCAGATCGACCTCGAGGCGATCGCTGCACTGCGCCCGGACCTCATCATCGGCTGGCAAAGCGGCAATCGCGAAGGTCACCTCGCCAGGCTGGAGGCGCTCGGCGTTCCGGTATACCTGAACGAACCACGCAGCCTGGAGGACGTCGCCCGCAGCCTGGAGCAGTTCGGCCGCCTGGCCGGCACCGAGACCGCAGCCGAAGCTTCCGCAAGTGCGTTCCGCGCCCGCCACGCCGAGCTCTCGGCGCACTACACCCGCCGCCCGAAGGTACGCACCTTCTACCAGATCTGGGACCGCCCGCTGATGACGGTGAACAACGAGCACCTGATCGCCGACGTGATCCGCCTGTGCGGCGGCGAGAACGTGTTCGGCAGCCTGTCGCAGCTCGCACCCACGATCAGCGTGGAAGCGGTCCTCGCAGCCAATCCGGAAGTGATCGTTGCCAGCGGGATGGGTGAGGCGCGACCGGAGTGGCTCAGCCAATGGTCACGCTGGCCACAGCTCGAAGCCGCCACGCGCGACAACCTTTTCTTCATCCGCCCGGACCACATCCAGCGACACACCCCGCGCATCCTCGACGGCGCAAGCCGCCTGTGCGATCAGCTCGAGCAGGCCCGCGCGCGCAGGCCGGCCGGCAGCGCGCAAGGGAACTGAGCGCTCGAGGTCCGGGCCGCACACGCGCCCGTCCGATCCTTGCTGCGGGCGCACGCACCCGCTCTCCGCGCTTCTCCACGCTCCTCCGCGCTCCTCCGCGCAAGCAGAATCACACCCCCGGCAGCGTGCGCGCATCGGTTTTCGTTAATATTCTCCTCACACCCCACAAGAGGAGGAGACGACCATGCGCACCCCAGACGCCCCACGCCCCGGAGTTCCACTGTCCCGGCGCCAGATGATCAAGCTCGGCCTCGGCGCCGCCGCCCTCGCCGGCATCGGCACCCAGTGGGCGCCGATCACCGCCTTCGCGAAGGAGTTGAACGATTTCATTCGCGGCCCGGCGGTTCCCGACATCCAGCCGACACAGCTTTCCGAGCATGTGTGGATGATCTGGGCGAAGGACGGCTTTCCCACGCCCGAGAACCAGGGGATGATGAGCAACGTCACCTTCGTCGTAACGCACGAGGGGGTGGTGATGATCGACCCGGGGGGCTCGGTACAGATCGGCGAGATGGCCCTGCGCATGATCCGCACCGTGACCGACAAGCCGGTCGTGGCGATCTTCAACACCCACTACCACGGCGACCACTGGCTGGCCAACCACGCCTTCGTAGACGCTTTCGGCGCAGATCTGCCGATCTACGCTCACCCGCGGAGCCGGCGCGAGATCGAGGGCGTGCAGGGCAGCATGTGGCAGAGCATGCTGGAAAGATGGACCAACCAGGCCACCGCCGGCACGCGTATCGTCGCACCCAACCGCGATACCGTTCATGGCGACCACTTCCGCTTCGGCGACGTCACGCTGCGCATCCATCATTACGGCGTCGCGCACACGCCCGGCGACATCTGCGTGCAGGTGGTGGAGGACGCACTCACCCATGTCGGTGACGTCGCCATGGACCGGCGCATCGCCAACATGGACGACGGCTCCTACGTCGGCACCTTCCATTTCTACGACGAGCTGGAGCGCAATGCCCCTTCGCGCATCTGGGTGCCCGGCCACGGGCACGCGAGCGGCGAGGTGCTGGCGTGGAACCGCGAATTATTCGAGGGCATCTACGAGAACTGCCTGCACGCGGTGGAGGACATGGCCGGCATGGAGGAAGCCAGGGAGCGCGTGCTGCAGGATCCGCGCGTTGCGGACAAGGCAGCCGAGACCGCGGGCTTCGAGGGCAACATCGGCAAGTACGTCAGCCTCGCCTACCTCGAGGCCGAACGCGCAGCCTTCTGAGCCGCCGGACAAGCGGAGGGACGTTCAGTCGCGCGGCTCGTCCGCCCCGCCACGACCCGCCACCATGGGGTGGCGCTTGCAGTGCACCAGTTCGTCCCAGGCCCGGTCGAACACGCGGGCCAGGCCAGGAAGTGCTCCGCCGAGGTATTGGTCGGCGGCCGTGCCCGGTCTGGTCGCCGGCCCCTGACCAGCAAACCGGAGCGCCCGCAGGCGGCGACGCAAGCTGGGATGGAACGGGTCGGGGCGGCATTCGCCGTCACCCACGGCCTGCGCACACGCCAGCGCCGCGCATGGATATGCCGTGGCAAATCCGCCCCCCATCTCACGATACGGACGCAGCGCGGACGAGCACCCTGCCACCCGCAAGGCTTGGTGCCGAGGCCAGTAGTCATGACGCAGGAAGTGGGCCTTTCGGCTCAACTCCACCAGCGTCTGCCCCACCAACTCGGCGCCGACCAGGCGTGCCGCGACACTGTCGGCCTCGAGCTCCTCCACACGCGCGAGCCGGAGCATGTGCCGGCAATAACCATCGATACGGGACTCCAGCCAGCGCAGCCTCGCCGGCAGATTCAGCGCGAGCGCATCGAGGATGCGCATCCACCATGCCCTCAGGAAGGCCCCCCAGCCGCACCAGCCCAGACGCTGCGCGGCAATGTGGCCCAGTTCATGCGCAAGCACGGCACCAAACTGCATCGGTGACAGACCATGGACGAGTGGAAGCCCGATCTGCAGTTCGGTTCGCAACCTGCCACCGAGCCCAATGCTCGGTCTCTGCACCACCGCAGCGTTGATGTCTTCGGTGATCCGCAGATGGTGAAGCGGAGGAATGCCGGCGCGTTCGGAGAGCTCATCGATCAGGCGAAAGAGCTCCTCGGCCGACTGGCGCGTAAGCGGTACGCCCTCGGCGCGGGGCGCGAGCCGCAGCATCGCCCCCACCCCCCATGAGGCCAACCAGGCGAGCACCAGCCCCACGGCGATCCAGGCCAGCGTCCGCACCGGGAGTCCATGGTCGATCGCCTGCAGCGCAGCGCCTGCGCTTGCCGCCGCGAGCCATGCCGCAAGACCCACCGCGCCGAGCAGCAGCGCAATCCCGGACAGCGAAACCAGGGCGAGACGGATGGCCAGCCGCTCGCGCAGGCGAAGGACGCTCGGACGGGGCAGGAATGCGCTCATGGCGGCTGCCGGACACGTTGAAGGAGGTCGAATTGTAACCAAAACGCAATATTCATGCGCATGGTATCGAACCCTTGCGACAGAGCGCCGAAAGGCCTCGCATATCGCCGCCCAAGCGCTTATAGTGGCGCCTCGCTGCAGTGCACCAGTCGATGCAGCGTTTCCTGAAACGATCCATGCGGCCCGCGCCTTCCGCGTGCAGCCAGCCGGATCTCTTCCCGCAGCCCGGATTGGTGCCGCTCGAACGCGGCGGGCTCGCGCCGGACCATCGAATGAATCCCGAAGTGACTTTCGCCAGCCTCGCGCTGGCCGAACCCATCCTGCGCGCCATCGGCGAGGCGGGCTACACCCACCCGACGCCCATCCAGGCACAGGCCATTCCCGAGGTGCTGTCCGGCCGCGACCTGCTCGCTGCGGCGCAGACCGGCACCGGCAAGACCGCCGGCTTCACGCTGCCGCTGCTGCACATGCTGGCCGCCACCCACACCCACCCGCATCCGCCCGGTCGCCCGCGCTGCCTGATCCTCACCCCCACACGCGAGCTCGCCGCCCAGGTGGAAGAGTCGGTCAAGACCTACGGCAAGCACCTGCCACTGACCTCGCTGGTCATGTTCGGTGGCGTCAACATCAACCCGCAGATCACGGCACTGAAGAAGCGTGTCGACATCCTCGTCGCCACCCCGGGGCGCCTGCTCGACCACGTCGGCCAGCGCACGCTCGACCTCTCGGGCGTCGAGTTTCTGGTGCTGGACGAAGCCGACCGCATGCTCGACATGGGCTTCATCCGCGACATTCGCAAGGTGCTCGCGCTGCTGCCGAAGAAGCGCCAGAACCTGCTGTTCTCGGCCACGTTCTCGGACGAGATCCGCCAGCTCACCCAAGGCCTGCTGCACGACCCCGCCACCGTCGAGGTGGCGCCGCGCAACACGACGGCAGAGCGCGTCGACCAGGCGGTCTACATGGTCGGCCAAAAGCAGAAGCGCGAGCTGCTCGCGCATCTGATCAAGGAAAAGCAGTGGTTCCAGGCGCTGGTCTTCACCCGCACCAAACACGGCGCCAACAAGCTCGCCGAGTACCTCACCAAGCACGGCATCGAGTCCGCGGCGATCCACGGCAACAAGAGCCAGGCTGCTCGCACCCGCGCGCTCGCGCAGTTCAAGGACGGCTCGCTGCCGGTGCTGGTCGCCACCGACATCGCCGCGCGCGGCCTGGACATCGACCAGTTGCCCCAGGTGGTCAACTTCGAGCTGCCCAACGTGCCCGAGGACTACGTGCACCGCATCGGCCGCACGGGCCGCGCTGGCGCCGCAGGGCATGCAATCTCGCTGGTCGACCGGGAAGAGGCCAATCTGCTCACCGCGATCGAGCGCCTGATCAAGCGCCGCATCGACCGTGCCGTGGCCGATGACTTCGTGCCCAGCGCCGGCGGCGAGGCCGCGCATGACGCCGACCACGCCCGCCCCCCCATGCCGCGCCGCGGTGGAGGTCGCCCCGGCCAAGGCAGAAGTGGAGGCAAAGCGCAGGGCAACGGCAGCAGCCGTGGAAGCACGCCTGCGGGCCGCAGTGCTGTTGCGGCGAAGCCGGATGCCCGTCCGCAACAACAACGGTCCCGCAACGACGCCGATGGCAATCGCAACGCGGCAAACCCGCCGCGCCGCGCCGACACCCGGTCCGCTCAACGCCCTGCGCTGTTCGCCGCAAAGCCGGGCAACGGCAACCGCTGAACCTGCCCGAACGCACTCTGCGCCCAAGCGCTCGCGCTTTCCGAACCGCCGCACCGAAAACTTCGGTCGGCGGTTTTTTGTTGCTGGTCGGCCCACGGGGGCACACCCTACCTCCATACGCACCGGTATGGGCAGGACGTATAATCCATGACCACAGCACAACAACAGATACCGGAGCACGATCATGACCGAAGCGCAGGCCCTCTACGACAACAAGCGCATGACGCCCACCGACGCTGCGAACCTGATCCGCAACGGTGACACCATCGTCGTGCCCACCGGCGTGGGCGAGCCGCCCGCACTGCTGCACGCCCTTTCGGAGCGCCGCCACGAACTGCGCGACGTCGCGGTGAGCCAGATCCTGCCGCTGCGCAGGTTCGCCTACTTCGACCCGGACACGCGCGCGAACGTGCGTCACGACGCCTACTTCTTCGGCGGCGCATCCCGCCCGGGCGGCCAGGCGGGCTGGATAGACTACGTGCCGGCCTATTTCTCCGAGCTGCCAATGTTGCTCGACCGCGGCCTGCTGCCGGCCGAGGTGGTCGTGTCGATGGCCTCGCCGATGGACGAGCACGGCTATTTCAGCCTGTCGCTCGCGCCCGACTACACCATGGCGGCAGTCCGCCGCGCACGCGTAGTGCTGCTCGAGGTGAATCCGAACGTACCCTTCGCCAACGGTGACTGCCTGGTGCACGTCTCCCAGGTCGCGGGCATCGTGGAGAGCGAGGACGCGCTGTTCGAAGTCGGCCTGCCCGAGATCGGCTCGGTGCAGGAAGCGATCGGCAAATACGTCGCTGACCTGATCGACGACGGTGCCACGCTGCAGATCGGCTACGGCGGCATTCCGGACGCGGTGGTGATGCAGCTCAAGCACAAGCACGACCTCGGCATCCACACCGAGATGCTCGGCGACGGCATCCTGTCGCTGATCGAAGCCGGCGCGGTCACCAACCGCAGGAAGACCTTCATGCCGGGCAGGACGGTGGCCACCTTCGCGCTCGGCTCGCACCGCCTGTACCGCACCATGCACCGCAACCCTGGCATCGAGATGCATCCGGTGGATTTCACCAACGACCCCTACGTCGCCGCGCACAACGACAATCTGTGCGCGATCAACGCCACCATGCAGATCGACCTGATCGGCCAGTGTGGCTCGGAGAGCCTGGGCCACCTGCCCTACTCCGGCACTGGCGGCCAGGTGGATTTCGTGCGCGCAGCCAACCGCTCGAAGGGCGGCAAGGCCTTCATCGTGCTGCCGTCCACCGCGAAAGGCGGCACCGTGTCACGCATCGCGCCGGTGCTGTCGCCTGGCACGCACGTCACCACGAGCAAGAACGACATCAACTACGTGGTGACCGAGTACGGCGTGGCGCAATTGCGCGGCAAGACCGCGAAACAGCGCGCCGAAGCGCTGATCGGCATCGCGCATCCGGACTTCCGCGGCGAACTCCGGGAAGCTGCGCGAAAGATGAGTCTGCTGTAAGCCCTCGAGCGGGGAGCACGAATCGAGCACCCCGCCCTGTGGGCGCGGGATTGCCTGCTCAGAGAATGATCGTGATCTCCTCGCGGCGCACCAGCTCGGCGCCGAAGGTCAGCGCGTCGAGCTGCAGCGCGTCGCGTGCGGTCACGATGCCGAGCGGGTGGCGGCTGGCGTCGATGATCGGCACATGGCGCACACCGTTCTCGTACATCAGGTGCAGCGCATGACCGAAAGGCTTGTCCTCGGTCAGCGTCACAGGGTTGTGCGTCATGACTTCGCCCACCGGCGTGATGTCGGCATCGATGCCGGCCGCCAGCACACGAAAGGCGGCGTCACGCTCGGTAAAGATGCCGGTGAGCACCCCATGCTCGGTGACCACGGCCGCGCTGCGCTGCAGCGCATCCATCTGGCGCACCACCTCGCGCACCGGGGTTTCGGCGGGCACGCTGACGAAGGGACGATCGGAAAGAATCTGATGGATCGGACGGCTTGGCATGATCTGTCTCCTGATGCTTGTAGTTGGACTGCACGGAACCCCAAGCTTCAATCGTGCCAGCTTCGAGCCGCCGCACCTGGCTCTCCAGTCGGAAGCCAAGCGGCTGTTCTAGCGCATCTTTATCTCAGCATCGTGACAGCGGGGCACGCGCGCTGCGGCGTGCGCCCACCGCATCACCGTCCCCATCAGGGTGCATCGCCCCTCTCGCCTGCACCATCCCCGGGCATCGCGGCTTTCGCGCGCGCCATCGGCTCGCCCATGCGCACTGACGCACCCGGCGCCCAGTCGGCACCGAAACGCAGCACGTCCTTCGGGAACAGCATCACCACCGTCGAACCCAGCAGGAAGCGGCCCATCTCGGCCCCCATCTCCAGCACCACCGCGCCTTCTGCATAGCTGCGCTTTTCGATCGTCGGCTGGCGCGGCGGATTGACCACCCCATGCCAGACAGTCGCCATGCTGCCGACCACCGTTGCGCCCACCAGCACCATCACGAAGGGACCGAACGCACCCTCGAACACGCACACCACGCGCTCATTGCGTGCGAACAACCCCGGCACGCCGCGTGCGGTCGCCGGATTCACCGAAAACAGCTCGCCCGGCACGTAGATCATCTGCGTGAGCCGGCCGGCGCAGGGCATGTGGATGCGATGGTAGTCGCGCGGAGACAGGTAGATCGTGGCGAAGTCGCCGTTCTCGAAGCGCTCGGCCAGCGCGCGGTCACCGCCGACCAGGGCGGTGGTGGAATAGAAGTGGCCCTTGGCCTGGAAGAGCTGGTCGAACTCGATCGGCCCGAACTGGCTGATCGCGCCGTCCACCGGGCAGACGAAATCCGCATCCGCCAGCGGCCGCACACCCTCGCGCAGCGGCCGGGTGAAGAACGCGTTGAAACTCGGGTAGCTGGCCGGATCCGGATTGGCCGCCTCGGCCATGTTCACGCCGTAGCGCTTCACGAACCAGCGGACCACCGCAGTCGTCGCCGCGCCCCCCTCGAGACCGGCGAACTTGCCGGCAAGCTGGGTGAGCAGGCGTTTGGGCAGCGCATATTGAAGCGCAACGGTGAGACGTTCGGACACGGCAGGATCCTGAATGATGTGCGGGCGATTCACGCGTGGGACGCGATTATACCGGCCACGTTCCTGCACACCGGCAATGAAACACCCTGTCGCGATTGGCCTGGTGATCGCAGCGGCGCCGACGATGCCGCATCCTCACGCCAGCAACAAGGAGGCCGCAATGCCCCACAGCATCAGCGCGACCAACGCATCCAGCACGCGCCAGGCCACCGGCTTGGCGAACAGGGGGGCAAGCAGGCGGGCGCCGTAGCCAAGCAGAACGAACCAGACGATGGACGCCGTGATCGCACCGGCTGCGAAGAGCGGGCGCAGATCCTCGGCCTGCTGGCTGCCGATCGAACCGAGCAGCACCACGGTGTCGAGGTACGCATGCGGGTTGAGCAGGCTGAAGCCGGCAGCTGCGAGCAGGGCCTGCCCGCGCGACATGCGCTTGTGCTCGGCGAAGTCCATCACCCGCCCGCCGCGCAGCGCCGAGACCAGCGAGCGGCCGCCATACCACAGCAGGAAGGCCGCACCGCCATAGCGTGCCACCGCCATCAAGTCGGGGTTGGCGACGAAAAGTCCGCCCAGGCCGGCGATGCCCACGCCGATCAGCAGCATGTCGCACAGGGCCGACACGCTCACCGTCAGCAGCACGTGCTCGCCCCGCAGCCCCTGGCGCAGCACATGGGCGTTCTGCGCGCCGATCGCCATGATCAGGCCGAGAGTGAGGATGAAACCGTTGAGGTAGACGTTGCTCATGAGGCATTCCGTTGTTGTTTTCAGCGCGGCGACAGACACCCGCACAGGCGCAGGCTTGTGCACGAATGTCGCAGGAACGATCGCTGAAACGATAGGCGCAACTCAGCGCTTCATTAAGTAGAATCGATTAATTTCACTTTCAAGCAAAATTCCTAATGATCGACCACCGCCTGCTTGCCTTCGAGGCCGTGCTGCAGGAAGGCAGCTTCGAGCGCGCCGCGCGGCGCCTGGCACTCACCCAGTCCGCGGTGTCGCAGCGGGTGAAACTGCTCGAGGCCGAGTTCGGCCAGGTGCTGCTGGTGCGCAGCAAGCCGGTGCGGCCAACACCTGCGGGACGCCGCCTGCTGCCCTATCTCGCGCAGTTGCGACTGATGGAGGCCGAAGCACGCAGGGCGCTCGCGCCGCGCCAGACCCACGGCCCCCTGCGCCTGGCGGTGGGCGTCAATGCCGATTCGCTGGCAACCTGGTTCATCAGCGCCGTCGCCGAGGTGGTCAAGGACGAGGGCATCGTGCTCGAATGCGTGGTGGATGATCAGGACCACACCCACGCGCTGCTCGCCGACGGCGAGGTGCTGGGCTGCGTCTCCACCCGCGCCGACCCAATGCGCGGCTGCGCCGCCCAGCGGCTGGGCACCATGCCCTACCTGTGCGCGGGCGCGCCCGGGTTCCGCGCACGCTGGTTCCCGCGCGGCCTGACGCGGACGGCACTGTCGAAGGCGCCCGCGATCGTGTTTGGTCGTCATGACGACATGCACGAAGCCTTCCTGCAGCGCCACTTCGGCCTGGACGCCGGACAATATCCGCACCACGTCGTACCCTCCTCCGAGGGTTTCATGGCCTTCGCAGTCGCGGGGCTCGGCTACGGCTTCATCCCCGAGATCCAGGCGCGCGGGCATCTGGCACGCGGCGAACTCGTGGACCTGGCGCCAGAGCGCGAGGACGTGGTGCTTTACTGGCACCACTGGCAGGTGCAGTCGCCGGTGATGGCGAGCCTCGCGAACGCGATCGCCGACGCCGCCGGCACGGCCTTGCGGCCTCCCCCCGCCAACGGCTAGACGCCGCCGGCAACCGCATCGGCGCGTGCGCGATCAGCCGCCGAACAGGCCCGCCGCCACCAACGGATTCGAGGGAAACCAGAAATGCACGTACGAGGCGGTGATCGAGCCGCAACGATAGATCGCCTCGCCCTCCCCACCCTCAGGTCGTTGCGCATGGAGCCAGGGCGCCAGTGGGGTCTCCGTTTTCGAGTAGTGGAAGGTGTGGCCGGTGATCCGGCCCTGCGGCAGATCGACCTGCTGCATGCCCAGCGCGGCAAGCCGCTTCTGCATCACCGCGCGGCCGGGCAGCAGACCGCCAAAGCCATGCGCAGCGCCGGCCTTGTCGACGACGGTCTCGAGCAGGCTCATCAACCCGCCGCACTCCGCAAGCACCGGCCTGCCGGCAGCAACGTGTGCGCGCAGACTCGCCCAGAAGCGCGTATTCGCGGCCAGCCTCTCGCCGTGGAGTTCCGGGTAACCGCCTGGCAGCCACACCGCATCGCAGCGCGCCGGCAGCGTCTCACCAGCCAGCGGCGAGAAGAAGGCGAGTTCCGCACCCAGCGCAAGCAGCGTGTCCACGTTGGCCGGGTAGATGAAGCCATAGGCCGCATCGCGCGCAATTGCGATGTGCTTGCCGCCGAGCAGGGGCGGAACTGCCGGCGCGGAGACCGAAGGAAACTCAACCGCCGGCGGCAGTTCGGCGGCGCCCGTGGCCTGAAGGTGGTCGGCCAGGAGGTCGAGCCGCTCGCCCAGGTCGGTGATCTCGTCGGCCTGCATCAGGCCGAGATGACGCTCCGGCAGCGCCGCGTCCGCGTCGCGCATCACGGCACCGAACCAGCGCATGCCCTCGGGCAGCGACGCACGCAGCATTTCGGCATGGCGCGCGCTGCCAACATGGTTGGCAAGCACACCGGCAAAAGGCAGACCGGGCAGGTAGTGCGCCAGCCCGTAGGCCACGGCGCCGAAGGTCTGCGCCATCGCACGCGCATCGATCACCGCCATCACCGGGATGCCGAAACGGCGCGCGATGTCCGCACCCGAGGGGGCGCCGTCGTAGAGGCCCATCACGCCTTCGACCAGGATCAGGTCGCACTCGCGCGCAGCGGCGTGCAGCCGCCAGGCGATGTCGGTTTCGCCGCACATGCCGAGATCAACGTTGTGTACCGGTGCGCCGCTTGCTACCGCGTGGATCTGCGGATCGAGGAAATCCGGCCCGCACTTGAACACCCGCACCCGCCTGCCCAGCCGGGTGTGCAGGCGGGCGAGCGCGGCGGTGACGGTGGTCTTGCCCTGGCCGGAGGCGGGTGCGGCGACAAAGAGCGCCGGGCACTGGACGGCCCCAGCCACGGCACTCAAGCCTCGCCCTTCCCATGCACCACCGCGCAACCAGCGTGCGGTAACGGCGAGGCCTTGGGCTGGTCTTCCGGTTCGAACCACGCGAGCTTGGGGTAGAGCCCGACGACGCTGCCGACCACTGTCAGCGAGGGCGGTCGCACCCCCTCTTCCAGCACGCGCTGCGGCAGCGTGGCGAGGTCGGCCACCACCACACGCTGGGCGTGGGTGGTACCGCGCTCGATCACGCCCGCGGGCGTGCTCGGCGACAAGCCGTGCGCAATGAACTGCGCACAGATGTCGGCCAGGCGCGAGATACCCATGTAGATCACCACGGTCTGTTGCGGGCGCGCGAGCATCGGCCAGTCCAGATCGAGCTTGCCCTCCTTGAGGAAGCCAGTGGCGAACACCACCGACTGCGCATGCTCGCGATGCGTCAGCGGAATGCCCGCATAGGCGGCGACACCTGCCGCCGCAGTGACACCGGGAATCACTTCGACATGGATGCCGGCATCCACCAGCAGTTCCATCTCCTCACCCCCACGGCCGAAGATGAAAGGGTCGCCGCCCTTCAGGCGCACCACCCGCTTGCCTTGTTTTGCCAGCTTGAGCAGCAGCAGATTGATCTCGTCCTGCGGCAGCGAATGGTCGGCGGCTTTCTTGCCGACATAGATGCGCTCGGCTTCGATCGGCGCAAGGTCGAGAATGGCCGGACTGACGAGGTTGTCGTAGACGATCGCATCCGCGCCCGCGACCAGGCGCGCGCCACGCAAGGTGAACAGCTCCGGGTCCCCCGGACCTGCGCCCACCAGGTAGACACAGCCCGGCAGGGGGCCGGGACGATGAACCGCGAGATCGGGAACTGCCATGCTTACCACTCCATGCCGGGCATTGCCTTCACCCCTGCGGAGAAGGCGTGCTTGACCGGCGCCATGTCGGTGACGGTGTCGGCGGCCTCGACCAACGCGGGCGGCGCCCCGCGGCCGGTGACCACCACGTGCTGCATCGGCGGGCGGGCGCGCAGATCGGCGAGCACCCGCTCGAGGTCTAGATACTGGTACTTCAGCGCGATATTCAGCTCATCCAGCACCACGAGGCCGAAGACCGGATTCTGAAGCATTTCGTGCGCCACCGCCCAGGCTGCTTCAGCCGCAGCGACGTCGCGGGCGCGGTCCTGCGTTTCCCAGGTGAAACCCTCGCCCATCACGTGCCAGCGCACCCCGGGCTGCTTGCGGAAAAAGGCCTCCTCGCCGGTATCCGACCGCCCCTTGATGAACTGCACCACAGCCACCTGCATGCCATGGCCAAGCGCGCGCGCCACCAGGCCAAACGCAGCGCTGGATTTGCCCTTGCCGTTGCCGGTATTGACCAGCAGCACGCCACGCTCCGCCTGCGCGGTGGCGATCTTCTCATCGACGACGTTCTTCTTGCGCACCATGCGGGCGTTGTGGCGGGTGTCGCGGTCGGGGGACTGGGTCATGTGGTTGTTCTCCTGTTCATAGTCGGTGAGCCCGGCAGCAACGACGGACATGCCGCGAGCGGGTCGCGAAGCATCTGGCCGGCTCCGTTGTCGGTATGGTCGATAAACATGGAATATCGGGAATACCGATAGGGGTTCTGGGCCAGCGCCTGCGCTCAATCCGGCAAAAACACCGCCCGCCCCGCTTGCTCGATCCGCCGCAGCGGGTGGCCGAAGGCCTGGCCGAGCAGGTCAGCACGCAGCACGGTGTCGCGATCGCCGGCGATCACGCCACCGCGGCCGTCGAGCAGGATGATGTGGTCGGCGTAGCGTGCGGCGAGGTTGATGTCGTGCAGCACCAGCACACTGCCGCGCCCGGCGCCCTGCTCGCGCACCAGACGCTGGAAGAGTTCGAGTGTGGCGATCTGGTGATGCAGATCGAGGTGATTGAGCGGCTCGTCGAGCAGGAACAGGCGCGGCGCCTGCGTGAGCAGGGTGGCGATCGCCACACGCTGGCGCTCGCCACCGGACAGAGTCTGCACGTCCCGCTGCTCGAAGCCTGTCAGTTCCACCGACTCCAGCGCCCTGCGCGCGATCGCCACATCCTGCGGCCCCTCCCAGCCCCAGCGCCCAAGGTGAGGATGGCGCCCAACGAGTACGGTCTCGAGCACACCCGCGGCAAAAGGGTCGGGTTGCTGCTGGGCGAGCAGGCCGCGAAAACGTGCCGCCTCCAGCGTCGGCCAGGCGGCGTAGGGCAGGCCGCCGATGCGCACCTCGCCCACCGTGGGTTCGCGCAGCCCGGCCAGCGTGTGCAGCAGCGTGGTCTTGCCGGCGCCGTTGGGGCCGAGCAGCACCAGGCATTCACCCGCGGCCAGGCTGAGGCTGAACTCGCAGCATAGCCATCGCTCGCCCACCTTGAGCGCGAGGCGTTCGGCCTCGAGCAGCGGAGCCGCATCCTCCGGCAGGGGGCGACGGGCAGCGTTCATCGTGTGCTGCGCGGGCTGCGCGAGAGCAGGAACAGGAAGACCGGCACGCCGATCAGCGCGGTGAGCACGCCCACCGGCAACTGCTGCGGTGCCATCACGGTGCGCGCAGCGGTGTCGGCCAGGGTCAGCAGGGTGCCCCCCGCGAGCGCCGCAGCGGGGATCAGCACACGCTGGTCGTTGCCCAGCGCGAGCCGCACCAGGTGCGGCACGATCAGGCCGACGAAGCCCACCGAGCCGACCAGCGTCACCGCGGTCGCAGTCAGCAGCGAAGCGAGCACGTACAGCGCGACGCGCAGATGCCCCACCTGTACGCCCAGCGCCCGCGCGGAAAGCTCGCCGCGGGCGAGCACGTTGAGGTCGCGCGCAAACGGCAACACGACCACCAGCGCCAACACCAGCACCACCAGCGCCGGCCACGGCCGCGCTGCTGCGCTCGCATCGCCCATCATCCAGAACAGCATGGACATCACGCGTGTGTCAGGCGCGAGCGCAAGCATCAGCGAGACCGCGGCGCCACAGCCAGCCGCGACGATGACGCCTGTCAGCAACAGCCGCGTCTGCGTCCAGCTGCCGTCACCGTGTGCCAGACCGAAGACGACGAGCATCGCGGTGAGCGCGCCGACGAAGGCGGAGGCGTCCACCCAGAACGCAGCCGCCCCGAGCGTGATCGCCCCCAGCGCACCCACCGCCGCACCGCCCGAAATGCCGAGGATGTAGGGGTCGGCCAGCGGGTTGCGCAGCAAGACCTGCATGAGGGCACCCGCGGTGGCGAGCAGGCCACCGCAGGCGAAGGCAGCAAGGGCGCGGGGGAGGCGGAGCTCGCGGATCACGGTCGCATTCATACCGTCCGCGCCGGTAAGCGCACCCAGTACGTCGGCGGTCCCCACCGGCAGCCCCCCGGCGACCAGCGCCAGGAGCAGCGCAAGCGCCCCCGCCAGCAGCAGGACCACGGCGATCGCCAGCGGCGATCGCGTGCGGCGCATGGCTGGACTCACGCGCGACTCCCCACGTAGCGCGATTGCAGGCATCGGCGATCAGTGCATGGCGTAGCGCAGTGCCACGAAGACGCTCCGGCCCTGTGTTCCGTACCCCTTGGCAAGTTCGTAGTCCTTGTCGAGCAGGTTGTTGGCGCGAACTTCCACACTCCAGTCAGGCGCCACGGCGTAGTGCACGTACGCATCGACCAGGCCATAGCCCCCCATGCGACCGGCAGGGGCATTGGGCACCCGATCATAACGCGGCCCTTTCCCATTCCACTCCACGCCCCAGGTCCATGCGCCTGCAAGCCTTTCCAGCGCAAGCGCACCGCTGATGCGCGCACGACGGCCGAGCTCGTCGCCGGTTTGCCGATCCTCCGCATCGAGCAGGTCGACGCTGGCACGCACGCGATACTCCCCGAGCATGGCACCCAGGCTCGCTTCCACCCCCTCGATGTCTGCCCGGCCGACGTTCGCCGCCACACCGCTGCTCCAATCGATCAGGTTTCGGATGCGATTGTTGAAGTAGGTCAGCCCCAGGCTGAGGTCATTGCGCTCCCAGGCCACACCGATCTCGCGATTGAGCGCCTCCTCCGGCTTGAGCGCCGGATTCCCGCCGAAGCAACCCCACACCGGATAGCACTCTACGGGGTAATAGAGATCATTGAAGGTCGGCGCCTTGAACGCATTGCCGATGCTTGCATGGACGCGCCACTCCGGCGTGATCTCGTAGCCGTAGGCCGCTGTTCCGGTGGTCTTGCTGCCGAACTGGGAATTGCGGTCGTGACGTGCATTGAGTTGCACGCGGTGGCGATCGAACTCGCCGCCCCAGCCGAGCAGGAAGGCGTTCATATGGCGCCGGGTCCTCTCGTAGTGGGTCGTCGTCTGCACGCGCTGCTGCAGGAACTCGTAGGCCGCCATCAAGGAGCCGCCACCGAGCGCAATATCGTGCTGCCAGCTCAATTGACGCTGTGTCGTGTCGAAGCGGGAACGCGCGCCGGCATTCGACTGGTTCTCGAGCGCATCGACGCCATGGCCGAAACGCAGGGTGCTGACCCAATCGGACGAATGCTGCTTGCGCAGATACATGCCATAGGATTCCGCGCGTTTGTCCAGATGGGAATCGAAGGGCTGAGCTGCGTCATACCAGTTGCGCATGTCGGAATACAGCACATTGGCACCAATTTCGTCGTTGCCGCCCAGGTCCAGCGCCAGCGAGGCGCTGAGGTAATCCTCGCGGAAACCGTCGTCGTCGCGGTCGTTCACGGACAGCACCGGCGTGCGCGCATTAAAGCCGTCGCTGCGCTCATGCCCAGCGGTCACGCTATAGCGCAGGACACCCGCACCGCCAGCCAGCGTGGCGCTGGCTTCACGTGCGCCGTCGCTGCCGGCACCCACGCGCGCCGAGGGGTGGAAGCCCTCCTTGCCCTTGCGGGTGAACACCTGGATCACGCCGCCCAGCGCATCCGCACCATAAAGTGCGCTGCCGGGGCCGCGCAGGATCTCGATGCGCTCAACGATCTCGAGCGGGATGGTCTCCAGCACCGGCGAGCCGCTGGTCGCCGAGCCGATGCGGACACCGTCCACAAGCAACAGCGTATGCCCGGCGTTGGCGCCGCGAATATAGACGCTTCCGCTCGATCCAGGGCCGCCATTGCGTGCCATCTGCACCCCCGGCCGCGACGCCAGCAGGCCGAGCAGGCTCGAATGACCGGCACGGGCAATCTCGTCACGTTCGATCACGTCGACGCTCGCGAGCGCGGCATCTGCACTGACCGGCTGACGGGTGGCCGTGACGACCACATGGCCCAACTGGGCATCGGCGGCATGAACGGCCGGCAGGGTGAAACAGCACAGCGCGCCAGCCGAAGCCAGCGCGGAGAAGCGGATATTCATCGTAGGGCTCTCCCTTCGCCACACCGTGCGTCCCCGCACGCCATGGCAACTTCACATGGACGCACCACGAGGCAGGTAGAACCGAAGAGAGCAAGACAAACCGCGCCCGTCGCCGCCACCCCGCGGCACATCCGCCATTCCGCGTTCCGGCCGGTCTCCGGGCTCGTGCGCTGTGCCGGCCTGATGGCCGGACGGGTGAGTCGCCTTCCCGGGAATGTTCCCAGTGGCTGCAGGACACACCTTGCGCGCACTTACCGTTGCGGGGGCAGCACAGGCATTGCGGCCTCGTTTGCGAAGGGCCGCGCACCTGTTTCCCGTTTAACCCTGGGCGAGATACGCCCGCGGGCACCGATAACGCGTTGCCCCTTCCGGGGCAGTGGGGGCGGATGATACCGTACGAGGCGGTATCGTGCACTGCAAAAAGAATCCGCACGACGAGCGGAAAACCAAACCACGACAATGACATGTGAACTCATCCTCGGCGGCGCACGCTCCGGCAAGAGCCGTGAAGCCGAACGGCGCGCCGCCGGATCCGGACTTGCGGTGACGGTGATCGCCACCGCCGAAGCCCTCGACGACGAAATGGCCGCGCGCATCCGCCGCCACCAGGCCGACCGCCCCGCGGGCTGGCGTACGGTGGAGGCGCCCGTGGCGCTGGCCGATGCACTGCGCCGCGAAGCCGCACCCGATCGCTGTCTGGTGGTGGACTGCCTGACGCTGTGGGTCACCAACCTGCTGATCGACGCCGAGCACCTGCCACCCGGAGCCGACGCCGACGAGCTGCCGCGCTTTCGCCGCGAGCGCGAGAGACTGCTCGCCACCTTGCCCGCATTGCCCGGCCGCATTCTCCTCGTCGCCAACGAGGTTGGGCTGGGGCTGGTGCCCGAAACCCAGCTTGGCAGGCTGTTTCGCGACGAGGCCGGACGGCTCAACCAGGCAGTGGCCACCCTATGCAAACGGGTTGTCTTCGTCGCCGCTGGACTGCCGCTGGTGCTGAAGCAGGGCTAAACTGCAAGCCGCACGACATCCAGGACGGACGCGTGTGCTGCACTCCATGCGGCTGCGTAGCCCCCGTCCACGATGAACATCCCGTCCAACCGACCAAGCTTGTCACCATGAAACCCTTCGCCATCGTTCCGCCCGACCCGCTGCTGTCCGCCGCGCTGCAACACAAGATCGACCGCAAGACCAAGCCGCTCGGCGCGCTCGGGCGCCTGGAGCCGCTCGCACACCAGATCGGCCTCATCCAGCAGACGCTCACACCCGAGATCCGCCAGCCGCACATGGTGGTGTTCGCCGGCGATCATGGCGCGGCAAAGGCGGGCGTATCGGCCTTTCCGCAGGACGTCACCTGGCAGATGGTAGAGAACTTTCTCGCCGGCGGCGCCGCCATCAACGTGTTCAGCAAGCAGATGGGCTGGGGGCTCACCGTGGTCGATGCCGGGGTGAATCACGATTTCGGCAAACGCACCGGACTGATCGACGCGAAGATCGCGCCGGGCACCGCGAACTACATCGAACAGCCCGCAATGACGCCCGGCCAGCGCGACGCCGCCCTGCAGCGCGGCCGTGAACTCGCCCATGCGCTGGCGGACAACGGCTGCAACTGTGTCGCCTTCGGCGAGATGGGCATCGGCAACACGGCCTCGGCCTCGCTGATCACCCACTGCCTGGTGGGCGCGGCCCGCGACGGCGATCTGTACAGCGTGACCGGGCGCGGCACCGGGCTGGACGACGCCGGGCTGATCCGCAAGCGCCAGTTGCTGTCGCAGGCGCTCGAACGCGGCGGCCGACACCACGACGGGCTGGAGGTGCTGGCCCAGTACGGCGGCTTCGAGATTGCGATGATGGCCGGTGCAATGCTCGGTGCAGCGGAAAAGCGGATGCTGATCCTGGTTGATGGGTTCATCGTCACCTCCGCCCTGCTGGCTGCACATGCCATCGCCTGCAACGTGCTGTCTTACTGCATATTCGGGCACCGCTCGCAGGAGCCGGGGCACCGCGTGCAGCTCGACTATCTCGACGCCCAACCGCTGATGGAGCTCGACCTGCGCCTCGGCGAAGGCACGGGCGCCGCTCTCGCCCTGCCGCTGGTGCAGGCCGCGGTCAACTTCCTCAACGACATGGCAAGCTTCGAGTCGGCCGGGGTGAGCGACCAGGGCCCGGCGACCTAAGCGCGCAAACGGTTTTCACGCCCCCGGAACGCGGCCATGCGCGAGCAGTTCGCCCGCTTCTTCACCGCGCTGGGCTATTTCACCCGGCTGCCCGTGCCCGCCTGGGTGGAATGGGTGCCGGAGCGGCTCGCGCACGCCGCCGCATGGCTGCCGCTGGTGGGCTGGGTGGTGGGATGCGCCGGCGCCGCGGCGCTGCTCGTACTCACCTCGCTGCTGCCGGTCAGCCTCGCGGTCATTCTTTCGATGGCGCTCACCGTTCGCCTGACCGGTGCCCTGCATGAAGACGGCTTTGCCGACGCCTGTGACGGCCTCGGTGGCGGCTGGGAGAAGGCACAGATCCTCGCGATCATGAAGGACTCGCGCATCGGCAGCTACGGCGCCATCGCCATCGTGCTGATGCTGCTGGCCAAGGCCGCAGCGCTGATCGAGCTCGCTGCCATCTCGCCCACGACAGCCGCCGCCGCGTTGATCGCCGCGCACGCGCTGTCGCGCCTGGCTGCGGTCGGCGTGCTGCACGCCCTGCCCTACGCACGTGAGGACGACAGTGCCAAGGCGCGGACCGTGGCGAAGCGGCTGCCGCGCGGCGAGCTGGCATTCGCAACAGTCTTCGGCCTGCTGCCTCTGGCAGGGCTCGGCCTCGCGCCCGCGGCCGGGTCGCTGATCCTCGCCGCACTGGTCACGCTCTGGCTCGCCCGCCTCTTCCTGCGCCGCCTGGGCGGCCACACTGGCGACCTGCTCGGCGCGGTGCAGCAGGCGGCGGAGCTGGCGTGCTATATCGGGGTGCTCACCGCCATCGGCACCCCCTTGACCACCTGAAACCGCGCATGCAACTTCACCTCATCCGCCACCCCCGCCCCGCTGTCGAGCCCGGCACCTGCTACGGGCAGACCGATCTCGGCCTGGCCGAATGCCCTGCCGAGGTCGCCGCCCGCCTGCGGCCGCTGCTGCCCGACACTTTCACGCTGCACGCCAGCCCGCTCGCGCGTGCGCGCCTGCTCGCGGAGGCACTTGGAAGGCCGCACCTCGACGACCGGCTCAAGGAGATTTGTTTCGGCGAGTGGGAAGGCCGCAGCTTTGCCGACATCGGCAGCGCCATCGACGACTGGGCCGCCGACCCGCTCGGCTTTCGCGCGCCAGGCGGCGAGTCGCCGCGTGAGATGGCGGCACGGGTGCTGCAATGGCTGGACGAGATCAGGCAAGAATCCGGAGATAGGGGACAGACCCCGATTTCGTCTGAAATCGGGGTCTGTCCCCTATCTCCGGGCACGGCGCCCGAACACCTCGTCGTCATAGCCCACGGCGGCCCGCTGCGCGTCATCGCGGGCCACCTCCTCGGCCTGCCGCCCGAGCGCTGGCTGGGACTGGACTTCGGCTGCGGACAGGTGACACGGATCGACATGGAAAGCTGGGGCGTGGTGCTGAAGTGGTTCAACCGAGGATGAAGGTGAAGCCCCGATGACTTCCCTCTGGCTCATCACCGACAACAAGCCCGGCCATCGCAGCCAACTGCAGGGGCTGGCGCAGGCGCTTGCTGCGCGCGCGGCGGTCGAGGCGCACTGGATCGACGCCCCGGCCGGGCACAGCGCGCTGTGGCAGTGGCTGGGCGGCCACTTCCCGGCGGGCGCGGGACTGCCCGACCCGGATTTCATCCTCGTCGCCGGCCATCGCACCCACCTCGCCGGCCTTGCCGCACGACGCGCGCACGGCGGCAAGCTCATCGCGCTGATGCGGCCCAGCCTGCCACTGGGCTGGTTCGACCTGTGCGTGATCCCGCAGCACGATCATCCGCCCGAGCGTGCCAACATCATCGCCACCCGCGGCGTGCTCAACACCGCCCGCCCCAGCCGCGAGCGCGAAGTCGACAAGGGTTTGTTCCTGATCGGCGGGCCGTCCAAGCACCACGGCTGGAACAGTGCCGACCTGCTCGCGCAAATCGACGCCATCCTCGCCGCCACACCAGGGATGCGCTGGACGCTGACCACCTCACGCCGCACGCCGGCCGACACCGAGTCGGCGCTGCTCGCCCTGCGCGAACGCGGCGTGGACGTACGCCCGGTGCGCGACACGCCGTCCGGCTGGGCGATGGAACAGGTTGCGCGCAGTGCGCAAGCCTGGGTCACGGAGGACAGCGTCTCGATGGTGTACGAGAGCCTCACCGCCGGCGCAGCTACCGGGCTGCTCTCGGTGCCGCGGCAGGGCGAAACGCGGATCACCGCAGGGGTGGCGCAACTGCAGCGCGAGGGCTTCGTCACCCCGTTTGCGGATTGGGAGCGGAAGGCTCTGTTACTCGTTCCGCAGACTCGCCTGTGCGAAGCCGATCGTGTGGCCGGGCTCATGCTGTCGCGCTGGCCGGGGTAGCCGCCACGCTCAACCTGCATCCAGCGCGCAGGTACAATCGCGCCATGCCCGACGCCAACGAACACGCCGCACATATGCGGCCTTCGCGATGAAACCCCTGAAGGTCCTTCAACTCCTCCCCGCCCTCGACAGCGGCGGCGTCGAGCGCGGCACGCTGGAGATTGCGCGCGCATTGGTTTCGGCCGGGCATGAATCGGTGGTGCTGTCGAAAGGCGGGCGGCTGGTCGAGCAGCTGCAGCGCGAAGGCTCGCGCCACATCGCGCGCGACCTCGGGCGCAAGTCGCCGACCACCTTCCTGCAGTACCGCGCGCTGCGCAGACTTTTCGAGCAGGAGCGCTTCGACATCGTCCACGCCCGCTCGCGCATGCCCGCCTGGGTGGCGTGGCTTGCGTGGCGCGGCATGCCGGCGCAGACCCGTCCGCGCTTCGTCACCACGGTGCACGGCATGCACTCGGTGAGCCGCTACAGCGCGATCATGTGCGCGGGCGAGCGCGTGATCGCAGTCAGCGACACGGTGCGCGACTACATCCGTACGAACTATCCGCCGTCGCGCTGGCCGCACCTGGCCGACGAGCGCATCACGGTGATCCCGCGCGGCATCGACCCGGCGGAGTTTCCGCGCGACTACCGGCCGTCGGAAGAGTGGCTGGAACGATTCCGCGCCGAGTTTCCGCAGATCGGACAGCGCAAGGTGCTGACGCTGCCGGGGCGACTCACTCGCCTGAAGGGGCACCATGACTTCATCACGATCCTCGGCAAGCTGGTCGCGGAAGGGCTGGACGTGGTCGGGCTGATCGTCGGCGGAGAGGACCCGAAGCGGCCCGGCTACGCGAAGGAGATCCGCGAACGCGTGCAGGCGGAGGGGCTGGACCAACGCATCGTGTTCACCGGACATCGCAGCGACATGCGCGAGATCTATGCGGTCTCGGACTGCGTGCTGAGCTTGTCGAGCACACCAGAGTCGTTCGGGCGCACGGTGCTGGAGCCGCTGGCGATGGGGCGGCCGGTGGTGGCGTATGCGCATGGCGGGGTGGCGGAGATTCTGCGGGAGTTGTTCCCGCAGGGGGCCGTGGCGAAGGGGGATGTTGAGGCCGCCTCTCGTAGCGTCCGGAGCATCCTCGCTGGGAAAGCCGAAGCAGTTCGTGCCAATCACCGCTTCCTTCTCGCTGAAATGCAGTCGGCAACCCTGTCGCTATACTCCGGTTCTTTCAAGAAACATCAATCCTCCACAATCCGCTGATGACCGGCCGCTCACAAAAACAAGAACAACACCTTGCTCCTGCCAGCGTTGCCACGATGGCCCTGCTGACGATCTTCGTCTTCAGCACGCCCGCCAAGTGGGCAACGTTGCACATCTCCAGTGTTCTCATACTGCTCACTCTCTTGCTCGCAAGGCGAGATTTCTGGGTTTCGCTCCCCGTGCGCGCCTATGTCGGCTTGACCCTACTCTGGTTGCTGCCTGTCACAGGCGCGACCGCCCTACAGCACTTGCAGCACCTCGAAACCGCAACAAGCTGGAGCGAGCAAGCCATCTTTATCCTCAGGGTGCTCGGTGTAAGCCTTGGCGTCCTGTTTCTTCTTCAAAAGCAGTGGATTACCCTCCGTCAGCTCACCTTTGTCATCGTCGGCTCCCTGCTCGTACACGGTCTCATCGGCATCGGGCAATGGATACTTCATCCGGATTTCAGCCTCACAGCGTGGCGATCGATCAGAATCCAGGGAATCGTCGGCAACCCGAACCCGTACGGACTCTTCATGGCCTTGGGTCTCGTGCTCAGCGCCGCCTTGCTCCGAGATCGCGGCACCTCGCAAATGCAGCGGCTGGCGCTCTGGATTGCAGCCTCGATCTTCGCGCTCGGCATACTGAGCAGCGGGTCACGCGGTGCGATCATCACAGCTGCGACGGGCATCGCAGTGCTTTTCCCTCCAAACACAACACGACGTATCGGCCTCTACAGCGCCATCCTCGGCTCGCTGGCCTTCGCCTATTTCGTCAGCAATTGGCAGGACGCAAACGCTCACAGCGACGACACCCGTGCCGCTGCGCTAAAATTCAGCCTCCAATCGATCGCACAGCGTCCCCTCGCCGGCTGGGGCTTCCAATCATTCATGCGTATTCCGGGCCATAGCGGAATCAACGCCGCACACAATATGCTGGCCGACCTCGCGCTCAGCAGCGGGGTAATCGCGCTTGGCACGTTCCTGCTCTCGATCACGTGGGTCGGCTACCGGCTTCTGCGCATGAATACACCACTCACGCAGACCTTGCTTGCCTTGCTCGCCTGTGCGTTCGTCGCCGGCACCCTGGAATATTCCATACTCAGCTCAAACCACTTCCGTGGCCCCTGGATGCTGCTCGTCGCACTTGCGTGCCAAGCCCTTGGCGCCGCAAGAAACTGCAACGAACAAGACACCACTGCCGTCAGCCACCGCAAAGGAGTCGTCGCCTCGTGACTTCAAACGAAACCCCGGTCAATGTCCTCTGCCTCAAATGGGGTACCCGCTACGGCCCACACTACGTCAATACGCTTTTCCGTTCGGTGTCGAGAAACCTCGAGCGCCCGTTCCTTTTCCATTGCTGCACTGACGATCCCACCGGCCTCGACCCCGCCATCCGCATCATCCCTTTCCCTGACAATCCGGGCGTCAAGCGCGGCTGGCCAGATATTCTCGTCAAGCTCATGGTCCTCAAGGACGGGTTCGGCGGCCTGCAAGGCCCGACACTGTTCATGGATGTGGACCTAATCATTCTCGGCAAGCTCGATTGCTTCTTCGACTACAAGCCAGGCGAGTACTGCATCATCCACAACTGGGTCAGCCGCCGCAAAGCGCTGCTTGGTCGTCGTCCTGCCGTAGGCAATTCCTCCATATTCCGCTTCGACGCCGGCAAATCGAACGAAATCTACGAGACCTTCCTGCGCGAAATGGCACAAGCTGAAGACCGTAGGATCTTCAACACCGAACAGGCCTTTCTCACCCACGCGATGAAAAAGGTCAACTGGTGGCCCGAAGAGTGGGTGCAGAGCTACAAGTGGAACTGCCGCCCCATCTTCCCGCTTAACTTTTTTATTACCCCAAAGGTCGCGCCGGACTGCCGTATCCTCGTCTTTCACGGCCGTCCAGACCCTGACGAGGCCATCAAAGGCTATTCGGACGGAAAACCGCACCACTACACTCGCCCAGCGCCCTGGCTCGCACAGTATTGGAGCGAATGAGCATGCGCACTCACTCGCCGCTTGCCGACGGCGTTCTGGTCATCAACTTGGATGAGCGATCCGACCGCTGGCAGAGCTTCATGATGAATGCGGCGGACCGACTCGCACCACTCGTCCCAATACGACTTTCAGCCGTAAAGGGCGTTTCCCTCGAAGGCTTCGGCCGCAAGCCCTATTTTCATGGTCGAAAAAGAGACAGGACTTGGGCAGGTCGTGCGGGCTGTGCACTATCCCACCGCGCCGCGATTGAGAAGGCCGCGAGCAGCGGCTGGAAACGAGTGCTTATCCTCGAAGACGACATCCAAATCGAGCCTGATTTCGACTCGCTCATCGACTCGCTCGAGCGGGCGCTAGATACGACGCCCTGGGACCTCTGCTACCTCGGCTACACGGACCCCATCGGGCCGTTTCGTGCGAGCACGCAACTCTCTGGGCAATATCGGCTTTTACAAATCTACGGCTGCAATGCCGCGCACGCGTACCTCGTCAATCAAAGTGCCTACTCGTTCCTGCTAAGCCAACTCCCCACAGAGCAGAATGTCTGGAGATGGCTAACCCGCAACCGAGCGATCGACCGCTGGTATGCGAGAACGCTTTCAAAAACGATGACCATCCTTGCCTTGAGCACTTCGATCATCAATCAGAAGAACGACATTTCCGACATTACAGGGCGCAGCTACGAGAAACAGCACGCTAACGCCATCCCGCACTACTCACGTAGAACTCTGCCTTACTCCGTCTCGAAAACACTGCGCCAAACTCTGTTCTGGCTACAGGGCCTCTACGATGCGGGTCGGGGCTGGATCAAACGAACGCGCGGATTTTGATCGACATACCCAAGCATGAACACACCTCTCCAACCGGAAGTCCGGATCAAGCTCCTCAGCAAGTGCAAGCCCGGCCATGACGGTGAGGACTGGTTACGGCTGTTTCCGAAGCGTGAACCCGTGTGGGGCAACTGTCGATTTCTCTTTGATCGCCATGAGCGTAACTACGATTGGCTCGTTGTGTATGACGAGTTGCCGTCGGTCGGCGGTGAGCGCCACTCACTTTGGGAGGAGGAGTTGGCATGCTCGCAGGCGCACACCCTGCTGATTACTGTGGAGCCCTCAACCATCAAGGCCTACGGCTCCCCATATCTGCAGCAGTTCCGCTGGGTGCTCAGCGCGCAGGAGCCATGGGCGCTCAGGCACCACCCGGGTCAGCTATACGAGCAGCCCGCCCTGACCTGGTTCTACTCGACTCGCTCGCCACGGGGCGACCACGACCACATCGTGGCGCATCCGCCGCTCGACAAGACGCGTCTGATTTCGACCGTGTGCTCATCGAAGCGACAAAAGCACACCCTGCACCACCTGCGCTTCGCGTTCACAATGGCACTGAAGGAGCGCCTGCCAGAGCTCGATATCTATGGTCACGGCATGCAGCCGCTCAACGAGAAGGCGGATGCACTCGATGCCTATCGTTACCATCTGGCCATCGAGAATTACTCCGGCAAGCACCATTGGACAGAAAAGCTCGCCGACGCCTTTCTCGGTGCCTGCCTGCCGTTCTATTTCGGTTGCCCGAACGTAGCCGATTACTTCCCGGAAGACAGCTATATCCCGATCGACATTCGGGACTACGAAGGCGCTTTCGCCACGATCGAGCGCGCGATTGCAGACAATTTATACGAACAGCGCCTGCCCGCCATCCTTGAAAGCCGCCGACTGATCCTGGAAAAGTACGGCCCCATCGCCACCATCTGTCGGATCGTGAATGAAAAGAATACGGCAGCCGCGACTGCTGAGCGCGGCGCTCTGATCCAAAGTCGAAACCGCCTGAAGCGCAACCCAGCACTGGGAGCCCGCTACCTGCTGGAAAAGCTCTACGTTCGCGGGCGGCACAAACTCATGGGGCAATGAGCGACGAGGGTCACTCAACCCGCCAGAGCCTGACGCAAGCGATAGATCAATCCACGCGGGAATGGTCTGAACGCTTTATGGATGCGGATCACCACCTCCGACTTCGGTTCCGGTCGGTAGAGCGCCTCGGCCCAGTGCGCAGCCCATGCCAGGGGGTTGTAGACATCCAGTACGCGATGACGCGACTCGGCCACCGCAGCAATTTCCGTCTCGCTCTCCGGTCGATCCAGCAAATGCTCGATGCGATCTCCCGCAGCCCTGAAATCTGCGCCATCGATAGCACTGAAGGCCTCGGGCGCAAAGAATGCAGCGAGGTTCGGGCAGCCCAGATAGACGGGAAATGCCCAGCCCAGGTAGGCGTCAGCCAGCTTCTCGGTCCAATAGTTCTCGGCACGCGTGTTCTCGAGCACCAGTTGGTAGCGATACGGCAGGATCGCATCCATCTTGTCGTCGATCGGCTGAAAGCCGCGACCAAAGTGCACGAGGCGGTCCCCCAGGCGCTGCTTCAGGTAATCGAGCAAGGCAAGGCGGTGACGTTGACCCGGAGTAAAGTTGGCATTCGAGCACACCACCGCGATACGGTTTTCCTTTTTCGGCCGAGCGAGTGCCTTGAGGTAGTCATACCCGAACCTATAACTGCGCGAACGCATGTCGAGTCCGACATGCCAATTCAGCCCCGGTGCACCAAGGATCAGGCCTGGATGGCACGACATCGCATGCGTGTCGAGCACATGGCCGAACTGCCGATAAAACCCCGGCGCATACAACTTCTTTTCCAGCGGCTCACCCGCGATGAACAAGGTGTTCTGCGCCGCACAAACGAAACGATCGTAGGGCCGTGCGTTCGCCAGCACGACCGCAAAATCTGCCTCACCACCGAGCGGCGGATTCAGCGCTAAGCGGCACCGGCCCCAGCGCATCGCCCCGCCCGGGCTCAACAAGGCCATGCCATCAGGGGCCATGTCCATGTTCAGTCGGACTAGAAGTTCGCGGTCGCTCACAAGGGTTGAAGAGGTCGACATTAAGGCCCGGCGTAGTCGTTTTGTGCGCTCATGTGCCCGTGGGATAATGCGGCGTTTCCTCAGGCACGGTCAGCCCAGATTGTAGCCCAGCCGACATCGGCGCCACCGCACCCAGCCCCTCCAACCCGGCATGTACCCATGACCCCAAAAGCCCTCATCACCGGCATCACCGGCCAGGACGGCTCCTACCTTGCCGAATTCCTGCTCGCCAAAGGCTACGAAGTCCACGGCATCAAGCGCCGCGCCTCGAGCTTCAACACCCAGCGCATCGACCACCTCTACCAGGACCCGCACACGCTCAACCCGCGCATGGTCCTGCACTATGGCGACCTCACCGACTCGTCCAACCTCACCCGCATCCTGCAGCAGGTGCAGCCCGACGAGGTCTACAACCTCGGCGCGCAGTCGCACGTGGCGGTGAGCTTCGAGTCGCCTGAATACACCGCCGACGTCGACGCCATGGGCACACTGCGCCTGCTCGAAGCCATCCGCCTGCTCGGCCTGGACAAGAAGACGCGCTTCTACCAGGCCTCCACCTCCGAGCTCTACGGCCTGGTGCAGGAGATCCCGCAGAAGGAGACCACCCCCTTCTACCCGCGCAGCCCCTATGCGGTGGCCAAGCTCTACGCCTACTGGATCACGGTGAACTACCGCGAGGCCTACGGCATGTACGCCTGCAACGGCATCCTGTTCAACCACGAGAGCCCGCGCCGCGGCGAGACCTTCGTCACGCGCAAGATCACGCGCGGTCTCGCCAACATCGCACAGGGTCTGGAAAGCTGCCTTTACATGGGCAACATGGACGCACTGCGCGACTGGGGCCACGCCAAGGACTACGTGCGCATGCAGTGGATGATGCTGCAGCAGGACCAGCCTGAGGATTTTGTGATCGCCACCGGCGTGCAGTACTCGGTACGCGAGTTCATCCGCTGGTCGGCGGCGGAGTTGGGCGTCACGCTGCGCTTCGAGGGCAAGGGCGTGGAAGAGCACGCTATCGTCGAGCACATCGAGGGGGGAAACGCCCCCGCGCTGAAGGCGGGCGACATCATCGTACGCGTCGATCCGCGCTACTTCCGCCCCGCCGAGGTCGAGACCCTGCTCGGCGATCCGAGCAAGGCCAAGGACAAGCTCGGCTGGACGCCGGAGATCACCGTGCAGGAGATGTGCGCCGAGATGGTCGCGGAAGACCTCAAGGTGGCGCAGCGGCATGCATTCCTGAAAGCGCACGGGCACGACGTGCCGGTCGCCACCGAGAACTGAACCCAATGAACCTCACCGACACCATCTTCGTCGCCGGCCACCGCGGCATGGTCGGCTCGGCCATCGTGCGCCGGCTGCAGGCGCTGGGCTGCAGCAACATCGTCACCTCCGATCGCGCCGCGCTCGATCTCACCGACCAGCATGCCGTCAACGTCTTCTTCGCCACCCATCGCATCGACCAGGTCTATCTGGCGGCAGCCAAGGTCGGCGGCATCCATGCCAACAACACCTATCCGGCCGAGTTCATCCACCAGAACCTGATGATCGAGGCCAACCTCATCCACGCTGCCCACACCCATGGCGTGCACAAGCTGATGTTTCTCGGCTCGTCCTGCATCTACCCCAAGCTCGCCGAGCAGCCGATGAAGGAAGAAGCGCTGCTCACCGGCCTGCTCGAACCCACCAACGAGCCCTACGCCATCGCCAAGATCGCCGGCATCAAGCTGTGCGAGAGCTACAACCGCCAGTACGCTCGTGACTACCGCAGCGCCATGCCCACCAACCTCTACGGTCCGGGCGACAACTTCCATCCCGAGAACAGCCACGTCATCCCCGCGCTGATGCGGCGCATCCACGAGGCCAAGCTGGCGCATGCGCCCGAGGTGGTGATCTGGGGCAGCGGCACACCGATGCGCGAGTTCCTGCATGTGGACGACCTCGCCGAGGCAGTGGTGCATCTCCAAAACCTCCCGCACGAACGCTACGCCCGCGAGACCGAGCCGATGCGCTCGCACATCAACGTCGGCACTGGCACCGATGTGACCATTCGCGCGCTGGCCGAGGCGCTGGTCCAGGTCATTGGCTATGAGGGCAGGCTCGTCTTCGACACGACCAAGCCGGACGGCACGCCGCGCAAGCTGATGGATGTGAGCCGGCTGCTACGGTTGGGCTGGCAAGCCCGCGTCTCCTTGGTGGAGGGGCTTCGCGAGACGTATGCGTGGTTCCTGGCGAACAAAGATGCCGCCAGAATCTGAACGGCCAAGCCAACGAAGCCCTTGGCCGCGAAAAGGCGGCTCGCTCCCAACCCGCACGTCGCATCATTACTGAACAATCGGATGCGGCGGTTCACCGGTTCGCGAAGCCTCATCCAATACTCCCGCACCCCCGATCGCCTGCAGTCGCGCATACGTCCCGCCCTTCGCCACAAGCTCGGCATGCGTTCCGCGCTCCACGATCCGTCCAGAATCCATAACCAGAATCTGATCCGCCTTCTCGATCGTCGATAGCCGGTGGGCGATGACGATGGTCGTGCGCCCGGCCATCAGCCGCTCGATTGCTGCCTGGATAAGCCTTTCCGACTCGGTATCCAGCGCAGACGTCGCCTCGTCCAGAATCAGGATCGGCGCATTTTTCAGCAGCGCACGCGCAATCGCCAGGCGCTGACGCTGGCCGCCGGAGAGGAGTACGCCGTTTTCGCCGATCTCGGTGTCGAAGCCTTGCGGCAAACGGTCGATGAACTCGCGTGCGTTGGCAGCTTCGGCTGCAGCGACGATCTCTTCGCGGCTGGCGCCGGCAAGCTCGCCGTAGGCGATGTTCTCGGCCACCGAGCCATTGAAAAGCGTGACCTGCTGCGTGACCAGCGCGATATGGCGGCGCAGGTTGGCGAGCGTGTAGTCTTCCACCGCTACCCCATCGACCAGCAGCCGGCCTTCATCGTGCTGATAGAAGCGCGGGATGAGGTTGGCAAGCGTGGACTTGCCGCTGCCCGACTTGCCGACCAGGGCGATCATCTGACCCGGCGCCGCCGTGAAGTCGACGCCCTCCAGAGCCCTGCCCTCGGCGCCGGGATAGGTAAAGCCCAGGCCCTGCGCTTCGACGCGTCCGGTGATGTGGGTGCGCTCGACGCTGCCGGCGTCCGGCTCGGGCGCCTCGTCGAGTTGCTCGAAGATGCTGTCGGCCGCAGCCACGCCGCGCTGGATCTTGGAACTGACCTCACCCAACAGGCGGATAGCACGCGGCAACAGGCCGGCTGCGGTCATGAAGGCGACCACGTCACCCGCGGTAGCGTCGCCTCGCACCTTGAGCACCATGAACAGCAGCAGGCCCATCGCGCTATAGATGATGAGATTCATCAGCGCCGAGAAGACCTCCTCGGTGCGTACCATCTTGAGCTGGCGCTTGGTGTTGTCTAGGCTGGCATGCCCGAAGCGGGCGCGCTCGTAGTCCGCGCCACCGAAGCTGCGCACCACACGATAGCCCTGAATGGTTTCGGAGGCCACATGGGTGACCTCACCCATGGCGGTCTGGATGTTCTTTGACAGGCGGCGGAATTTGCGGCTGGCGTTGGACACCAGCCAGCCGATCACAGGCAGCACCACGAGCAAGGTGAGAGTGAGTTGCCAGTTCATCCAAAGCAGGTAGCTCAACAGCGCAATGACGGTGAGCCCCTCGCGGAACAGGGTCTTCACCGCATCGGTGGCGGCGCCGGTGACCATGGTGACGTTGTAGGTGAGCTTGGAGACCAGGTGGCCGGAGTTCTGCGCGTCGTAGAAACGGTTGGGCAGCACCAGGAAGCTCTCGAAGAGCTGAGTGCGCAGGTCATGCACCAGTCCAAGCGACACCTTGGAGATGGCGTAGTTGCCGAGGAACGTGCCCACTCCCTGCCATAGCGCGATCAGCATCACCATGACCGGGATCGCGAACACGATGTCGAGCGCATCCAGCCACGCGATGCCGGTCGCGACCGGTTCGTCGGGCGTGGCCAGCCCGTCGACGAAGAACTTGAACACCGCCGCAAGGCCCGCCTTGGCAGCGCCCGCAATGGCAAAACCCAGAATGCTGAGCAGAAAGAAGCCCAGGTATGGCTTTGTGTAGCCGAGCAGGCGGGTATACACCTTGAGGCTGCTGGTCTGGGCCGCAGCGTCGACCGGCAGGGGTGGCCGCTCACGGGTTTCGGGCGCGGGCGTCGGCTCGGTGTTCGGGGGGGCTGTGTTCATGGCGCTGAATGATATGCCAAGCAAGGGAAGTGCTCGCAGCTCACTCCGGCAAACCGTGCAGAAGCCAGGCAACCGTACGCAGGCGCTGCCCATCCCGCCCGAAGCGGCGCCCGCGCGGCAGATGGCGCAGCCAAGCCAGGCGGCCCGCCGTACGCAACACCTGCGCACGGATCTCGGCATCCAGCCCGGCGAGGGTGTCGCACACCCGGAGGCCCGCAGGATCGAGCAGGTCCCGCTGGTCCAGGATCAGCGCGGTCGAATGCAGGTAGCACAACCAGTCACGCGCCTGGCACTGTGCAAGGTCCAGTGCGCGACCGGGGTCGTCCTCGAAGTCGATGAAGGCAATGCGGCCGTCGGCAGCGCGCACCATGTTGCGGGCGAAGCCTTGGCTCAGATAGCCGCCGCGGCGATGCAGATCGGCAAGCGCCGCAAGGCCCTCGTCGAACAGGGCGAGGCAGGCGGGCACATTCTTGGCAGTGGCCATTTCCTGCTGCAGGCTGAGGCCCGGCTCGCCTGTGCTGCCCAGATCCTTGAGCATCAGGCCGGCGTCGCTCCAGGCCAGCACCTCAGGCACGAACGCGCCCTGCGCAGCCAGGACCTGCAGGCGGCGCACCTCGGTATTGATGGCATCGGCACCGCCAAAATTGGGCACCGGGCTGAGCACTCCAAGACCGAGCGCACGTGACAGGAAGCCCATCGCCAAGTAGCGCCAGCGCGGGTTACGCGGCCCCGCCTTCTTAACCCACACGCGCTGCCCCCCGAAATCATGGGCACCGACATTGTGGGTCTGGCGCGCCAGCGCCTCTGCCAGGAAGCGTTCGGCAGTGGTCTGCACCACCATCAGTGCGCTTCATCCCAGTTGTCGCCCGCACCGACTTCGACCAGCAACGGCACCTTCAGCTCGGCAACGCCGCCCATCAGCCTAGGCAGCGCTTCACGGATGGTGTCGAGTTCGACCGCCGGCACCTCCAGCACCAGCTCGTCATGCACCTGCAGCACCAGCTTCGACTTCAGACCCGACGCCGCAAGCCAGTCGCTCGCCGCGATCATCGCCTTCTTGATCAGGTCGGCTGCGGTGCCCTGCATCGGCGCGTTGATCGCCGCGCGCTCGGCGGCCTGGCGGCGGCCAGCCTGGCTGGCGCGGATGTCGGGCAGGTACAGCCGGCGGCCGAACACGGTCTCGACATAGCCTTGCTCGCGCGCCTCGGCGCGGGTGCGCTCCATGTACTCTGCAACGCCGGGGTAGCGGGCAAAGTAGCGATCGATCCAGGCCTGCGCGGCGGCACGCTCGATGCCCAGGTTCTTTGCCAGGCCGTGCGCGCTCATGCCGTAGATGAGGCCGAAGTTGATCACCTTTGCGTAGCGGCGCTGCTCGCTGCTGACCTCCGCCGGCGGCATGCCGAAGACCTCGCCGGCGGTGGCGCGATGCACGTCCTCGCCTTTCGCGAAAGCCTCGAGCAGGCGGGCATCGTCCGACAGGTGGGCCATGATGCGCAGCTCGATCTGCGAGTAGTCGGCCGACACGATGAGGTGGTCGCGCGGCGCGATGAAGGCGGCGCGGATGCGGCGGCCTTCCGGCGTGCGGATCGGGATGTTCTGCAGGTTGGGCTCGGAGCTCGACAGACGGCCGGTGACGGCAGTGGCCTGCGAGAAGCTGGTATGCACGCGGCCCGTCCTGGGGTTGACCATGCGCGGCAGCTTGTCGGCGTAGGTGCTCTTCAGCTTGGCCAGGCTACGGTGCTCGAGCAGCAGCTTGGGCAGCGGGTAGTCTTCGGCGAGCTTCTCCAGCACCTCCTCGTCGGTGGAGGGCTGGCCGGTGGCGGTCTTCTTGACCACCGGCAGGCCGAGCTTGCCGAACAGGATCTCGCCGAGCTGCTTGGGCGAGCCGAGGTTGAAGGGCTGGCCGGCGAGCGCGTGGGCCTCGCCTTCGAGCGCGTGCAGGCGGCGCCCGAGTTCCTCGGAATGCTGGCTGAGCAGGAAAGGGTCGATCAGCACGCCGGTGCGCTCCATCTGCTGCAGCACGGACAGCACCGGTAGCTCGATTTCGCGATACAGCGCGGCGAGCTGCGGCGTGGCCTCGAGCTGCGGCCACAGGCGCTGGTGCAGGCGCAGGGTGACGTCGGCGTCCTCGGCCGCGTACTCGGTAGCGCGGTCCATGGCGACCTCGTCGAAGCCGATCTGCTTGGCCCCCTTGCCGCACACCTCGGTGTAAGGGAGGGTTATCAGCCCGAGGTGGCGCTTGGCGAGCGAATCCATGTCGTGCGGCTTGTCGCTTTCGAGCACGTAGGACTGGAGCAGCGTGTCGTGCGCGATGCCGCGCAGCGTAATGCCATGGTTGGCGAGCACGTGGGCGTCGTACTTCAGGTTCTGGCCAACCTTGGCGTGCTGGTCCGACTCCAGCCAGGGACGGAGCTTCGCCAGCACCTCTTCCAAAGGCAGTTGCGCCGGCGCGTCACCCCCCCGGTGCGCCAGCGGCAGATAAGCCGCCTCGCCCGGTTCAACCGCAAACGACATCCCCACCAGCTTCGCCGCCATCGGATCGAGGCTGGTGGTTTCCGTGTCGAAGGCGGTGAGTTCGGCCGCGAAGATCTTCGCCAGCCAGGCGTCGAAGCTCGGCCAGTCGAGGATGGCAACGTAGCCCGCACGGTGCGCGCCGGGCGGGTCATCGGAAATAGCGGAAATCGGGTTCTGTCCCCTATTTCCTTGGTCATCGAACCGGCGAGCCTCGGTTGCTGCCTTCGACGCAGCGACACTCTCCGCGCCGCCATCCAGATCCTTCAGCCAAGACTTGAACTCGAAGCGCTCGTACAGTGCGCGCAGCGCTGCCTTGTCGTCCTCGCGCGCCGGTAGCTCGTCGAGCGCCACCGGCAGTTCGACATCGGTCGCCACCGTCACCAGCCTGCGCCCGAGCGGCAGGAAGTCCAGGTGCTTGCGCAGGTTCTCGCCCACCTTGCCGCCGACCTTTTCGGCGTTGGCGACGAGATTGTCCAGGGTGCCGTATTCGGTCAGCCACTTTACCGCGGTCTTGGGGCCACACTTTTCCACCCCCGGCACGTTGTCCACCGTGTCGCCGACCAGCGCCAGGTAGTCGACGATACGCTCGGGCGGCACGCCGAACTTCGCCTCGACGCCGGCCGCGTCCAGCACCTCCTCGCTCATGGTATTGACCCAGCGCACCCCGGGACGCACGAGCTGGGTGAGATCCTTGTCGCCGGTGGAAATCACGACCTCCCAGCCACGCTCGAGCGCCTGGCGGGTCAGGGTGCCGATGACATCGTCGGCCTCCACGCCCTCCACCGACAGCAACGGCCAGCCCTCGGCCTGCACCGCTTCGTGCAGCGGTGCGATCTGCACACGCAGATCGTCGGGCATCGGCGGCCGATGCGACTTGTACTCGGGATACCAGTCGTCGCGGAAGGTCTTGCCCTTGGCATCGAACACGCAGGCGCGAAATTCTGCCTTGTAGTCGCTTTCCAGCCGCCTTAGCATCGACAGCACCCCCCGGATCGCGCCCGTCGGCTCGCCTTGCGAATTGCGCAGGTCGGGCAAGGCATGGAAGGCGCGATAGAGATAGCTCGAGCCATCTACGAGCAGCAGCGTGGGCATTCTGGATCCTAGAGAACGACAACATGACCGCGAAAGAAAAACTCCCCCGCAGCGTTCCCGACAGCAGCGCGCCGCGATACAACGCGCGCGAATCCTGGCGGATCTTCGGAATTATGGCAGAGTTCGTCGAGGCGACCGAACGGCTGTCCTCCATCCGGCCGGCCGTTTCGATCTTCGGCAGCGCACGCACGCCGCCCGACCACATGTACTACATTCTCACCGAGCAGATCGCCCGTCAGCTCTCCGACGCCGGCTTCGCGGTGATCTCTGGCGGCGGGCCGGGCATCATGGAGGCGGCAAACAAGGGCGCCTTCTTCGGCAAGAGCCCCTCGGTGGGCCTGAACATCCAGTTGCCACTGGAGCAGAACGCCAACCCCTACCAGGACATCTCGCAAACTTTCCAGCACTTCTTCGCACGCAAGTTCATGTTCGTGAAGTTCGCGACCGCCTATGTGGTGATGCCGGGCGGTTTCGGCACCCTGGACGAGTTGCTCGAGGCGATGACGCTGATCCAGACCCGCAAGAGCCGCCGCATCCCGATCATCCTGGTGCACCGCCCCTTCTGGCAGGGCCTGATCGACTGGTTCCGCGACCGCTTGGTAAGCGAGGGCATGATCAAGGTCGAGGATCTCGACCTGGTGCAGATCATCGACGAGCCGGGGGAGGTCGTCGAAGCGATCTTCAAGCACTACGAACGCCGCGGCTTCCAGCCCCTGCCCGCCGAGCGGGAGATGATGCTCAACCTGTAAATGTAAAGGGGCTCACAGACCCCAGCCTGCAGCCGGCCCGCGGGCGAAGCGCGCGCATTGCAGCTAGAATTCCACCATCTTCAGGAGATCATCATGCGTCGCACCCTGTTCGCCCTCTTGCTGGCCGCCAGTGCCCCGGTTTTCGCCCAGCAGCCTGCCGGCCTCGAGCCCATTCCCGAGCCGCCGCCGATGCCCGCCGAGGATGCGCTGGCCGACGAGCCGGAGGTCACCATCGTCAAGCGCGGCGACGACACGGTCACCGAATACCGCATCCGCGGCAAGCTCTATATGGTCAAGGTCACGCCGCCGCATGGCGTGCCGTACTATCTGGTCGACAAGGAAGGCAACGGCCAGATGGTGCGCGACGACCGCGGCCCCGAGCTGGCCGTGCCGATGTGGGTGATCAAGTCCTGGTGAGCACGCCGTTCGCGAGCCGCTGCGTTCGGAATGGCAGCGAGCCGCCACCTCTTGCTGGCGCCGCACCCGGCTCTGCCACGCCTCGGCTCTGCCACAGCTTTCCGCCGGTCTGCTCGGCCGATGCCCGGGTGCTCGTGCTCGGCAGCATGCCGGGAGCCGCCTCGATCGCCGCGGCCCAGTACTACGCTCACCCACGCAATGCCTTCTGGCAGATCATGGGCGCACTGTTCGGCGCAAGCCCGGCCCTTCCCTACGAACAACGCCTGCAGCGCCTGGCCGTCGCGGGCGTGGCGCTATGGGACGTGATCGCATGCGGTGAGCGTGAGGGCAGCCTGGACAGCGCAATCCGCCCGGACAGCATCGAAGCCAACGACTTCGCCCGTCTGTTCAGCGATTGTCCGCGCATCCGCCATGTGTTCTTCAACGGTGCCGCTGCCGAAACCATCTTTCGCCGCCATGTGTCTCCGCGGATGGCCCTGCCTGAGCTGCGCTTCACCCGCCTGCCCTCGACCAGCCCTGCGCATGCAGCCCGCAGCTTCGATGCCAAGCTCGCCGCATGGCAGGCAGTGAAGAGCGCGACGTGTGACGGCGCAGGCCCCCGCCCGTCCTGCGCCCGGGTGCCCGCGGCGATCGCCGCCAGTGCCTGACCCAAACCTCGCCGAACGTCCCTTCCGGAGCCCGCATGTCCGTCTTCACCCCCGTCCCCGAATCCGTGCTCGCCTGCTGGCTCCAGGACTATGCCGTCGGCCGCCTGGAGGAACTCAGGGGCATCTCGGCCGGCGTGCAGAACAGCAACTTCTTTGTCACCACCACGCTCGGCCGCTACGTGCTGACGCTGTTCGAAGGCATCCCGCGCGCCGAGCTGCCCTACTACCTGCACCTGATGGCCCACCTCGCGCGCCATGGCTTGCCGGTTCCGGCGCCGATCGCCAACCGTCACAACGAATACCTCGGCACCCTGCAGGAACGGCCCGCCGCGCTCGTGGTGCGCCTGTCGGGCAGCTCCGAGATGAATCCGGGCCTGCCCCATTGCGAGCGCGTCGGCGCCATGCTCGCCGGCCTGCACCTGGCCGGCCAGTCCTACGGCCGCCGCCAGGAGAACCCGCGCGGAGCCACCTGGCGCACAGCCACCGCAAGCGTCGTGCGCCCCTTCCTGCCCGCCGACGAGCAGGCGCTGCTTGACGCCGAACTCGCCATTCAGGCCAGGACAGACCTCGCCACCCTGCCCGCAGGCGCGATCCACGCCGACCTCTTCCGCGACAACGTGCTGTGGGACACCGACGCCGATGGCAACGTACGCATCGGCGGCGTCATCGACTTCTACTTCGCCGGTTACGACGCACTGCTGTTCGACGTGGCCGTGACCGTCAACGACTGGTGCTCCGCCGCGGACGGCAGCCTGGACGAAGCCCGCACTGCAGCACTGCTCGCCGCCTACCATGCCGAGCGCCCGTTCTGCGACGCCGAACGCACCGCCTGGCCAGCGATGCTGCGCGCCGCCGCGCTGCGCTTCTGGCTGTCGCGCGCAGCGGATTTCCACCTGCCGCGCGCAGGAGAAATGGTTCTGGTGAAGAATCCGAACGAGTATCGCGACATCCTGCGCCTGCGCAGTGCGGGCGTGCCCGACCTTCCGCGCTGAACCGCCACCTGCCCCGATCGACACCCAATGGACCAGGATCCGCAAGCGCCCCGCCGCCCCCACCCGCCACCGCCGCCCGCTCCGGGCGACGTCGCGCCCGGCCACGCCCTGAACTGGCTTACCGAAGGCTGGCGCCTCTTCATGCTCGCTCCCGGCGCCTGGGCCATCCAGGCGCTGATCTTCTTCGTCATCGTCGCCGCACTCGGCATGCTGCCCTTCGTCGGTTGGGCCGCTGCGCCGATCGCGCTGCCGGTGCTGGTCGGCGGCATGCTTTCAGGCGCGCAGCGCCTCGATCGCGGCGAAACCCTGAGCATCGACGCACTCTTCGACGGCATCCGCAAGCAGGCCAGTAGCCTGCTGCTGTTAGGGGTGTTCCACCTTCTCGGCATGCTGCTCGCCGCAATCACCGCCGCGGCCATCGGTGGCAGCGCGGCGCTCACCGGCATCGCGGTCGGGGCGCTTGCAGGGATGGGTATGGCCGCCGGGGGCATGATGCTGGGCGTCGTCGTGTTCACCGTGCTCTGGGCGCTGCTGATGATGGCGCTGTGGTTCGCTCCGGCGCTGGTGATGCTGCACGAGGTGGCGCCGCTCGACGCCATGAAGCTCTCGGCCCGCGCCTGCATGCACAATCTGCTCGCCTTCATCGTGCTCGCCGTGCTGCTCTATGTCAGCGTGTGGGTGGCGATGATTCCCGCCGGGCTGGGCATGCTGGTCCTGATCCCGGTGATCACGGGCGCACTCTACGCCGCCTGGAAGGAAACCTTCTCGCCACTGCTCGCACTGCCGCCCCCGGGCGGGGCGACACCGAGTGAGCCTTCCCCTCCCCCGATATCCGAATAGCGACTACAAGACTCCGACATGCAAGCACGACAACTCCCGATGCAGCGCGGCTGGGCTTGGTTGCGCGAGGGCGTGGCGATCTGGCGGCGCAACCCTGCGCTGGTCACCTTCGCTACCTTCGGCTACCTGCTCTCCATCGTCCTCCTCAGCATCGTCCCCATCCTCGGACAACTGGTCGCCTCGCTGCTGATGCCGGCCCTGTCCGTAGGCGTGCTCAACGCCTGCCGCGCAGTCGATGCGGGGCGCAAGGCCGGGCCGGACGTGCTCTTTTCCGGCTTCAAGAGCAACCTCCCATCGCTGGTCGCGGTCGGCGGCCTGTATCTGGCTGGCACCATTCTGGTGCTCCTCCTCGTGTCGCTCGTCGATGACGGTAGCCTGTTCGCCCTCATGCGCGGCGAGGACATCGAGGAACAGATGCGTGGCGACTCCACGCTCGGCTTCACCCTGCTCGTGGCTCTGGTGCTGAGCACGCCGGTGATGATGGCCTACTGGTTCGCCCCGGTGCTGGCCTCGTGGTGGCAGGTGCCAGCGGCGAAGGCCCTGTTCTTCAGCTTCTACGCCTGCCTGCGCAACTGGCGCCCGTTCCTGGCCTACGCCATCGGTCTGGCGATCTTCGGTGCCATCCTTCCGGGCATCGTCATCGGGGTGCTCGGCCTGGTCTCGCCGACGCTGGGCAGCGTACTCTCGCTGCCGATCCCACTCATCATCCTGCCGGTGATCTTCTGCACCTTCTACACCGCCACCCGCGACGTGTTCGGCCTGCCGGAAGGCGAGCGCCGCCGCATCGACACCCGCCCCGAAGACGCCGATGCAGGCTGAGCAAGCCCTCTCCGGCGACACTGCAGCAGGCCTGCCCCTGGGCCTGCTCGGCGGCACCTTCGATCCGATCCACTTCGGCCATCTGCGTCTGGCCGAGGAAGCGCGCGAGGCGCTCGGCCTGGGCGAGCTGCGCTTGATGCCCGCAGGCCGACCGCCGCACCGCGGCGAACCCGGCAGCACGCCTGAAGACCGCCTTGCCATGGCCCGCTTGGCCGCTGCCGGCAATCCCGCGCTGCGGGTCGACGACACCGAAGTGCGCGCGCAGCAGAAGAGCTACACCGTGCTCACGCTCGAGCAACTGCGCGCCGAAAGCGGCCCCCTGCGCCCGCTGGTGCTGATCCTGGGTGCCGATGCATTCGAGGGGCTGCCGGGCTGGCACCGCTGGAAAGAGCTGTTCGCGCTCGCCCATATCGCGGTCGCCAACCGGCCGGGCTACGCCCCCCACGGCCGGCGCTGGCCCGCCACACTCTCGGCAGAACTCGCCGCTGCCTGCCGCGACCGCCACAGCACCGACATCGCGGACCTGCGCACCACACCCGCCGGGCGCGTGATCGCCTTCGACATGACGCCCCTGGCAATCTCCGCCTCGCTGATCCGCGACCTGGTGCGGGATGGCCACAGCGCCCGCTATTTGCTGCCCGATTCCGTTCTCGACTATATTGCCGCGCACCGTCTTTACCGCAAGGGAAGATAGGCCCTATTTTCCCGCCTCACCAGGAAGCACATGGACACCCCCACCCTCGAGAAGATCGTCATCAACGCGCTGGAAGACATCAAGGCGCGCGACATCGAAGTCATCGACACTTCGACGCACACCCCCCTCTTCGACCGCATCGTCATCGCCAGCGCAGAATCCGGCCGCCAGACTCGCGCGCTGGCGCAAAACGTGCATGACAAGGTCAAGGAGGCCGGCGGCGAGATCATCGGCACGGAAGGACAGGAAACCGGCGAGTGGGTGCTGGTCGACCTCGGCAACATCGTCGTACACGTGATGCAGCCCGCAGTGCGTGCACACTACAAGCTGGAAGAGCTCTGGAACACGCCCTCCGCGGGCCGTCGCGCCACCGCCCGCTGAAATGAAGCTTTTCGTCGTCGCCGTCGGCCATCGCATGCCCGCCTGGGTGCAGGCCGGCTTCGACGAATTCGCGCGCCGCATGCCGCGCGAGTTGCCTCTGCAACTGGTCGAGGTCAAGGCCGAGCCGCGCACCAGCGGCAAGACGGTGGAAGCGATGATGGCTGCCGAAGCCACCCGCATCGAAGCCGCGCTGCCGCCGCGTTGCCGCCGCGTCATCCTCGACGAGCGTGGCGCCGAGCTCACCACCCTGGCGCTCGCGCGCAGGCTCGAAGCCTGGCAAGGCGAAGGCCAGGACATCGCGCTCATCGTCGGCGGGCCGGACGGGCTCGCGCCCGAGTTCAAATCCGGCGCACACGAGGCGATCCGCCTCTCCAGCCTGACCCTGCCCCATGCCCTGGTGCGCCCGCTGCTGGCCGAGGCGCTGTACCGCGCGTGGACGGTGCTGCGCAATCACCCCTATCACCGCGAATAGCCAAGCATCCATGCCGCTCACGCCACGCATCTACCTGGCCTCAAAGAGTCCCCGCCGTCGCGAACTGTTGCGCCAGATCGGCGTGAACTTCGACGTCCTCACTTTCCGCTCCGGCGAGCGCGGAGAGGATGCGGATGTCGATGAAACCCCGTTCCAGGACGAGGCGGTCGACCGCTACGTTGAGCGCCTAGCGCTCGCCAAGGCCGAGGCGGGCACACGCCGCGTGATCTGGCGCAAGCTGATGCTCCGCCCCGTCCTGGCGGCAGATACCACGATCGAGCTCGACGGCGCCATCATCGGCAAGCCCGCCGACGCGGCCGAGGCGCAGGACATCCTCAAGCGCCTGTCCGGGCGCAGCCACCGCGTGCTCACCGCCGTGGCGATGAGCGACGGGGAGCGTACACGCAGCCGCCTATCGGTCAGCGAAGTGCGCTTCCGCACCCTCCCCGAGCAGGAGATTCGCCGCTACGTCGCCAGCGGCGAGCCCATGGACAAGGCAGGCGCCTACGGCATTCAGGGTCACGCCGCCCTGTTCGTCGAGGAGATTCGCGGCAGCTACTCCGGAATCATGGGATTGCCACTGTTCGACACCGGCATCCTGCTCGAAACCTTCGGCTACACCCTGTGAGCGCAGACAGCACATGAGCATCGAATTCCTCATCAACTTCACGCCGCAGGAAACCCGCGTCGCCCTCGTCGAACAGGGCGTGGTGCAGGAACTGCACGTCGAACGCACCGCCAGCCGCGGTATCGTCGGCAACATCTACCTCGGCAAGGTGGTGCGCGTGCTGCCCGGCATGCAGTCCGCCTTCATCGACATCGGCCTGGAGCGCACCGCCTTCCTGCATGTGGCCGATATCTGGAGCGACCGCCAGAACGGCGAATCGGCGCGGCCGATCGAGAAGATCCTCACCGAAGGCCAGAGCCTGATGGTGCAGGTGCTCAAGGATCCGATCGGCACCAAGGGCGCACGCCTGTCCACGCAGATCAGTCTGGCTGGCCGCCTGCTCGTCTATCTGCCGCAGGAAAAGCACATCGGCATCTCCCAGCGCATCGAGGACGAGGCGGGGCGCGAAGCCCTGCGCGGGCGACTTACGGCGCTGGTACCCGAGGACGAGCCCGGTGGCTTCATCGTGCGCACCATGGCCGAGTCCGCATCAGACCCGGAACTCGCCGCCGACATCGCCTACCTGCGCAAGCTGTGGCGCGAGGTTTCCACTTCCACCGTGGGACTGTTTCCGCCCAAACTGCTGCACGAGGATCTTGGCCTCGGGCAACGCACCCTGCGCGACCTGGTCAACGACGAAACCGACCGCATCCGCGTCGACTCGCGGGAGAACTTCCAGAAGCTCACCGCCTTCGCCGCCGAATACACGCCCAAGGTGCTGCCCCTGCTCGAGCACTACAGCGGCGAGCGCCCGCTGTTCGAGCTCTACAACGTCGAAGAGGAAATCCAGAAGGCGCTGGCGCGACGCGTGGACCTGAAATCGGGGGGCTACCTGATCATCGACCAGACCGAAGCGATGACCACGGTCGACGTCAACACCGGCGGCTTCGTCGGTGCGCGCAACTTCGACGACACCATCTTCAAGACCAACCTCGAAGCCAGCCAGGCCATCGCCCGCCAGCTGCGCCTGCGCAACCTCGGCGGCATCATCATCATCGACTTCATCGACATGGAAAACGTCGAGCACCGCGAGATGGTGCTGGAGGAGTTCCGCAAGGCGCTGTCACGCGATCACACGAAGATGACGATCAACGGCTTCACTGCGCTCGGTCTGGTGGAGATGACGCGCAAGCGGACCCGCGAGTCGCTCGCCCACCTGCTGTGCGAACCCTGCCCGACCTGCAGCGGCCGCGGCGAGGTGAAGACCGCGCGCACGGTGTGCTACGAGATCCTGCGCGAGCTGCTGCGCGAGGCGCGCCAGTTCAATGCGCGTGAATTCCGCGTGCTCGCCGCGCCCAACGTCATCGACCTCTTCCTCGACGAGGAAAGCCAGTCGCTTGCAATGCTGTCCGATTTCATCGGCAAGAAGATCTCCCTGCACGCCGAGGCCAGCTACACGCAGGAGCAGTACGACATCGTGCTGCTGTGAGCAGCAGACGAGCCGAAAACAGATCGGCCCCTTCTGATGCTCCGTGGGCGCAGGCTTGCACGCAAATGGGCGCCTACACCCCGAGATAACGCGTCCACAGCTCGCGCCGGGCATACAGCTCGGTCGAGCCACCCTGCCATGCGATGCACCCGCGCTCCAGGATGAAGTTGCGGTCGGACAGCGGCAGCAGCTTCTCGACGTACTTATCCACCACCAGCGTGGTCTGCCCCTGCGCCTTGAGCAGCGCCAGGCAGCGCCAGATCTCCTCGCGAATCACCGGCGCCAGGCCTTCAGTCGCTTCATCCAGGATCAGCAGGCGCGGGTTGGTCGACAGCGCGCGCGCGATGGCCAGCATCTGTTGCTCTCCACCCGAAAGCTGATTGCCCATGTGTCCAGCGCGCTCAGCCAGGCGAGGGAAGAGCGCATACAGGCGCGACAGCGTCCACGGCTCAGTCGCGCCGTTGCGGCGATCGGCGAAGGCGAGCAGGTGCTCACGCACGCTGAGATTGGGGAAGCACTGTCGGCCCTCCGGCACGATCGCCACGCCGAGGCGGGCGATATGGTCGGCGCGCGCGGCGTGGATCGGACGGCCGTCGAACAGGATCTCACCACGCTGCGGGCGCAGGCCGCCGACGATGGTCTTGATCGTCGTGCTCTTCCCCATGCCGTTGCGTCCGAGCAGCGCAATGACCTCGCCGGGCTGGATGTCGAAGTCGAGCCCGAACAGCACCTGGCTGACCCCATAGCCCGCCTCGAGGCCGCGGCACCTCAACAACGGCGAGCTCATCGTGCGCCTCCGTGGTCGCGCGCGCACAGGGATCGCACTTGTAGGCATCGGCTTGCCCGCTCCCACCGGGAACGCGTCATCCGCATGCCGGCACCTCCGTGCCCAGATAGACCGACTGCACCTCGGGATGCCCCTTCACGTGCGCCGCATCCCCCGTCGTCAGAACGCGGCCATAGACCAGCACCGAGATGCGGTCGGCAAGCTGAAACACGGCATCCATGTCGTGCTCGATGAGCAGGATTGCGGTGTCGGAACGCAGGCCATGAATCATCGCCACCATCTGCTGCGAGTCTTCCGGCCCCATCCCGGCCATGGGCTCGTCCAGCAGCAGCAGCCTGGGCCGCGCAGCAAGCGCAAGCGCCACGTCCAGCCGCTTCTGCAGCCCGTGCGGCAGGGTGCCGGCGTTGCGGTCGAGCACCTCCGCAAGGCCGGTACGCACGGCCAGCGCCTCGGCCCGCACAGCCAGCGAGCGCTCAAGCTCGCGCCGGCGCAGGAAGCGGAAGCTCGACCCGGCCTGCGCCTGGACCGCGAGCAGCAGATTGTCGCGCACGCTGTCGTTACGGAACACGCTGGTGATCTGGAAGCAGCGCGCCAGGCCATGGCGCACACGCTGGTGCGGCGACAGGGTGCTCAGATCGACACCATCGAGCACGACACGTCCGGCATCGGCCGGCAGCAGGCCCGAGATCAGGTTGACCAGAGTGGACTTGCCCGCACCGTTCGGGCCGATGAGGGCATGGATCTCGCCCGCCTCCACGGCAAGCTCGACGTGGTCGGTGGCAAGCAGCCCGCCGAAGCGCTTGACCAGGCCTTGCGCATGGAAAAGGCTCATGTGCGCGCCCCGCGGCGCTCGAGCAGTGCCGCCAGCCCCTGCGGGGCGTGGAACACGACCAGCAGCAGGAGCAGGCCGAGTGGCCAGTGCCAGTAGTCGGTGTACAACTTCAGCACCTCCTCCAGCGTCAGCCACAGCGCCACGCCTAGCGGCGCGCCCCAGCGCCGCCCGGCACCACCCAGCATCACCATCACCAGCAGCAGTGCGGACTGCGTCCAGTGCATCATGCCGGGGCTGACGAAGGCGTTATGGCTGGCCAGCAACCCGCCCGCCAGCCCTGCAACCGCGCCGGCCGCAACGAAACCCGCGAGCTTGAGCCAGAACACCGGATAGCCGAGCGCCACCATGCGCGTCTCGTTGTCGCGGATGCCGCGCAGCGCATGGCCGTAGCGCGAATGCGCGACCCGGCTGAAGAGTGCAAACACCCCCGCTGCGATCGCCAGTACCACCCAGTAAAAGATCTGCGCATGCGCGGCGTCCAGCCAGGCCCCCATCGCCAGCGGCGTATAGATGCCATAGCCGTCGTCCCCGCCCCAGGTACGCAGCGACACCGCCAGGTAGTACAGCATCTGCGCGAAGGCGAGCGTGATCATGATGAAATACACCCCGCGCGTGCGCAGGGACACCGCGCCGATCGCCGCCGCGGCCAGGCCGGCGACCAGCGCCGCACTCGCCCACGCCAGCCAGGCCGACGAGAACCCCGCCTCGACCAGCGCCACCACGGTGTAGGCGCCGACGCCGACGAAGCCCGCGTGCCCGAGCGCCGCCATGCCGCCGTAGCCGAGGATGAAGTTGAGACTGGTCGCCGCGATCGCCACGATCAGCGCGCGGCGCACGAAGCCGACGTAGTACTCGAGACCGAGCGCAGGCGCAACGAGCGGAAACAGCGCCAGCAGGATCAGGACAGCCCAGGGCAGACGACGCGCCAGTCCGGGGAAACGTTCGTGCATGCCCACCCTCACCCGCGCGCGGGGAACAGCCCCGCGGGTTTGAGCGTCAGCACCGCCGCCATCAGCACGTACATGGCGATGCCCGCGAGCGCCGGGCCAAGGTCTGCCGCCACCGAAGGCGGCAGCACCGCCCGCAGTGCCGGCGGCAGGAAGGCGCGTCCGGCGGTATCCACCAGCCCGACCAGCAGCGCAGCCACGAAGGCACCGCGCACCGAACCGATACCGCCGATCACGATCACCACCAGCGCCGGGATCAGGATCGCCTCGCCCATGCCGACCTGCACCGAACTGATCGGCGCCATCAGCGCTCCGGCCAGCGCCGCCAGCCCGGCGCCGAGCGCAAACACGAAGGAGAACACCGCGCCCACGCGCACGCCCATGAACTCCGCCATCTGCCGATTCGACGCGCCGGCGCGCACCAGCATGCCAATGCGGGTGTTGTTCACCAGCAGATACAGCCCGAGCGCCACTGCCAGCCCGGCGCCGATCAGCAGCAGACGATAGGACGGATAGGGCAGACCCTCGAACAGCTGCACCGGCCCGGCGAGCGCCGCGGGCGTGGAGGCCAGCAGCGGCGCCACGCCCCAGATCGCCTTCACCGCGTCGTCGGCAATCAGGATGATGCCGAAGGTGGCGAGCACCTGTACCAGATGGTCGCGCCGGTACAGGCGGCGGATGACGAGGAGTTCGAGCACCCCCGCCACCGCCACCGTCAAACCGACCGCGACCAGCACCGCGAGCGCGAACGAGCCGCTCGTTTCATGGACACGCGCGGCCACGTACGCGCCGGCCATGTAGAGCGAGCCGTGGGCGAGGTTCATGGTGTCCATGATGCCGAACACGAGCGTGAGCCCGGCGGCGATCAGGAACAGCATGAGCCCGTAGCCCAGGCCGTTGAGCAGCTGCTCGAAGACGAAGATGGCATCCATCGGGGGAGGATAGCGTCCAGCTTACATCTTGCACTCGCTGACGTAGGCGTCCTGGTGCTGCTCGAGCACGGTGCCGACCAGCTTGTTGGTCAGGCGGCCCTCAGCGTCCTTGCCTACCTCGCGCAGATAGTAGTTCTGCACCGGGAAGTTGTTGGCGCCGTACTGAAACGCACCCCGTACCGAGGCAAAGCTCGGGTTCTTCAGCGCCTTCAGCACCGCCTCGCGGTCCTCGAGCTTGCCGCCGACATCGCGCACCGCGGCGTCCATCGCCATCAGCGTGTCGTACGCCATCGCTGCGTACACCGAGGGGTAGCGGCCTTCGTACTTGTTGCGGAAGGCTGCGACGAACTCGGCATTGGCCGGCACATCGAGGTCGTGCGTCCAGTGCGCGGTATTGAGCACACCGAGCATCGGCTCGCCCACGGCCTGGATCACATCTTCGTCGGCGGAGAAGCCGGGCGCGATGAGCGGAATGTCCTTGAGGCCACCACCGACGAACTGCTTGACGAAGTTGATGCCCATCGCGCCCGGCAGGAAGAAGAACACCGCATCCGGCGCAGCCGCCCGGATCTGCGCGATCTCGGCGGCGTAGTCGATCTGTCCCAGCCGGGTGTAGATCTCGTCCTTCACCGCGCCCTTGTACAGGCGCTTGAAACCGTTCAGGTGGTCCTTGCCGGCCGGGTAGTTGGGCGCGATCAGCACCACGTTCTGGTAACCCTTTTCGTTGGCGACCTTGCCCGCTGCCTCGTCGTAGGTGTCGTTCTGGTACTGGGCGAAGAAGTACGGGCTGCACTTGGCACCGGCGTAGGCGCTCGGGCCGGGGTTGGCCGACAGGTAGGGCACCTTGGCGGCAAACAGCGCGGGCCCGACCGCGAGCGCGGCATTGGAGCCGATCGGGCCAGTGAAGAAGTCGATCTTGTCGCGCTGCAGGTAGCGCGCGACGAGCTGGTTGGCCTGCTCCGGGTTGCCGCCGAAATCGGTGCGGATGAACTCCGCCGGCCGCCCGCCGAGCTGTCCGCCGAGCTTCTCGATCGCAAGCTCGAAGCCGTCGCGCGCCTCGGCGCCGAGCGCCGAGAACGGCCCGGAGATGTCGAGCGCGATGCCGACCTTGATGTCGTCAGCGTGTGCGGTGGCGACCATCGCACCCAAAAGGGTAAGTGCGGCGGCGAGTTTCTTCATCGGCTGCATGGGAGTCTCCTCGTTGATTATGGCCGGCAGGCATCGGCGGCACTCCACGGGCTGGCGTGCCGGCCGGCAAATTCGGGCGCTGGCCCGCGAAACCGCTGGATTCTAGCCTGATAAGCGAATGGCTGTGGATGCGCACGCCCCTGCAAGCGCAGCGGTCCCGCTCCACAGCCACCGGGCGTGGACCGCCCCGGAGGACCCGCCTCGCCGCCCAGGCGCTGTATGAAATACCACCTTTGCTGCTGCGGCAGGGCCCGGCCCTGATAGACTTGCGCATCGCGCCATCAAGGCGTTCTTCCCGAAGCCCCCCATGATCGGACGCATCACCGGCACCCTGCTGGAAAAGAACCCGCCGCAGATCCTCGTCGACGTGCACGGCGTCGGCTACGAGATCGACGTGCCGATGAGCACCTTCTACAACCTGCCCGCCACCGGCGGCGCAGTGAGCCTGCACACCCATCACGTGGTGCGCGAGGACGGCCATTTCCTGTTCGGCTTCGCCACCGAAGAGGAGCGCGCTGCGTTCCGCCAGCTGCTCAAGGTTTCCGGCGTGGGCGCGCGCATGGCGCTGGCGGTGCTCTCCGGGCTCTCGGTCAACGACCTCGCGCAGGCGGTGGCCTTGCAGGAGGCCGGGCGCTTGGTGAAAATCCCTGGCATCGGTAAGAAGACCGCCGAGCGCCTGCTGCTGGAGTTGCGCGACAAGCTCGGCAAGGCGCTGCCCAGCATGGCTGGCGCGCGCCTCACCGCAGCGCCGGGCGCCGCACCCGACGCGCGGAGCGACATCCTCAACGCTCTGCTCGCGCTCGGCTACAACGAGCGCGAGGCACTGTCGGCGATGAAGGCGCTGGCCGAGGGCGTCGGCGTCTCCGACGGCATTCGACAGGCGCTGAAGGCGCTCTCGAAGCCATGATGCACAGGCTCCCTGCGTCCCGCGCTGCGGGGCGCCGCCCGGCGATTCCGGCAAGGACACACCCATGATCGAAACCGACAAGCTCAAGGCCGCCACCCCCGCCGAGCGCCTGATCTCCGCCGCCCCCGCCGACCGCCAGGAAGACGCGATCGAGCGCGCGCTGCGGCCCAAGCGACTGGCCGAATACGTCGGCCAGGCCAAGATCCGCGAACAGCTGGAGATCTTCATCCAGGCCGCACGCAATCGCAGCGAGGCGCTCGACCACGTGCTGCTGTTCGGTCCGCCCGGGCTGGGCAAGACAACGCTGGCACACATCGTGGCCGCCGAAATGGGGGTCAACCTGCGCCAGACCTCGGGCCCGGTGCTCGAACGCGCGGGCGACCTCGCCGCGCTGCTCACCAACCTCGAGCCGCACGACGTGCTGTTCATCGACGAGATCCACCGCCTGTCGCCGGTGGTCGAGGAAATCCTCTACCCGGCGCTGGAAGACTTCCAGATCGACATCATGATCGGCGAGGGCCCGGCCGCCCGCTCGGTCAAGCTCGACCTGCCGCCCTTCACCCTGGTCGGCGCCACCACCCGCGCCGGCATGCTGACCAACCCGCTGCGCGACCGCTTCGGCATCGTGTCGCGGCTGGAGTTCTACACGCCGGAGGAGCTCGGCTTCATCGTCGGGCGCTCGGCGCGCCTGCTCAACGTCGAGATCGACGACAAGGGCGCACTCGAGATTGCCCGCCGCGCGCGCGGCACGCCGCGCATCGCCAACCGACTGCTGCGCCGCGTGCGCGACTATGCCGAAGTCAAAGCCGGCGGCCACATTACCGCGGCGGTGGCGGACGCGGCGCTGCGCATGCTGGACGTGGACACCCTCGGCCTCGACCTGATGGACCGCAAGCTGCTGTCGGCAATGCTGGAGAAATTCGGCGGCGGTCCGGTCGGCCTGGACAACATTGCCGCGGCGATCGGTGAATCCACCGACACCATCGAGGACGTCATCGAGCCCTACCTGATCCAGCAGGGCTACCTGCAGCGCACCCCACGCGGGCGCATGGCCACGCACGCCATCTGGCAGCACTTCGGACTCGCGCCGCCGCGCGCGGGCGGCGACCTGTTCGACGCGCGCTGAGAGCGACCGGTGCGTTCGCTGCAGGTGGTGGCACTGACGCTGTGCCTGCTGGGGGGGCTGTATCTGCTCACCCAGGCACCGGCATTCTTCCTGCCCTCGCGCTGGGATCCCTCCATGGGTCACGACTTCGACCCAAGCGCTGCGCGGCTGCTGGGCGCCGGCATGCTGGCGCTCGCGCTGGCAGGCATGCGCTACATGAAGGAGATGTACTACAGCGCGGCACGGCATCTGCCCGGTGCCGCAGGGCAGCGCCAGTATTTCGCGCTGATCGTGCTCGCCATCGTCCTGATCGCGAGCGCCTTCCAGACAGCCGAACCCGGCCCGAACCCGGACTATCGTCCGCCCTCGCATACGCGCTGATGGCGTGGCCGACCACCCAGGCCTTCACTGCCGCGGGCTAGCGCGGCAGCAACCGCTCAACGGATGACGTGAGCCTGAGACCTCAGGCTGCCGGCCCTTCGATCAAGGCACGCAGGCGGTCCGCGGTCTCAAGCAGTTCGCACAGCGCGCTTGAACTGAGCAGGGCGCCGAACTGCGCCAGCGCCGACTCGGTGATGTACAGGTGGCCGTTCCCGTTGCGGACGATCCAGCCCATCTCGATCAGGCGGGCGATCTTTCGTCGCACGGTCTCTCGCGGCAACCCCGTCGCTGCAGCGATGGAGTAGGCATTACAGGGGTTCATATTGCGCATGAACGCCTCGGCGAGCACATCCTCGCTATCGGCCTCGTCGTGCCCATTGCCATTGTGCCCGCGCCGGGCAAGGCCATGCTGCAGCGCACCGACATTGTGGAGCGCGATCTCGCCGAGCAGGATGGCCAACAGGATGTCGCGATCGAACTCCTCGAACCACCGACGCACGCTGCGAATCTCGTGCTGAGCCAGAATGAGCGCTGCCGAACGCAGCACGCGGCGCGCGTCGCTGCCTGACGGGCCATTGTCCTGCGGTGCATTGTGCAGAGGAGCGGGGAGAACTGGAGGAGGCATGGTTTCCACATTGCTGCCTTGCCCTGCTTTACCACTTTTGCAGGCTTGAGGCGGTATTGGAATAGTTATGGAGTCTTTAGCGACTACTTGGACACCATGAGCATATCCGATCGGAGAATATGCTTACTTTCCAGGCTACCCAATATGGGGATTGTCAAGGGCGTAAGCTATTTCTTTGCGCGCGGATGGGTTGCGTCATAGACCTTCGCCAGGTGCTGAAAATCAAGGTGAGTGTAGATCTGCGTACTGCGAATGCTCGCATGACCGAGCAACTCCTGCACCGCGCGCAGGTCGCCGCTCGACTGCAGCAGATGGCTCGCGAAGCTGTGCCGCAGCATGTGTGGATGGACGTGCACGCTGAGCCCCAGCGCCCTTGCCCGCTGGCCGAGCCGGTTGGCGATGCCGCTGATGCTCAGACGGCCGCCGCTGCGGGTGACGAAGAGCGCGGGCTCTCCCGCAGGCGCAAGTTGTCCCCGCACTGCGAGCCAGGCGCGCAGAGCGCACACGGCCCGGCTCCCCACGGGCACGCTGCGGTTGCGGTTGCGCTTTCCGCGCACCGTGACCATGGCCTCGGCAAGATCCAGTCCGCCCTCGATGTCGAGGCCGGCGAGTTCGGAGACACGTAGACCGGATGAATAAAAAAGCTCGAACATCGCGATATCTCGCGTTTCGAGCAGATTTTCTGCCGCCGGCTCAAGCAATGCCGCCGCCTGGTCGGGCGACAGCACACGCGGCAGCGTGGAGGGCGTCTTGGGCGGCCGGACACCCAGCACCGGATTGGCGCGCAGGCCGCGGTGACGAATCAGCCAGCGGTACAAACCCCGCCAGGTCGAAAGGTGGCGGGCGATACTGCGCCCCTGCAGCCCCTCGCCATGCAGACGGGCGACGAAGCGGCGCACGTCCTGGCTTTCCAGCTCCGCAACCGGGCGCCCGTCGGCCATGCGCAACAGCGCCTGCAGGCCCACCCGGTAGGCCTTGAGCGTAAGCGGTGACGCCCGCCGCTGCGTGGCCAGCCAGTCGAGCCAGGCCTCAAAATCCGCTGGAAGCGGCACGGCCGCATCTTGAGCGCTGCGGAGCGGCGCTTTCATCGGTGAGGTACGCAGGTCACGGCGTGCGGCCGGCATCGCCGGACGACCTGTGCGCACACTCAGCGGGCGCGCGCTGCCAGCGCGGCGGCAGCCATGTCGCCAATGCGGTTGAGGTACAGCGTGCCCATCTCCGCATAGAAACGCTCGGCCTCCTCGCTCCCCAGGGCGAGCAGACCGAAACACCCACCCGCGTCACGCAGCGGCATCAGCGCCAGCGAGCGAATGTGGGGAGCAGCCTCGCCGAACCAGCTCGCCATCTCCATGCTTTCGGGCGCACCGCAATAAGGGTGGCGCAAGGCATCGATCTGCCGGCGCACCGCCTCGCTGACCGCCATGTCGCCCAAGGGCGAGCCCTCGCCTATGGCCTCCGCAACCGCGCCCCACAGCTTGAGGCTGACATGCGGGACTGCGAAGTCGTCGCGCAGCCCATCGACCAACGCGGCACGGACCGAAGCTTGCGAGCCAGCCAGCAGCAGCGCGACCGCAAGCCGGTGCACCTTGGCGCTGATGTCGTCGTTCTCCTCGCCGAAGCGGATCAGTTCAGCCAGCTTGACCTCCAGCGCGCGGATCTTGTCACGCAGGGCATGGAGCTGACGCTCGGCGAGCGAGATCGCCTGCCCACCATGCTGTGGATGCGGCACGGTCAACTCGGTGAACAGCTCGTGATGCTCGTTGAGGAAATCGGGGTGCTCACGCAGGTAGCGCGCGACATCTTCGGCATTCATTCTTTTCACTCCAGTGCGGCAACAGGTACGGCGACAGTCGGCAATCCTCAGTGCTGCCATCCGGCGCGGGGCGGGCCGCAAAAAACGGGGCCCGCGCCTGGTGGGCAGTCCTGCACCCTTCAGTCGAGCGTCATTTCGCCTTCGAATACGGTCACTGCCGGTCCGGTCATCGACACCGGCGCACCTGGTCCAGCCCAGGCGATTTCCAGCTCGCCACCGCGGGTGTGCACCCGCACCGGCGATTCGATCAGGCCACGCAGGATGCCCGCGACCACCGCCGCGCAGGCGCCGGTGCCACAGGCAAGCGTCTCGCCTGCGCCACGCTCGAACACACGCAGGCGCACGGCATGGGCGTCCAGCACCTGCAGGAAGCCGGCGTTGACCCGCGCCGGGAAGCGTTCGTGGCGCTCGATCAGCGCCCCTTGTTCGACCACCGGCGCAGCATCGACATCGGCCACGACCTGCACCGCGTGCGGATTGCCCATCGAAACTGCCGTGATCGCAACCACGCGCTCACCCACCGCGAGCGGCTGCACCACCGCATCCGAATCGGACACGAAGGGGATCTTCGCCGGTGCAAGCTCGGGCACACCCATGTCCACCGTAACCAGTCCGTCGGCACGCAGGCGGGGGGCGATGATCCCGGATTTCGTCTCAACCCGGATCTCATCCTGGTCGGTGAGCCCCTTGTCGTGCACGAAGCGCACGAAGCAGCGCGCGCCATTGCCGCACTGCTCGACCTCACCGCCATCGGCGTTGAAGATGCGGTAGCGGAAGTCAACGCCGGGACGACTCGCCGGCTCGACCACCAGCAACTGGTCGCAACCCACACCGAAGTGTCGATCGGAAATCGCCCTGACCCGAGCAGGCGTGAGTTCGACGGGCGTGCGGGTGGCATCGATGACGACGAAGTCGTTGCCCAGGCCATGCATCTTGGTGAAGCGCAATTTCATCTCGCAGGTCTTTCCAGTGTCTCAGTAAATCCGCGGCTCACCCTCGGGCCGGGTCTTGAAGCGGCGATGCACCCAATAGTATTGCTCGGGCATGGTGCGTACCACACCTTCGAGCCAGGCATTCATGCGCAGGGTGTCAGCCTCGACGTCGTCCGTGGGATAGTCGGCCCACGGCGCGCCGAGTTCAAGCACATATCCGCCGCCGCCCGGCAGCATTCGCACCACACAGGGCACCACCGCCGCACCCGCCAGCCGCGCCAGCCGCGGCAGGCCGGTGATCGTGGCCGCCTGCACGCCGAAGAAGGGCACGAAGATCGACTCCTTGCGGCCGTAGTCGAGGTCGGGCAGGTAGTAGAAGGGACGGCCGGATTTCATCGCCTTGACCGTAGCGCGCACGCCGTCATGGCGCGACAGCAGCAACTGATTGTTGAAGCGGCTGCGGCCGTGATGCAGCCAGCGATCAAAGACCTTGTCCTTCTGCGGCGCATACACGCTGACAAAGTCGCCTTCCAGCGTGAGCCGGGTGCCCGCCATGTCGAGACCGAGGAAGTGTGGCGCGAGCAGCAGCACCGGTCGCCCCTCGGCGCGCAGCCTGTGCAGATGCTCGAGCCCGTCGATGCGCACCGTCGCCCGCAGGCGCGCGGGAGCAGCCCACCAGGCGAGGCCGCGCTCGAGCATGCTGCGTCCGGCGAGGGCGAAGTGACGCCGCGCCAGCCGTCGCCGCTCGGTCTCGGACAGTTCGGGGAAGCACAGGCGCAGGTTGGTCAGCGCCACCTTGCGGCGCGGCACCACCACCCAATACAGCAGCCAACCAAAGCCCGAGCCCACGCGCGCGAGCACCGCCAGCGGGAGCCAGTGCAGGAGCCAGATCAGGGCGATGACGAGGCGGCTCACGATGCGCGCTCCGCATCCGCTCCGGGCACATCCTCCTCGCGCTCACGGCGCGGCCCCTTGTAGCGGTTGTAGCCCCACAGGTATTGCTGCGGACACTGCAGGATCATGCGCTCGACCTCGCGATTGATGATCGCGACATCGGCTTCCAGTTCGCCGGTCAGCGCCTCGGTAGGCGCCTGCAAGCGGAACACATAGCCCTCGCCACGCGGCAGGCGCTCGGCCCAGGTGTAGATCACGCGCACGCCCTTCACCGCCGCCAGGCGCGCAGCCAGCGTCATCGTCCATGCCGGCTTGCCGAAGAAGGTGGACCACACCCCCTCGCCCGCGCCCGGTACCTGGTCGGGCAGCATGCCCACCGCCTCATGGCTGCGCAGGGTCTTCACCAGCTTGCGCACGCCCGACAGGTCCGCCGGCGCGGTGCGCATCTGCCCGCGTGCGCGACCGGCTTCCATCAGCGGCTGCAGCACTGCCTTGCGGGGCGGGCGGTAAAGCACGGTAATCGGAATCTGCGCCGCAATGCACTGCGCAGTGATCTCGAAGCAGCCCAGGTGCGGGGTGATGAAGAGGATGCCCGCGCCCTCGGCGCGCGCGGCCTCGACCAGCGCCCAGCCTTCGGTGCGCACGGCGCTCGCCACCACCTCGGATGCAGGCCGCCCCCAGATGAAAGGCAACTCGAGCGCCTGGCGCCCGGCCTCGACAATCGCCGCGCGCAGCACCGCCTCGTCCTCGCGACCGAGTGCATTGAAGAGGTTCTCGCGCAGGCGGCGAGCGTAGGACGGTGAGGCCTTGTAGGTCAGCCAGCCCGCCCAACCGCCGAGGCGGTGCAGCCAGGACAGGGGCAGGCGCGAGAGCAGTCGGAACAAGCTTTGAAGCAACACGAACGGGGTCCCGTAAAAGTGCCCGAAGCGTCACGGCACGACAACGACGAGAGAGACTGTGGGAGCAGCGATGACATCTGTGGGCGCGAGCGCACCTGCGAAAATTGCTTGCACGGTCGCAGCATTCACACGCAAGCCCGCTTCCACGGATAGGCCTAGATCACCGTACGCCCCGAATGCTTACACACCCGGCCGCTTCGGTCTATAATCCGCGACTTGCCGCCGAGTTAACTCGACAACTTGCAGGGCGGCATGGCAGCGAGACTGCCACACAAATACTGCTAAAGCGTCGGCTGCTCGACGAAATCCCCGGAGCTGGCCGCAGACGCAAGGCCAGAATGACGGGGATTTTTGCTTTTCAAGGAGCAGCAGCATGGCTGAGTTTCTCTTCACCTCCGAGTCGGTCTCCGAAGGCCATCCCGACAAGGTCGCCGACCAGGTGTCCGACGGCGTGCTCGACGCCATCCTCGCCGAAGACCCCAAGGCGCGCGTCGCCTGCGAAACGCTGGTGTCCACCGGCCTCGTCGTGATCTCGGGCGAGATCACCACCACCGCCCACCCCAACTACCGCGAGATCGCGCAGGACGTGATCCGCCGCATCGGCTACGACAACTCCGACATCGGCTTCGACTACAAGAGCTGCGCGGTACTGGCTGCGATCAACCGCCAGTCACCCGACATCGCTCAGGGGGTCAATGCTGCCAACGACGACCCGCTCGACCAGGGCGCCGGCGACCAGGGCCTGATGTTCGGCTACGCCACCAACGAGACCGACAGCCTGATGCCGCTGCCGATCTACTACGCCCACCGCGTCATGCAGCGCCAGGCCGAGGTGCGCAAGGACGGCCGCCTGCCCTGGCTGCGCCCCGACGCCAAGAGCCAGATCACGGTCAAGTACGTCGACGGCACGCCGGTGGCGATCGACACCGTCGTGGTGTCCACCCAGCACGACCCCGACGTCACCCAGGAGCAGATCCGCGAGGCGGTGATCGAGCTGATCATCAAGCCGGTACTGCCGCCCGAGCTGATGAAGGGCGACGTCCGCTACCTCGTCAACCCCACCGGCCGCTTCGTGGTCGGCGGCCCGCACGGCGACTGCGGCCTGACCGGGCGCAAGATCATCGTCGACACCTACGGCGGCGCGGCCCACCATGGCGGCGGCGCATTCTCGGGCAAGGATCCGTCCAAGGTCGACCGCTCGGCCGCCTACGCCGGCCGTTACGTGGCAAAGAACATCGTCGCCGCGGGCCTCGCCGACAAGTGCGAGGTGCAGGTGGCCTACGCAATCGGTGTCGCGCGTCCTGTGTCGCTGATGGTCAACACCTTCGGCACCGGGAAAGTGGCCGATGAGAAGATCGTCGAACTGATCGGCCGCCACTTCGATCTGCGTCCGAAGGCGATCATCCAGGCCCTGGACCTGCTGCGCCCCGTCTATTTCCGCACCGCGGCCTACGGCCACTTCGGCCGCGATGAGCCGGGTTTCACCTGGGAACAGACCGACAAGGCGGCCGCCCTGCGCGCCGACGCTGGGCTGTAAAATACCGTCCGGTACCGCACGCCCCTCTCCGGCAACGGTGAGGGGCGTCTTCTTTTGATCGTCCGCGCAGGACCGCGCAAGATCGTACTCGCGTGCGAACCTCTGGCCTGCGCAACAGTCTGCACTGTCCCGCCCCGAACCAGAACGCAAGACTCTTCCTCATGCTCCAGCAAACCCTGATGTTCGTCCTCGGCCTCGTCGTCCTCGTCATCGGCGCCGACGTCCTCGTGCGCGGCGCCTCACGCCTGGCGGTGTCCTTTGGCGTGTCGCCCCTGGTGGTGGGCCTGACTGTGGTCGCTTTCGGCACCAGTGCGCCAGAGATGGCGGTTTCAGTGGGCTCCGCGCTCTCGGGCAGCCCGGATCTGGCGATCGGCAACGCAGTCGGCAGCAACATCGCAAACATCCTGCTGATCCTCGGCATCTCGGCCCTGATCACGCCGCTGCTGGTCGATGAGCAGATCATCCGCCAGGAGATCCCGATCATGATCGGCGCCTCGGCGCTACTGGTGGTGGTTGCGCTCGACGGTCGAATCGGTCTGATCGAGTCGATCACGCTGTTCGCTCTCGTGATCGCGTACACGGTGTTCCTGGTCGTTCAATCGCGGCGTGCCTCGAAGAATGTTCAGGATGAGTTCGAAACCGAGATCCCCACCTCGAACTGGGACCGCCACTGGAGCGTGCAGATCGGGCTCATCGTGGTCGGTCTGGTGATGCTGGTGGTCGGTGCCAACTGGCTGGTGGATTCGGCGGTCGCCTTCGCGCGCGCCTTCGGCGTCAGCGACCTCGTGATCGGCCTCACCGTGGTCGCGGTCGGCACCTCGATGCCCGAAGTCGCCACCTCGATCGTCGCCGCGATGCGCGGCCAGCGCGACATCGCGGTAGGCAACGTGGTGGGCAGCAACGTGTTCAACATCCTCGCCGTGCTCGGCCTCACCGGCATCGTGTCGGGTGCCGGCCTGCCGGTGTCGGAGGCGGCGCGCAATTTCGACCTGTGGGTGATGCTGGCGGTGGCCTTCGCCTGCCTGCCGATCATGATCAGCGGGCGCGAGATCGCGCGCTGGGAAGGCGGCGTGTTCCTGGCCTACTACGCCATCTACACCGCCTGGCTCGTGCTGCAGGCGCAACAGCACGACAGCCTGCCGGCCTTCTCGGGCGTAATGCTCGGCTATGTGCTGCCGATCACGGTGATCACACTGATCGTCAGCATGCTCCGCCAATCCGACAACAACCCGCGCCGCTGAACGGGGCGGCAGCCCTCAGGCCGACACGCGGAAGCGGCGCACTGCCTGCTCGAGCGCGTCCGCGAGTTGGCTCAACTCTCCGGCGCGCTGCAACGAGTCGCGCGTGGCGCCGTGGCTTTCTTCGCTCATGCGGGCAATGCTCTCGACGCGCTGAGCAATATCGGAGCTGGCCTGACGCTGTTCGCCAAGAGCGGCGTTGATCGACCCGACCGCCTCCCGCACCTCGACCGCGCCGCCCTCCAAAGCAGCCACAGCGGCGCGCGCGCGCTCAGCGTTCTCGGCGCCGCGCTCTGCCAGTTGGCGCCCCTCCTCCATCGTCCCCACGGCTTGACGGGCATTAGCCTGAACGCGCTCGATCATGGCATTGATCTCGTGCGTCGACTGGCGGGTACGCTCGGCAAGCTTGCGCACCTCGTCCGCCACGACGGCAAAACCACGTCCCTGCTCACCCGCGCGCGCCGCCTCGATCGCGGCATTGAGCGCCAGCAGATTGGTCTGGTCAGCAATATCCTGAATGACCTGCGCGATGTTGGAGATGCTCTCCGCACTGAGGCCGAGCTCCGCCACCACCGCGGCTGACGCGGTCATGCGCTGCTCCACCAGGCCGATGGTTTCGACCGCCTGGTTGATCACCTTCACGCTGTCGTGCATCTGCGCCTCGGAGTTGCCGCTGAGGCGGTCAGCGTCGTTCGCATGTTCAGCGACGACCGAGATGCTGGTGCTCAGTTCCTCGATCGAAGCCGCGATCGCCTGCGCCGCGTCGGTCTGCGCCAGGGTAGCGGTTGCCACCTTCTCCTCGTTGTTGCGCAGCGCGTCCGCCGCGGCGACGAGCCGCCCGGCGTCCGCGCGAATCCCCCGAATGATGGTTTGCAGTCCGCCCTGCATGTCCTGCATCGCGGCCAGCAGGCTGCGCCCGTCGCCGCCGCGGATCTCGACACGCTGCTGAAGATCCCCGTCCGCGATACGCTGCGCCACCTCCGCCGCGTAGGCGGGCTCGCCGCCCAGGCGGGACAGCACATTGCGCGTCACCAGCACCGAAGCCACCACGCACACCAGCAGCGCAAAAGCGCCCAGCCCGAGAACGACGAGCCGACTGCGCTCCAGTGCCTGTGCCGAATCCGATCGCATTCCGGCGGTCAGCTTTTCGAGATGCGCGATCTGCTTCATCAGCTCGCCGCGGATCTCGCGCCAGGCCGGCGTCTCGCTGCGCACCAGCACCTCGCGTGCAGCCTGCAGGTCCTCGGCGCGCACCCTTTCGATCACCTGCGCCTGCAGCGGCGCCCAGCGCTGGACGATCTCCTGCATGCGTGCGGCCGAGGCCGCACCCCCCTCGAGGACGTGTCCGCGCGCGACGATCTGCGCCAGCATCCCGTCGAACTGGTGCTTGGCCTGATCGAAGTTCTCGTAGGCCTTGGGGTTACCGGGATCGAGCAGGATATTGCGCAAGGCTTGGCCCATCTGCAGGCCTTGCGCATAGGTGCGCGTGACATCACGCTCAACGGCGAGCTCGGTCTCGATGAAGCCGGACAGGCGCTCGCCCGCAAGCTGCATCTGCCACAGCGCGCCGCCCAGGGCGAGCAGGAAAAGGCCGCAGGTCGAAGCGGCCAGCAATACGAGCTGGGATCTTACGGACAGGGTCTTGGAAGCCATCTTCGTTCTCGTGCGTGCAGTCAGGGGGTCGGCCCGGCTTCATCGCCCCGGCCGTCATAAGCGTATCCTGATGAGGATATCGGCAAGGCAACGAAAGCCTTTAGGCACGATGTCACATCCCGGGGGCCGTCCGGCACGGAGCGCCACCACCTCATCGATCACCACCTCATCGTCTCTTCCTGCACCGTCTCTTCCATCACGGTCCACGCGGACATCCATCGGATATAATGACGCGCTACCGAGGAGCGCTGCGAGGCGCCCGCCGGCTTTGCCGGCTGTGGCCCCCAGGCTCGGACCCCGCCGCCCGGCGGGTTGCAGTACAACGGCGCTCACCTGCTAATCGTCTCAAACCCTGCCGGGTCCGGGATGTCGGGTGAGCCGCCTGCAGCGCCATGCTGCCCTCCCCCGTCCCGCCCGGCCATAGCATGGAGCTTTTCATGAACGCTGTGGCTGACACCAACTTCACCGATTTCGTCGTCGCCGACCTGTCGCTCGCCGACTGGGGCCGCAAGGAAATCCGCATTGCCGAAACCGAGATGCCCGGCCTGATGGCGATCCGCGAGGAATACGCCGCCAGCCAGCCGCTCAAGGGCGCGCGCATCACCGGTTCGCTGCACATGACCATCCAGACCGCGGTGCTGATCGAGACGCTGACCGCGCTCGGCGCCGAGGTGCGCTGGGCCTCGTGCAACATCTTCTCGACCCAGGACCACGCCGCCGCGGCCATCGCCAAGGACGGCATCCCGGTGTTCGCGGTCAAGGGCGAGTCGCTGACCGACTACTGGGACTACACCCACCGCATCTTCGAATGGAAGGACGGTGGCTACTCCAACATGATCCTCGACGACGGCGGCGACGCCACGCTGCTGCTGCACCTGGGCGCACGCGCCGAGCAGGACCTTTCCGTGCTTGCCAAGCCGGGCTCGGAAGAGGAAACCGTGCTCTTCGCCGCGATCAAGGCCAAGCTGGCGCAGGACCCGACCTGGTACTCGACCCGCCTGGCGCAGATCAAGGGCGTGACCGAGGAAACCACCACCGGCGTGCACCGCCTGTACCAGATGCACGCGCGCGGCGAACTCAAGTTCCCGGCGATCAACGTCAACGATTCGGTGACCAAGTCCAAGTTCGACAACCTGTACGGCTGCCGCGAATCCCTGGTCGACGGCATCAAGCGCGCCACCGACGTGATGGTGGCAGGCAAGATCGCCGTGGTGTGCGGCTACGGCGACGTAGGCAAGGGCTCGGCCCAGGCGTTGCGTGCGCTGTCGGCCCAGGTGTGGGTGACCGAGATCGACCCGATCTGCGCGCTACAGGCCGCGATGGAAGGCTACCGCGTGGTGACCATGGAGTACGCCGCCGACAAGGCCGACATCTTCGTCACCGCCACCGGCAACTACCATGTCATCACCCACGACCACATGGCGAAGATGCGTGACCAGGCCATCGTCTGCAACATCGGCCACTTCGACAACGAGATCGACGTCGCCAGCGTCGAGGGCTATCAGTGGGAGGAGATCAAGCCGCAGGTGGATCACATCATCTTCCCCGATGGCAAACGCATCATCCTGCTCGCCAAGGGCCGCCTGGTGAACCTGGGCTGCGCCACCGGGCACCCGAGCTACGTGATGTCGAGCTCCTTCGCCAACCAGACGATCGCGCAGATCGAACTCTTCACCCGCACGGCGGACTATCCTGTAGGCGTCTACACGCTGCCCAAGCACCTGGACGAGAAGGTCGCCCGCCTGCAGCTGAAGAAGCTCAACGTGCAGCTCACCGAGCTCACCGACGCGCAGGCGGCCTACATCGGCGTACCGAAGCAGGGCCCGTACAAGACCGACCAGTACCGCTACTGATGCCGCGCCGGCGCCGCGGGCAGAGCCTCTCCGGGCCGCCCGCCCGCGGCGCGCAACGAGGAGGATCAGCATGCCGTACCCGAGGGTTCGCAACACCCGGGTGGAGGACATCCCCGCCCTGATCGCGCTGCAGGCGCGTGTCTACCCGACCATCCCGCCATGGAGCCAGCGCAAGCTGCGCGAGCAACTCGACGTGTTTCCGCAGGGCCAGATCGTGGTCGAGACCGACGACGGCGTGGCCGGCTGCGCGAGCTCGCTGATCGTGCTGTGGGACGATTGGGCCGAGTCCCACACCTGGCGCGAGATCACCGGCGCCGGCACCTTCGACCAGCACAACCCGGACGGCCGCACGCTGTATGGCGCCGAGGTCTTCGTCGACCCCGAGGTGCGCGGCCTGGGGCTTGGTCATCTGCTCTACGAGGGCAGGCGCAACCTGTGCCGGGCCATGAACCTCAAACGCATCATCGCCTGTGGCCGGCTGCCGGGCTACGCCGCACACGCCGACGCGATGAGCCCCGAGTTCTACGCGCAGAAGGTGGTGTGGGGCGACTTCACCGACCCGGTGCTGAGCTTCCAGTTGCGCGAGGGCTTCTCGTACTGCGGCGTGATCCCCGACTACCTGCCCGAGGACGTCGAGTCGCATGGCAACGCCTCGCTGATCGTTTGGCTCAACCCCGACTACGACCCCACCCGGCCCACCGAAATCAAGGAGGATATCCACCCATGATCGTACGTATCGCCGCCGTTCAATACCTGCTGCGCTCCATCCACGACTGGGCGGGCTTCGAGAACCAGGTGCGCTTCATCATGAAGGCCGCGGGCGACTACAAGCCCCAGTTCGTGCTCCTGCCCGAGATATTCACCACCCAGCTGCTGTCCTTCATGGACACCACGGACGTCTGCGCCGCGGTGCGCAACATGAACGACTACACCCGGCGCTACAAAGAACTGATGCTCGAGCTGGCGCACGAGTGGAACGTGCACCTCATCGGCGGCAGCCACCCCACGCTGCACGAGGATGGCCGCCTGCTCAACACCGCCTACTACTTCACCCCCGGAGGCGAGGTCTTCGAGCAGGACAAGATCCACCGCACACGTTGGGAGCGCGAGAAGTGGAACACCGACGCCGGCGACCAGCTGCGCCTGTTCGACACGCCCTTCGGACGCATCGCCATCCTGATCTGCTACGACATCGAGTTCCCCGAGCTCGCACGCATGGTGTGCGAGGCGGGCGCCGACATCCTGTTCGTGCCCTCATGTACCGATGACCGCCAGGGCTTCCTGCGCGTGCGCTACTGCTGCCACGCACGCGCGATCGAGAACCAGGTCTTCGTGGCCATGACCAGCACCGTGGGCAACCTGCCGGTCGAGGGCCTCGGCCTGCACTACGGCCAGGCGAGCATCATCACGCCCTCGGACTTCCCCTTCGCGCGCGACGGCATCGCCGCCGAGGGCACGCCCAACATCGAGCAGATCGTGGTCGCCGACGTCGACCTCAAGGACCTGCAGAGCAACCGCCTGAACGGCACGACCATCCCGCTCTACGACAAGCGCAAGGACGTATACGAGCACCCCGTCGAAGTGATCAAGATCGGTTGAGGCAGCCTTGAAGTCCTTCCACCGCCGCAGCAGTCGCCCGCCCCCCACGCCGCACCCGCATACCTCGGCCCCGGCTGGGCATGGGCTGCCGCGCGCCGACCATCTGCTCGTCGCGCAGGGCCTTGCGCCCTCGCGCACCGCAGCGCGTGCCCTGATCGAGGCCGGCCGGGTGAGCTGCGAGGGCAAGCCGGTGAGCAAGCCCGCTCAGCTCCTGCCGCCGTCGGCGCGGCTGGCGGTCACGTCCGACCCCGACGACCGCTTCGTGTCGCGCGGCGGGCTCAAGCTCGCCGGCGCGCTCTCCCGCACCGGGCTGGACGTGCGCGGCTTTACCTGCCTGGACGTGGGCCAGTCTACTGGCGGCTTCACAGACTGCCTGCTGCAGGCGGGGGCGGCGAAGGTCGTCGGCATCGAGGTCGGCCACGACCAGCTCCATTCCCGGCTGCGGCAGGATCCGCGCTGCATCACGCTCGAAGGCTTGAATGCCCGCTATCTGCGCGCTGCCGACCTCGGCGAAAACATGCCGGCCCATGGCTTCGGGCTGATCGTCTGCGACGCCAGCTTCATCTCGCTCGCCCTGCTGCTGCCGCAGTGGCCGGCGCTGCTTGCGCCGGGTGGCCACGTTCTCGCACTGGTCAAACCCCAGTTCGAAGTCGGGCCTCAGGGCCTGACCAAGGGTGGCATCGTGCGCGACACCGCCCTGTACTCCGGGGTTGAAACCCGCATCCGCGCCGCCGCTGGGGCAGCCGGCATCGACGTGCTCGACTGGTTCGACTCGCCGATCACCGGCGGCGACGGTAACCACGAATTCCTTTTTCATGGCAGGCTGGCGGACGCCACCCTGTCCCCACGCATTTCCTGACACCCTTCGCGCCCCCTGCGGGCAAAGCCGACATGACCCCCGAGATCTCCATCGAATTCTTCCCGCCCACCACCCCGGAAGGCGCCGACAAGCTGCGCACCACCCGCGACCGCCTGGCAGCCCTGCAGCCCGCCTTCTTCTCAGTGACCTACGGCGCCGGCGGCTCCACCCGCGAGCGTACCTTCAACACGGTCAAAGAGATCGCCGCCGCAGGCTTCGAGGCTGCACCGCATCTGTCGTGCATCGGCTCCACGCGCGAGAACATCCGCGAGATCCTGCAGGACTACACCGCCGCCGGCATCCGCCGCATCGTCGCGCTACGCGGCGACCTGCCCTCGGGCGTGCAGGATCCGGGCGAGTTCCGCTACGCGAACGAGCTGGTCGAGTTCATCCGCGCCGAAACAGGCGACCGCTTCCACATCGAGGTCGCCGCCTATCCCGAGTGGCATCCGCAGGCGAAAAGCCCCAGGGACGATCTGGCCGCCTTTCAGCGCAAGGTCGAGGCCGGCGCCACTTCGGCGATCACGCAGTACTTCTACAACGTCGACGCCTACCTGAACTTCGTCGACGCGGTGCGCAAGCTGGGCCTGAACGTCCCCATCGTGCCGGGCATCATGCCGATCGGCAGCTTCAGCAAGCTGGCACGCTTCTCCGACACCTGTGGTGCCGAGATCCCGCGCTGGATGCGCAAGACCTTCGAGAGCTATGGGGACGACACGGATGCCATCCGCGCCCTGGGCCTCGACGTGGTCACGCGCCTGTGCGAGAAACTCCTCGCCGCGGGGGCGCCGGGCCTGCACTTCTACAGCATGAACGCGGCTGGGCCGACGCTGGAGATCTGCAGGCGACTTGGCCTGACGGCCCAGGCCTGAGCGTCGCACACTCCGCACCCATGGAAGAACGCGCCCGCCACGAAGCCCCCGCACGCCGGGTTTCACTCGGTCACGCCTTGCGGCGGGCGAACCTCATCGCGCTCGGCGTTGCAGTAGGCCTGGTCGCCGCCCTGCTGATCGTCGGTAATGTGGTGATCAGCGCCATGGCCCTGAAATCGAACAGCCATGCAATGGCCCGCGTGCTGGCCGGAAACGCCGCAGCCAGCCTCGCCTTCGACGACGCCGACTCGGCGCGCCGCGTGCTGGAAACCCTGCAGCACGCGGCGAGCGTGCTGCAGGCAGAGCTTCACGACAACCGGGGCCTGCGCATCGCCCGCTATCCTCACGAAGAAGGCGATGCGCCTGCGTGGCGGGCCGGGCAGACGGCGGAGGGCTCCGACAGCCGCATCGGTGCGCGCACCCTCCAGGTTTCGGAGCCGGTGACCCTGCATGGCGAGAAACTGGGCGTACTGACGCTCGAGGTAGATCTCGGCCCCATCCACCTGCAGAGCCTCGCCTATGCCACGATCACCCTGTTCGCCGCACTGATCGCGATGGCGGTGGCCGCAGCCCTGCTGCGCAACCTCAACGGCGCGATCCTTGCGCCGCTGGCCAACCTCACCCGGCAGATGGGCCGGGTCGCCGACCACGAGTACGACCAGGGCGCGCGCGCCGACACCAGCCACATCGCAGAACTCGATGCCATGGCGCAGCGCTTCAACTTCATGCTCGAACAGCTTGCAGAGCGCGACATCCGCCTCGCCCAGCACACCGAAGCACTACGCCACGCCAAGGAGGCGGCGGAGGCGGCCAGCCTTGCCAAGAGCAGCTTCCTGGCCACGATGAGCCACGAGATCCGCACACCGATGAACGGCGTGCTCGGCATGACCGAACTGTTGCTCGACAGCAGCCTGAACCCCGAGCAGCGCAGCCATGCCGAAGCCGTCCGGCGCTCCGGCCGCCACCTCCTCAATCTGCTCAACGACATCCTCGATTTCTCCAAGATCGAGTCAGGCCGGCTTGCACTCGAACGCATCGAGTTCGAGCTCGGCCAGGTGCTCGAAGAAGCCTTGGCGCTGTTTGCCCACTCCGCGCGGGAGAAAGGACTGCAACTGTTGCTCGAGCCCGGCTCCGGCGCACCCTGCATGTTCTACGGCGACCCCTTCCGCATCCGGCAGATCGTCGCCAACCTGCTCAGCAACGCGATCAAATTCACCCCGACCGGCAAGGTCGTGCTGAGCGCTCGCTTTGCCGAAGGCGCCGGCGAGGACTGCGCGATAACGATTCGCGTCGTCGACTCCGGCATCGGCATCGCCCCGGAAGCCCACGCGCGCATCTTCGAGCACTTCGCCCAAGCCGACGGCTCCACCACCCGCAGCTACGGCGGCACCGGGCTGGGGCTGGCCATCTGCCGCCATCTGGTGGAGCTGATGCACGGCCGCATCACGGTCGACAGCACGCCCGGCCAGGGCGCGCGCTTCAGCGTGGAACTGACCCTGCCCAGGGGGCGGGCGCTACCCCTGCCGCCAGCCCCGGTGGCCGAAGCACCAGTCCAAGGCTCCGCCCCGACCGTGCCCACAACCCTCAGCGGCCACGTGCTGCTGGCCGAGGACAACCCGGTCAATCAGTCGCTCGCGAGCGCGATGCTGAACCGGATGGGCCTGCAGTGCAGCGTGGTCGAGGACGGTCTCGCTGCGGTGCAGGCGACACAGCAGCGAGACTTCGACCTGATCCTGATGGACTGCCACATGCCGCGGATGGATGGCTACGAGGCGAGCCGCGCGATCCGCGACGCACAGCAGCCTGGCGCGCCACGTACGCCGATCATCGCGCTCACGGCCAACGTCATGGAAGGCAATCGCGACCGCTGCATCGCCGCGGGCATGGACGATTTCCTCGCCAAACCCTACACGCTCGCGCAGCTGCGCGAGACCATCGAGGCATGGCTCCCCACGCGAAGCGAAGCGGCCGGGCCGAAGCGCCCGCCCCCCACCGACCCCGGCGGGGGCGAGGACACTGGCGCCCCTTCCGCGTCGGCGATCGACCCCGCCTGCATCGCACAGTATCGCGAACTCGACCCCGAGGGCGGAACACGGCTTGCCGCACGCATACTCCGCATCTACCTCGAATCCACTCCGGCCCTGTTTGCCGAACTCGAAGCCGCCGTCCATGCAGGCGACGCCGCGGGTGTCCAGCGCACGGCGCATAGCCTCAAGTCTGCAGCGGGCAACGTCGGCGCCCATGCGCTGCAGTCCGCGATGCAGGCGCTCGAGCAAGCCGGGCGCACAGACGATCGCGCATCCCTGCCGACCTTGTTCGCCCAAGCCTCGCATCTCAACACCGAAGCGCTCACTGCGCTGGAAGCGCTGGCGCGGACGCTTCGATGAGTCTGAGCAAGCAAACCGTGAACTACGGCGCATGCGTTGCAGCGCAGAGCGTGGCATAGTGCTTCGGAACGCTGAAAAACACACGGCCACACAATACGGGCCAAAATGATAAAAACGCTCGAACACATTCCGCTCGAAGGCGAGTTGCCGAGCCCGAAAGGGGCTGCGCTCGCCATTCTGGAGGCCTGCCGCCGCGACGACACCACGACTGCGGAGATCGCACGCATCTCGCAGACCGACCCCGCACTGGCCGGCCGCCTCATCCGCAACGCCAACACCGCTGCCAATGGCCGGCGCCCTGTGGTGTCGGTCACCGACGCGATCATGAAGCTCGGCACGGGCACGGTCCGCAACCTCGCGCTCGGCTTCTCGCTCATTGACCAACATCATGCCGGCCCGTGCCGCGGCTTCGACTACGACGGCTTCTGGGCACAGTCTCTGCTGGGCGCGCTCGCCATGCAGCGTTTCAGCGCCATGGCAGGCATTGGCGCCGCCGAAGAACTCTTCGCCTGCGGCCTGCTGTCGCAGATCGGCAGGCTGGCGCTCGCCACCGCCTACCCCGGCCCCTACGCCGAACTGATCGGCCAGGCCGACGCCCCCGGCCGCCTCGCCACCCTCGAGCGCGAACGGCTGCACACCGACCACAACGAGCTCACCGCAGCCCTGCTCACCGAGTGGGGACTCCCCGGCGCGCTGGTCGAGCCCATTCTGCATCACGAGTGCCCGGACAGCGCGCCCTTCCTCGCCGGTTCGCGGCCATACCAGCTCACCCGTCTGTTCCACCTTGCCCAGCGCGTGGGCGGGCTCGCCACAGCGGTCGAGGCCGAGCGCAACCGGCTCGTTCCCGAACTGCTGCTGCTGGGCGGAAGAATCGGCCTCGACGCAGAACAGTTGGCCACGCAGATCGACGAGATCGTGCGCAACTGGCAGACCTGGGGCGAGTTGCTCAACGTGCCCGCCCGCGCCCTGCCGGGCTTCGCCGACATGGCTGCCGCGCCATCGCCCGGCAATGCACAAGGACCGGAACAGTCCGGACTGCGCGTGCTGCTGGTCGATGACGACCCCACTAGCCGCGCCTTGCTCGCGGCTGCGCTCGGGGATACCCTCGGCCATCAGGTGGTCACCGCCTCGAGCGGCGAAGACGCGCTTGTGGCTGCCCTGCAGTTCTCCCCCCAGATCGTGATCACCGACTGGGTGATGCCGGGGATGAGCGGCCTCGATCTCTGCCGTGCCCTGCGTGCGGCCGAGTGGGGCAAGAAGATGTACATCCTCATGCTCACCGGCCTCGATGCGCGCGAGGACGTAGCAGAAGCCTTCGAGGCGGGGGTGGACGACTACCTCGGCAAGCCGGTCGACCTGCGCATGCTGCGCGGACGGCTACGCGCGGCAGCGCACTACGTGCAGCTGCTCGAGGCCTGGGAGCGCGACCGCGCGCAACTGCGCGAATTCGCCGCCGAGCTCGCGATCTCCAACCGCAAGCTCATGCATGCCGCGATGACCGATCTGCTCACCGAGCTGCCCAACCGGCGCTCAGGACTGGAGAGCCTGTCCAAGGCATGGGCCGCAGCGACCCGATCGGGGCAGCCGCTGTCGGCACTGCTCATCGACGTCGACCACTTCAAGCGCATCAACGACGGTTTCGGCCATGCTGCGGGCGACCTGGTACTGCGCGAGGTTGCAGCGGCCCTGCAGGCGGCCGCGCGCAAGGACGACGTGGCCTGCCGTCTGGGCGGAGAGGAGTTCCTGGTGATCTGCCACAACGCCGACCTGCGCTCGGCGGTAAGCGCGGCCGAACGTCTGCGCAAGCTGGTGGCAGGCCTGAAGGTGCAGGTCGGCGAACGCAGGCTGGCGCTTTCGGTCAGTGTCGGCGTGGCCAGCCGTGAAGCCTCGATGACCGACCCCGACGCGCTCGTCAACGCGGCCGACAAGGCACTCTATGGCGCCAAGGAATCAGGCCGCAACCGCAGCTGCATCACCATCCAGGGCCGTCTGCGCTGCTTCTCCTGAGCACGGGCGGCCCTGGACACCTCAACGGCGGCTGCTGCCACCGAGCAAAGAGCCCAGGATACCCCGCACGATCTGCCGCCCAAGGTTGCTGCCGATGGTGCGCGTGACCGTTTTGGCGGCGATCTGTACCAGACCGTCGCGCTTGCCGCCGCGCGGGCCGGTGGAGCCGAACAGGATCTCGCTGACCATGCCGCCGGTGTCCTCGCCACCGACCTCCTTCGCCGCTTCACGACCGGCTTCGACCGCAGCCTTTGTGGCCGCGCTGGCCTTGAGCATCTCGTAGGCGGATTCGCGATCGACCGCCTTCTCGTAATGCCCGTAGAGCACTGAGCCGGCGATTGCCGTCTTGCGTTCGGCTGCGTCGATCGGGCCGAGGCGCGAATCGGGCGCGATCACGAAGCAGCGCTCGGTGACCTGCGGACGGCCCTTTTCATCGAGGAAGGAGACCAGCGCCTCGCCCACGCCCAGTTCGGTGATCGCCTCCGCCGCGTCGAAGGCGGGGTTCGGGCGCATGGTGTCGGCAGCGGTCTTCACCGCCTTCTGGTCGCGCGGGGTGAAGGCACGCAGCGCGTGCTGCACGCGGTTGCCGAGCTGGCCGAGCACCTCGTCGGGCACATCCAGCGGATTCTGGGTGACGAAATACACACCCACGCCTTTCGAGCGGATCAGGCGCACGACGTGCTCGATCTTCTCGACCAGCGCCTTGGGTGCGTCGTCGAACAACAGGTGGGCCTCGTCGAAGAAGAACACCATCTTCGGCTTGTCGGGGTCGCCCACCTCGGGCAACTGCTCGAAGAGCTCGGACAGCATCCACAGCAAGAAGGTGGAGTAGAGCTTGGGCGAGTGGTAGAGCTTGTCCGCCGCCAGCACATTGATCACGCCGCGGCCGTCAGCGCCGGTCTGCATCAGGTCGGCGATGTCTAGCATCGGCTCGCCGAAGAATACATCCCCGCCCTGCTCTTCCAGTGCCAAAAGGTTGCGCTGGATGGCGCCAATCGAGGCGGTGGAGATGTTGCCGTACTCGGTGGTGAAGCTCTTCGCGTTCTCGCCCACGTACTGCACCATCGCACGCAGATCCTTGAGGTCGAGCAGCAACATGCCGTTGTCGTCGGCGACCCTGAACACCAGCGTGAGCACGCCGGTCTGTGTGTCGTTGAGATTGAGCAGACGCGCGATCAGTAGCGGCCCCATGTCGGAGATGGTGGCGCGCACCGGGTGGCCCTGCTCACCGTAGACGTCCCAGAACACGACGTTGTTGGCGCGCGGCGTGTAATCGGTGATGCCGATCGCCTCGAGCCGCTGCAGCAGCTTGGGCGAGGCGGTGCCGGCGGCACCGATGCCGGAGAGATCACCCTTGATGTCCGCCACGAACACCGGCACGCCGATGCTGGCGAAGGACTCTGCCAGCTTCTGCAGCGTCACCGTCTTGCCGGTACCGGTGGCGCCGGTAATCAGGCCGTGGCGGTTGGCCAGACGCGGCAGCAAGCAGATTTCCTTGTCGGCGGTCTTGGCAATCAGCAGCGCATCGGTCATCGCATCACCTCGGAGTTGTCAGCGTGCGCCCGAGTGTATCAGGGCACCCCGCAGCCCGCGATGCAGGCGGCGTACGCCGACTCGCAGTCGGCACACTGACCAGCCGCGCAGCGCGCCTGACAGCGGTAAAGCGGCGCGGCACACGCCCGGACGCAGGCATTCCAGCCGGCCTGGCCCGCCGCGGGCGCACCATAGACCCCACGCCCCGATCCAGCAGCGCAGGCGGCGAGGGCAAAGTCACGGCGCGGCCCGGGTACCCGGGCCCACTCGTCGTCCGCAAGACGCAGGTCGGCCACCAGCGCGCCCAGCCCGTGCGCATCGAGGAGCCCCGCGCGGCGCAGGCTATCGACCGCGGCGCAATCTGCGCGCCGCGCACGGTCGGCATCGAGATCCCCATGTGCCGGGTAGCCGAGGTGGATGCGCGCACAGGCCTGTGCGAACAGGAAGGCTCGGGTGAGCGGCAACAGGCGCGGGAGCATGGCGGGGTTGTAGCGGATCACCGCAAGCCCCCCTTCCACCCCGGTCGTCACCACGGCCGGCAACTGCTCGTCGCGCAGCGCCGGCACCGGCGCGCCACGCGCATCCACACAGCCGCCATAGACAGGCTCGACGCCATCGGCCGCACACACACCGCCCGTCACGAGCGCAGCCATGCACCCCAGGATCCAGATCAACTTGCGCACAGCCTCCCCTCCTCACCTCGTTCGTTGCGCGCCGCGGTCGGCCACACGCAACGCATCGCGCGGATGCAGCCGACCTTCGTCGGGTTGTATACTGCGCCACTTTCAACCGATTACGGCAGTATCGAGGGTCATATGGCGGGTCATTCCAAGTGGGCCAACATCCAGCACCGCAAGGGTCGTCAAGACGAAAAGCGCGGCGCGGCGTTTTCTAAGCTGGCGAAGGAGATCACCGTCGCCGCCAAGATGGGCGGAGGTGACCCGGGCTTCAACCCGCGCCTGCGCCTGGCGGTGGACAAGGCCAAGGGCGTGAATATGCCCAAGGACAAGATCGACAACGCGATCAAGAAAGGCACCGGCGAACTCGAAGGCGTAAGCTACGAGGAGATCCGCTATGAGGGCTACGGCATCGGCGGCTCGGCGGTGATGGTCGACTGCCTCACCGACAACCGCACCCGCACGGTCGCCGACGTGCGCCACGCCTTCTCCAAGTACGGCGGCAATATGGGCACCGACGGCTGCGTGGCCTTCCAGTTCAAGCACTGTGGTCAGCTGCTGTTCGCCCCCGGCACCAGCGAGGACGCGCTGATGGAAGCCGCGCTCGAAGCCGGCGCCGAGGATGTCGTCCCCAACGACGATGGCTCCATCGAGGTCATCACCGGCCCGTGGGAATTCACCGCGGTGAAGGAAGCGCTGGAGGGGGCTGGCTTCACCGCAGAGTTCGGCGAAGTCACGATGAAACCCGAGAACGTGATCGAACTCGCCGGCGACGAGGCCGTTCGCATGCAGAAGCTGCTTGACGCGCTCGAGAGCCTGGACGACGTGCAGGAGGTCTACACTTCGGCGGAATTCTCCGAGTAAAACGACCGGCTCCGCAAGACTCGAAGCGGCGCGCGGCGCCGCTTTTTCTTTTGTGCGGGGCACAGGGTGCATCGGGTCCCGTTCAAGCGGCCTCTCTGGCTGGGGGGCCTGCCCGCGAAGGCGGCGCCGAGCCCGCGCCAACGAGCCACCCCGCGATCCGGGCCGCCCCCTCCCAGCGAAACCCTCCCAGCACAATCCTCCCAACACAATCCGTACAAGCAGCATCCATCCGACCCGCGCCATGTCCGCCCTCTCCCGCCTGCTCCCCCTGTTCTTCGTGCTGCTGTGGAGCACCGGCTTCATCGGCGCAAAATACGGCCTGCCCTACGCGGAACCGCTCACCTTCCTGGTGACGCGCTATGCGCTGGTGATCGCCTTGATGACGCTGGTCGCGCTCGCGATGCGCGCACCCTGGCCGGCAAACGCACGCGAAGCTGCGCACATCGCCGTCACCGGGCTGCTGCTGCACGGCATCTACCTGAGCGGCGTGTTCATCTCCATCGACCGCGGCCTGCCTGCGGGCATCTCGGCGCTGGTGGTGGGGATGCAGCCGCTGCTCACCGGCGCGCTGGCCGGTTTGCTGCTCGGCGAGCGCGTATCCCGGCGACAATGGATGGGTCTCGCGCTCGGCTTCGGCGGCGTCGCCCTGGTCGTGGGCAGCAAGGCAAGCGTCGACAGCCTCGCGCCCGAAACGCTCTGGCACATGGTGATGCCAGCGGTCGCGGCGCTGTTCGGCATCACCGCCGGCACGCTGTACCAGAAGCGCTTCTGCCCGCGCTTCGATCTGCGCACAGGCTCGGTCGTGCAGTTCCTGCCTACGCTTGCGGTATCCGCGATCATCGCCCTGAACACCGAGACCATGCACATCGAATGGACGGGCGACTTCATTTTCGCCCTCGGCTGGCTGGTGGTGGTGCTGTCGGTGGGCGCTGTGAGTCTGCTCGGGCTGCTGATCCGCAGCGGCAGTGCGGTGAATGTGGCCAGCCTGTTCTATCTCACCCCGCCCGCGACCGCACTGATCGCGTGGGCAATGTTCGACGAGCGCCTGTCCGCGCTGGCGATTGCCGGCATGGGGGTTGCCGTGGGCGGTGTATGGCTGGCGCGCAAAGGCTAGAATCGGGCCTCCACCCCACCGCGCAGGAGCATGCCATGCTGATGACCACCACCTCGAACCTCGACGGTCGCCCGATCCGCCAGTACCTCGGCGTCGTCAATGGCGAAGCCATCATCGGCGCCAACCTGTTCAAGGACCTGTTCGCCTCGATCCGCAACGTGGTGGGCGGCCGCGCCGGCGCTTACGAGCGCACCCTGGCCGACGCGCGCAACATCGCCATGGAAGAGATGCAGGAGGCCGCCGCCAAGCTCGGCGCCAACGCGGTGATCGGCGTCGATGTCGACTACGAGGTCCTCGGCCAGGACAACGGGATGCTCATGGTGTGCGTCAGCGGCACTGCGGTGCAGATCTGACTTGAGCGCGGCCAGCCAGACCGTCGCCACCCGCATCCTCGGCCTCGATCCCGGGCTGCGCATCACCGGCTTCGGACTGGTGGATCAGCTCGGCAGCCGCCTGCGCTACGTCGCCAGCGGCTGCATCAAGACGCAGGACGGCGAGCTCCCCGGGCGCCTGAAGACCCTGCTCGACGGCGTGCGCGAGGTCATTGAAACCTACCGCCCGGACGTGGTTGCGGTGGAAAAGGTCTTCGTGAACGTGAACCCGCAGTCCACCCTGTTGCTGGGCCAAGCCCGCGGCGCGGTGATCTGCGGCGCGGTGTCATGTGACCTGCCGGTGGCCGAGTACACCGCGCTGCAGGTCAAGCAATCGGTGGTGGGCTACGGCAAGGCGCACAAGGAACAGGTGCAAGACATGGTGCAGCGCCTGCTGGCGCTGGACGGCAGCCCCGGCGCCGATGCCGCCGACGCGCTCGCCTGCGCCATCTGCCACGCCCACGGCAGCCAAGGGCTGGGCGGGCTGGCCGGCGTCGGCAGCCGCCGCCGTGCCGGGCGCATTCTCGGCTGAACCCCGCCGGCGCCGACTTCACCGTCCCGAGCCTGTAGAGGTCAACGAGACCGGTTTGTGCAAGACCTATTGCGCCACCGCGCCCGTCGGAGTAAGATCCGCGCTCTTCGACCGGGCGCCAATCCGGTCCGCCGCAAGGCACGGGGGTATAGCTCAGTTGGTAGAGCAGTTGACTCTTAATCAATTGGTCCTAGGTTCGAGTCCTAGTGCCCCCACCAACAAATTCAAGCACTTAGGCCAGTTCTCGCGAACTGGCCTTTTTGCTTTCCGGGGCCATGTAGCCACCATGTAGCCAAATCCGGGCGGTGTAGCCACGCGGCCAGCGCACGGGGCGCGCTCTAGGTCAGCGCTTTCGTTGAGAAGGTGACAGCGAAGGCGATTGCTTCCAACTCGGCAAGTTTGCGACGTACTTCAACAAGCTCGTGCAGGCGCTCATCATCTCGGGCGCATCTCGGGCGCACGCTGCACCGCGGGCATGCCGGCTGCGCGGGCCTTACACAGGTCATAGGCGGCCTGCTGCGCAATCCAGGCGTCTGCACTGCCACCGTTGGCCACGCCAAGCCAGCCTTCAATGCGCAAGGCCATTTCGGGCGAGATTGCAGCGCGCTTCGGGGTCCCACAGGAAGGATTGCGCGGTGCCATCGGCGCAGGTGAAGCGGCGGATTCGTTCCGGGGTCAGGCGCTCGCGTATCTATGGTCGATGTATACCTCATTGCGCCGCGCGACCTTCGCCGCGATTCATGGTGTACTCCCCCCATGCCCCTCACCCCCCTACAGATCGCCGCACTCGTCCTGGCCTGGCTCGGCTACGCCGTCCTGCATTCGCTGCTCGCGAGCCTGTGGCTCAAGCGGCGCGTGGCGGCGCGCTGGCCGCGGGCGGCGCCCGCTTACCGGATGATGTTCAATGCACTCGGCGTGCTGCTGCTGGTGCCACCACTGTGGCTGACCTTCGCGTGGCACGGGCCGCTGCTGTGGGCATGGGAGGGCGGCTGGGCCTGGCTGGCGAACGGCGCGGCACTGGCTGCGATCGGGGGCTTCATCTGGTCGACACGCTACTACGACATGGCGACCTTCCTCGGCAGCGAGCAATGGGCGGCGCATCACGGCGCAGCCGAGGATCCCGGCGGCTTGCGCCTGTCGCCCCTGCACCGCTACGTGCGCCATCCATGGTATGGCCTCGGACTGGTGATCCTGTGGACGCGCGACATGGACGAAGCCCGCCTGGTGAGCAGCCTTTGCATCACGCTCTACCTGTGGCTGGGCTCGCTACTGGAGGAGCGCAAGCTGCTGGCGTTTCACGGCGAAGCCTATGCACGCTACCGTGCGCGGGTGCCGGGACTCCTCCCACTGCCCGGGCGCGTGCTGCGCGCAGACGAGGCGCGCGCACTCGAGCAGCTCGCCCGCACGCCCATCCGCAAGGTCTAGCCCGCTACACCCCAAGCCGGGCACAATGCGGCGATGTCCGACCGCGCCACCCGCTCGCTCGCACCGCCGCTCACCCTGGCCTACGCCCTGCTCGTGGCCTATGCGTGCCTGCACCCGCTGACCGGGTGGCGAGACAGCGGGCTGCCGCCCTTCGACTGGCTGTGGGCACCGTGGCCGAAGTATTTCATCCTCGAAGACTTCGTCTTCAACATTCTCGGCTACCTTCCGCTCGGCCTGCTGCTCGCGGCCGCACTGCCCGCACACTGGGGCTTTGCGAACAAGGTGATCATGACTGCGCTGCTCGCCGGCCTGTTCAGCCTGGGCCTGGAAACGACGCAGAACTACCTGCCGACACGCATCGCCAGCAACCTCGACCTGGGCGGCAATACCGCGGGGGCGCTGCTCGGCGCGCTCGCAGGCGCCGGCTGGGGGCCGGCCCTGTTCGGCCCCCAGGGCCGGCTGCAACGCTGGCGCGCACGTTACGTGATCGGCGGACGTAGCGGCGAGGCAGGCCTGCTGCTGCTGGCGCTGTGGCTGCTCGGACAGCTCAGCGCCACCGACCTGCTGTTCTCCAGCGGAGACCTCCGCAGTCTGCTCGGCATCGCCGCCCCCCTGCCCTTTCGTGCCGACCGCTTCATCGCCTTCGACACCGCCCTCACCGCCAGCGCCCTGCTTGCCGTGGGCTTATTCACCCGCTGCATGACACGCGGCGCCAACCCCTTTCCGGTGCTGTGGGTGCTGGGGCTGGGCGTCGGCGCCAAGACGCTCGCCACCTGGTCCTTCTTCGACCCCGGCACGCCGCTCGCCTGGCTCACGCCGGGGGCGGAGCGCGGCCTTGTGATCGGCGCCGTCCTGCTGCTGCCATGCCTGCTGCTGCCGCGGCTGGCGCAGCATGCCATCGCCGGCACCAGCCTGCTGCTCGCCACGGCGCTGGTGAACCTGATCCCCGAGAACCCCTATCTGCCGTACGGCCGTCAACTGGCCAGCTACAGCAACGTGCTCAACTTCCACGGCCTGACCGAGCTCGTGGACAGCCTGTGGCCGTATCTGGCACTGGCCTACCTGTCGGCGCTCGGGCTGTGGCGCGGCGAGCACCTGGGCGGCCCGCCGCTGCGCAGCGGGCGGCGCCTATAATCGGGCCAGGCCGCACGCCTCCCCCTCACCTTCAACCCCGCACCTTCAACCCCTCAGCCCCACCCCTCAGCCCCAGCCCGAAACCGGGAGACCCCATGAGCTACTTCACACACCACGTCTTCTTCTGCTGCAACCAGCGCCAGCCGGGCGATTCCTGCTGTAACAACCACGACGCCTCGACACTGCAGACCTACGCCAAGGACCGCAGCGCCGCGCTCGGACTCAAGGGCAAGGGCAGTGTGCGCATCAACAAGGCCGGCTGCCTAGGCCGCTGCGACGACGGCCCGGTGCTGGTCGTCTATCCCGACAACGTCTGGTACACCTATGTCGACAAGGACGACATCGACGAGATCATCGACAGCCATCTGGTGCAGGGCCGCATCGTCGAGCGCCTGCGCCTGCCGGATGACGCCGCATGAGCCGCCCGCTGCCCACCGAATCCGCCCTGCTGCGCGGTCCCGCCGGCAACATCGAGGTGCTGATCGACGCGCCCGCCACCGTCCGCGGCATAGCCCTGGTCTGCCACCCGCACCCGCTCTTCGGCGGCGCCAACACCAACAAGGTCGCGCACACGCTGGCGCGTGCCTACCGCGACCTCGGCTACGCCGTGATCCGCCCCAACTTCCGCGGCGTGGGCAGAAGTGAGGGCGAGCACGACCACGGCGAGGGCGAAACCGAGGACATGCTCTCGGTGATCAGCTGGGCCGAATCACGCTGGGGCGTGCAGCCACTGGCGCTGGGCGGCTTCTCGTTCGGCGGCTACGTGCAGGTGCGCGTCGCCACCCGCCTTGCCGACGGCATCGCACCGCCGCGCCAGCTCATCCTCGTGGGCATGGCTGCGGGCGACACCACCGGCAGCGGGCGCAACTACGATACCCCCCCCGTGCCCGCCAACATCCCCACGCTCGTCGTCCATGGCGAACAGGACGAAACCGTCGCACTCTCCAACGTCCTCGGCTGGGCACGCCCGCAGGAACTGCCGGTGGTCGTGGTGCCGGGCGCAGACCATTTCTTCCATGGCAAGCTGCACGTGATCCGCACGCTGATCGCACGCAACGTCGATCCGGCCTGAAAGCCCCGGAGGCCGGTCTTTTCGCGGGCAACGCTGCCTGAGGGGCCGGCGCGCGCGAATCGGGTACTCGGCGAGGCTGCTTTCACGACAAAGCCCGCGTCCACACCCCCATCCGCTTTCCCTGCCCCCCATCCGCTTTCCCTGCCCCCCATCCGCTTTCCCTGCCCCCCATCCGCTTTCCCTAATTCCCGCCCCCTGATGTGCGGCGTATCTTCTCTCCACCCCACGGGAGATACGTCACCATGAAACTGCTCGCCTCGCTCACCAGCCCCTACGCCCGCAAGATCCGCATCCTCCTCGACGAAAAGGCGCTGCCCTTCGAGCTCGTCGTCGACTCGCCCTGGGAAGCCAACACCCGCATCCCCGAGCTGAACCCGCTCGGCAAGGTGCCGGTGCTGATCGCCGACAACGGCGAGACCTTCTTCGACTCTCCGGTCATTGCCGGCTACCTCGAAACCCTGGGTGCACCGCCCGCGCTGCTGCCCGCCGACCCGCTCGACGCCGTGCGCGTACGCCAGACCGAGGCGCTCGCCGACGGCGTCACCGATGCCGCCGTCGGCGCCCTGCTCGAATCCCGCCGCCCCGACGGCGAACGCAGCGATCGCGAGATCGCCCGCCAGAAGGACAAGATCGACCGCGGCCTGGCCGAACTCGAACGCCGCCTCGACCACCGCCACGCCTTCAACGGCGCCGACATGCAGCTCGGCGACATCGCCGCCGCAGTCGCCCTCGCCTATCTGGACCTGCGCTTCCCCGACATCGACTGGCGCGCCCGCCATCCGGGGTTGATGCCGTTTGCCGAGCGCATGTTCGCGCGCGAGAGTTTCAAGCGCACGCAGCCGCCGGCGGGGTGAGGGCGAAACGTGCCCTACTCGTTGCGTATGCGCCGGGTACCCGGCGTGACACCTACACCCGCCCCGACTACACTACAGTTAGTCAGATAGTCACGAAGGCACCGTCATGCGTACCCTCACCCTCGCCGAAACCAAATCGCACCTGTCCGCCGTCGTCGATCAAGTGATCGCCGGCGAAGAGATCGTCATCACTCGCCGCGGCAAGCCCGTCGCCCGCATCATCGCCGAGCCCGTGCAACCGGCCGCCGACGCCGCAGCCATCGCTACCGAACTGCGCGCCTTCGTGCTCGCCCAGGCTCCTCAACCCCGCACGGCAGCGGAAGTCGTGCGCGAAGCGCGGGACGGGGCACGCTACTGATGGCCTTGTATGCCGACACCTGCATTCTCCTGCCACTGTTCTTTCGCGACGCCAGCACCGATGCCGCGCTCGCGTGGCTCGAAGCCAGCGCCAGCGAGACGATCCTGATCAGCCCGTGGACGCGCACCGAGTTCGCCAGCGCCGCCGGGATCATGGCGCGCAGGGGCGATGTCTCCACGGACCTCCATCGCGAGGGGCTCGAGCGCTTCGACACGCTCGTCAGTGCGCGACTCGCTGTGGAAGCAGTCGATACCGCGGACTTCGACCGCGCCAGAGGCTGGATTGCCGACTACCGCAGCGGACTACGTGCGGGCGATGCGCTGCATCTGGCCGTATGCATGCGCTTGAGCGCGACACTGTGCACAGCGGACGACACGCTGGCGCGGGCGGCAGAGAGGGTCAGCGTGGCCGTGCAGCGGGTGGGGTGAGCATATGAAAGACCTGACCCCAGGGTCTAGTCCGCCGGACCGCCGCGCCTTGCCTTTGTCACATATTGACAACCCGTTCCGGGCGGTTTGTCACATTCAGACCGAAATCGTGTCAAGTCAGCGGCACTACGTCACGGAAATCCAGGGCCAGAAGTTGGCACGGGGGTTGCTTATGAGTAGGCAAGCGGGCTTTCCGTGGTTTCTCATCGAGGAGAACTGACATGAAAAAGATTCAACAAGGCTTCACGCTGATCGAACTGATGATCGTTGTGGCGATCATCGGTATTCTGGCCGCGGTGGCACTGCCGGCGTATCAGGACTACACCATCCGTACCCAGGTTTCCGAAGGCATGAGCCTGGCCTCTGGCGCGAAGAATGGTTATGCCGATTTCATTGCGAATCGCGGCCGTCTGCCTAACGGCGGCAATGCTTCGGTAGGAGTGGCTGCGCCGGCAAGCATTCTGGGCAACTACGTTCAGAGCGTCACTGCCAACAACGACGGCTCGATCGATGTGCTGTTCGGCAATCGCGCAAACAACGCCATCGCAAACCAGGTTCTGACCTTCCGCGTTGCGGTTGATGCAATGCCGAACCCGAACACCAACGTGGCCTGGGTGTGCGGCAATGCGCCGAACCCGAACGCTACGCAGGCTGCGATCGGCGCGAACGGAACCACCGTGCAAGACAAGTACCTTCCGGCCGACTGCCGTCAGTAATGATCTGACCGGGCCTACCGCTTCAGAAGTCCCAAGCCGTGCTGCCGTAAGGCAGCACGGCTTTTTTGCGGGTAAGCTCCTGGGCAGTCCTTCCGAGGCTTGTCGCCCGAGCCTCGAACGTCAAAGCACGGCCTTACAGATCCGCACATGAAACCCTCGGCGCTTTACCGGCTAGCCACCCTCTGCCTGTTAACGACCGGCGCCATCGTTTACCTGCCCGGCCTTTCGGGGGGATTCGTATTCGACGACTTCCCGAATCTCGTGTACAACGAGCGCCTGACAGCCGTTTCCGGCTGGAACTGGCCGGAGATCTGGCGAGCGGCCTGGTCGTCGGAATCCGGCCCGCTCAAACGGCCGCTCAGCATGCTCAGTTTTGCGTTTGACCACGCATCAGCCGGGCTGGACCCGGCCGCATTCAAACGCACAAGCCTCGCGATTCATCTGCTCTGCGGTCTCATCATTTTCATGCTTGCGCGCATCCTCATGCGCAGGCTGATGGCCGCCAACCTCGCCCAGGACACTCGCCAGGCCGACCTTGCGGCTCTGCTCGCAGCCGGACTGTGGCTGCTGCATCCCCTGCAGTTAACGAGCGTGCTGTACGTCGTGCAGCGCATGGCCAGCCTGGCGGCATTGTTCAGCGCATTGGGCATGCTCGCCTACGCAGTCGGACGGGAGCGACAGATCAAGGGGCAGAAGGGCTTGCACCTGATCGCCGCCGCCTATCTGATCTGTCTCCCACTGGCAAGCCTGAGCAAGGAGAACGGCGTACTGCTGCCCGTATTCCTTCTGTTGCTGGAGATGTTCTTCTTCCGCCTGCGCGCCACCTACCAGCACCAGCGCACGATACTGATCACCCTTCATCTCTTCTGCGCAATCCTGCCCGGAGCGCTCGGCACCGCATTCCTGATCGTGTCGCCGGACTGGATCCTCCGCTCCTACGACAACCGCGACTTCGGCTTGTACGAACGCCTGCTCACCCAAGCCAGAGCACTTTGGTTCTACCTCTCCGTGATCGCAGTTCCGGACATCACGCGAATGGGGCTATATCACGACGATTTCGTGGTGTCCCGCGGGCTGCTGACCCCCCCGATAACCGGACTCGCGGTGGGCGCCCTCGCAATGGCAGTGGCCTTGGTGCCCTTCTGCTGGCGTCGGTGGCCGGTCCTCGGGTTTTCAGTGCTCTTCTTCCTTGCTGCGCACGCGCTCGAATCTTCCTTCTTCGGTCTCGAGATGGTGCATGAGCACCGCAACTACCTCGCCAGCTTCGGCCCCCTTCTTGCCTTTGGATATCTGGTCGGCAGTTGCATGCGACGGTGGCCCGACTCCAGGCGCGCCATGCTCCTCGGCGCCGCCGCGCTGTTGTGCGTGACCGCCTCGGCGACCGCGCTGCGTGCATGGCATTGGGGCGACGACCTGCAGCGCGCCCGGCTGGATGCAAGAAACCACCCTGATTCGCCCAGGAGCCGCATCGACGCGGGCATACAACTCATCGCCCTGGCAAACCAGGTCGCGGCCCCCGAAGCACTGCTTGACGAGGCGCGATCGAATCTGGTTCACGCCGCAGAGCGGGACAACTACGGCGCCACCGCGCATCTTGGGCTCATCGTCGTCGACAACCGGCTTGGCCGACCGGTGGACAACGCCTGGCTGCAGCGAACCCTGGACCGTTTGCGCACCCCACCCATCGCGTCAGCCACGCCGGGCGCCTTCATCAAGCTGCTGCAGTGTCATCGCGCTGGGCCATGCAGCTTCGAGCCCCGGACCATCAAGGCGCTGGAGGACGCGCTTGCCGCCAACCCGGCGCTGCGCCCATTCGACCAGGCAATGATAGACACGGAATTCGCCCAACTCTACATGGATGCCGGTGACGCCCTCAGCGCATTGGGGTATACACGACAAGCTGTTGCACGAGCGCCTGATGCGCCGCAACTCTGGCTCAATCTGGCAGCAACACTGCTTGCCAATGGGCAGCCGGGCGAGGCAGCAAATGCGGTGGACGAGGCCGCACACCACGACGTGGACCGGTTCCATGTGCAGCGGATCAGCACAATGCGAGCGCAGATTGCGAACTGGCGCGGGAACAACTCCAGGCAGGATTGAGGGCATGAGCGAAACCAGCACAAAGCAACCGGATCAGGACATGCAAAGGCACACCCCCCGCGTGAGCGTGGTTCTTCCTGCACGAAACGAGGCCGGCGCCATTGGCGGGGTCGTTCGGAAGGTGATCGAGTGCGTTCCCGATTCAGAGGTGATCGTGGTGAGCGACGGCTCGACCGATGGAACGGACGAGCTGGCACGGGAAGCCGGCGCGAGAGTGCTGCGACACCCCTATTCCAAGGGCAACGGTGCGGCGATCAAGGCGGGGGCCCGGGCTGCGCGGGGCGACATCCTCGTATTCCTGGATGCTGACGGTCAGCATGACCCAACGGACATCCTTCGCCTTCTGGTTCGCCTGGATGAGGGCTACGACATGGTCGTCGGCGCTCGTCAGTCCGGTTCTCAGGCAAGCATCGGCCGCGGCCTGGCAAACGCGATCTACAACCGGCTTGCAAGCTACATGACGGGCCACCCAGTCGCGGACCTTACCTCAGGGTTTCGGGCGGTGCGGGCGCACTTGTTTCGCGAGTTTCTGTATCTTCTCCCCAACGGGTTTTCATATCCGACCACGTCGACAATGGCTTTCTTCCGGGCAGGCTATTCCGTCGCCTACGAGCCGATCCATGCAGCACCCCGTATCGGGAAAAGCCATATCCGGCTCGCGCACGACGGCGCACGATTCTTGCTGATCATTTTCAAGGTCGGATCCCTGTATTCACCGCTGAAACTCTTCGCCCCTGTTGCCGCCACACTGTTTTTTCTGGGAGCCGGATGGTATGGGCATACGTTCATTGCCGAGGGACGTTTCACGAACATGAGCGCCCTGCTGTTGACAGGGGGAGTGATGGTGTTCCTGATGGGTCTGATCTCCGAGCAGATCACCGCACTCATGTATCGCGATACAGAGTCGGATACGCAAGAGCGTCCGCAGTAAGGATTGGCCCTCAATCAGCGCGTAATCTCATGTTTACATCGAAACGTATCTATAAGGGGCTCAGGGCTGTATTGGCTGGCCCCAAGCCCTTACGCCGGCGCGCGTTGCTGGAATTGACCCGCGTGATGGCGGAAGCGATGGGCGGCCACTATGTCGGGGACGACTACAAACTGTGGCTGGAGGACGAGGCGTTTGTCCGCCGATTCAAGCAGTTGTCACCTCACAACGCCTTCTCGATGGAACGCAAGTACGCTTTGCGCGAGTTGGCACGCAGCGTTGTCGCACTCGATGGCGTAGCCGCCGAATGTGGCTGCTACGTTGGCGTATCGGCGTGGTTCATTGCGAGTGTGCTGAATGGAACAGACTTCTATCTATTCGACTCCTTCGAGGGGCTCTCCGAGCCTTTGGCTTCGGATCGCCCCCCGGATGGCCTGCCCCAATGGCAACGGGGCGACCTAAGTGCCACCGAGAGCGAACTACGCCACAACCTGGCCGAATTCAAAAACATTCATGTTCTCAAGGGCTGGATACCGGAGCGCTTTGGCGATGTGGCCGAACAACGCTTCAAACTGGTGCATATCGATGTCGACCTGTTCCAGCCAACGCGCGACAGTCTGGAATTCTTCTATCCGCGTCTGGTCGACGGCGGATTGATTGTCATGGATGACTACGGGTTCGCGAATTGCCCAGGGGCATTCGATGCCGCAAACGCCTTCATGATGGACAAGCCAGAGAGCATCATTCACCTGCCGACAGGCCAGGGGCTAGTCATCAAGCGGGGACGCGTCAGCGAGGCGCCTCTTGAGCAATAAGGCAAGTGCTGCAGCGGCAAGCAGGTGACCGAGTCGGATCACGATTGCGATGGCCACCGCGCTTTCCAGTTCTACGCCCGCACTTCGAGCGAACAGCACCCACACCGCGTCGGTGATTCCGAGCCCATTCGGTACGAACGCAATCAAGCTCAAGACAACCGTTAGGCCCGACAGCGCAACAGCCTGAGGCGCGGTGACGTGCGCCCCCAGGCCATTGAAGCCGACGAGATACACCGCGCTCATTGTCAGGACCTGGAGCACGAACCAGGGGTGTGCCGATACAGGCACTGGAGCACGGAGTGCATCGATGGCCCGCCCTAAGCGCCCGGAGGCTTGACCAGCGCGCTTGTTGCGCGCCAGTAGACGGGTCGCAAGCATCGCGAGCCACGCACCGCCACACCCAAGCGTAATGGCCACACCCAGTGCCCATCCGGTGAACGGCAAGGCCAGGGAGGACAGCAGCAAGGCATACTCCAGGCCCAGCCAAACCTGTCGCAGACTTGCGACCGCACAGGCGCTCAACCCCATGCCATGACGAACCAACAGGGTCGTTCGGGCAGCCAGCCCGGCAACCAGCGGCGCGACCACGGAAACCGCCGCAGACACAGACCAGATTGCGAGCGTCACCGTGAACTGCGGGCGGGACGTATCCGGAACCACGAGCCGAAACGCCATTGCCTGAACAATCAGACCGAATCCGGACAGCACCGCCAGTAGCAACATGATGTGCCACTCGGCGGCCGCCTGGCGCCAAGGATCGCCGCCCATGCGCCACAGGAAGGCAGCAACGAGCACGATGGCGAGCAGGTAGGCGGCTCCGCGGACCCATCTAGTGCGTGATGGCGACAGCTTCAATGCGAAAGTCATTTCACGCTTGCGCCCTTCGCGCCACGATTGCATCGACGAAGAACAAAAACGTGACACGCACTGCCGAACAGTGCCGCCATGCGTTTGCGGACCGGGATGCTGAGATGGTGTCCGAATAAAGCATATCCGGAATACAAGAGCCCACTTGGAATGAGCCCAACAACCCTGAAGCCATTCAATGTAAAGACGCGGACCCAGCGTGCCCGCCTGAAGTAGAAGGCCTCGTTCAGCGCATTGCCATGCTCGCCATGCCGATTGGCGTATAGAACCCGTTGCCACAACGCGGCGCGCCCCCCTCCAAAGCGCCCGCTCCGTTCTTCGGTCCCTGGAGCGGCTCGACCAGACCCTCGCCGGCCGAGGATGGCTTGAGCGGTCACCTTTACGAGCCATGGGTAGTGAACGAGCATGGTCAGAACACGCCATGCTGCGCTCGGCAACACATGCACAACGATGCCATCCGGCACCAGAACCCTCGAGATTTCCCTTTGCATGTGCTCGGTTTGCGCTACGTGCTCAAGCACATTGGACGAGAACACAATATCGAAACTGTTGTCCTCGAACGGAAAGACCGAACCGTCATAGTCGATCACCGGCCAGACCCGATCTGATGCGTATCGACTGCCTTCCAGGTCGATGGCGGTCACGTCATATCCCCTGGCTGACAAGGCCCGCGCCTGCTCTCCGGTGCCTGCGCCGATTTCAAGGAGACGACCACCGCGCACCCCATGCTTCGCGAGCAGGGCAAGAACGGACTCCAGTTCGTTCCGGCGCAGCGTTGCCAGATATTCGTTATCCATGCACACGATCCGTAGCGGCCTGCTTTACAGCAGTCTCCAGCACTTTCAACAACAGATTTGCCGCATCGGACACCCGCTCGCAAGCGTCCGCTGGGCAACGCTTCGCATCAGCCCGGGGCATACTCAGTTCATCTATGGCCATGGCCAGTGAGTGAATTTCACCGCAGGCAACCAGGTGGAACTGGTTGAGGTCGTAGCTCATTCTTATTGCATCGACGGAAGCATCGTATCGCGTAGCCACAATCGGCAGGCCGAAGTGCATGGCCTCCAGAAGCGTGTTTGGATAGCCCTCCCAGTGCGAGGGAAGCACGAATCCCATTGCATTGCGATACCAGGGATAAGGGTTGTCTCGAACGCCCGGCATATGCACACGTTCTTCTAGACCCGAATGGCGCACGAGGCGTTCGAGCCTCTCACGCTCGGGCCCCTCGCCGAGTATCACGCAGCGCGGCGGATCTGGCAGAGTGGCCAAGGCTCGAATCAAGTCCGCATGTCCCTTTTGTGGGGCAAGCCGGCCGACTGCAAGCAGATAGGGGCGCCACGCGCGAATCTCCGCCTTATCATCCTCGAACATCGACAGGGAATCGACCCGCTCATGGTCGACCGGATTGGGGATGACCGCGATACGCGCCGGGTCGAGCCCCGCACGCCGTTCGAGTTGCGCAGCCATCGGCTCCGTGAGGGCAACGACACGATCGGCACGCGAATAGAGCAGGCGCATGGCGAGCCCGCGGCCACCGATGGAACCATGCGGAAGGGTTACCGCTTCGCGAACGACCAAAGGAAAACTCTGTTGGCAGAGAATTCGCGCTGCAATCGCAACGAGGTTCGCACCCGTAAGAGTCGACAACATGACCTCTGGGGGGCGTCGCCGCAGTTCACGGGCAAGGCACCACAGCGTCCGCAAACCAAAGCGCCAAGCGGGACTCGGCGGACCGGCGGCAAGGTCGATCACATCGACACGTGGGTCAAGTTCGGTCAGCAGCGGCCCGGTGCCCCTTGCCAGGATCAGGCGTACCCCATGTCCACGTTGAAGAAACTGGCGCGCCAGCGTGACAAACACTCGCTCTGCGCCCCCCATCTCGAGGTCGGGGATGAACAAGGTGATGGTGAACCGGGATGACATGCTCATGCAGCGAAATCGCTCAGGCTGGCATGAAGCATCCACAGGCGATAGCCATGGTCACGCACGCCAGCGCGATGCTCGGCGAGCAAACGACGACCTTCATTGACGTCTATGAATCCGCCATGAGACGTGAGGCTCGCCTCCAGCTGATCACCGAGTTCGCCACGAAACCACGTGTGAACGGGCACCGCAAAGCCTTGCTTGCGGCGCTTCCAGGTGTCGCGGGGAAGACAGTCGGCGAAGGCATTGCGTAACCAGCGCTTTCCGCAGCCAATGCGGAGGTGCTGCTTTGCTCGGCGCGTCATCGCCAGCTCAATGACTTTGTGATCCAGGAAGGGCGCGCGCGTTTCAAGACCATGAGCCATGCTGGCTCGGTCCACCTTTACAAGAATGTCTTGCGGAAGATAGACAAGCGCATCGGCGTGCAGCATGCGATCCAGATCATCAAGGGCACACTCTTCAGGCAAGCCCGCTGCGCGATGACCGCGATGGACCAGGTCGGGAAAGAGGCCAGCATACGCTTGCGGATGAAACATCAATGGAGCGGTATAGGGCGTTTCGGACGCGACCCGTCGCGCAACGTCGACGAACAGATGGGCCTTCTTGAGCAGGCTTCGGCTGTGATGGGCTCCGGGTTCCGGCAAGGCTAGGAGTGCGCTTTCGGCCAACTTGCGCAAACCGGAGGGCAGCCGGGTGTACCAGCGCAGGATCGCGCGCGCCTGATAACGCTGGTAGCCGCCGAAAAGCTCATCCGCCCCATCTCCGGAAAGCACCACTTTGACGTCACGTGCAGCCAACTCGCTGACCAGCGCAGTGGGGAGAATGGATGAGTCGGCGAAGGGCTGCCCCAAGTGACGGGTAAGCAAGGTGTCCAGGCGTTGCTGATCCCAGGCTGCAAGCGGTGCGCGGTGGTGGTCTGTGCCAAGGAAGCGGGCAATGGCCTCGGCGTAGCGGCTCTCGTCGAATGCAGGATCCGTGAAGCCGATCGTGTAGGTCTTGAGCGGACGATCCATCAAAGGCTGCGCCAAGGCGCACACCAAGGATGAGTCAATGCCTCCAGAGAGAAAGGCGCCGACCTCCACGTCGGCTACGAGCCGCTTGCGGACCGCGTTGGTGAGGGTCTCGCGCAGGGCGTCGTCGTCCTGCGCCGCGCCACTGCCCGGCGGAGGAAGGCGCCAGTATGGGCACTCGAATGGGGGGGCCTCGGGTCGCCAGCGAACCCAATGCCCAGGCAACACCTCCTTGACCCCCTCCCAGGTGGTGTGGCCGGGCAGACAATAGCCGTGGCGAAAGTAGTCCGCGAGACCGTCGACATCCTCCGCCCAGTCCTGCTCATCGAGTCGTCGCAAGGCAGGCAGTTCGGAAGCACACAGGAAGCGGTTACCTCCACGCGCCGCATAGTAGAGCGGCTTCTTGCCCACTCGGTCGCGGCACAGCAAGGCAGTTTGCTCGTGCATGTCCCAGAGCACGAACGCCCACATGCCTTCGAGTTGATCGACGAAATCGATGCCGTGAAGGCAAAGCCCGGCGAGCAGCACTTCGGTGTCACCCTGTGTCAGGAAATTCCAACGCGCCGCCAGAGTGCGTCGAAGCTCGCGATAGTTGTAGATTTCCCCATTGAAGGCGAGCAGATGGCGCCCATCTGGCGAGCGCATGGGTTGATGGCTTGCGGCGAGATCGACGATTGACAGGCGAGCATGGCCCATGACGAACTTTTCGCCCGCTTCCACGCGCTGCTCGTCCGGTCCACGATGACGGAGCGCGACCATGGCGGCTTCGATACGGGCTTGGCGCACTTCAGTGCCACATCCCGGCTGGTACAGAAAGGCAAACCCACACATGGTTGGCTCAGGCTCCGCTAAGGTCTGCGTAAAGCGCAAGGTAGCGCTGGGCGCAATGATGCCAGTCGATCCCGAGTTCGCGTATGGTTGCACGGGCTGCGGAGCCTAGTTCGATTCGAAGCCGGGGTTCTCGGGCAAGCGAGCGTAGCGCTACGCGCAGTCCAGCAACATCGCCCGGCGGGACCAGCAGGCCATTTCGCCCATGGTCGATGAGTTCGGCGATACCAGGCAGATTGCTGGCAACAACCCCACGCCCGGCAGCCATCGCTTCAACCACGACATTCGGTCGCCCCTCGGCATGGCTCGGCAGCACAAGTGCGTCGTGCACCGAATACAGTTGGCACATGTCTTCAGGCGGAACGCTGCCGATGAAGTGGACGTTCTGTGAAAAACCTGATTCCTGGGCCATCTTTTCCAGCGCGACACGCTCCGGCCCCTCACCGGCAATGGTCAGGCTGAAGGGAGCATCGAACCCGGCCAGCGCCTCTAGAAGCTCGTGCGCCCCTTTGCCGCGTATGAGGTTGCCTGCGAACAGAAGTCGAAGCGGTCCCTCGGCAGAAGGAGGCGGAAGCGCGAGCAGTTCGGCAGAAACACCATTCGGTATGAAAATCATCTTGTTTCGATGGCGCGGAAAGTGCTCGATGAGCTCAGTGCGCATCGGATCGCTGACCGTGACGACCACCTTCGAGAGGTTCAGCACACCCCGCATGATGAGGCGCTTGAGTCGCGAGCTCCCCAACCCGGATACATCGGAGCCGCGCAATGTGACTATGGTGGGCCGAGCCATGAGACGGCCAGCGAGTCCACATACCAACCCGGTAAGCGACCAGTTGGCATGAATGACATCGGCTTTCCAGCCGCGGAGCAGGGTGGCGAAAAAGAGGCCGGCAAACAAGCTCACGGCCAAGACGGCATTGAAGGGGCTGCGCGCCAGCGCAGCCGGGATGCCCCCTGGCAGGTGGGCAAGAGAGCGGTAGCGCCGCGGCGCGTAGCGCACGACCACGACCGGGTAGGCGGCATAGGATCCATCACCATCGGCATTGCTTGCCGGCGCGACCACCGTAAGCGCCACATGGGTTTGCAGCGCCTCGACCAGACGGCGAACGAATATACCGCTGACACTATTGGGCTGCATGGGATACGAGGTGGACACCATGAGCACTTCGAGCTTGGAGGAGCTATTCGTCATTTGAGACGGCCTCATCCAAACGTTTCCCCAGTGCCTCGCTCAGTGAGTCTGCAAAACTCGCGGTGAGGTGCATCGAGTCCCGAAAGACAATCGCGCCGCGTAACTCGGCCCGACAGCGCGCATCCGGGCAGACAAGGTCGTTTAGATCCAACAGGTGAACGTTGGGGTAGCCCGCTGCTGCGGCACTCAAGGCGCGCCATGCAAGCTCGTTTGCGGGGTTCTCAGCCGGCCCCTCGCACGGCTTTCGAAAGTCCGCGGCAAACAAGGGCATAGGCGGGCGCGACAGGCAGGCAGGCCCGTCGAGCGGCAGGGCAGGGGTGGGCCGCAAGACGATCACATGCTCAGAACTGGGACTGAGTATGTCGAACACACGGGCGCTGCCCTGCTCCCATTGGAGTGCAGAAAACTCATAAAACGCACTTGAACCGATGATCACTAAATCTGGGCCGAGTGAAGCGATGAGCTCGAGCGCGCTTTGGCGCCAGGTTGCACATTCGGTGTATTGCCGGCGTAGGCGCGGGTAGAAGTAGGGCCCGTCCACAATCGGACAGGCAGACTTGGTAATAACCAGCAAACGCCAGTCCGGCGCCAGAAACTGCTGCTCAAAAGCGGGAAACCATTGCAGGCCGATACTATCGCCGATGAGCACTGCGGTGCGAGTAGCATCGACGTTTCCAAAGCTGCAGACCTTTACCACATCGCTGTGATACCACTCATCGCAGCCCAAAGAGTAGATCTTCGGTATGTCGTTTCGGGCGTCGAGCACACGTTGCTCGGCACCCGCTGCAACCCATTCGTCTGCTTGCTTATGCCATTTGGTCAGCAGCGAACTACTCAGTGCAATAAGCACAACGAAAACGAGCACAGTGTGGGTCACCGACGTGCGGGCACACAGCCGACGGAACGGCCGCTCGATGACGAGATGGGTGAGTACGGCCAGTAACAGGGCGATGCCGACGAGCACGAGATTACCTTCGGGCTTCGGCTCCAGAATGAACTCTGCACCAAGTAGCAACACCGGCCAGTGCCACAGATACCACGCGTAGGATACGCGCCCAAGATAAAGCATGGGGCGAACGCTAAGTACGGCAGCCACGAGATTGCCGAACCTCGGGTGTGCTGCGGCAATTAACCAAGCCGTACCGACTGTAGGGAGCAAGGCCCACCCACCAGGATAGGCTTGCGTACCGTCGAGCAATGCGGCCGCGATAAGGATACAGAGTGCCCCAGCCAGTGACAGCAGTTTGGCAACGACTTGTGAGAGGGGGTGCGTGGTACATGCTAGCCAAGTCAGGGCACCCGCAGCGAACTGAAAGGCGCGTGTCGGTACAAGGTAAAAAGCATATGCCGGCTGTTCCCTGGACAGTTGCAGCGAGAGAAGCAGGCTGAGGACAAAGACGCCTGCAAGAAGACCCAACAATCGGCTCGACGAGCCATCTGGGCGTGCGCCGCGACGCGCTGCGAGAAGGAGGATGAGGGGCCAGATTAGGTAGAACTGCTGCTCGACGCCGAGCGACCACGTGTGGAGAAAGAGGTTGCTGGACGCGCTTGGCCCAAAATAGGCAAGCTCCGAGAAGGCGAAGAGGAAGTTGCTATACCAAGCCATCGCCGCAGCTGCAGCGGCGAGTTGCTCAGGAAGGATTTGCGGCGAAAGAACCGAATAAGCAAGCGAGCAAGTCGCGACGACCATCACGAACAAAGCTGGAAACAGCCTCCCCAATCGACGGGCGATGAAGCGGAAGTAATCGACGCGGCCTTCGGCATGCTCAGTCAGCAACAAACCGGTAATTAGATAGCCTGAGATGACGAAAAAAACGTCGACGCCGACGAAGCCACCGGAAAATCCCGGAATGTTTGCATGGTCAAATACGACCAAGAGAATAGCCACGGCACGCAGCCCCTCGATGTGAGTCTGATGCTGTAGGCGGGGCGTTATCGTTGTTTGCATTGAGGGGATATTGTCTGACAGAAGAAATAGGGGACAGACCCCAATTTTCCTCCCTCCAGATCCAGCCCGCCCGCCTGCCAGCAGGCTTTGAAAACGTCTGCCGCGGAACGCGCCGTATCCGGTACGAGGCGGACAGAGCCGCCGATTTCCCGCTCAGGCGGCAGCAACTTCGCGCAGCGTTTGATCACAGGTGGCGAGGCGCGTCCATCCGCTCATGCAGGACACGAACCACGGCGATGCCGTAGTCGGTCGCTCGAAAGTAGATCATGTGTCGTTCGACGCTCCATCTCCGATAGCCTGGCCGGATGTGGTCACAGGCTGGAACTGCCCTCGGCGAGGCAGCCAACCTGGCAAACGCCGCTGTCAGTAGGTCGATGTAGCGGACGGCCTGCTCGACACCCCATTCCCGAACCGTATGGACTCAGATTGCCTCGAGGTCGCGCTCAGCCGCCGGGGTCAGGCGATATTCAGCCATGCTCGGCAAGCATCCTTTGCTTGAAGGCTGCAGCATCGAAGCGTCTCGGCTCGCCGCTGGCTTCCCCCTCGATCAGCGCGGCGCGGATCGCCTCGATCTCGGCGCTGCGCTCCTGCTCGCGGCGGATCAAATCGCGGATGCACTCGCTGTCGTTCGTGTAGTGACCTGCGTTGATCTGTGCCTTGACCCAGTTGTCCTGCTGATCGGTCAGGGTAATCGTCTTGCGCACGGTGCCCATGGCGTGCCTCCTGGAACTACGTCAGAAGTGCGATTAGTTCATACGAATGGTGCATTTTAGACGAAACAGGGGACAGACCCCAATTTCCGCCCCGCGCTGGCGCTACACGCCCCCGTGCCGACGCCAAAACTCGGCGGGCGTGAGGATGGGGTAGGCGTTTGCCAGAGCGAGCAGGTCCTTGTCGCCGGTGATCAGGTAGTCGAGGCTTCCCGCGCGCATGCCCGCCAGCAGGGTGCCGAGCACGGGCTGGTCGTTGTCGTCGCGCAAGGCTTCGTCAGCAACCGGCCCCGGCTCGACGAGTTCGGCCTGGATCGACAGGATGTCCACAAGATCGTCGATTTCACGGCTCGACAGGCCGTGACGGGCGGATAGCCGTGGCAGCACGCGGCGCAGTTCTTCGAGGATGAAGGTCGATAAAACCACTTCGACCGAACCGTGCCGCCAGGCGGCGACGATACGGCCCGGCACGCTCCCCGGGTAGGCCAGGCCGGACAACAGCACATTGGTGTCGAGAACGACACGCAGGGCGGACGGCACGCTCAGCCCGCCGCCCGCTGCTTGAGCTCGCCTCGCTCGGCAGCGACCGCAGCCTCGATCTCGGCGATTCCCTCGTCTTCGGGAACGCCGTCATACCCGGCCTCGATCCGCTGGCAAAGCGCATCGAAACGCGCCTGCATGCGGCGAATGCGCTCGAAAAGGCGCGCATCGACGAGCGCTGCGACGGGCTTGCCGTCCTTGTTGATCACCACGCTGTCGTGGCGGTATTGCACTTGGTTGAGCATCTCGCCGAGGTTCTGGCGAAAGCTGACGGCGCTAGCTTGCGTGATCATCGTTCGACTCCTGCTGACTGTTATGGTCATTATGGTCATGGGAGTGTGTTCGGGCAAGATGAGAGAAATGGTTGGGTTCGATGTAGCGCATGCAACTCAACCCCGTGCGGGCCGGCGAGCCACTCCAGGTGGAAACGGTAATCGTCGTCAGCAAAGAAGCATGCCTGGCGATTGTTGCCGCGCTGGATCGCGTGCATGGGAACACCACTAAGGAACAGACGTGGGCGTCGCGGCATGGTGATCGGCGAGGGGAATAAATGGTGCGAGGCTGGGGCCAGAGCCGAAAATAACCGTGGTCTGTCCCCGATTTCCGTGCGATTTCCGCGCCCCGGGCCGTGCGCTGGTGCTGGTGACCCATCAGGTAAACATCACCTCACTCTCGGGGGAGTTCCCCGCCGCGGGCGAGATCATCGTGATGCGGATCGCTGCCGATGGGCTGGAAACCGTGGGCCGGATCCGAAGCGCGGACTGAAGCCTCGGTGATGCACCCGGTCGCGTAGAGGGGGTAGAGAATCTCCTCCTCGCGCTGGATGCGGTGTGCGAGGCCGATGATCACCCGCTCGAAATCATCGAAGAAGCTCTCCTCGAGCGCCGGCTCCTCGCTTACGTCGGCGTATCGAGCGAGGAAGGCCAGCGCTTGCGCGCCCACCTCGTCCATGTCCTCGCGGAACGCCTGCATCAGCGCGCGCATTTCCGGGTCTTCGGCAAACACATGCTCGAGATGGAAGTAGAACCGCACGTTCTCGACCAGCACATGGCCCTGAAGCGTGACGCGCAAGCGGTCGAGCAGAGGACCGATGCTGCGCAGCAAGCCATCCGCCGCAGCGCCCTGGATGGCCCCGATGGCGTCGAGCATGCTTCGGTGCTCGCGTACGAGACGCACCAGCAAGTCAGCGTGGTAACGCGCGGCCAGGTCGAGCGCACCTTCATCGTCACCCTCGTCAGCGGAACACGCCCACTCGGGGAGCGCCTCTTCGCGCCCACGGCGGACTCTGGCAAGTAGCCAATCGAGCAGAAACATGTGTCCCCCATGTCTTGCCGCGTTGCGGCCGATGACCGAAAGCGGGGGTTTAGCCCATTGGCATTCGTGAAACGCTGAGCCATATCAAAAATTGATCAATAATTTTCTAATGAACGAATAAGCGCAGACTCAGCGGATTGCACGCACTTGATCGCGCGCAGATCGGCCCACGCCCATTTCTGAGAAAATGCCTCCCCCATCCGAGGCGATCCGACGCCGACCGACTGACCATGTCCGTTCCTGCCCCCACCGCACACGAAACCCTGGACGACCGGCGTGTCCTGCTCGTCCTTTCCACGCTGCCGGACCACGATAGCGCCGAGCGCCTCGCCGCCGCGCTGGTCGAGGCCGGCCTGGCCGCGTGCGTGAACGTGATGGCGCCGTGCACCTCGGTCTATCGCTGGCAGGGCGCGGTGGAGACGGCCAGCGAGGTGCCGGTGCTGATCAAGACCACAGCCGCACGTTATGCGGAACTGGAAGCGGCGATCCGCGCCCGCCACCCGTACGAACTTCCCGAGATCGTGGCGGTCCCTTTCGAGCGGGGGCTGGCGGCCTACCTCGACTGGGTGGGCGCCGAAACCCGGCCGCCGGCCGGCTGAGGACGCCGCCAGGCCAAGCCGCCCGCACGACTCGCATGCGCCCCTCCCGACAACCCTCCGAAGAGCCCCGATGTTCTCCTCTGCGCGCCCCCTCGCCCCCCTTCAAGCCCTGATCCGCCTGTTCGCGCTGCTGGCCAGCTTCATCGCGCTGGTGCCCGCCGTCCAGGCCGACCCGATCGAGCCGGAAAAAGCCTTCGCGATGCGTGCGCAGGCGCTCGATGCGCACACGGTGGAGGTGGTGTTCCAGGTGGCGAAGGGCTACTACCTGTATGGCGACAACTTCCGCTTCGAGGCCGAGCCGGAGGGCGTGCGCTTCGGGACCGCAGAGAAGCCTGCGGGCAAGCTGAAGAAGGACGACTTCTTCGGCGAGGTGGAAACGCATCGCGGCGAACTGCGCATCCTGCTTCCGGTAGAGGCGCCCGAGGGACTCACGCGTTTCGAGTTGTTCGCGACCAGCCAGGGTTGCTGGGACGGGGGCATCTGCTATCCGCCGACCACGCAACAGGTGTCGATTGACCTCAGCGCGCCGCCGAAGAAGTCCGGCGGCGGCTTCCTCGACAGCGTCCTGGGCGGAGGCTCGGGCGCAACAGGCTCCGCCTCGAGCACGCCGGCACCGGCCGCAGCGGCCGCGCCCACCGTCTCCAGCGACGAGACCGGCGACATCGCCCGCCTGCTCTCCGGCGCAAGCGTCCCCATCATCCTCACCAGCTTCTTCGGTTTCGGCCTGCTGCTCGCGTTCACCCCCTGCACCTTCCCGATGATCCCGATTCTGTCGGGCATCATCGTCGGCCAGGGCAACAAGGTGTCGCACATGCGCGCCTTCGTGCTGTCACTGGCCTATGTGCTGGGCATGGCGGCAACCTACGCGCTCGCCGGCGTCGCGGCCGGGCTGTCCGGCACCATGCTGACCGCCGCGCTGCAGAACGTGTGGGTGCTGTCGGCCTTCGCCCTTGTCTTCGTGCTGCTGTCGCTGTCCATGTTCGGCTTCTACGAGCTGCAACTGCCCACCGCGCTGCAAAGCAGGCTGGCAGACACCGCGAGCCACGGCAAAGGCGGCAGCCTGGGCGGGGTGATCGTGATGGGCGTGCTGTCGGCGCTCATCGTCGGCCCCTGCGTGGCAGCACCGCTGGCCGGCGCCCTGCTCTACATCGCGCAGACCGGCGATGCGGTGCTGGGCGGCTGGGCGCTGTTCGCGATGGGCCTGGGCACGGGTGCGCCGCTGCTGGCGGTGGGCGTGGCCTCGCGCAGCCTGCTGCCCAAGGTCGGGCCCTGGATGGAGGGCGTCAAGAAGGCCTTCGGCGTGATGCTGCTCGCGGTGGCGCTGTGGATGATTACCCCGGTGATTCCGCCGCTGGCGATGATGCTGGGTTGGGCGGCGCTGCTGCTGTTCTCCGCCATCTTCCTGCACGCGATCGACCCGCTGCCGCCGCAGGCCAGGGGCTGGCAGCGCTTCTGGAAAGGCGTGGGCGTAGTGCTGCTGCTGGCCGGCGCGGCGATCCTGGTGGGCGCGCTCGCCGGCTCGCGCGACCCGCTGCAGCCGCTCTCGGTGCTGCGCGCGCAGGCCGCGGCGCCGTTCAACGTGCCGCAATTCGACAAGGTTAACTCCGTCGCCGAGCTCGACGCGCGGCTGGCCGCCACCGACCGCCCGGTGCTGCTCGACTTCTATGCCGACTGGTGCGTGTCGTGCAAGGAGATGGAGCGCTTCACCTTCACCGACGCCGGCGTGGCCGAGCGCATGGGCCGCATGCTGCTGCTCAAGGCCGACGTCACCGCCAACACCGAGGAGCACAAGGCGCTGCTCAAGCGCTTCGGCCTTTTCGGCCCGCCGGGCATCATCTTCTTCGACGCCGCGGGCAAGGAGCGCGAGGGCATGCGGGTGGTGGGCTTCATGAAGGCAACGCCCTTCGCGACCGTCCTGGACCGGGCGCTCTGAGCGAGGCGGGGTTTTTTCCCCTACAATCCCGCCTTTCCCCTTTCGGTTCAAACCCTTCATGTTCTCCGGCATCGTCGCGGCCGTTGGTCGCATCGAACACATCGCGCCGCTCGCAGACGGCATCCGCATCACCGTCGACACCAACGGGCTGGATCTGTCCGACATCATCGTCGGCGACAGCGTCGCGCACAGCGGCGTATGCCTGACCGTGGTGGAGATGGACGGCGCCAGGCTCCGGTACGACGTCTCACGCGAGACGCTGAACTGCACCGTAGGCCTGGATGCCGTCGGCAACGAGGTGAATCTCGAGAAGGCGCTGCGTCTGGCCGACCGCCTCGGCGGCCACCTCGTCACCGGCCATGTGGACGGCGTGGGCGAGGTGGTGAAGTTCGCCCCCGTGGGCGAGAGTCACGAACTGGTGATCCGGGCGCCCGCCACGATCGCCGGCTACATCGCAAAGAAGGGCTCGATCACCATCAATGGCGTCAGCCTCACCGTGAACCGCGTCGAAGGGCGCGACTTCTGGATCAACCTGATCCCGCACACGGTGGCGATGACCAACCTCAAGCACCTGCAAGCCGACAGCAAGGTCAATCTCGAGATCGACCTCATCGCACGCTACGTCGAGCGCATGCTCGAGTGGAAGAAGGACGAGGCCGCACAGGCCTGAGCCACCGCGCGCCCGCAACACAAGACAGAGGACACAGCATGAGCGCACTCGCGCCGATTACCGAGATCATCGCCGACATCGAGGCCGGCCGCATGGTCATCCTGGTCGACGAGGAAGACCGCGAGAACGAGGGCGACCTCGTGATGGCGGCCGAATTCGTCACCCCCGAGGCGATCAACTTCATGGCCAAGCACGGCCGCGGCCTGATCTGCCTGACGCTCACCGACGAGCGTTGCCGCCAGCTCGGCCTGCAGCAGATGGTGCGCGACAACCGCACGCCGCACGGCACCGCGTTCACGGTGTCGATCGAGGCCGCCACCGGCGTCACCACCGGCATCTCGGCCCACGATCGCGCGCGCACCGTGCAGGTCGCGGTCGCCCGCCAAGCCCGGCCGGAAGACATCGTCACCCCCGGCCACATCTTCCCGCTCACCGCCCAGAAGGGCGGCGTGCTGATCCGCGCCGGTCACACCGAGGCCGGCTGCGACCTCGCCCAGCTCGCCGGGCTGGAGCCCGCCGCGGTGATCTGCGAGATCCTCAAGGACGACGGCACCATGGCGCGCCTGCCCGATCTCATCGAGTTCGGCAAGGCGCACGGCCTCAAGATCGGCGCAATCCGCGACCTGATCGAGTACCGCGCCGCCAACGACCACCTGGTCGAGAAGGTCACGGAGAAGGACGTGGATACCGCGCACGGCCCCTTCCGCCTCACCGCCTTCGAGGACAAGACCTCGGGCGACGTGCACTTCGCGCTGTCGCGCGGCGACATCACCCCCGAGCGCGAGACCCTAGTGCGGGTGCATGAGCCGATCTCGGTGCTCGATTTCCTCGATACCGGCAGTGGCCGGCACAGCTTCCCGATCAACAAGGCGCTCGCCACCCTGGCCGAGGCCGAGGCGGGGGTGATCGTGCTGCTCTATCGCCCGCAGTCGGGTCGGGAATTGCTCGCCAGCCTCAGTGGCAGCCAGGCCCGCCCCACGGTGAAGTGGGACGCCCGGCTCTTTGGCGTCGGTGCCCAGATCCTGCGTGCGCTGAACGTAGGCAAGATGCGTGTGCTCGCCAGCCCTCGCAAGATCCCCAGCATGACCGGCTTCGGGCTGGAGATCACCGGCTTCGTCGACAAGAACTGAACGAACCACAGAGAACCGCATGCAACGTAACGAATCCGAAAACGCCCGCCGCCAGTCGCGCTACGACGGCGTCACCGAAACCGACCCCAGCTTCGCCGGCGCCGGCGTGCGCGTGGGCATCGTCATGGCGCGCTTCAACCTCGACATCTGCGAAGGCCTGCTATCGGCCTGCGTGGACACGCTGCTCACCCTCGGCGTCGCGCGCGAGGACATGCACATCGTCACCGTGCCCGGCGCGCTGGAGATCCCGCTCGTGCTGCAGACCATGGGCAGAAGCGGCCGCTTCGACGCGCTAGTGGCGCTCGGCGCGGTGATCCGCGGCGAGACCTACCACTTCGAGCTGGTTTCCAACGAGATGGGCGCGGGCGTCACCCGCGTCGGCCTCGACACCGGCATCCCGATCGCCAACGGCGTGCTGACCACCGAAGACGACGACCAGGCCATCGCCCGCATGCATGAGAAAGGCGCCGATTGCGCCCGCACGGCGGTCGAGATGGCGAATCTGCTGAAGGTGATCCGATGAACGAAATGAACGATCCGCAGGCAGAGGGCGCCGGCGCCCCCAACCCGACGAGCAAGATGGCTCGCCGCCGCGCGCGCGAACTCGCGCTGCAGGGCGTGTATCAATGGCTGCTGTCGGGCAACTCAGCGAGCACGGTCCAACGTCACCTGGAATCGGAAACCGAGAACCTCGACAAGATCGACCGTGAGCTGTTCGTCAGCCTGCTGCGCGGCGCAACCGGTAGCGCCGACGAGCTGCGCGACTGCTTCACGCCGCTGCTGTCGCGCCCGGTCGCGGAGCTCTCGCCGATCGAGCACGCCATCCTGCTGCTCGGCACCCACGAACTGCGCCACAACATCGACACGCCGTACCGCGTGGTGATCAACGAGGCCATCGAACTCGCCAAGGGCTACGGCGGCACCGACGGGCACAAGTTCGTCAATGGCGTGCTCGACAAGCTCGCCGCACGCCTGCGCCCGGAAGAGGTGGAGGCGGCACGCCAGGCACGCCGCTGATTGCAGCAGGCTTTGCCGTGGGCGCAGGCGCGCCCGCGAGAATGGCGCCTGGTCTTGCCACCTTCGCGGGCAAGCCTGCCCCCACACGCAGTTGCTCCCGCGAGCGCAGTGTCCTCAGCGCCGCCTCGCCTGCATCCGCACCCGCCCGCCGGCCAGCAGGCGCAGCGTGCCATCCGCCGCAATGGCAAAACCGTCGACCTGCCCGGCGGCCTGCATGAAGCGATGCTCCTCATCCATCGCACGCGGTTCGCACGCCATCTTCGTCGCACCCAGCGGCGACAGTCGCAGCCCTTCGCCCGACAAGGCGTATTCGGCGAAATAGCGGTTGCACGCGGCGAGGCCGGACAGGCGCCCCTCGGCACCAAAGCCAATCGTCATGCGCGCGGGTTCGGCCACGGGCTGACCGTCGAGCTCGACCACTTCCCAGGGCTCGCCCTGCAGCAGCGCCGCAGGGTCGCCACCGCAACCCTGGAGCACCCGGTCCTGCCAGCGCACTTCCACCCTGTTCGGGTGCGGCATGCCGCTCATACCGTCCTCGCAGTAGCGGTCGAACACCAGCGCGCTGAGCGCCCCACCGGCGGACATCGCCTCGTAGCTGCGCAGGCCCTCGCCGTCGACGACGAGGGGGCTGGGCGCGAACACGTGCGTATCGCCCTGATCGAGCAGCAGCGACAGCCCGTCGGCGCGCACATCCAGCCGCCAGGCCGGTTCATTGCCCACCGCGCGGAACAAAGGCTTCTCCACCGCCAGGCCGCAGCGGGGCTGAGGCGCGCCGTCCAGTTCGAGCATCGCCGCATCACCCTTGACCCAGATCCAGGTGCGATCGTCATCGACCGACACCATCCTCGCACCCGACGCAGTGCGCTCGGGCCGCAACGTCCAGCTCCGCCCCTCCACCGTAAGCGTGGCCAGTTCTCCGAAGTGGCGCAGCGTCACCGTCCGCTCGCCGCAGCGGAAGCGCATCGGCGCCTGCGGATCGAGCAGTGCGACGGCAGCACGCTCCGCAGCCCCCTCCACGGCCGGGCGTGACGCGCTGAAAAGGCCGCAGCCAGAGAGAGCGGAGGCGGCGAGCAGGACAAGCGCCTGGCGAAGCAGTGCGGGCATGGATCAGTTCCAGAAACGGTTGATGGTTCGGGATTCTAGAATTCGCGCGCCACGGAGGCCAGGCGAACGCGCCCTGCCCGCAGGTGAAAAGAAACTGATCGGTTCTGCACGCAGATGAGCGCAGCGCGTCCACCCCCTTTGCAGCCTCGCAGGCTGCAGGCGTTGCCGCCCGGGGTTTCAGGGCCATGCGGCACGCTGGCACGCTTCTTGATCTCCCTTACCCGATCTTGCGGCAAACGCCGCTTCTCGAACGCGAGGGGAGACACATGCTTACAGCACCTACGACAAGCGCCACCGAGCCCGGGCGTCCGATCGAATCACGCCTCGAAATGAGCCGGCGCAGCTTCCTGCAGTTCTGTGCCACGCTCGCCACCACGCTCGGCCTGCCCAAGGGCGCCGAGGCTGCGGTCGCGAAGGCCATGGAAGCCGCCGAGCGCCCGTCGGTGATCTGGCTGCACTTCCAGGAGTGCACCGGCTGTACCGAATCCATGCTGCGCGCCGAGCACCCCACGCTCGAAAAGCTGATCCTCGACGTGATCTCGCTCGACTACCACGAGACCCTGTTCGCCGCGGCCGGCCATCAGGTCGAGGCGGCGCGCAAGGCGGCAATGGAACGCCACAAGGGCAAGTACCTGCTGGTGGTCGAGGGCGCCATCCCCACCCGCGATGGTGGTGTGTATTGCAAGGTAGGCAACCAGACCGCGATCGAACTCACGCGCGAATGCGCGCAGGACGCCGCGGCAGTGATCGCGATCGGCTCCTGTGCCTCCTGGGGCGGCATGCCGGCGACCGACCCCAACCCCACCGGCGCGGTGGGGGTGAACAAAATCATCGACAAGCCGGTGGTGAGCATTCCCGGCTGCCCGCCCAACCCCTACAACTTCCTCGCCACCGTCGTTCACTTCCTCACCTTCGGCGCCCTGCCGCCGGTAGACGCGCAGAGCCGCCCACTGTTCGCCTACTCGCGCCTGGTGCACGAGAACTGCGAGCGCCGCGCGCACTACGACGCCGGCCGCTTCGCGATGGAATTCGGCGACGACGGGCACCGCAAGGGCTACTGCCTGTACAAGCTCGGCTGCAAGGGGCCGGAAACCTATGCCAACTGCCCCACCGTGATGTTCGGCGACGCCGGCGCCGGCACCTGGCCGGTCGGCTGCGGACACCCCTGCATCGGCTGTACCGAGGAAGGCGTCGGCTTCACCAAGCCGATCCACATGCTCGCCAAGGTCAAGAACGTAGAGCCGCCCGCGCTCTACCCCGGCATCCACGAATCCCAGGGCCAGGGCGCCACCCTCGGCTCGGCCGCAGTGCTGGCCGCCGTCGCAGGGGCTGCGGCCGGCGCAGGCGCGGTGCTGGCCCGCAACCTCGGCAAGCAGCACGCCGCCAGCGAGGCCGCCGCCAAGCCGACCGAACGCGAGGGCGCCTGACATGAACGGCCGGCGCGATTTCTTCCGCCTCGCCCTTGCCGGCGGCGCGGTGGCGGCGGGGGCTGCCGCCAGTCCTTCGGTACAGGCCCGGGGCAATGCAGAGATCTCCCCCGATGCAATCGGACTGCTGTTCGACTCCACCCTGTGCATCGGATGCAAGGCCTGCGTGGCCGCCTGCAAGGAAGCCAACGACCTCCCGCTGGACTACAACACGCCCACCCACGGGCTGTGGGACATGCCGCTCGACACCACGGCGCGCACCTTCAACGTGATCAAGGCCTGGCAGTCGGGCACGGGCATGAACCGCGGCCAGGAAGAGGACGGCTACGCCTTCATGAAGGTGTCCTGCCTGCACTGCGTGGACCCGAGCTGCGTGTCAGCCTGTCCTGTGTCGGCGATGACCAAGGACCCGGTCACCGGCATCGTGCAGTACGACGCCGACGCCTGCATCGGCTGCCGCTACTGCGTCGCCGCCTGTCCCTTCGGAATCCCCAAGTACGACTACGACTCGCCCACCGGCCAGATCGGCAAGTGCGAGCTGTGCCGCCACCTCCTGCCCGAGGGCAAGTACGCCGCCTGCGCAGAGGTCTGCCCCACCGGCGCGACGCTGTTTGGCAAGGTCTCCTCGCTCAAGGCCGAGGCCCACCGCCGGCTCGCGCTCGAGGAAGGCGCCGCCACCGTATGGCCGCGCGGCAACCTCGACACCGCCGACCAGCCCGCCTGGGAAGGCCCGGCGCCGCGCTATGTGCAGCACGTCTATGGCGAGAAGGAAGTCGGCGGCACGCAGATGTTCAAGCTCTCCGCGGTCGCCTTTGACAAGCTCGGCCACAAGCCGCTGCCCGAACGCTCCTTCTCGTCCCAGTCCGAAACCCTCCAGCACACGCTCTACGGCGGCCTCGTGCTGCCGCTCGCCGTGCTCGGCGTGATGAGCTGGGTGGCCAAGCGCAACGTGAAGCACGACGACGAAATTCACGACGACCCGATGCACGACACCCAAGACGGGGGCAAGCGCCATGAGTAATCACACCCACGCCGCGCCCGCACCGGTCGGCGGCCGGCTGCTGACGCCGGTGACCTTCACCTGCGGCGTGCTGATCCTCGCCGCGCTCGCCATCCTCGCCGTGCGATTCATCTACGGCCTGGGCGAGGTCACCCACCTCAACGACGGCTACCCCTGGGGCATCTGGGTGGTGGCCGACGTGGTGATCGGCTCCGCCTTCGCCTGCGGCGGCTTCTCGATCGCGATGCTGGTGTACATCTTCAACAAGGGCGAATATCACCCCCTGGTTCGTCCGGCCCTGCTCGCCAGCCTGTTCGGCTACACCCTGGCCGGCGTCGGCGTGATCTTCGACCTCGGCCGCTGGTGGAATTTCTGGCACATCCTCAGCCCGAGCTACGCGTCGCCCAACTCGGTGATGTTCGAAGTGGCGCTGTGCATCTCGCTCTACATCATCGTGATGTGGATCGAGTTCTCGCCGGCCTTCCTCGAGAAGTGGGGCATGAAGGACGCGCGCCGCAAGCTGAACAAGGTGATGTTCTTCTTCATCGCCCTGGGCACCGTGCTGCCGATGATGCACCAGAGCTCGCTGGGTTCGCTGCTGATCGTGTTCGGCACCCAGATCCATCCGCTGTGGCAGACCATGCTGCTGCCACTGATCTTCCTGCTCTCGGCGATCACGATCGGCTATGCGGTGGTGCTGTTCGAGTCCTGCCTGGCCGCGGCCGGCTACCGGCGCTCGATCGAGATGCACCTGCTGACCCCGCTGGCGAAGATCATGCTTGGCGTGCTGGCGGTGTTCATGATCGTGCGCTTCGGCGATCTCATCGTGCGCGGCGCGCTCGGCCACGCCTTCACCGCCGACTTCCGCGCGTTCATGTTCTGGCTCGAGACCGCCTGCTTCCTGTCGCCCTTCGTGCTGCTGCGCACCGAGGCCCAGCGCCGCAACCCGGCCCGGCTCTTCGTCGGTGGTGCGCTGCTGATGATGGGTGGGGTGCTGCTGCGCATCAACGCCTTCCTCATCGGCTACGACACCGGCGAGGGCTGGTCCTACTTCCCGTCCGTTTCCGAGCTGCTCGTCACCTTCGGCATGTTCGCCATCGAAGTGCTCGGCTACATCGTCATCACCCGCCGCTTCCCGGTTCTGCCGCGCGAAGACGCGCCTCACACCCCTGCCGCCGCAGCCCTGCGCGCCGCCACCCGCTAAGGAGACCCAGCACATGAGCCAACGTATCGTCATCGACCCCGTCACCCGCATCGAAGGCCACCTGCGGGTGGACGTGGAGGTCGCCGACGGCCGTGTCGCCAAGGCCTGGGCCTCGGGACAGATGTGGCGCGGCGTCGAGAACATCCTGACCGGTCGCGACCCGCGCGACGCGTGGGCGATCACCCAGCGCATCTGCGGCGTGTGCACCACGGTGCACGCGATCTGCTCGGTGCGTGCGGTGGAAAACGCGCTGAAGCTGGAGATCCCGCTCAACGCCAACTACATCCGCAACCTGATCATCCTCGCGCACGCCATCCACGACCACATCGTGCACTTCTACCACCTGTCGGCCCTCGACTGGGTGGATGTCACCAGCGCGCTCAAGGCCGATCCGGCCAAGGCTGCTGCGCTGGCAGAGAGCCTGTCGACCTGGTCGGGCAATTCGAAGCACGAGTTCGCCAAGGTCAAGGAGCGCCTGTCGGGCTTCGTCGGCACCGGCCAACTCGGCATCTTCACCAACGGCTACTGGGGCCACCCCGCCATGAAGCTGCCGCCCGAGGTGAACCTGATCGCGGTGTCGCACTACCTGCAGGCGCTGGAAGTGCAGCGCTACGCCAACAAGATCGTCTCCATCCTCGGCTCCAAGACCCCCCACATCCAGAACGTTGCGGTCGGCGGCGTGGCCAACCCGCTCGCTGTCGATGCACAGTCGGTACTGACCGTCGAGCGCCTCATGGCGATCAAGGGCTGGATCGACAAGCTGGACGACTTCGTCAAGAACGTCTACCTGGTCGACGTCGCGGCGATCGGCGCCTTCTACCCCGAGTGGACCCAGATCGGCCGCGGGATCGTCGACTACCTCTCCGCCCCGGACATCCCGCTCGACGGCAAGGGCGAGACCTTTGCGCTGCCCGGTGGCCACATCGCCAACGGCGATCTGGGCCAGTTCACCGAGATCCGCAGCTTCGCCGACGAATACCTGCTCAAGGGGGTCAGCGAGGCGGTCAAGCACTCCTGGTACGAGTACAAGGCGGGTGACGCTGCCACGCTGCACCCCTACGACGGCGAAACCTCGCCGAAGTACACCGACTTCCAGGACGAGGGCAAGTATTCCTGGCTGAAGGCGCCGACCCTGTACGGCAAGCCGATGCAGGTCGGACCGCTGGCACGCGTGCTGACCATGCTCGCCGCCGGTCACGAGCCCACGACGAAGTACGCCACCGCCACGCTCGAGCGCGTGTCATCCATCGCCGGCATCCAGGTCGGCCTGGACGCCCTGCACTCCACCATCGGCCGCCACGCCGCGCGCGCGGTGTCGTGCGCGGTGCAGGTCGACGAGCTCGCGAAACAGTGGGACCTGCTCCTCGCCAACATGGCCAAGGGCGACCTCGACACCTTCAACGCTCCGAGCTTCCCGCGCGGCGAACAGCGCGGCATGGGCTTCCATGAAGCACCGCGCGGCATCCTGTCGCACTGGGTGGTGATCGAGGACGGCAAGATCAAGAACTACCAGTGCGTCGTGCCCACGACCTGGAACGCGGCGCCACGCAACGAGAAGGATGAGCCGGGCGCGTACGAAGCCTGCCTTGTCGACACGCCGGTCGCCGTGCCGGATCAGCCGCTGGAGGTGTTGCGCACGGTGCACTCCTTCGACCCCTGCCTCGCCTGCGCGGTACATGTGCTCGACACCGAGCAGGCCGAGGTCGTACGGGTCAAGGCTGCCTGAGGGGAACGCCATGCAAGCCGAGACGGACGCGAGACAGGCTCACAACCCGCCGGCCGAGGCCAGCCACGTCACCCCGGCCACGGCGGGCAGCAGTGCCGGCGCCCACAGGCGCGCCGTGCTGCTCGGGGTCGGCAACATCCTGCTCTCCGACGAGGGCGTGGGGGTGCGTCTGGTCGAGCGCCTGATGGTCGGCCACCGCATGCCCACCGGCCTGCAGGTGCTGGACGGCGGCACCTGCGCGATGGAGATGCTCGAGGATCTCGAGCACCTGGATCTGCTCGTGATCGCCGACTGCGTGCGCAGCGGCCGCAGCCCGGGCAGCGTCGTGGTGCTGCGCGACGACGAGGTGCCGACCTTCTTCCGCACCAAGCTCTCGCCGCACCAGGTCGGACTGGCGGATGTGCTCGCGACCCTGCAGTTCGTCGGTCGCGCACCGCGGCGCACCGTGGTGGTCGGCGTCGAACCGCAGTCGCTCGCCACCGGCATGACCCTGTCCGCGCCCGTGCGGGCCGCCCTGGCCGAGGCGGAGGCTGAACTGCTCGACGCGCTGGCAGGCGGCGGCTACGGCCTGGAAGCCCTGCGGGAGGCTGCCTGATGTGCCTCTCCGTGCCGATGCAGATCCTCGCCCTCGAGGCCGACGGCGACATCGCCGTGGTCGGCCGTGGTGATCGGCGCGAGCGGGCGAACATGATGCTGCTCGGCCCGCAACCGGTCGGCACCTGGGTGCTGGTGTCGCTCGGCTTCGCCAAGGAGGTGGTCGCCGAGGAAGAGCGCGCGCTGATCGAAGAGGCGCTGGCTGCACTGGCTGCCTCGCTCGACGGCGACTACCACCCGGAAGACTTTTTCAGCGACCTCGATCGCGAACGCAGCCGGAGCGCCGCCACATGATGGAGCAACTGCGCCGCCCGGCGCGTACGCCCCCACCCGCTTTGCACGCGCCGGCCTGGGACACGTCGCCCATGGCCGCGGTGCAGCAGTGGTTCGAAGGCGTGCTCGCCGAGCGCATGTCCGGCCTGCCCTTCCTGAATCCGGCGCTCTCGGTCCATGCCTTCGATTTCCGGCATGTGGAGGGCGACTGGCTGGGCGGCGTAGTCACTCCGTGGAGTGTTCAACTGATGCTGCTGCCTGGCGGCGGCGAGCTGTGGACGGACACGCCCGCGGGCAGCCGGAGCCTGGTGACGCTGCCGGTCGGCACCCTGCCCTTCATCGCGGACGAAGGCGACGCCCGCCTTCCCGCGTTCCAGTACTTCCCCCTGCTCAACACCGTCACCGGGATCGCGGACGAGCAAGCCGCACGCGCGCTGGTGCAGGATGCCCTGGCCACCGCCTGCCAACCGCCTGCCGCAACCACCGGCCCGGCTCCGGCGGACACGCCCGCATCCCCGCCACCGGTCGATACGAGCCGCCGCCGCTTCCTGCGCTTTGGCGGCGCACCCGCGGGGCGCTGACGACGATGGCCACGGCTGCCTCGATCGATGCGGGCGCGCTGGAGGTGCACGCGCGGCTCGGCCCCAAAGGCCTGGAAGCCCTGCACCTGCGCAACACGCGCCCGGTCGCCGTGCGCGCACTCGAGGGCAGGTCACCGGCCGATGTGCTCGCGCGTGTCCCGCGCCTGTTCTCGCTGTGCGCCATGGCCCAGACGGCCGCTGCACGCGCCGCCCTCGACGCGGCCAGCGGCGGGCAAGGCGACACCGTCCCGACGCCGGGCCGGATACACGACGAGATCGTGGTCGCGGCCGAGACCGCGCAGGAACACCTGTGGCGCCTGATGCTCGACTGGCCGGCCCTGCTCGCCCTGCCCGCCGCGCAGCGCACCGAATGGCGCACCCGCTTCACCGCGATATACCGCCGACTCACGACCATGCGCCAGGAGGGACAGGGCGCGCCCGGCGCCGAACTCTCCGCACTTGCACACGAGATCGCAGCCCCCCTGCTGGATGCGGTCGGCAGCGAACTCGACCCGGCCCTCACGACCGCCCAAGCCACCCCGCTGCTGCCCATGCTGGGCGCAGGCGCATGCGTCGAGCAGCTCGACTTCGGCCGCGCCTTCTCGCGGGCGCCGGAGCTCGACGGCGCCGCCCACGAAACCGGGGTGCTCGCACGCCACGCGGCCGATACCGAAACCGCCGCCCGCCTGCGGCAGGGCCAGCGCATCCGGGCTCGGATCGCGGCGCGAATCGCGGATCTGCGCGAATGCGGGCAGGTGCTGTCCACCTCGCCACGCCCGGATCGCACGCGCATCGACGCCTTCTCCCCGACGCCCGGCACCGGCCTGGCCTGCGTGGCCAGCGCGCGCGGGCTGCTGATTCACCGTGTACGCGTGGACGAAACCACCTCGGGGCCGCGGGTCATCGAGTACTCCGTGATTGCGCCGACGGAATGGAACTTCCACCCCCGGGGCGCCTTCGTCCGCGAAGCCCTGGCCGCGCCGCGGGGAACCCCGGCCGCACTCGAACGCAGGCTCCGCGCCCTGGCTCTCGCGCTCGATCCCTGCGTGGCGGTAAGCTGGGCCATCGAGGAGAAACTGCATGCATGAGATGTCGCTGGCCGAGGGCGTACGCACGATCATCGAGGAATCGGCTGCCGCGAACGGGTTCGAAAAGGTGCGCAGCGTCGTGCTCGAGATCGGCGCGCTCGCCTCCGTCGAGGTCGACGCGCTGCGCTTCTGTCTCGACGTGGTGCTGCAGGGCACGGCGGCCGAGGGCGCGCGCATCGAGGTCGAGCCGGTCGCCGGGGCCGGCTGGTGCCTGGCCTGCGCGAAGACCGTGCCCATGCACGAGATCTACGACGCCTGCCCCGCCTGCGGCGGCTACCAGGTTCAGCTGACCGCGGGGAAGGAGATGCGCGTCAAGGCGCTGGAAGTGGATTAACCTCAGACTAGAGCAGCTTTTTCTGGATGGACACTGGAGTTTCTCAAGATGTGCACCGTTTGTGGATGTGGTACCGGTGAAACCCGGATCGGCGCGCTGGGCCAAGGCCGGCGCGGAGGGCATGGTCGACCCGCGCAGGGCGTGACACGTGCATGGCGCGCGCTCGATACGGCCGCAGAGGCAACGGTCGCGGACGACACACCCATCCGCCAAGGCGATCACCACCTGCACTTCGGCGCCGGGCCCGCACATGCACACGCACCGGGCCTGAGCCAGGCACAGATGGTGAAGATCGAGCGCGACATCCTCGGCAAGAACGACGCCCGCGCCGACCAGAACCGCGCCTGGCTGCGCGCGCACGGCATCTTCGCGCTGAACCTGGTGTCCAGCCCGGGCTCGGGCAAGACCTCGCTGCTGGTAAGTACGCTCGAGGCGCTGGCCGGACGGATTCCGGCAGCGGTGATCGAAGGCGACCAGCAGACCGAATTCGACGCCGAACGCATCCGCGCCACCGGTGTGCCCGCGCTGCAGATCAACACCGGCAAGGGCTGTCATCTCGACGCCGACATGGTCGCCCGCGCGCTGCCGCGCATGGGGCTCACCGACGGCAGCCTGCTGCTGATCGAGAACGTCGGCAACCTGGTCTGCCCAGCCGCCTTCGACCTCGGCGAAGCGCACAAGGTCGCCATCCTGTCTGTGACCGAGGGCGAGGACAAACCGCTGAAGTACCCCGACATGTTCGCCGCCGCAAGCGTGATGCTGCTCAACAAGGTCGACCTCTTGCCCTATCTGCGCTTCGACGCGCAGCGTGCCATCGAGTACGCGCTGCGGGTGAACCCTGCCCTGCGCGTGATCCGCAGCTCGGCCACCACCGGCGAAGGCCTGGACGAATGGCTGGCATGGATCGAGGCCGGCCTGGGCGCCGCACGCGCCACCGCGCCGCAGGCATGAAGCTCGCGCTGAACGAGCAGGCGCAGCAGCTGCCCATCCTCGCGCTGGGGGCGTGGTTCAAGCACGCCTCCTGCCTGCTCGAAACGGACGGCGCGGCCTTCGGTCCCAACCTCGGCGACCTCGACAACGCCGACGCCTGTCGCCGCGTCGCCCCCGCGGCCGAGGCGCTGATCGCGCAAGCGGGCGGGCCGCTGCGCGCCATCGCTCACGACCTGCACCCCGACTTCCACTCCACCCGCGTCGCCACCGAACTTGCCGCCCGGCTCGGCGTGCCGGCGATCGGCGTCCAGCATCACCATGCCCACGTCGGCGCCGTGCTCGCCGAGCATGGCCGCTTCAACGCACGGCCGGTGCTCGGCCTCGCCCTGGATGGCGTCGGTCTGGGCACCGATGGCGAGGCCTGGGGCGGCGAACTGCTGTGGGTGGCGGGCAGCGAGTTCGTGCGCCTCGGCCACCTGCGCCCGCTGCATCTACCCGGCGGCGACCGCGCCGCGCGCGAACCCTGGCGCATGGCGGCGGCGCTGCTGCACGCCTGCGGGCGTGGCGACGAAATCCCGCACCGCTTTGCGCACCAGCCCGCGGCGGCCATGCTGGGCCATGTGCTGGCACGCCCCGCGCTGTCCCCGGCGACCTCCAGCCTGGGCCGCCACTTCGACGCCGCGGCGGGCCTGCTCGGCATCTGCGAGGTCATGCAGATGGAGGCCGAGGCCGCCATTGCCCTGGAGCAGCTCGCCAGCCGCGCAAGCGCCCCAGCGGTGGCGCGCACCGACTGGCAGCTCAAGACCCGCAGCACAGCAGACGGTGGCGCCACGCAGGGCGTGCAGCCCGAAACGCCTCCCAAGGGCATCACCCTCGAACTCGACCTGCACCCCCTGCTGCTGCGCCTCGCCGACGAGCACGACGCAGTGCGCGGCGCCGCCCGCTTCCAGGCCACACTGGCCGCCGCGCTGGCCGACTGGGTCGCCGCCGGGCGCCAATTGACCGGCTGCGACACCGTGGTATTGTCCGGCGGCTGCCTGCACAACCGCCTGCTCTCGGAGGCGCTGCACGCCAGCCTGCCGGCGAGCAGCCTGCAGGTGCTCGGCGCCCGCCAGCTGTCGCCCGGCGATGCCGGGCTCGCGCTCGGCCAGGCCTGGGTCGCCATGCATCATCTCGCCGCAAAGGAAACCTGAGCATGTGTCTCGCCATCCCCGCCCGCATCGTCGAACTGCTGCCCGACGACCAGTGCCGCGTCGAACTCGGCGGCGTGCGCAAGGACATCTCGCTCGCGCTCGTCGATGGCGCGGCCGTCGGTGACTACGTGATCGTGCATGTCGGCTACGCCCTGACCCGCCTCGATCCCGAGGAGGCCGCACAGACCCTGGCACTGTTCGCCGAGGCGGGGATCGACCCCGAGGCCGCATTCGCAGACGACGCCACAGCAGCGGCCGCTGCGCAATGAGCGCGCAGGGCAAGCCCATGAGGCACAGGGCGACACGATGAAGTACGTGGACGAATTCCGCGACGGCACGCTCGCCGCGGGGCTTGCGCGGGCGATCGCGCGCGAGGCCGACACCGGCCGCGACTACGCCTTCATGGAGTTCTGCGGCGGCCACACCCACGCCATCTCGCGCTACGGCGTCACCGACCTGCTGCCGCCCAACGTGCGCATGATCCACGGCCCCGGCTGCCCGGTGTGCGTGCTGCCGATCGGGCGCGTGGACATGGCGATCCAGCTCGCGCTCTCGCGCCCCGAGGTGATCCTGTGCACCTACGGCGACTGCCTGCGCGTGCCCGCCTCCGACGGCCTGTCATTGCTCAAGGCCAAGGCCCGGGGCGCCGACGTGCGCATGGTGTATTCCGCCGCCGACGCGCTCGCGCTTGCCGCACGCGAGCCGGCGCGCGAGGTGGTTTTCTTCGCGATCGGCTTCGAGACCACCACGCCGCCCACCGCGCTCGTGCTGCGCCAGGCCGCGGCACAGGGCGTTACCAACTTCAGCGTGATCTGCAACCACGTGCTCACGCCGTCGGCAATCTCCACCATCCTCGAGTCGCCCGAGGTGCGCCGGCTCGGCACCGTGCCGCTGGACGGCTTCATCGGCCCTGCCCACGTATCGACCATCATCGGCAGCCAGCCCTATGCGTTCTTCGCCGAGGAGTACCGCAAGCCGGTAGTGATCGCCGGCTTCGAGCCGCTCGACGTGATGCAGGCGATCCGCATGCTGGTGCGCCAGGTCAACGAAGGCCGCGCCGAGGTGGAGAACGAGTTCGCGCGCGCGGTGGTGCCGGACGGCAACCTCAAGGCCAAGACCCTGGTCGCCGAGACCTTCGAGCTGCGGCGCAGCTTCGAATGGCGCGGCTTGGGCCTGGTGCCCTACTCCGCACTGCGCATCCGCGCCGCCCTCGCGCCCTGGGACGCGGAGGCGAAGTTCGGCCTCGACTACCGCCCGGTGCCCGACAACCGCGCGTGCGAATGCGGCGCGATCCTGCGCGGAGTGAAGAAGCCGACCGACTGCAAGCTGTTCGGCACCGTGTGCACCCCGGAAACGCCGATGGGCTCTTGCATGGTGTCCTCCGAGGGCGCCTGCGCCGCACACTACAACTACGGGCGCTTCCGCGACGTGCCGGTGCGCGTCGTCGAGGGCGCCGCACGCCTGAACGCAAACCAGGAAACCGCATGAACACCGTCAAACCCGGCTACGTCCGCCCACTGGACTTGCGCAACGGCCGCGTCGATCTAGGCTTCGGCGCCGGCGGGCGGGCGATGGCGCAGCTGATCTCCGAACTCTTCGCGCGCGCCTTCGCCAACGACTTCCTCGCCCGCGGCGACGACGGCGCGGTGCTGCCCGCGCCGGCGGCGGGCGAGCGCCTGGTGATGGCGACCGACGCCCACGTGGTGAGCCCGCTGTTCTTCCCCGGCGGCGACATCGGCAGCCTGTCGGTGCACGGCACGGTGAACGACCTCGCGGTGATGGGCGCGCGCCCGCTCTACCTGGCCGCCAGCTTCATCCTCGAGGAAGGCTATGCGCTCGCCGAACTCGCCCGCATCGTCGATTCGATGGCCGCCGCCGCACGCGCGGCCGGGGTCATGGTGGTGACCGGCGACACCAAGGTAGTCGAGCAGGGCAAGGGCGACGGCGTCTTCATCACCACCACCGGCGTCGGCGCGCTGCCGGCCGGGCGCGATCCGGGCGGCGCACGTGCGCGGCCTGGCGACGTGGTGCTGCTGTCCGGGCGCATCGGCGACCACGGCATGGCGATCATGGCGCAGCGCGAATCGCTGGCCTTCGACTCCGAGATCGTCTCCGACAGCGCGGCACTCAACGGCCTCATCGAGGCGCTGTATGCCGCGGTGCCGGCCGAGGCGATCCGCGTGCTACGCGACCCCACCCGCGGCGGCCTGGCGACCACGCTGAACGAGATCGCCATGCAGTCGGGCGTGGGCATGGAGCTCGACGAGGCGGCGATCCCGGTATCGTCCCAGGTGCACGCGGCCTGCGAACTGCTCGGCCTGGACCCGCTCTACGTCGCCAACGAGGGCAAGCTGGTCGTGCTGTGTGCACCCGAGCATGCCGAGGCCGCGCTCGCCGCGCTGCGCGCCCACCCGCTCGGCGCCGAGGCGGCGCGCATCGGCACCGCCACCGCCGACCCGCAGCACTTCGTGCAGATCCGCACCGGCTTCGGCGGGCGACGCATGGTGGACTGGCTCGCTGGCGAGCAACTGCCGAGGATCTGCTGATGGCCGCGGCGCTGCGCATCCTGCTGCTCACCCACAGCTTCAACGGCCTGGCCCAGCGCCTGTTCGCCGAGCTCGGCGCCGACGGTCACGAAGTCTCGGTGGAGTTCGACATCGCCGACAACGTGACCAAGGAGGCAGTGGCGCTGTTCGCGCCCGACGTGATCGTGGCGCCCTTCCTCAAGCGTGCGGTGCCGGAATCGGTCTGGCGCCGCCACCTCACCCTGATCGTGCATCCCGGCATCGTCGGCGACCGCGGCCCCTCCGCGCTCGACTGGGCGATCCAGGAAGCCGAGGCTGAGGGTGGCGACAAGCGGTGGGGCGTCACCGTGCTGCAGGCCGAGGCCGAGATGGACGCCGGTCCGGTGTGGGCGAGCCGTGAGTTCCCGCTGCGCGCAGCGGCCAAGGCCGACATCTATCGCAACGAGACCACCGCCGGCGCGCTTGCCGCGGTGCGCGAGGCGCTCGCCCGCGTGCCCGACTGGCGCGCGGGTCGCTGGCAGCCGCGCCCGCTGGCGGAAATCAGCGATGCGCGCGGCCGCCTGCGCCCGCTGATGTGCCAGGCCGATCGCGCGCTCGACTGGGCGCGCATGGGCAGCGCCGAGATCCTCGCCCGCATCCGCGCCGCCGACGGCTTCCCCGGCGTGGCCGACGCGCTCTTCGATCAAGCCTGTCATCTCTTTGACGCCCACCCCGGGCGCCGGCCGGCCGGCTGCGAGCACGCCGCGCCCGGCACGCTGCTCGCCCGCCGCGACGGCGCATTGCTGCGCGCCACGGCGGACGGCGCGGTGTGGATCGGCCACGTGCGCCGCGCCGACAGCCCGCATCCGTTCAAGCTCCCAGCCACGCTCGCCTTCGCCACCGAGGCAGCAACGCTGCCGGAACTGCCCGCCACGCTGATAACGCCGCCCGGCGCCGATCCGGCGACGCTCGGCTACCGCGAGCTCGCCTACCGCGAGACGGACGATGGCGCGCTCGGCGTGCTGTCCTTCACGTTCTACAACGGTGCGATGTCCACTGCGCAGTGCCGCCGCCTGCTCGCCGCAATCGCGTTTGCCCGCAGCCGCCCGACGCGGGTGCTGGTGCTCGACGGCGGCGCCGGCTTCTGGTCCAACGGCATCCACCTCAACACCATCGAGGCGGCGCCCTCGCCGGCCGACGAGTCCTGGGCCAACATCGAGGCCATCGACGACGTCTGCCTGGCGCTGCTCGGGCTCACCGACCGCCTCACCGTCGCCGCGCTGCGCGGCAACGCCGGCGCCGGCGGCTGCTTTCTCGCCCTCGCCTGCGACCTTGTATGGGCGCGCGAAGGGGTGGTGATGAACCCGCACTACAAGAACATGGGCAACCTGTTCGGCTCCGAGTACTGGACCTACCTGCTGCCGCGCCGGGTGGGCGGGAACGCCGCGCGCGCAATCATGCGCAACCGCCTGCCGCTGCTCGCCCGCCAGGCGGCGGTGCAAGGGCTGATCGATGACTGCTTCGGCACCGGCCGCGCGGACTTTGCGGCCGAGGTGGAGGCGCGTGCACGCGCGCTCGCCACCGACCCGGCGCTCGCCGCACGTATCGCCGACAAGGCCGGCCGCCGCGCCGCCGACGAGGCCGAGAAGCCGCTCGCCGCCTATCGCGCCGCCGAGCTCGACATGATGCGGCGCAACTTCTACGGCTTCGACCCGAGCTACCATGTGGCGCGTTTCCACTTCGTGCTCAAGAGCGCGCAGTCGTGGACGCCGCGCCACCTCGCCCGCCACCGCGACCTGGGCTGGCAGGTCTCGCCGCCCCGGGAAACGATCCTCACCCCCTGAAGGAAGCTGCGCCCTCCATGCCCACCCCGACCCTGCCCACCGTTCTCGTCGTCGATGATGAGCTGCGCTCGCAGGAGGCCTTGCGCCGCACGCTGGACGAGGACTTCGAGGTGTTCACCGCCTCGTCGGCCGACGAGGCGCTGGAGATTCTGTCGCGGGAGTGGATCCAGATCGTGCTCAGCGACCAGCGCATGCCCGGCACCTCGGGCGTGGTGCTGCTGCGCGAGGTACGCGAGCGCTGGCCGGACGCAGTGCGCATCATCATCTCCGGCTACACCGACTCCGAGGACATCATCGCCGGCATCAACGAGGCCGGTATCTTCCAGTACTTACTCAAGCCCTGGCAGCCCGAGCAGCTGCTGCTGACCCTGCGCAACGCCGCGCAGATGCAGCGCCTGCAGGCCGAGAACGAGCGCCTGAGCCTGGACCTCAAGGTGGCGGCGCCGGTGCTGCGCCAGCGCGTCGCCGGCAAGCGCGAGGCGGTGCGCGACCGCCAGCGCGGCGGCGCCCTGCTGCGCGCGCCCGACTCGCCGATGAACGCCATCTGCGCCCTGGTCGACAAGGTCGCCGGCTACGACATCCCGGTGCTGCTGACCGGCGAGTCCGGCACCGGCAAGGAGCTGCTCGCACGCGCGCTGCACTACGGCAGCCCGCGCGAGGCCAACGCGTTCATTGTCGAGAACTGCGGCGCGCTCCCCGACACCCTGCTCGAGTCCGAGCTCTTCGGCGCCCGCCGCGGCGCCTACACCGGCGCCACCGAGGATCGCGAGGGCTTGTTCCGCCAGGCCAGCGGCGGCTCCATCCTGCTCGACGAGATCGGCGAAACCTCGGCCGCCTTCCAGGTCAAGCTGCTGCGCGTGCTGCAGGAGGGCGAGGTGCGGCCGGTGGGTGCGCCACGACCGGTGCCGGTGGATGTGCGCGTGATTGCCGCCACCAACCGCAACCTTGAGGAAGAGGTGCGCGCCGGCCGTTTCCGCGAGGATCTCTACTACCGCCTCGCCGCGATCACCGTGCGCGTGCCGCCGCTGCGCGAACGGCCGATGGACATCCCGCTGATCGCGCAGCATTACCTGCAGGACAACGCGGCCGCGCTGGGGCTCGCACTCGAACCACTCGACGACGAGATCCTCGGCCGCCTACGCGCCTACCGCTGGCCCGGCAACGTGCGCGAGTTGCGCAACGAGGTGCTGCGCATGATCGCGCTCGCCGAAGGCCCTCGCCTGTCGGCCGCGCACCTGTCGCCGCGCGTGCTGCATGCCGCAGCCGAGGAGGACGAGGCCACGCTGTCCTGGCTGGGCGGCCTGGAAGGTGACCTGCGCAGCCGGCTCGATGCGCTCGAGGCGCGCATCGTACACGCCTGCCTGATCCGCCACCGCTGGAACAAGACCCGCACGGCCGCCGAGCTCGGCCTGTCGCGCGTCGGCCTGCGCAGCAAGCTCGCGCGCTGGGGCCTGGACGACCGGGCAGACTCCGCCGAGGGCAGCGAGGAAACCGATGCAACGGATGCCGCGGGAGCCGCGCAATGAACCTGCTCTGGCTGCAATCCGGCGGCTGCGGCGGGTGCACGATGTCGCTGCTGTGCCACGACGCCGGCGATCTAGTGGGCACGCTGGGGGCGGGCGGCATCGAGCTGCTGTGGCATCCCTCCCTGTCCGAACAGACCTGCGTGGAGGCGACCGACCTTCTGGAAGCCTGCGCCGAAGGCCGCCAGCGGGTCGACATCCTGTGCGTGGAGGGCGCGCTGCTGCGCGGCCCCAATGGCAGCGGCCGCTTCCACCTGCTCGCCGGCACAGGCAAGCCGATGATCGAATGGGTAAGCACCCTCGCCGCACGCGCACGCCATGTGGTGGCGGTGGGCAGCTGCGCGGCCTTCGGCGGCATGACGAGTTCGGGCCTGAACCCCACCGACGCCTGCGGCCTGCAGTATGACGGCGACCTGCCCGGCGGCCTGCTCGGCGCGGACTGGCGCTCGCAGGCGGGGCTGCCGGTGATCAACGTTGCCGGCTGCCCCACCCACCCCGGCTGGGTGGTGGAAACCCTGCTCGGGCTGGCTGCGGACGCCTTCGAGGCGGCAGACTTCGACCCCCTCGGCCGCCCCCGCTTCTATGCCGACAAGCTCGTCCATCATGGCTGCAGCCGCAACGAGTACTACGAGTTCAAGGCAAGCGCAGCGGAGCTTTCCCAGCTCGGCTGCCTGATGGAAAACCTGGGCTGCATGGGCACCCAGGCACACGCCGACTGCAACACCCGGCTGTGGAACGGCGCGGGCTCCTGCCCCGAGGGCGGCTTTGCCTGCATCGGCTGCACCGAACCCGGCTTCGAAGACCCGGGCCACCCCTTCCACCAGACGCCCAAGGTGGCGGGCATCCCGATCGGCCTGCCCGCGGACATGCCCAAGGCCTGGTTCGTCGCGCTCGCCGCGCTGTCCAAGTCGGCGACCCCGCGCCGGGTAAGGGAGAATGCTCGTTCCGACCACCCGGTCGTGCCGCCCGCGATTCGCGGCAACGGGCGGAAATACTGACGGAGATTGCATGCGCCGCATCGTGCTCGGCCCCTTCAATCGCGTCGAAGGCGACCTGGAGGTGAGCCTCGAAGTCGCAGACGGGCACGTGCGCAGCGCGCAGGTGACCGCACCGCTATACCGCGGCTTCGAGAACGTGCTGCTTGGCAAGACGCCGCTCGACGCGTTGGTGTTCGTGCCGCGCATCTGTGGCATCTGCTCGGTGTCGCAATCCGCCGCGGCCGCTGCCGCGCTGCGTGCGGCGATGGGCATCGTGCCTGCCCCCAACGGCGAGCTCGTTTCGGCGCTGGTGCTGGCCGCCGAGAACCTCGCCGACCATGTCACCCACTTCTATCTGTTCTTCATGCCCGATTTTGCGCGCGAAGCCTACCGCACGCAGAACTGGCATGCCGCCGCCCGCGCCCGCTTCGAAGCCGTGAAGGGAAGCGCGACCGCCGAGGTGCTGCCGGCACGCGCCGCCTTTCTCGAGCTCACCGGCACGCTGGCGGGCAAATGGCCACATACGCTGGCCCTGCAGCCCGGGGGCAGCACGCGTACGGTGGCCAAGAACGACAAGCTGCGCCTGCTCGCGCTGCTGCGCCGCTTCCGCCTGTTTCTCGAGCAGCGACTGCTGGGCGACAGCCTCGAAGCCTTCGCCGCGCTCGACTCCGAAGCGGCGTTGTGGCGTTGGGCCGATGCGCGCACCGCACACGAGGGCGATTTCCGCCATTTCCTGCACATCGCACGCGCCCTCTCGCTCGCATCGCTCGGCCGCGCTGGCGATCGCTTCCTGTCCTTCGGCGCCTACCCCCTGAACGGGCAAGCGCTGTTCGCGTCCGGCACCTGGCAAGAGGGCATGGCAGCGCCGCTCGACCCGCAGGCGATCACCGAGGACGGGCGCCACGCCTGGCTGCGGGACGACCCGGGCAGGCACTCCCCAGGCGCGCACCCCACAGGCGCACACCCCTTCTCTGCGCGCACCGAACCGGTCGCCGACAAGGAGGGTGCCTACTCCTGGTGCAAGGCGCCGCGGCTCGACGGCCAGACACTCGAATGCGGCGCGCTCGCACGCCAGTTGATCGACGGCCACCCGCTGGTCCGCGACCTGGTCGCTCGGGGCGGCGGCAACGTGCTCAGCCGCGTTACCGCGCGTACGCTGGAGCTCGCCCGCGTACTGCCCGCGATGGAGCACTGGGTCCAGGCCATCGTGCCCGGCGAACCTTTCTGCATACAAGGCGAGATGCCCGAGCAGACGCGCGGCGCGGGGCTGGTCGAGGCCGCGCGCGGCTCGCTCGGCCACTGGCTGGTGGTGAACAAGGGCGTGATAGCGAACTACCAGATCATCGCCCCCACCACCTGGAATTTCTCGCCGCGCGACGGCGCCGGCCAGCCCGGCGCGCTGGAACAGGCGCTCGCCGGCACGCCGGTCGGCGAGGACGAGCGCGTGCCGCTCGCCGTCCAGCACATCGTGCGCTCCTTCGATCCGTGCATGTCGTGCACGGTGCATTGACCGAACCGCCCGTCTGCCCGACCGGAGACCCGATCATGTCCCAGGACGACAGCCCGACCCCGCCGCTGCAGCACACCGCCCACCCCGGCGAACTCGTCGGCGTGAGCGAGGACGTGTGGCTGGAGGTCATCGACAAGATGGACGAGGTGTACTCCGACCTGCTGCAGTACGAGGTCGCGCTCGAGCAGAAGAACGCCAAGCTCGAAGAGTCACAGCAGTTCATCTTCTCGGTGCTCACCTCAATGTCCGACATCATGCTGGTGTGCGACCGCAACGGCGTGATCCAGGACGCGAACCGCTCGCTCGAGGCCTTCTGCGGGCGCAGCATCGACGACCTGCGCGGCACGCCGATGATGGAACTGTTCGCGGATCCGCAAGCCGCCGCCGAGGCGCGCCGACGCCTGCTCGAACAAGGTCCCAGGGAAGTGCATGACTGCGAGCTGCCGCTGCGCGCGCGTGACGGCAGCGCCGTGCCGGTGTCGCTGAACTGTACGCCGCGCTTCAGCGCCGTCGGCAAGTCGCTCGGCATGGTCATCACCGGGCGGCCGGTTGGGGAGCTGCGTCGTGCCTACGAGGCGCTGCATCAGGCGCATGAAGATCTCAAGCGCACCCAGCAGCAGTTGCTCCATGCCGAGAAGATGGCCTCGCTCGGACGCCTGGTTGCAGGCGTCGCGCACGAACTCAACAACCCGATCAGCTTCGTCCTCGGCAACGTGCATGCGCTACGCCGCTACGCCGAGCGCCTCTCCGAATATATCGGCCACATTCACGGCGGCGCCGGTGCCAAGGAGATCGACGAGGCGCGACGTACGCTGCGCATCGACCGCATCCTCGCCGACCTGCCCTCGCTGATCGAGGGCACCCTCGAAGGCGCCGAGCGCACGCGGGCGATCGTCGACGGTCTGAAACGCTTCTCCGTGATGGACCGCGGCGAGGCCGAAGACTTCGATCTGGTCGCGGTCATCGAGCGCGCAGTGCGCTGGGTGTGCAAGGCCGCACGCGAGAGCTTCCGCGTCGAACTCGCGTTACCGCGGTCCATACCGCTGCACGGATCGTCCGGGCGCATCCAGCAGGTCGTCACCAACCTGATCGAGAACGCCTGGGCCGCCGCCACCCAGGGCGACGGCCCGCCCACCCTTCGCATCGGCGCCACGCTCCGCGAGGGCGAGGTGGAACTGCGCTTTCACGACAACGGGCCGGGTATCCCCGAGGCGGTGATCGGCCGCATCTTCGACCCCTTCTTCACCACCAAGCCGGTAGGCAAGGGCACCGGGCTCGGGCTGTCGATCAGCTATGGCATCGTCGAGCGCCATGGCGGGCAACTGCTGGCCGAAAACGCCCCGCAGGGCGGCGCAGTCCTGGTGCTGACACTGCCCCTGGCTGGAACGCAGGACAAGGGCACACCTGGTCAATCGGCTGCCGGTGACGCCCAGTAACCGGAAAGCATTCGACCATCTCTTGAACACTGCAGGCACTGCAGCCTGCGGATTCCAGGTCCGACGCAGACCTGGCACGCATCTTGATAGCAGTCATGCGTCCTCGCTGACTCAGCCTTGTTCTTCGACCGCACGCCGCAAAGGAATCACACTCATGCACGCCACCTGTCGCAACTTCGTCCGGCCGCTGACCCTCCTGGCCCTCCTCTCGGCTACCGCACCGGTATTCGCCCACCCTGGCCACGACGCTGCCAGCCTCGCAAGCGGCCTCTCCCACCCGATCGGCGGTCTGGACCACCTGCTCGCAATGCTGGCCGTCGGCCTGTTCGCCGCCCGCCAGCAGAAGCGCGCACGCTGGATGCTCCCTGCCAGCTTCGTGCTGGCGATGCTCGCCGGCGCAACCCTCTCGGCCCTCGCCATCGAATTGCCTGCAGTGGAAGCCGGCATCGCCGCCTCGGTGCTGGTCCTCGGCCTGCTGATCGCCTTCCTGGCCCGCCTGCCGCTCCCCGCCGCGCTTCCGCTGGTCACCGGCTTCGCGCTTTTCCACGGCCATGCACACCACGCCGAAATGGGCGATGGCTCGGTGCTCGCGTACACCCTTGGCTTCGCCCTCGCCACCGCCGCCCTTCACCTGATCGGCTTTGCGCTCGCCCGACTCGTTCCGGACAGCGCGCTCGGCCGCACGGTGCTGCGCATCAGCGGCGGCGCCATCGCCGGCACCGGCGCCCTGCTGTTGGGCGCCTGAGACCGCCTTCGGGCGCCCAAAACCGGGAGCAGGGCCTCTCTCTCACCCCCTCGGCCAACCGGTCTTGCGCTCACCCGCCACCCGCTTCCACGGGTGGCGGGTTTCTTTTATGTCTGCACGCAGCCGTGGCGCAGTGGTTGCCCGATCACGGCTTCACGGGGAGAATCGCGCCTTTGCGTGCCGCGCCGCAGCGTAAAGTCGGTTCACGGGCGCACGCCCATGCGGGTGCAGGCGCTCTTTCCCAGTCCTTTCCGAGTCGGATCATGAACAAATTCTCTTCCCTGCTGATGCTCTCCCTCACCGCCGGCGCCCTGCTGACCGGTTGCGGCAACAACGACAGCGCCCCCGCCGCGCAGTCCGCCGCCCCCGCGCCGACCGCCCCCACGAAGATCGTCATCGGCCTCGACGACAACTTCCCGCCGATGGGTTTCCGCAACGAGAAGAACGAACTCGTCGGCTTCGACATCGACCTCGCCAAGGAAGCCGCCAAGCGCCTCGGTATCGAAGTCGAGTTCAAGCCGATCGACTGGAGCGCCAAGGAGGCGGAGCTGAATGGCAAGCGCGTCGACGCGCTGTGGAACGGCCTCACCATCACCGAAGAACGCCGGAAGAACATCGGCTTCACCACCGCCTACATGGAAAACCACCAGATCATCGTGGTGCCCGCCAACTCGGCGGTGAAGACCAAGGCCGACCTCGCCGACAAGACCATCGGCATCCAGGACGGCAGCAGCGCGATCGACGCGGTGCAGAAGGACCCGATCGCGGCTTCCTTCAAGGAGCTGAAGAAGTTCGGCGACAACGTCACCGCGCTGATGGACCTGACCACCGGCCGCCTGGACGCCGTGGTGCTGGACGAGGTCGTGGGCCGCTACTACACCGCCAAGAAGCCCGGCGACTACGTGGTGCTCGACGACCACTTCGGCACCGAGGAGTACGGCGTCGGCACGCGCAAGGACGACACCGAGTTGCTGGCCAGGCTGCAGAAGGCGATGGACGAGATGAAGGCCGACGGCAGCGCGGCGCGCATCTCCACCGAGTGGTTCGGCAAGGACATCATCAAGTAAGTCCATTCGGGCCGTGCGGGCAGCCGTGATTCGGCGCGTCCGCCGGCCTCGCGCGACGCGCGCGCCCTGCCCGGAATTCCCTCATGGACTACATCCTCAGCATCCTCGGCCCGCTCGCCGAGGGCTCGCTGGTCACGCTCAAGCTGTTCTTCATCACGCTCGCACTGGCCGTGCCGCTCGGCCTGGCGCTGGCGCTGATCCGTATCTCGCGTTTCACCGTCGCCAGCCAGGCCGTCAATGGCTACATCTGGCTGATGCGCGGCACGCCGCTGATGCTGCAGATGCTGTTCATCTACTACGCGCTGCCCTTCGTGCCGGTGGTGGGCATCCGCCTGCCCGACTTCCCGGCGGCGATCGTGGCCTTCGCGCTCAACTACGCGGCCTACTTCGCCGAGATCTTCCGCGCCGGCATCCAGTCCATCGATCGCGGCCAGTACGAGGGCGCCAAGGTGCTCGGTTTTTCCTACGGCCAGACCATGCGCCGCATCGTGCTGCCGCAGATGGTCAAGCGCATCCTGCCGCCGATGAGCAACGAGACCATCACCCTGGTCAAGGACACCTCGCTGATCTACGTGCTTGCGCTCAACGACCTGCTGCGCGCCGCACGCGGCATCGTGCAGCGCGACTTCACCATCACGCCTTTCATCGTCGCCGCGGGCTTCTACCTGCTGATGACGCTGGTGCTGACCTGGTTCTTCCAGCGCCTGGAGAAACGCCATGCCGTCTATGACTGAGGCCGCGTCGATGAGCGAACCGATGATCCTCGCCAACGGCATCCACAAGCGCTTCGGCGCCAACGAGGTGTTGAAGGGCGTTTCGCTGACGCTCGCGAAGGGCGAAGTGGTCGCGGTGATCGGCCCCTCGGGCTCGGGCAAGAGCACCTTCCTGCGCTGCCTCAACCACCTCGAGACCATCGACGCCGGGCGCATCGTCATCGAGGGCGACGTGCTCGCCCACGATGACGCGAGCGGCCGCGCACACTACGTCGCCGACGCCGAGGTGCGCCGGATCTGTGCGCGCATGGGCATGGTGTTCCAGCACTTCAACCTGTTTCCGCACCTGACCGTGCTGCAGAACGTGATCGAGGCGCCAATCACGGTGAAGGGCATGAAGCGCGAGGCCATCCTGCCCAAGGCCGAGGAGTTGTTGAAGAAGGTCGGCCTCTTCGACAAGCGCGAGGCCTATCCGTCACGGCTCTCGGGCGGACAGAAGCAGCGCGTGGCGATCGCGCGTGCGCTGGCGATGGAGCCGGACATCATGCTGTTCGACGAGCCGACTTCCGCACTCGACCCGGAGCTGACCGGCGAGGTGCTGCGCACCATGCGCCAGCTCGCCGACGAGCACATGACCATGCTGGTGGTGACGCACGAGATGGGCTTTGCGCGCGAGGTGGCAAGCCGCGTGGTGTTCATGGACGGCGGCGAACTCATCGAGTCGCGCCCGGCGGCGGAGTTCTTCGCCAATCCCGAGCATCCGCGCACGCGGGCCTTCCTGGAAAGCATGCTCTGAAACGAGCACGCGGAGCGACCGCGCGGACGCGCTCTTCAGCGGGAATGGTCAGGTAACGCGGATGGACGCAGACAGGCAGCGCTGGCGCGTTCACCGCGGGTCAGCTCCGCCGCGCGGCCACCATGTCGCTCGATACGATAGAGACGAAAGGGATCGGTTTCCTGCGCCTGCCCGGCCCGGTAACCGGAAAACACCAGACTGCGCCCATCGGGCACCCAAGTGGCATCCACCACCACAGTGTCTTCATCGCTCAGGCGCAGGTTTTTCCCCTTGCCCACGAAACGGTCATGCAAGAAGAGCGCACTGCCCGGTTCGTGCAGCACGCGTTGAAGACGCTCAGAGCCTTGAGCCATACGAGTAAAGGCGAAAAGCTGGGGATCGTCCGGAGCCGGTCTGACGCGGTCGCTGCTGCTCATAGCGTCCGGCGGGATGCCGAGCTTGAGCAGCGGTTCACGGTGCCGTTCGCCGGTCCGATGCTCAATCGTGTGGAGCCGCTGCATGTCATGGACGGTGAGCTGCTCGCCGTCGGCGAGCCAGCCCAGGCTCCACCACTGCGGGTCTTCATCCACTGACGCGCTGGCGATGCGATCGACACGGCCATCGCGCCAAACCAGCAGGTGGCTGCGGAAACGGGCATCGGTCAGCAGAAAGGCCAGACGCTGCCCATCCGGCGACCAGGCGGCCTCGCTGATGAAAGCTCCCTCCGGCGCCTCGTAGGCACGCTCGCGCTCGACGCGGCTGCCAGCCCCCAGGGGCAGGATCCAGAGCACGCGTGCGCGCCAGTCCTCCTCATCGGATGGTGCGCACCAAGCCAGCCGCCGGGCCATCGGATCAAGCGCTGCGCATCCGCCTCGCCCCACCTCCCTCACCCCGGCTGCGGCCGACCACAGCTGAATCGCTCCGTTGCGCTCCACGGCAAGCATCAGCTCGCAGTCCCCGGTCGCCGCCGCGCCCGCAAGGGCGGGCATCGCGGCGAGCGAAAGCGCAAGGAGGGCGCGCGCAAGAAGATCAGTCACGGCCGGCGCGCTGACGACGCTCCCCGCCGTACGCTTGGCGATCGCCGTGGTTGCGCTCGTTGCGCGAGGGGTGGCCGTCGCGCCCTGGGCCGCGGCCACCGTTGCCACCCGGACGAGCGTAGCCTCCGCCACTGCCGAAGCGACGGCCGCCATTGCCGCCCGGACGCGGGCCGGACGGCTTGCGCGGCGAGGGCTCCATGCCGGCGATGGTGTGCACTTCGAGGCGGCCGCCCGTGAAGCGCTCGATGGCGCGGATCAGACCCGTTTCGCGCGGACCGGACAGCGTGATTGCGATACCGTCGCGACCGGCACGGCCAGTGCGACCGATGCGGTGCACGTAGTCCTCGGCCTGGCGCGGCGGGTCGAAGTTGATGACGTGGCTGATACCGGCGACGTCGATGCCGCGCGCGGCGACGTCGGTCGCCACCAGCACGCCGATGCGGCCCTGGCGCAGGCGGTCGAGGGTGCGGTTGCGCTGGGTCTGGTGCATGTCACCGTGCAAGGCGGCGGCAGCGATGCCCTTTTCCTGCAGGGAAAGCGACAGTTCATCAGCACTGCGCTTGGTGGCGGTGAATACCACCGCCTGGTTCATCCCGTCCTCACCGAGCAGGGCGTGGAGCAAGCGGTTCTTGTGGCCGAGATCGTCGGCGAACATCAGTCGCTGCTCGATCTGGCCGCGGTCTTCCTTGGCGACTTCGATCTCGATACGCTGCGGATCACGCGTCATGCGGGAGGCCATGCTGCCAACCACACCATCGAGCGTGGCCGAGAACAGCAGGGTCTGACGCTTGCCCGGGGTCGCGGCAACGATGGCGTCGATGTCCTCAGCGAAGCCCATGTCGAGCATGCGGTCGGCTTCATCCAGGATCAGCACCTCGACGTCCGAGAGCTTGATCTTGCGCCGGTTGAGGTGGTCGAGGAGGCGGCCCGGCGTAGCGACGACGACATCGCACTGCCGCTGGAGCTGCTTGACCTGCGCAAACATCGGCGCACCGCCGACAAGGCAGGCGGTGTTGAGCCAACGCAGCGCCTTGCCGTAGGTCTGCACCGCCTTCTCGACCTGCTGGGCGAGCTCGCGAGTGGGCGTCAGCACCAGCACGCGCGGGCCGCTGCCCGGTGTCGGACGACGGCCGACGATCCGCTGCAGGGCAGGCAGGGTGAAGGCGGCGGTCTTGCCGCTGCCGGTATGGCTGGAAACGAGCAGGTCACGGCCCGCGATCGCTGCCGGAATGGCCTGGAGCTGCACCGGAGTCGGGGTGGTGTAACCGGTCTGCTCGACGGCCTTGAGGAGTTCGTCGGCAAGGCCGAGGCTTTGGAAAGTCATGGTTCTTCCTGTCTTGCTGTCCGCACCGGCAAGCGGTGGGACGGATCGGGATCCGTGGGAGACGGATCGCAAAGGCATCGCGCCGTACCGGTGGGAACCGGCTACGGTATCGCAGCGGCAATCGCTGCATGACGGACGCGACGGGCGTGGCCGGTCGATCTGCGACGGCGTCGGAGAAGGACCGCGCATCGGCACCAACCGGTTGTCACGCAGCCAGACGATCTGAAGAACGCATGGAACGCTCGGTTTCAGGAGAAACCGGCGACGGGAGGTCGGGGGCGATGGGGCTGTGGTTACAGTCCCTTGGGCCGGTTTTCGGCGGATGTCCTCATCCGCAGCGGAATGGATACGGCCCTTTGCTGCATTGCACAACTCGGCAAGTATAGCGGCTTTTCCAGCCAAGGTGCAGAAATCTTTACCGCGAAGCGCCAACAAGGCCTTGCCCGGCAAGGGAAATCGGGGAGCGCTTCGGGAAGGCCGTGAACGAAAAAGCGGGCCGATACCCCAAGTATGGCCCGCCCAGCCGGAGTCGCCCCCGGGGAGTCCGGAATGCGCTTACTTGTTGACCGCGGCCTTGAGCGTTGCACCAGCGGTGAACTTCGGCACGCTGGATGCGGCGATCTCGATCGTGGCGCCGGTCTGCGGGTTGCGACCCGTGCGGGCGGCGCGCTTGGAGACCTCGAAAGAGCCAAAGCCGGTGAAGGCAACCTTCTCGCCCTTGCCCAGTTGCTCGGCGATGATGTCCAGCACGCCCGACAGCGCACGGTCGGCCTGAGCGCGGGAAACATCCAGACGGTCAGCCAGGGCTTCGACGAATTCACCTTTGTTCATGCTTTTCCTCGATTGGTGTGAGTGGGATTTTGGGTAGTCCGATCTACTCGCCGGATTCTAGCACCGTCGCGAATTCTGGGGCATTTCACGATGTTCTGCCGTGACATTCGACATGAGTGTGGCGTATTTTTTATTGCTGCTATGCAGCAATCGGGGGCACCGATCGGGTCGTCATGGGGGTATCCTTGCGGCTATCCGCGCCCTCCGAGCGAAAACAGACAATGAACACCCCAGCCGCCATGGCAAGCGACCGCATTCACATCCTTGCGACCCATCGCCAGGGCGTCGTGGCGTCCGTACGGGTCACACTCCCTGAGGTTGCCTGGATGGGGCGCTCATTGATCGGCATGACCCCGGAAGCTGCTGTCGAGCATGCGCAGGCGCACGCGCCCATCAGCCCGCGCGCGCACGCTACCGCGGTTCGCCTGGCCTGTGCCGCTGCGCTCGGGCAGCCTGCGCCGGGGCGCGAGGAAGCCCTTGCCACCGAGCGCTGGCTCGCCGCTGAGGTGATCGATGCGCATCTGCACCGCCTGCTGCTGGCGTGGCCGGCACGGCTCGGTTTCGAGCCGCGCCACAACCGTTACACCGAATTTCACCGCCGCCTGATGCATTGCGCCGACGCCGAAAACGCGATGGCGCTGGGCGGGGACGTGCTCGATCTGGTGGCGCGCGAACTGCTCGCCGGTTTCTTCACCCGCATCCGCATGCCGCACGGCATCGGCGAGTTTCTCGACCGCCTGGAGGCCGGCGGCAGCCTGAGCTCGGTGATGGCCGCGCTGATCAGCCTGGGCGCGGCGACGCCCGCGAAAGAAGGCACCGTTCCGCTGCTCGGCACACTGAGCGCCGCAGCCTGGACAGCCAGTGCCGGGCATTGGCCGACGGAGGAGTTCGTCCGTCGCCCCACCCAAGGGGGCTCACCCGCCGAAACCGGCGCGCTTGCCCGACATGCAGCCTCGCAGCTGGTCAAGCTGCTGCTCGACCGCGGCCACCGAGTTTCGGCGCGCCTGTTCGCGCGCGCAATCGACCTGGCCGACTGCGCCAGCCGGATGCGCCACCCCGAAAGCGACGAGGTCGCCCCACTGAGCGACGTCAGCGCACCGGAGCCAGGCATCGGCCTGGCACGGGTAAGTGGCGCGCGCGGTGTGCTGCTGTGCTGGGCGAAGGTGGAAGATGGCGCGATCGCGGACTGCGCGATGGTGCCGCCCGAAGCGTGGAACTTCCACCCCGACGGCCCCTTCTGCCGCGAAGCCCTGACGCCCCGCGAGAAACCGGAGGACGAAGAGGGCGTGCGCCTGCGCCTGTCGGTGCTGGCGCTGGCGCTGGACCCGGCGCGCGATTTCGAGATCGAGCTCGTCGAAAAGAGCGCGGCGCGCAAGCGCAAATAAAGCCGACCCGCGCCGCCCTCAGGCGGCCAAGCGCCGATAGGCGCCGCCAAAATAGATCAGCGGCGCGCGCTCGTGACGCTCGAAACCGAGCACCTCGCTGATGAAGACCAGATGGTCCCCCCCCGGATGGCGGACGGTGTTGCGACATTCGAAACGGGCGCAGCACCCCCGCAACAGCGGCACACCGCCGACGCCTTCGTCAAACGCCAGACCGTCGAACTTGTCGTCGAGCCGGCTGGCGAAGCGTTGCGAAAGCTCTGCCTGGTCCTCCGCAAGCACATTGATCGCGTAGTATTCGCAGGCTTCGAACACAGGCTTGCTGGGCAGGCTGTTCGACAGGCTCCAGACGACCAGCGCCGGGTCGAGCGATACCGAATTGAAGGAGTTGACCGTGAGACCGATCGGCTCTCCACCCGGGCCACGTGTGGTCACCACGGTGATCCCGGTGGCAAACATGCCGAGCGCGTTACGGAAGCGGCGCGAGAAGTCCTCGTCCGCAGGATGCTGTTGGGTCATGGGGAATGTCCGACACGTCGGAAGCGCGTCGTTGGAATGTTGGAGAACGCGTGATTATCCCTGCCCGGGGGTGCAGCGTCGAGAACCCCATCACCGATCCACCGCAGGTCACGCATGAATATCCCTCGCCTGAACGACTTCGCCCACCGCCTGTGCGCCTGGCAGCGCACGCACGGTCGCCATGGCCTGCCCTGGCAGCACGGTCGCGACCCATACCGCATCTGGCTGTCCGAGATCATGCTGCAGCAGACGCGAGTGGAGACGGTGATCCCGTATTACGAGCGCTTCCTCGCGCGCTTTCCCGACGTAGGCAGCCTGGCGGTGGCCCCGGTCGAGGACGTCATGGCGCTCTGGAGCGGGCTGGGCTACTACGCCCGCGCGCGCAACCTGCACCGTGCCGCATGCATGATCATGGCCGACCACGCCGGCCAGTTCCCGCACAGAGCCGCCACGATCGCCACCCTTCCCGGGGTTGGGCGCTCGACCGCCGCCGCCATCGCCGCCTTCGCCTTCGGCGAGCGTGTCGCCATCCTCGACGGCAACGTCAAGCGCGTACTGTGCCGCCTCTTCGGCGTGGACGGTTTTCCGGGCGAACGTGCGGTCGAAGAGCGCCTGTGGGCCCTGGCCGAGTCCTTGCTGCCCGAGCGCGACATCGGCCGCTACATCCAGGCGCAGATGGATCTTGGTGCCACGGTATGCACACGCAGCCGCCCAGCCTGCGCGCACTGCCCGTTCCAGCACGACTGCGTGGCCTATCGGGAAGACCGCCTAGCCACACTGCCCGCCCCACGCCCGAAGAGAGCGGTACCACGGCGCAGCGCGCGCTACGCGGTGATCCTGCACGAGAACGCCGTGCTGCTGGAACGCCGCCCTCCTGCCGGCATCTGGGGCGGCTTGCTCGCGCTGCCGGAAATACCGGACACCACAGACGATATCAGCGCCTGGGCGATGGTACGCTTCGGGCTCGAGCGGGCGCAGCCCTCGCCCCTCACCCCGTTCACCCATGCCTTCACGCATTTCGTGCTCGAATTGCAGCCCGTCCTGATCCGCTCCGCAACTCGGCCCCCCCTGTGCGCCGACGCAGCAGCGCTGCAATGGCTGGCGCTGGACGCTCGAGAGGGCGCCGCGCTGCCCGCGCCAGTAAGGCGCATCGTAGACGCCCTCGCCGCGCCCGGTTTGTTCACGCTGGGATGACGCCGGCTACACGCCCTCAGGCGGTGTTCGAAAGCAGGCCATGCTCGCGCAGGAACTTCTGCACGATCTCCAGACGACTCAGGGGATCATCCAGTTCCAGGAGCTTCTGCTTGGCGAGCAGCGGAATCGGCAGCAACTCCACATAGCGCGCGCCCACCCAGGCCAGATCGTCGAAGCGGTGCGGAGGCGGCAGGCGTTCGCCGAGTTCGGCCACGATCGCGCGCAGCAGCGGCAGCACCTCGGCCTGCGCCTCGGGAACGCCCCCGGAAGGCGGCTCATCCTGCCAGCGCACGCGCGCCACCAGCAAGCCATCGCGCTCGACTTCGTGATCTTCGACACGGAAACGCCGCCCGCCACGCGTGACCAGGCTCAGCACACCGGCCTGCTCCATGTCCCAGGCCTCGATACACGCCTCGGTGCCCACCGGGTGCGGGACCGCCGTCTCGCCCACCTCCTCGCCAGCGGCGATCAGACACACGCCGAAGCTGCCGCCCTCACGCATGCAGCCCGTCACCATGTCCATGTAACGCGGCTCGAAGACGCGCAGCGGCAACACGCCACCAGGAAAAAGCACGGTCTTGAGGGGAAAGAGGGGCAGTCGCTCACAGACCTCGCTCATGGTGTTCTCCAGTGGCGCCGCAGCGCCAGGCTCAGCACGCCTGTACCGGCCCGATACGCGCCTCGCCCCAGCGAGCCACCAGCGCATGCGGCACGCCGAGCTGGTCGAGGATGCGCGCAACGACGAAATCGATCAGGTCCTGCACCGTCTGCGGGTGGTGGTAAAAACCCGGGTTGGGCGGCAGGATGCACACGCCCAGGCGGGCAAGTTCGAGCATGTTCTGCAGATGGATGGCCGAATACGGCGTCTCGCGCGGCACCAGCACCAGCTTGCGGCCTTCCTTGATGACCACGTCGGCGGCACGCTCGATGAGGTTCTGGCTCAGACCATTGGCGATCGAGGCCAGCGTGCCCATCGTACACGGACAGACCACCATGGCGTCCGGCGGGTTGGAACCGGAGGCCGGCGGGGCAAACCACTCCTCGCGGCCGAACACCCTCAACTGGCCCGGCGCGGCATGGAAGCGCGCGGACAGCTCGGCCTCGACCTCGGCCGGGCGCGCAGGCAGTTGCCAGTCCATCTCCTGGCGCGCGACGATCTGTGCCACTTGCGAATACAGCAGCCACACCTTGCAGCCGGCCTGCAGCAGGCACTCGACGAGGCGCACCCCGTAGGGCAGGCCGGAAGCCCCCGTGAAGGCAACGGTGACGGTGGCGGGCGCGTTCACCGGATCATTCCAGATAGTCGGTGATGGGAACCCAGCGCCCACCTCGAATCTGCGCAAGACGACCATGGCGGTTACCGAGGTGGTCTTCCGCACTGAAGCGGTATGCCGGGCTGCCGAAGAAGTCAGGCGGGAAGGTGATGCGCTCCAGCGTGCGCGCGAAGGCTTCCTGCGTGAGCGCGGGTCCGGTGGCCGAGGCGGTACGCACGAAGAGGTCGGCCAGGGTATAGCCCATCACGCTCCAGACATTGGGCTCGGCGTTGAAGCGTGCGCGATAGCGCGTGATCCAGTCGGCAAGCTCGGGGCGGGCGCCTTCGGCGTAAGGGTGAGGCAGAACCGAAACACCGTACAGCCCCTCCACCGCGTCGCCGCCCAGTTCGTGGGTCTGCGCCGAATAGCCCGAGGCGGTGACCAGCATGTCCACCTCCCAGCCGATCTTGCGCGCCTCGGCCATCGCAGCCACCGTCTCGCGTACCACGGTGGCGAGCACCACGAACTCACATCGCGCTGCACGCAGTCGCGCGATCTGGCTGGAGAGGTCGGTCGCGCCGCGCTTGTAACTGGTGCGCTCGACCAGTTCGCGCCCCTGCTGCTTCAGCCCGGCTTCCACGCCCTTCATGACCTCGAGACCGTAGTCGTCGTCCTGGTACAGCAGGCAGGCGCGCGCATAGCCTTTCTCGCGCACCATGTGCGCGGTCGCGGCCTTCATGTAATCGTAGTAGGGCGCGAAGTTCTGGAACTTGAGCGGATGCAGCGGCTCGTAGGTCGCCCGGTGCGGCGAGAACGGGAACAGGTGCAGACGGCCCGCATCGACGATGATCGGCATCGTGGCCATCACCACGGGCGTGCCCATGTTGGCGATGAAGGCGAAGGTCTGGTCGTGCTGCACCAGCTTGCGCGCGGCGAGCACTGCGCGCTTGGGGTCGTAGCCGGCATCCTCGACTGCCAGCCGGATGCGCCGGCCGTGCACACCGCCCGCGGCATTAACCTCGTCGAAGCGCATCAGCATGCCGTCACGCACCGGCACGCCGAGCATGGCAATCGGGCCCGAGAGGTCGGAAATGGTGCCGACGACGATGTCTTCGTCGCTTGCGACAGCCGGGGCCGAGCTCAGCATGGAAAGGCTGGCGAAGAGCGGAAGCGCAAGGCGGCGCAGGAGGCTCATGAAGGACCTGCTCCGAAAGCTGCTGCGAGTGGAGGCAATTGGAAGCAAGTGGAGACGAGCTGAGGCGAAGTGGGGCGAAGTACCGGTACGCATGCCACGCTCAGAAGGGCAGACGGCGGCGCGGCGCGGGCGCGGCCTTGCTGGCCTGCGTGCGCTCGGGCCGGACGTCGGCAACGGGCGCCTTCACCGGCTTTCTCGGCTGGTTCAGCTCCTCGCGGGCAAAACGCACCTTGCCTTCGAGTTCGCAGCCACGCATGCCGGGTTCGCAGATCGCGCCGCGTACCCGCTGGCAGATTCCGTTCAGATCGTGGGGACAACTCCAGGCACTCATCGCGTTCGGGCTCCGGAAAGGGCGTTGCAGGGAAGTTCTAACTATCGTCTGCTGCAACGCAAAATTCAAGCGCCGCGCTCAATCCTTCCCGGCGAGACCGGCCGGGCGCAGCAGCACCACGGCGACGATCACCGCGCCGAAGGCCACCATCTCGAGCCCTGCCGCACGCGCCCACTCTCCCGGCAGCAGATCGCGCAGCAGCGCAATGGTCGGCGGAATGGCGACGATCACCAGCGCCCCCCACACTGCGCCTGCCAGCCGGCGCGCACCACCAATGAAGGCGAGCATCAGCAGCTCGAAGGAGAACACCAGGCCGAACTGCTCCGGACTGATGAAGCCGATCCAGTGCGCGTACAGCGCGCCTGCCAACCCCGACAGCGCACCGCCGACCAGAAAGGCCTGCATCTTGGTCGCTGCGGGCGAAATGCCACAGGCCGCTGCTGCCGCCTCATCGTCGCGCACCGCCCGCCACGCCCGACCATGATGCAGATCCAGCAGGCGCCGGCAGGCCAGCAGCGCCAGCAACAGCGCAGCCAGGCTCACCAGCGCCTGCGCCGCTGTCGTAGTAGCTTGCCAGCCGAAGATACCGAAGGTCCCGACCGCCATGCCCGCCGCACCATGGGTAACCGACTCCCAGCGAGCGAGGCCCTCCTCGACGATGAGCGCGAAGGCGAGCGTGCTCATGCCGAAATAGAGCCCGCCGAGGCGGCGCGCAGGCAGGCTCGCGAGGACACCGCCCAGCGCCCCGGCCAGCACCGCCGCCGGCACCGCCAGCAGAGCCGGCACGCCATGACGCACCAGCACCGCCTGGGTGTAGGCACCCAGCGCTACCAGGGCTGCCTGACCGAGCGCGATCTGCCCCGCCTGGCCAACCACGATCACCACACCCAGGCCTGCGATCGCATAGGTCAGCACCAAGGTGGCCTTGCCTAGCGCGTAGTCGACACCGAGCGCCAACCCCGCCACCAGGGCCACCAGCGCCCACGGCAGCGCCGCGCGCGCCACGTCACGCACATCCATGCGCCGGCATGAAGCAGGAAGCAGTGCGCCCCGCACCCTCGGTCTCACACGCTGGCGCGGGCCGCACGCCCAGCACCCAACCCTTGCGGAAACAGCAGCAGCGCAAGCAACAGCAGCGCATACGGCACCATGTCCTTGACGCCTTCCGGCAGCACCAGACCGGCGACCGCCTCGACCACGCCCAGGAACACGCCGCCCAGCAGCGCCCCAGGCAGGCTGGTGAGTCCGCCCAGCACTGCGGCGGGGAACGCCTTGAGCGCGATGAACCCCATGTTCAGGTGCACGAAGGTCACCGGCGCAAGCAGCAGTCCGGCGACCGCCGCCACCGCGGCACCCAGCCCCCAGGCCAGCGTGTGCATGCGCGCCACCGGCCAGCCGAGCAGCGCCGCGGTACGAGCATCCTCGGAGCAGGCACGCAGCACGCGCCCGGTGCGCGTGTGATGGAAGAAAGCCGCAAGCGCGCCTGCGAGGAGAAATGTGGCGCCCACGACCCAGAGGTGGCTGGAAGCCAGCACGAGCGGGCCAAACGCGACCGTATCCGCGGCAAAGGGCAGGCGATAGGTATCCTGCGCTGCGGCCGGCACCGAGGCCACACCGCCGCGCATCATCATCCCCAGGCCGAAAGTGAGCAACACTGCGACCAGATGCGGCTGCCCGATCGCGCGGCGCAGGGCAAGGCGCTCCAGCGCTGCCCCCAGCGCTCCGGCGGCAGCCACCGCGACGGGCGCAGCGAGCCACAAGGGCCACCCCAGGCCCAGGTGGAGCGCCAGCGCAGCAAAGGCCCCGAGCATCAGCAGGTCGCCCTGCATGAAGCTGACAGTCTCGGTCGCCTTGTAGATCAGCACGAAGGAAAGCGCGACCAGGCCGTAGACACAGCCGATCGCGATTCCACTGGTGAGGACCTGGATGAAGGCGAGCATGGGGCCGAAGCATAGCCGATCCTGGCCGACAGAAGCCCCATGCCACCGGGGAGCCGTTCAGCCCAGGAAGCGCGCCAGCAGACCCTGCTGCCACGCGGCCACGACAGCAGCCACGACGATGAGCAGGAAGATCCAGGTGCCCCAGGGAGAGCCCTTCTCCGCATAGGGGTCGGACAAAGAACGCGAGGCCCCTGCGGGCAGCGCGGCCACCCCGGTCAAGGCAGCACCGAAGGGGATGTTGATGCGCGCACGGGTGTTCACTGCCCAACCGTTGGCATCGAGCAGCGGACCGAGGTTGCGCTGGCGAAGCTTGAGCCAGGCGAGCAGCATCGACGGGCCGGAGATCAGCAGCACGATGCCGACGACGACCAGCGGCATCTGCCACGCAGGCAGCGACAGGAAGCCGGACACCACGGCCGCAAGCGCCGTGCCCAGCGCGCCAAGCGCGAGGCCAATGGCGGCGAAGATCCCCGCAAATTTGGCGATGTCGAAGGCCGGGGCGGGGGCCGGAGCCGGAGGTGCCTCCACCTTGGCGCCGGCTCCGGCAACGCCCGCCGCAGCGCGCTCGTCCACGGCCTTCTCGCGCGCCGCGGCGAACTTCTGGATCTGCTCGCCGATCATGCGGCCGATGCGCTTGTAAGGCGACCAGAAGGCCTGGCGCACGCTGATCGGAGCCTCGACCACCTTGACCACACTGGCATTCCAGTCGCGCCCCTGGCGGTCATAGAACACGCCGTTGCGCCCCGGCACCATCATCTCGTCGGCATCGCCCCCGGTGAGCGCTGCGACGATGGTCATCGGGGCCTCGCCCTGGCGGACGCAGTCGCAATAGACCAGGTAGGTGCCGGACAGGGGTGCGAGCGCCGCATGCCGACCCATGTCGGTCACGCGCAGGCAGAGCTCGCAACTGCGCTGGTCGAGATACAGCGTACCGGCCTGGAAGATCGCCTTCTCGCGCGTTCCATAGAAATCGCTGAGCGTCACGAAGTTGCGCAGCAACTGCACCAGGTCGCGGTTGTAGCGCACCAGACGCTCGAGCGCGTCGACCTGGGCGGCAGCGGTTTCGGCGCCGAGGTCCTGCTGGATCAGCGCATCGAGTGCAGCGCGCACGCCGCTGTCGAGCAGCACGCGCAACTCTGCGATCTCCATCGCCGCAAGCGGGTTGGTGGGCTTTGCGGCCATCCAGGCGCGGTAGGCGTCGAAGCGCCGGGAGAGCGCCTGCCATTCGCTCCAAGACAGCGACTCGCGCACGCCGAAAACCGGCTGCACCACGGTATCGCGCAGGCGGGCGATACCCGCCTCCCAGGCGGGGTTCAGGCCCACCTCGAGGGGCAGTGCGCGTCCCGGCCCGACCATGGCCAGCGGTAGGGCCGCGACGCCCTCAGCAGCGGCGTCGAGCGCCTGCACAGCAAGGCTCGCGTAGGTCTCATCGGCCGGGTTGAGCGCCGTCACCGCGCGCTCATCGAAAGCGGCGAGGCGGCAGCGGGTGAAATAATCCTCGACCTTGTCACGCACCGCCTCGAAAACCGCGGCAGCGGCCCCGGTGTCCGCGCCGAGCGGCAACAGGGTCGCCGCGTCTGCCTCGGCCTGCGCCTGCCAGTCGGACAAGGCCTGCGCCGCAGCGAAGAAGGCATTGACACGCTCTGCATCGACGCCGGGCTTGCCGCTACGGTCGTCGGCCGAGCCGAAGCCGTCGATGATCAGGCCGATGGCCCTGACGAGGGTGGCGTCGGTGGTGAGTTCGGCGGGCACGATGCCATCGCCGTTGAGATGATCGGGAGCGAACAGCCGGCTCGTGTCGGTCAGATCGGAGACCGCGATCTGCTCCGCATCCGCCTTGTCGAGGTAGGCCAGCACCTTCCTCGCGGTCGCAAGCAGGCGAGCGCCCTCCGGGTGGTCGGGGTCAATCGCAGCCAGTGGCAGGCCGTCTACGCCACGGAACAGTACCTCGGGCTCCCGCAGCACTGCGCATACCCAGTTCGCCGCTGTGACAATCTCGGGCACACGGATGCGGCCATCACCGTCGGCGTCGAGCAACTGCAGCGTGCGGGAGTCGAACTCCAGCCCAGAAGTGGGACAGGCCAGCGCCGACCACAGCTTCTGGTCGAGCTCGCCAAGGTGGCGAAGGTCGTCCGCCGTCTCGATACGCACCTGATCGAAACCGCCCGAACGGAAAAACCGCCACGGATGGCCCTTCTTGTCCTTGCTCATCGTACTCTCCCTGTCTAGGCGCACCGGGGCGCTTCCACGGCGCACACAACACGGGAATATTGCGCCGGAATTGGACTGGGAACAATCGGACTGGGCACACGCGCGCCCCCATCGCCCGCGGCCGGCCGTGAGCGACAGCGCTCAGCCGTAGGCGCCGACGAAGGGATTGCTGTCGCGCTCTTCGCCGAAGGTCGAGGTGGGCCCGTGCCCGGGGATGAAGGTGATGTCGTCGCCGAGCGGGAAAAGCTTCTCGCGGATCGAGCGGATCAGCGTCTGGTGGTCGCCACGCGGGAAGTCCGTGCGACCGATCGAACCAGCGAACAGCACATCGCCGACGATGGCCAGACGGGCGCCCTCGTGTACGAAGACGACGTGCCCCGGCGTGTGCCCGGGCGTATGGATGACCTTCAGCGTCTCCTCGCCGACGGTGACCGTGTCGCCGTCATGCAGCCAGCGGTCGGGCTCGAAGGATTCAACGTCGGGAAAGCCGAACATCTGGCTCTGCTGCGGCATGCCTTCAATCCAGAAGCGATCCTCCTCCTGCGGCCCCTCGACCGGCACGCGGAGTTCGCGCGCAAGCTTGACCGTCCCCCCTGCGTGATCGATATGACCATGGGTAATCAGGATCTTCTCCACGCTGACCCCGAGCTTGTCGATCGCCGCAAGGATGCGGTCGATGTCGCCGCCCGGGTCGACCACCGCCGCCTTCTTCGTTCGATCGCACCACAGGATGCTGCAGTTCTGCTGGAAGGGGGTGACCGGGACGATGGTGGCCTGGATCATCGGGAGAGCTCCTGTAGAGGTGGATTCGGCCCGGAGTTTATCCGATGAGCGGACACGTCCGGCGCGTGAACGCAGGAGCGGACTTGCCCGCAAAGCAGCGTCCGATCAGGAGCCGCTTCGCGGGCAAGCCCGCTCTCACCGTTGCCGACCTGAAGCCGACGTTCGATCAGACCACGCCTTGGGCGAGCATCGCGTCGGCGACCTTCACGAAGCCGGCCACGTTGGCGCCATCGGAGTAGCTCACGCTGCCGTCCTCACGCTCGCCATACTTCAGGCAGGCGGCATGGATGCCGAGCATGATCTCCTTCAGGCGGGCGTCGACCTCGTCGCGGGTCCACGACATGCGCATCGCGTTCTGGCTCATCTCCAGACCCGAGGTGGCCACGCCTCCGGCGTTGGAGGCCTTGCCCGGCGCGTACAGCACGCCGTTGTGCTCGAAGATCTTCACGGCTTCCATGGTGCTCGGCATGTTGGCGCCCTCGGCCACGGCGACGACGCCGTTCTTGACCAGGGTGGCGGCATCGTTGCCGTCGAGCTCGTTCTGGGTCGCGCACGGCAGGGCGACCTGCACCGGCACGTGCCAGGGGCGAACGCCCGGCTCGAAGCGAGCACCGACGCGCTCGGCATACTCGGCCACGCGGCCGTAGTAGTGGTTCTTGATCTCCATGAGGATCGCCAGCTTCTCGGGGGTGAAGCCCGCCTCGTCGATCACGGTGCCGCTCGAATCGGAGCAGGTGATCGGCTTGGCGCCGAGTTCCATCAGCTTCTCGATCGCGTACTGGGCGACGTTACCCGAGCCAGACACCGAAACACGCATATCCTTGATGTCGCGGCCAGCGTGACGGAGCATGGCGTCGGCGAAATAGACGGTGCCATAGCCGGTGGATTCGGGGCGGATCAGCGAGCCGCCGAAGGACAGGCCCTTGCCGGTAAACACGCAGGCGGCGTTGTTCGACAACTTCTTCATCATGCCGGCCATGAAGCCGACCTCGCGGCCGCCCACGCCGATGTCGCCCGCCGGCACGTCGGTGTCCGGCCCCACGTGGCGGTACAGCTCGCTGATGAAAGCCTGGCAGAAGCGCATGACTTCACCCGGGCTGCGGCCCTTGGGGTCGAAGTCCGAGCCGCCCTTGCCGCCGCCCATGGGCAGTGTGGTGAGCGCGTTCTTGAAGGTCTGCTCGAAGGCAAGGAACTTCAGGATCGACAGGTTCACCGAGGGATGGAAGCGCAGGCCGCCCTTGTACGGGCCGATGGCCGAACTGTGCTGGATGCGGTAGCCGCGGTTGACCTGCACGTCACCCTTGTCGTCCACCCACGAGACGCGGAACATGATCACGCGCTCGGGCTCGATCAGTCGGTCGAGGAGAGAGTGCTCGGCGTAGCGTTTGTTGGCCGAAATGAAGGGCCACAGGCTCTCCATGACCTCGCTGACCGCCTGCAAGAACTCGGGCTGGCCAGGGTTGCGCTGTTCAACGTAGGCCAGAAACTCCTCGAGGGACTGATATTTCATGATGTTGGACCCATGGATTGGTTGGACACGAAAAAACTAACGGACACGCGCACGCGATGGCCTCGGTGTGACCCGAAGCCATCGCAATGGTTAGCCGTAATTATGCATCAAGCCCACCAAAACAGTGCATGATCTGCATCAAACAGGCACGATTTAGCCAATATGGATGAGCGCGCACCATTTCGGGGCGAGCGGATGCTGCGCTGGATGGATCTTCAGCCTGCTGGGGGTTTATCCTCCATCCTGCATATCCCCAGCACAGGAGAATCACATGGGTCTGTTCGCGTTCATCAAAGAAGCCGGTGAAAAGCTCTTCGGCACCGGCACGGCCAGTGCTGCAACCCCCGCAGCCGACCCCGCTGCTGCCAATGCAAAGGCAGCCGAGGCCATCCACAACTACATCCTTGCGCTCAAGCTCGCACCTGCCGACCTGGGCGTGAGCTTCGATGCGACGCAGTCGCTGGTCACGATCACCGGCACCGCTCCGGACCAGGCGACACGCGAGAAGATCATGCTGGCCGCGGGCAACGTGGCAGGCGTCGCCGAAGTGGAAAACCGCATGTCGGTTGCCCGCCCCGAGCCCGAGGCGCAGTTCCACACCGTGGCGCGCGGCGACACGCTTTCGGCGATCGCGAAGAAGTTCTATGGCAACGCCAACCAGTACATGGTGATCTTCGAGGCCAACAAGCCGATGCTCAGCCACCCGGACAAGATCTACCCCGGGCAGGTGCTGCGCATTCCGCCGCAGGCCTGACCCCCGCGCAAAGGTCGCGCCCGCGCGCGGTGCTTGCCCCCGAGAGGCCCGGACCAGTACGCTCGGGCCTCTTTCCGTTCACGCTTCCGCCCGACATGGCCCGTATCCGTATCGAACTGCCGGCGCAGTTTCCCTTCGCCACCGAGGTCCCGCTGCTGATCTCGCACATCAACTACCAGGCTCACCTCGACCATGTGCAACTGCTCGGCGTGGTGTCGGAAGCGCGGGCGCGCTTCCTGAAGTCCATGGGCTACTCGGAGATGGACGTGGAAGGCTACGGCATCATCGTCGCCGATGCTTCCGTGCAGTACCGCTCCGAAGCCTTCCATGGCGAAGTGATGCGCATCGAGCTTGCCGCAACGGACTTCCACGCCCACGGCTGCGACCTCGTCTGGCGCATGTCGGAAGCCGACAGTGGGCGTGAAGTCGCGCGCGGCAAAACCGGGATCGTATTCTTCGACTACGCAGCCCGCCAGAAGGCGCCGGTGCCTGCCGGCTTCCATCGCCATTTTGCCTGATCCCCCCGTTCCGTCCGCGCCCCACGTTCCCATGTCGAGCCCTGACCGACCGGACGGCGACCGGCCGCAGGTCCGCCCGCATTGCGGCGGGCTCGCCCCGTGCCCGCACGTCGCCGTCATCGGCGGCGGCCCGGCCGGGCTGATCGCGGCAGAGACGCTCGCCCAGGCCGGCCTCGCCGTCACGGTCTTCGACGCCATGCCTTCGGTCGGCCGCAAGTTCCTCCTTGCCGGGCGCGGCGGGCTTAACCTCACCCATGGCGAGGCGCTGGAAAAATTCGTGTCGCGCTATGGCGCGCGGCAGGCGCTGATAGCGCCCATGCTCGAACGCTTCGGCCCGGACGCGCTGCGCATCTGGGCCCGCGAATTGGGCATCGACACCTTCATCGGCAGTTCGGGGCGCGTTTTTCCGACCGAAATGAAGGCTGCACCGCTGCTGCGCGCCTGGCTCGCCCGTCTGCGCTCGCACGGCGTCGCCTTCGCGGTGCGGCATCGCTGGCTGGGCTGGGTCGGGCCGGCCCCCGACCAGCGGCTGCGCTTTTCCACGCCCACCGGCGAGCGCATCGTCGAAGCCGACGCCGTGCTGCTGGCACTGGGCGGTGGAAGCTGGGCCAGGCTGGGCTCGGACGGAGCCTGGGTGCCGGTACTGCGCGGCGCCGGGGCGGACGTAGCGGAGCTGCTGCCGGCAAACTGCGGCTTCGACGTCGCCGGCGCGGCCGGCCCAGGCTGGAGCGCGCATTTCGGCGAGCGCTTCCGTGGTCAACCGCTGAAATCCGTGACCGCACGCTGCACGGACGCGGGCGGAACGGTGCACGAGCGCGCCGGCGAGTGCCTGATCTCCGCGACCGGCATCGAGGGCGGGCTGATCTACGCCTTGTCTGCGCCCCTGCGCGACACTCTTCGCGCGCTCGGCGCCGCCACGCTGCATCTTGACCTGGCCCCCGGGCGCAGTCCGGAGCGCCTCGCCGCCGAACTCGGGCGTCCGCGCGGCAGTCGCTCCATGGCGAGCCATCTGCAAAGCCAGGTTGGCATCAAGGGGGTCAAGGCGGGCCTGCTGCGTGAACGCCTGGCGAAGTCGGATTTCGACGACCCCGCACGGCTGGCCGTGGGCATCAAGGCCCTGCCGCTGCGCCTGATCGCCACCCGCCCGATCGACGAGGCGATCAGCACCGCGGGCGGAGTGCGCTTCGAGACGCTCGACGCGCACCTGATGCTGCAGGCCTGCCCCGGGGTCTTCGTCGCCGGCGAGATGCTGGACTGGGAAGCCCCCACCGGCGGCTACCTGCTGACGGCCTGCTTCGCCACCGGCGTGGCTGCGGCACAGGGAGTGCTGCATTGGCTGGGACGAGACGGAACAAGCACGGCGGCGCCCAGCCGCGCTAGCATGCAGACATGACCAGCCCCGCATCTGCGTGAAGCGTCCATGAACCTGCACCCCTTCCTCATCGCCATCGAAGTCGGCGGCACCATCGCCTTCGCCATGTCCGGCCTGATCGAGGCCACGCGCAAGCGCATGGACATCGTCGGCGTGTTTTCGGTCGCCTTCGTCAGCGCCTTCGGCGGCGGCACGGTACGCGACATCCTGCTCGATCGCCGGCCCTTCTTCTGGATCCAGAGCCAGGAATACCTGTGGCTGGTGCTCGCCATGGTCCTGACCACCCCGCTGTGGCTGAAGACCTTGCGCCACAAGTTCGGCGGCCACCTGATGGAATTCGCCGACGCCTGCGGCCTGGGGCTGTTCGCGATCTCCGGTGCCACCATCGCGCTGGCCGCCGACATGCCGGTGCTGGTGGCGATGATGATGGGCGTGATCACCGCGATCTTCGGCGGCGTGTCGCGCGACGTGCTGTGCAACGAAGTCCCCAAGGTCTACAGCGACCACCGCCCTTATGCGCTGTGCGCGCTGTTCGGATGCGGCGTCTTCGTCGCCCTGGACACGGTCGGCCTGCCGCTGCCGATTTCCACTCTTTCCGGCATTGGCGCGGCGACCGGCTCGCGCCTGCTCGCCGTCGCGCTCGATCTGCGCCTGCCCGCCTGGCCGAAGCCGACGGATTGAGCCCGCCGCCGCGCGGGCCATCCGTGGCAGCACGGGTAGAATGCCGTTTTGCCCGATCCAGCCACCCGATGCCCGCCCTGCCGAAACCTCCGCGCCACCCCGAACTGCTCGCCCCCGCCGGGACTCTGGACATGATGCGCACCGCCTTCGCCTACGGCGCGGATGCGGTCTATGCCGGACAGCCGCGCTATTCGCTGCGCGTGCGCAACAACAGTTTCGGTCAGCTCGAAACACTCGCCGCGGGCATTGATGAGGCCCACGCCGCCGGCAAGCTGTTCTACCTGGTCGCCAACATCTACCCGCACAACGCCAAGCTGCGCACCTTCGAGGAGGACATGGCACCGGTGATCGCGATGCAGCCCGACGCGCTGATCATGGCCGACCCGGGACTGATCATGATGGTGCGCGAGCGCTGGCCGGAGGTGCCGATCCATTTGTCGGTGCAGGCCAACACCACCAACCACGCGTCAGTGCGCTTCTGGCAGTCGGTGGGGGTCAAGCGTGTGATCCTGTCGCGCGAACTCTCGCTCGACGAGGTCGCCGAGATCCGCGACGCTTGCCCGGACATGGAGCTGGAGGTCTTCGTGCATGGCGCGCTGTGCATCGCCTACTCCGGGCGCTGCCTGCTGTCGGGCTACTTCAATCATCGTGACCCGAACCAGGGCAGCTGCACCAACTCCTGCCGCTGGGACTACACACTGCATGAAGCCGGGGAAGATGGCGCAGGCGACGTACAGGCCTGCGGCAGCACGCCGATCGGCAACCCGAAGGCAGCTGGCGCGGTCGGCACGGCAACCCGCGACCGGCAGCACACCGCGACGAACCTCGCCTTAGGTGGCGGGCCGCGCCACATCGGCGGCAGCAAGGTGTGGCTGCTGGAGGAAGGCACCCGCCCGGGCGAGTTGATGCCGATCGAGGAAGACGAGCATGGCACCTACATTCTCAACTCCAGGGACCTGCGGGCGATCGAGCACGTGCAACGCCTGGTGGAGATCGGCGTCGATTCGCTGAAGATCGAAGGCCGCACCAAGAGCCCCTACTACGTCGCCCGAGCCGCCCAGGGTTACCGTCGTGCGATCGAGGATGCAGCGGCCGGTCGCCCCTTCGATCCACGCCTGCTTGGCGAGCTCGAAGGCCTGGCGAGCCGCGGCTATACCGACGGTTTCTACCAGCGCCACGCGACCCCTGAGCACCAGAACTACCTGCGCGGCCACTCCGAGTCCGGCCGCAGCCTGCTGGTGGGTGAGGTGGTCGGCTTCGATGCCGCGCGCGGTCTGGCCGAAGTCGAGGTGAAGAACGGCTTCGGCGTAGGCGACCGGCTCGAGTTCATTCAACCCGCCGGCAACTTCGCGCAGCCGCTCGCACACCTGCTCGCTGCAGACGGTGGAGCCATCGACCGCGTTCCCGGCAGCGGCCGTCGTGTCTGGCTGCCGCTGCCCGCGGACGCCGATCCGACCCAGCCCTGCTTCATCGCCCGCTTCCTGTAACCGGGGGCACATGCGATGGAGCCCCCCTGAAATCCGGGAGCCCTTCATGATCCTGAACATCGACCTCGTTTCCGACTTCGTCTGCCCCTGGTGCTTTCTTGCCAAGGTCAGGCTCGACCGTGCGCTGGAGGAACTGAAGGCATCCCGCCCCGACCTCGAGCCCAGGGTGAACTGGCTGCCTTTCTTCCTCAACCCGGACACCCCCGCCGCAGGCGAGCCGTATCGCGAATTCCTCGAAAGCAAGTTCGGCGGGCCGATCAAGACCGAGGCGGCGCTCGACAAGGTGCGTGAAGCCGCTTCGGCCGACGGGCTGCACTACGCCTTCGAGCGCATCACACTGCGTCCGAACACCCTGGACGCACACCGCCTGATGTACCGCGCCCAGGCCCAGGGGCAGAAGCCTGAGCGCATCCGGACGCTGGCACACGCGCTGTTTGCCGCCCACTTCCAGGAAGGCCGCGACATCGGCGATCGCGACACGCTGGCCGGGATTGCCGCCGCCAGTTGCGGTGAGCGCAGCGAGACGGTTCGCGAGTGGCTGGACGGTCGCGGTAGCATCGAAGCCGTCGAACGCATGGCGGCCGGCGCACGCAAGCAGGGGATCGAGGGCGTGCCCTTCTTCATCCTCAACCGTCGCATGGCGGTCTCGGGCGCGCAGTCGGCCGCGGTGCTGGGCGCAGCCGTTCTGCAGTCGCTCGAGACGGGCAAACCGTCCTGACCACGGGGAACGCCGCGCGGCTTGCGTGCGTCTGACCACGCAGCACACCGACTGGAACCGCAGCGCAATGAACGATTCCTCCCTTCTCACCGACACCGATCTGCGCGCGCTGGCCAAGGCGAGGGCGCTGCTGGAACGGCCCAGCCTGGCCGCGCGGCTGTCGAGCTTCATCGGCAGCCCGCTCGAAAAGGGCATGGCCCGACTTCCGGCGAGCTGGCGCGGCAAGGTCGGCGCGCTCGCACATGACGCGCTGATGAAGGCGATGGACACCGCCGCACGCACGCTGGAGCCCGCGCCCAGAGAAGCCTCGCCACGGCTGCACAAGCTGCTCGGCTCGGTGAGCGGCGCAGGCGGCGGCGCCTTCGGCGTGGCCGGGCTGACCGTGGAGATCCCGCTGTCGACGGTGCTCATCATGCGGGCCATCCTGGACATCGGGCGTGGCGAGGGCGAAGACATCTCCGATGCGCGGGTGCGGCTGGCCGCGCTCGAGGTGTTTGCACTCGGCGGCAACGCGAGCAGCGACGACGCAGCCGAATCGGGTTACTACGCGGTACGGGCAGCGCTGGCGGGCACGGTGTCGGAAGCGGCACGCCATTTCGCGCAGAAGGGGCTGAGCAGCGAGGGGGCGCCCGCGCTGGCGCGGCTGATCACCATGGTGGCTGCGCGCTACAAGGTACAGCTCACGCAGAAAGCGGCCGGCATGCTGGTGCCGGGCATCGGTGCAGCAGCCGGAGCGACGATCAACCTGATGTTCATGGACCACTTCCAGGACGTGAGCCGTGGCCACTTCACCGTACGCAGGCTGGAGCGCCACTACGGCCGGGACGCGGTGCATGCGGCGTGGCGGCGCCTGGAGGCCGAGGATGCGCGCGTGCGCGAGGCAAGGCGCGCGTTCCACACCCGCTCCTCGCGCTGAAGCTGCACGCAGTACGAAGCGCGGCAGGCGGACGCGGAGCGGGATCTTGATCCGGCTGCGAACCTCCCTCAGACCGACCCGCCAAAATCCTCCACGAACTGCGCCCACGGCAGCGGCCGGCTGAAGTGGAAGCCCTGCGCGAGATCGCAGCCCTCGCTCTGCAGCACCTTCAGATGACCGGGTGTCTCCACGCCTTCGGCCACCACCCGCAGCCCCAGGCTGTGGCCCAGCGAGATGATCGCCGACACCAGCGCGGCATCCCGGGCGTTGCGATCGATGCCGCGCACGAACAGGCGGTCGATCTTGAGCTCGTCGATCGGGAAGCGCTTGAGGTAGGCCAGGGAAGAATAGCCGGTGCCGAAATCGTCGATCGCCAACCCCACGCCCAGCGCACGCAGCTGCTCCAGGCGGGCGATCGCACGGTCAGTGGCATCCATCAGCATGCTCTCGGTCAGCTCGAGGGTCAGGCACTCCGGCGGCATGCCGGTTTCGGCGATGACGCTGCCCACCATCGCCACGAACCCCTCATCACGAAACTGGCGCGCCGAGATGTTGACCATCATGCGCAGCGATCCGCCGCCGGACTCGCGCCATTCGCGGTGACGCTCACACGCGTTGCGCAACACCCATTCGCCGATCGGCACGATCAGCCCGGTGTCTTCGGCGAGCGGAATGAAATCGGCGGGCGACACCAGGTCCAGGTCGGGGTGCTGCCAGCGCAGCAGCGCCTCTACCGCCTCCGGCCTGCCCGTGGCCGGCTCCACCAGCGGCTGGAAATGCAGCAGCAACTCGTTGCGTGGTAGCGCACGGTGCAAGGCGGTCTCGAGCGCGAGGTGCTCCAGACTGCGCGCATTCATCGCCGGCTCGAAGAGCTGGAAGCTGTTGCGCCCCTCATCCTTGGCGCGGTACATCGCAACGTCCGCGTACTTGATGAGGGTGTTGGCATCCTGCGAATCGTCCGGGTAGATGCTGATCCCCAGGCTGGTCGTTACCACAAGCTCACGGCCCTCGATCTGGACCGGGCGACGCAGGGCGCCCACCAGCCGGCGCGCCATCATCGCGGCCTCGTCCGGCCCGGCTAGGTTGTTGAGGATGACGAGGAACTCGTCCCCCCCCATGCGCGCCACCGTATCATCCTCGCGCAGACTGCCGCGCAGGCGCTGCGAGATCTCGACCAGCAGCCGGTCGCCGACTTCGTGGCCAAGGCTGTCGTTGATACGCTTGAAGCGGTCGAGGTCCACGAACATCACCGCCAGCCGGCAGCGCAACCGCGCGGCATGCGCCAGTTCCACCTGCAGGCGGTCTTCGAGCAGGCGGCGGTTGGGCAAGCCGGTGAGCGGGTCGTAATAGGCCAGGTCGCGGATGCGCGCCTCGGTCTCCTTGAGCCGGCTGATGTCGGTGAACAGCGCGGCGTAGTGCGTCAGCTGCCCCTCTCGGTCGCGGATCGCGGTGATGTGCAGCAACTGCGGGCTTACCTCGCCACTCTTGCGCCGGTTCCACACCTCGCCCTGCCACTGGCCCTCCTGCAGCAGGCTCTCCCACATGCGCGCATAGAAGGCAGGGCTCTGTCGGCCAGAGTTCAGCAGCGAGGGGTTGAGCCCGATGACCTCTTCCGCGGTATACCCGGTCATGCGCGTGAAGGCGGGGTTCACCGACAGGATGCGGGCGTCCGCGTCGGTCACCAGAATGCCCTCGAGCGAGCTTTCGATGACTTTCTCTGCCAGATACAGGTTGCGCTGGGAGCTGCTCAGCGCCTGGTCGCGTGCGCGCAGCGCGTGCTGCAGCTCGTGCACGTACGCCAGCTCCATGCCACTGAGGATATCCTTGAAGCTGATCAGGTCAATCAGCGCGCCATCGGCACCGAGCACGCCGATATGCCGGATGCGCCGTTCGGCGAGCCGGGCACGCACCCGGTACAGGCTTTCGGTGTCGGCGCAGACCACCAGAGGCCGGGTGGCAAGCTCACCCAGCGGACAATCGCTCACGCGGCTCGCGACGAGGCGGGTCACGTCGCGCTCGGTGAGGATGCCATACCGCCCCTCGGCACTATCGCCGGCCTGCTCGCCAAAATCCACCGCCACCGCATCGAGCCCGGCCTCGCGCATGCAGCGCGCCGCCTCTCCCAGGCCGGCAGAGGCCGGCAGCGCGCTGAGCCTGCCCTTGAGCAGGGAGTCGATCCGGCGCAGCTTCAGGTAGTGCTCGATGCCCTGGTTCAGCACCACGTCGGACTGCGAAACGATGCCGATGCGGCGCCCGTCCTCATCCACCACCAGCAGATGGCGCAGGTGCTCCTCACGAAAGCGCACCGCGAGATCATGCAGCGGCACCGCCTCGGATACCGTGCGCACCGGAGCGTTCATGACCGCGCCCACGGCGAGCTCGAAGGTCTCGGGGTCGTCGAAATCCACCGCAAGCGCATCGCGCTCGGTCCAGATTCCCAGCACGGCGTCGCCTTCGACCACCAGGATGGAGCCGACACGGCGCTCGCTCATGCGACGCGCGGCCTCGTGCAGCGGAACATCCGGGCTGCATTCGAGCAGGTCACGACAGATGACGTTGCCGACGCGCACTTCCTCCGCGTAGGGGAAGGGGAGACGCTCGTCGACAAGGGAGTCGATGGATTCTGGGTGATTCATTTGACGGACAGAAGGTGCGGCGTGGCCCGGAACCCGGTGGCAATGGCCGGCCCGCCACGACCCGTGGCATTAAAAATTCCATTGTCGCACCGATACGCCGCGAACCGTGTCGACGAGATCACACCCTGTGCAATTCACTGCCCGGTAACACGTGCCGCGCATGCTGCACTCATGATCCGGGTATTGATGATTTCCGACGTCTTCTTTCCGCGGGTGAATGGCGTCTCCACGTCGATCGCGACCTTCCGCAACGCCCTTTCCGCCTTCGGCGTCGAGGTGCGCCTGATCGCGCCACGCTACGGCAACGAAGCCGAAGCCCCGGGGATCGTGCGCATCCCCGGCCTGCGCCTGCCCTTCGACCCGGAAGACCGGCTGGTTCGCGCTGGCGCAATGCACAAGGCCGCGCTGCGCGAGGCAGCCGGCTGCGATCTTGTGCACATCCAGACCCCCTTTGCCGCCCACCGCGCCGGCCTGCGCGCCGCACGTGCCCACGCCCGCCCGGTGCTGCTGACCTATCACACCTTCTTCGAGGAGTACCTGCACCACTACGCCCCCTTCCTGCCCGCTGGCGCCTTGCGCGCGCTGGCACGGCGCGTGTCCCGCGCCCAGTGCAACGCGGTCGACAGCGTGGTCGTGCCTTCTACCGCGATGCACGAGCGGCTCGCCGGCTACGGCGTTCATACGCCGATGGAGATCCTGCCCACGGGCGTTCCGGTGCGCGATTTCGCTGCCGGCGACGGGCTTCACTTCCGCCGTCTGTACGACATCCCCGAGCACGCCCCGATGGCGCTCTACATCGGACGCGTCGCGCACGAGAAGAACATCGGCTTCCTGCTTGAAGTTGCCGCCCTGCTCCGCGCCCGGCACCCGGGCTTCGTGCTCGTCATCGCCGGCGAAGGCCCGGCCGCGCCAAGCCTGCAACAGCGCGTGCTGCGCGACGGGCTCGCACGCACGGTGCGCTTTGTCGGCTATCTCGAGCGCCGCAAGCGGCTGCCCGACTGCTACGCCGCTGCCGACGTGTTCGTGTTCGCCTCGCGCACCGAAACCCAGGGCCTGGTCCTGCTCGAAGCGATGGCTGCGGGGCTGCCGGTGGTGGCGCTGGCCGCGATGGGCACCACCGACATCCTCTCCCCCCAACGCGGCACACGGACCGCGCCCGATCACCCGGCAGGCTTCGCAGCCGAAGTCGAAGCGGTGCTCGCCGACCTCCGGCTGCGCAGACAGCTCGCCGCCGCAGCGCGCCTCCACGCCGCCGAGTGGGGCGACCAGGTGATGGCCGCACGCCTCGCCGATCTGTATCGACGCCAACTCGCGCACCACACCGCGGATTCGGCGGCAGGCACGTCAGCCTGACCCCCAGGCGGCCTGTCGGCGGCCTTGCCGCCGCCGACCGCCACAGACAAGATGTGGGGAACCCAGTTCATTCCTCACAGTCGGATTCGCACCATGCAGACCACCACCCTCACCATCACCGGCATGCGCGACGAGCAGTGCCTTCGCCTCGTGACCAACGCCATCCAGGACCTGCCCGGCATCGGCTATCTCGAGATCGCGCTCGACACCGGCGCCGCAAGCATCGAGCACGGCGCCCTCGTGTCCGAGTCCGACATCCACCAGGCCATCGAGGATGCCGGCTTCGGCGTGCGCTGAAGTAGTACCCGCAGCGCCGCCGGATCGACCGCGCCCCGCCGGAATGGCAACGGCAAGCCCGTGCCCACAGCGCCTTTCCTCCACAACTCTTTCCGCCCGCGCGACTTGAACGCCTTCCCCCGCTACGTCCCCGGCGGCCTCGCCTTCGTCGACATCGAGACCACCGGCGGCCCCGCCCAATGCGAATCGATCACCGAGATCGGCATCCTCCAGGTCGACGAGGACGGCATGCGCGAGTGGTCCACCCTGGTGCGTCCCGAGTCGCGTATTCCCGAGTACATCCAGCGCCTCACCGGCATCGACGACGCCATGGTGGCCGACGCGCCACGCTTTGCGGACATCGCCGGCGAGGTCTTCGACCGCCTCGACGGCCGCCTTTTCGTCGCCCACAACGCTCGCTTCGACCACGGTCACCTGCGCGCCGCCTTCCGCCGCGCCGGGCTCGACATGCGGCCGCAGGTGCTATGCACCGTGAAGCTGTCGCGCCGGCTGTTCCCCGAACACCGCCACCACGGCCTCGACCACCTCGTCGAGCGCCACGGCCTCATGGTCGCAGACCGCCACCGCGCGCTCGGTGACGCCCAGCTGCTGTGGCAGTTCTGGCAGAAGATTCACGAGCGCTTCCCGCCCGGCTACCTCGAGGCCATGGTGCGCGAACTCATCGGCCGCCCCAGCCTGCCGCCCCACCTCGACCCCGAACAGATCGCCGGCCTGCCCGAAACGCCCGGCGTGTATCTGTTCTACGGCGAACGCGGCGGCGAGACCGATGGCGAACTGCCGCTCTACATCGGCAAGAGCACCCGTCTGCGCAGCCGCGTGCTGTCGCACTTCGCTGCCGACCACCAGAGCGACCGCGAGCTGAGCCTCTCGCAGCAGGTGCGCCACATCGAATGGATCGAGACCGCCGGCGAGATCGGCGCGCTGCTGGAGGAAGCCCGCCTCGTCAAGCGCCTGCAGCCCACCCACAACCGCCAGCTGCGCCGCAACCGCGAGCTGTGCACCTGGCGCCTCGCCACCGACATCGTCGGCGACTGGCGGCTCGAGCTAGTGCATGCCGCCGACCTCGACTTCGGCCGCCGCGACGACCTCTACGGCTTCTTCCGCACCCGCCGCGAGGCGACAAACCGCCTGCGCGCCCTCGCGCGCGACCACGCCCTGTGCCCACCCCTGCTCGGCCTGGAAAAAAAACCCCAGGGCGCGCGCTGCTTCGGCTTCCAGTTGAAGCGCTGCCGCGGTGCCTGCCACGGCGGCGAATCCCCCCAGGCCCACGCCCTGCGCCTGATCGAGGCCCTGCACACGCTCAAGGTCGAGCACTGGACCTGGCCCGGCCCGATCGGCCTGCGCGAGGGCGAGGCACTCCACGTCATCGACGGCTGGCGCTGGCTCGGCACCGCCACCGACGAAGCCATGCTCGCCAGCATTCTGGAGTCCGGCCGCCCGACCTTCGACCTGGACATCTACAAGATCCTGATCAAGGCGGTGAGAAGGCTGCCGATTCTGATGCTCTGACCATCCAGGCCACGCCGGCCACAGGCCCCTCTCAGCCCGATCACACCCTGTCAGCGCCGATACGCACTGTGCTGCCGGCGAACGAACGGTTACAGTCGCACCCCCGACGCTCCACGGACCCAAATTGCCCCACAACCACCCCTCCCACGCCGACGCCGTCCGCGGCCTGCTCGCCGCGCTCGCCGTGGTGGTGTTCTGGTCCGGCTTCAACATCGTGTCGCGCTTCGGCGCCACCGCCAGCTTCACGCCCTTCGACATCGCCGCGCTGCGCTTCGGCGTATCGGGCGCAATCGCGCTCCCGCTCTACCTGTATTTCGTGCCGCGCCGGGACTGGCCGCGCCACATGGTGCTCGCGGCGGTGGCCGGGCTGGGCTACGGCATCCTGGTCTATTCCGGCTTCGCGTTCGCGCCGAGCGCGCACGCCGGGGTGTTCGTCAATGGTGGCATCCCGTTCTGGACCATCGTGATCATGGCGGTGACGAGCGGCTTTCGCATCGCCCGCCCCACCGTTATCGCGCTGTTGCTGTCGACCGCCGGCCTGCTGCTGATCGGCTTCGAGAGCCTGCTCGCGCCCGCGCACGGAAGTGAATGGGTCGGCGACCTGCTTTTCCTCGCTGCCGCGCTGTGCTGGGCGGTGTTCGGCCTGCTGATGCGGCGCTGGCAGGTCAAGCCGCAATACGGGATGCTGGGAATCGCCACATTCTCGGCGCTCGCCTACCTGCCGGTATATCTGCTCTGGCTGCCGGGCAATCTGGCCGCCCAGAGCTGGGGCGCGATCACGCTGCAAGGCGTGTACCAGGGCGTGATCGCCGCGCTGGTGGCCGGCGGCTTCTACAGCTACGCGGTGCAGAAGGTGGGCGCGAGCGAGGCCTCGATGATGCTGGCGCTGGTGCCCGCCGTCACCGCCGTGGGCGCCTTCCTGATCCTGGGCGAGGCGCTCGGCCTCACCACCATCGTCGGCATCATGGTGGTGTCGGCCGGCGCACTGCTCGGCGCGCTGCCGCCTGCGGCGCTCTCGCGCTTGCGCGGATTCCGCTCACGCTGAACGCCGGAAAGGGCCGCCACGCAATTGGCGGCACGCGTGGCCCGTCGCCGCGGAGCGGGGCCCGGGCAAGATCGAAGGGCTTGCGCGCGGCACGCTCGCGACTGACGGGCGCGCGCGTTCAATCGCCAGCACGCCGATCAGGCTCGGCCCACCGCGCCCGGTAGGCACCGTCGGCGTCGTATGTGGCCGCCTGCTTGTCCGGATCGAAGCGCCGTCCGCCGCGCGGATCGGTGCCGCGGCCGACGATATAGAGCCAGTTGCCCTGGTTGCTGTAGACGTCGTAATCGACCAGCTGCGCCTCGAACCACGCCGCGCCCGCGCGCCAGTCGCAGCCCAGGTCGTAGATCAGGTAGCTGGCAACCACCTGGCGCATCCGGTTCGACAGCCAGCCGGTTGCCGCGAGCTCGCGCATGCCGCCGTCGATGAAGGCGTGCCCGGTGCGCCCCTCGCACCACGCCGCGAACGCCGCCGGGTCGTGCGCGGGCATCGGCGCCTCCTCGTTCAACCCGCGCGCCCGGTACAGCCTGCGGCCGTGCTGAAGGTGTAGGAAACGAAAGTAGTCCCGCCACAGCAGTTCGAACCACAGCCAGTAGGTCCCATCGCTTGCGCCCTGCTCGGCCTCGTGTCGGCGCAGCGCAGCAAGGGCCACCCGCGGCGACAAGGCCCCCAGTGCCAGCCAGGGCGAGAGCTTGCTGGAGAAATCGACCCCGCTCAGCCCGTTGCGCGTCGCCTTGTAGTACCTCGGCAGATCGCCGGCGAAGTAGCGCGCCACATGCGCCAGCGCAGCCCGCTCGCCCCCGGCGAACGCCGGCTGCCACCAGGGGAAGGACGCCTCCTCGAAACGCTCGGCGCCCGCCTCCACCACGGGCTCGCTGCGATCGCCGCAGCCCGCGATGAGCGCCTCGTCCAGCGACGCGAGCGGCGGGCAAGGCGGCAAGGCCTCGGGCGCTGCCAGGGGCGCGGCCGGCAGCACACCCGCCGACTCCACCACCTGGCGGAAGGCCGTGAACACCTTCGGCAGATGCGCCACCGCAAACGGCAACCCCGCCGGATCGAGCAGGCTCGACTGCCACACCGTCTTCACCCGCAGCCCCGCCGCACGCAGCGCCGCGACCTCGTCCTCTTCCTCCGGCGCGGCGATCGCCTCACACACCACCCGCTCCGCCCCCAGCGCCCGCGCCAGCGCGGGCAGAACCGCGCCCGGCACCCCACGCAGCTGCAGCAAGCGGCTCCCCCGAGCACGCAGCGCCTCATCCAGATCCGCCAGTGCCGCAGCGAGGAAGGCACTCCGATGCGGCCCTCGGCGCGCAAAGCCCCAGCGCGTCGACGCCTCGGCCGCCGGGTCATGGCAATACACCGGCAGCACCCGCCCAGCCGCCCCACACGCCTCGACCAGCGCCAGGTTGTCCCCCAGGCGCAGATCGTTGCGAAACCAGAAGATCACGAGCTCCGAACCCATCAGCCCAGCTCCGCCCTTGGGCGACTCCGTCGGCAACGCTCCGAGCAGTACCGCACCTCGTCCCACACCCGTTCCCATTTCTTCCGCCACGCGAACGGCCGCCCGCAGCGCATGCACGCGCGCCTTGGCCGCGCGCGTCGCCACGACCGCGCCCTGCTGCGGCCAGGCCGCGCACTCGCCCGGCTGCAAGGACACCGGCAGCGACACGAACTGCAGTCGCGACGGCTCGGGCAGCACGGCCCCGACGCGGCGCAGCTCGGCGTGCAGCTCGCGTGCGCTCTCGAGCATGAACTCGTAGTGCTGGCGCGCGGCATCCGGCTGCACCCACAGCGTGGGCTCGACGATGACCACGCACAGCACCGGACCCTGGCGCGCCGCCGCGGCGAGCGCGCCATGATCGGCGACGCGCAGATCACGCTTGAACCAGACCAGGCTGAAGTCCATCGCGCACACTCGCAAGCACGCGCTGCGCCAGCGCGTGGCCGCTCAGCCAGGCGCCTTCCACGCGGCCGCCGTTCAGCCAGTCGCCGCACAGACCGATACTGTCCTCGGGCGCCCATACGCAGCCGCCCTCAACCGCCGACTCGGTGATCGCGTAGCGCCAGCGGTGCGCCGACCACGCCAGAGGCGCCTCGCCGCCGAGCGCGCGGAAGGCCGCGATCAGCGCCGCGGCCACCTGCTCGGGGCTGTCCTCGAGATGGGTCTCGCTCCATTCGGCGCTCGCGTGCAACGTCCAGGTTTCCGGACCCTCGCGCCCAGGCTTGCTGCTGTCGCGCGCGATCCAGCGCAGCGGGCCGTGATTGACGAAGGCCGCGTCGAAGTCAAGCGCCAGCGGCGCCTCGAAGCGCGCCATCAACGCCCAGCAGCCCTGCATGCGCGCGGCCCGAGCCACCTCGGCGAGCGCCGGCACCACCGGTCCCAGCAGCGGTACTGCCTGCGGCGCGGGCACGGCGAGCAGTACGCCGTCGAAGGCCTCGGGCATCAGCCCGCGCTCAGCGCTGGCGAGCTCCCAGCCGTGCGGATAACGGTCCAGCGCATTCACCGTGGCCTGCAGGCGCAGGTCCAGACCTTCGGCCAGCAGGCGCGCCGGGGCCGTCATGCGCGGCGTGCCGACGAAGCGAGCCTCGTCGCCACCGCCCGCGCGCCGGCCGTCGGCCTCGAGCACGGTCAGCCGCGCCTGCCAGGCATCCGCAACGCCGGCGGCCCGCCAGCGCGCCACCTCGGCCTGGAACAGCGGGTCACGCGCCGTGAAGTACTGCGCGCCATGGTCACAGGCCCAGCCCTCACCACGGCGGGTACTCATGCGCCCCGATGGGCCACGACTCTTGTCCAGGACAGTTACGCGAACACCGGCTTCAACAAGTGCCCGTGCGCAGCGCAGGCCGGCCATGCCGGCTCCGATCACGGCGTAATGCAAGGGAGGCTTCATGATCACATCCACGGTATTTGACGACCGCGATTGGGATCGTCTCTTCTCGCACCAAAGATACACCTTTTGTCCTGGACAACATAGGTCCCCGCGGCTAGCATCCGGCAACGATCGAGGCGCGTGAAGGTGATCTAGTGGCGCACGTCACCGCCTCGTCCACGTCAAACCGATTCCGCGCAGGAACGTGTCCGCCTCCTCCGCACCCACGCAACCCGACCGGTCACCGCACATGAACGCTCCGTCCGACGCCCTTCGCAGCACGGCCCACCGGCTCGGCTATGCCGGCCTGGTCCCCTTCGTGATACTGGCCCCCGCCAGTCTGCTCGACCCAAACCACGGCCTGACCTGGAGCGATGCGCTGTTCGCGTACGGCGCGGTAATCCTCAGCTTCGTGTGCGCCCTGCACTGGGGGTTCGCCATGACGCTCCCAGGACTGGACGACACCCGCCGCACGCGCACCCTGCTGTGGAGCGTGGTGCCCTCGCTGCTCGCCTGGCCGGCATTGCTGCTCGTGCCCGCCGATGCGGCAATCCTGCTCGTGGCAGGCTTCGTGCTGCATTATGTGCAGGACAGGCGCCTTGCCCGGCATGCGCGACTCCCGGCGTGGTACCTGCCACTCCGGCTGCAGCTCACCACGGTGGCCTGCATCGCGCTGGTCGCCGGGGCATTCGTGCAGTGGCCATACTGAACCCAGCTGGCCCTGTACTCCCACCCACGATGAAGGTCCTCATGAACCCCAACGCCACCGAGTCCGAAGCCACCCCCCGAAGCACCGCCGTACCCGGCGGCCGGCTATCGCGCCTTGCTCGCCTCGGCAGCCTCGCTACCGGCGTGGCGGGCGGCATGCTCGCCGAAGGGGCCCGTCAGCTCGCCGCCGGCAAGCGCCCGACGGCACGCGAGCTAGTCCTGACCCCCGCCAACGCGCGCCGCGTCGCAGATCAGCTCGCACAGTTGCGCGGAGCGGCTATGAAGGTCGGTCAGCTGATGTCGATGGACGCCGGCAGTCTGCTTCCGGCCGAGCTCACCGGGATCCTCGCCCGCCTGCGCGAGGACGCGCGCACGATGCCGATGAGCCAGGTGGTCGAAGTGCTTGAAACGCACTGGGGCAAGGGCTGGGAGCACGGCTTCGAGCGCTTCTCCTTCACCCCCTGCGCAGCGGCCTCGATCGGCCAGGTGCACCGGGCACGCACCCACGACGGTCAGGAACTGGCGATCAAGCTGCAGTATCCGGGCGTGCGCCGCAGCATCGACAGCGACGTGGACAACGTGGCGACCTTGCTGCGCGTCTCGGGCTTGCTACCGAGATCGCTCGATCTCGAACCACTGCTCACCGAAGCCAAGCGCCAGCTGCACGAGGAAGCCGACTACCGGCGCGAGGCGGAGAACCTGCACCGCTTCGGCCGACTGCTCGCAGGCGAGACCGACTTCGTGCTACCGCGCGCGGTCGACGCGCTGACCCGCAGCGACATTCTCGCGATGAGCTGGGTGGACGGTGTAGCGGTGGAGTCACTCACGGACGCCGACCAGTCGGTGCGCGACCACCTGGCAAGCCGCCTGATCGGGCTGCTGTTCCGCGAGCTGTTCGAATTCCGCCTGATCCAGACCGACCCCAACTTCGCCAACTACCGCTTCGAGCCAGAAGGCGGGCGCCTGGTGCTGCTCGACTTCGGCGCCACCCGGCCCTACGCTGAAGCGGTGGTCGAGGCCTATCGCCGCTTGATCGCAGCGACGATCGGCGGCGACCGCGCAACCATGGCCGAGGCGGCGGAGGCCATCGGCTACTTCCAGGGCAATATCCACGCCGCCCAGCGCGAAGCGGTGATCGACCTGTTCTCCACCGCCTGCGAACCCTTGCGCCATGCCGACCCCTACGATTTCGGCACCAGCGACCTGGCGCTGCGCTTGCGCGACGCCGGGCTCGCCCTGAGCATGGAGCGCGACTGCTGGCACACCCCACCAGCCGACGCGCTGTTCCTGCACCGGAAGCTGGGCGGACTGTATCTGCTCGCCGCGCGGCTGCGGGCGCGGGTGAACGTGGGCAGCCTGGTGGCGCCCTACCTTGGTGCGCCAGACCGGCCTGCAGGCGCGGTGAATACCGTCAGCACGCCGGTGTAACCATACAGCCGGTTGCGGGCGATCTCACCGCCGGCGAAGAAACCCACCATCGGCAGATCGCCCAGCACATCGCGAATCACGCCCGATTCGGCAGCCGGGGCGCCGAAATGGCGCTGGCCGCGGCCGGAACAGCTTACATACACCGCGCCCAGCGCGACCCGGCCGCTGTCGACCAAGGCGTCACGGATCTCGCGTGCAGCGCGCTGCAGATCCGCGAGCGCGGTTTGCGGGTCACGCCGGCAGAACACCAGCGAAGCCCCCTTCGTCACCGCGTCCGCATCTGCGATCGCCACCAGTCCCGCCCCAGGGTCCATGCCGACAATGTGACGCACGAGCATGTCGGCACCGAAATCCCCCTCTTCCTGCGCCCCGTCGTCCTCGGCCGGATGCACCCCGGCAAGCGTGTTCGCCAGCGCCTGCGCCACCGGCTCGAAGGCCATGTCGGGCGGCAGGCCGAGGTCGGCCATGGCGCAGTCGAGCGCAGCACGACCATCGAGGGAAAGCACGAGGTTGTCCTGCACCCGGCTCACCACCCTGCGCGGGCCGATCGGGCGACAGCCCTGCGTCACGCGCGACACCACGCCGATCTCCGCAGCAAAAGCAACGCCCGACAGACCGCCGCCATCGAACACCGCATCGGCGATCTGAACACTGCGCCCGCGCGAAGCGGTTAGACCACCGAAAAGGTAGCCTCCCGCCGTACGTTCGGCCAGCTCGGGGAGCAACTCCTGCAGGTCGGGCGTGCGGCCATCGGCATGCACCAGCGCAGTATGCGGATGAAAGTCGCCACTGTCGGCACGCAGCGGCTGGCGCCCCGAAAAAACGCGGAAGCTACGCCGCGGCAAGGGCGCAAGCATCAGCGCCAGTGCGGCTTCATCAAAATGCTCGGCGCCGCTTGCGAGCACACCAACGCCCACCGTTCCAGCCCAGTGCACACCCGGCAGGCGGTGCTGCAGCGCCGCGAGGATGTGCTCGGCCTCCACCGCGAAATGATCGGTGAGGTAACACAGGCCGAGGCTGAACTCGAGCGTCTCGCCAGTGCGCTCGAAGGCGTGCACGGTCGCAACCCGGGCATCGTGCAGCAAGGTATCGAGCGCGCGCTGCAGCGCAACGCTCCAGTCGTTGTGCGCGGCGTGACTGGCGACGAAACGGGTGGGACCCGGGGGCTGCGACATCAAAATCCTCCAATGAGCCTGGCGCCGAAGGGAAACATGCGGGGCGCGCACCGCACAGACAGCGGCCGCCGGTACGCCGTTCCCGCCGCGCCGGCCTCAGGCGCGCGACAAAAAGGCCTCCAGCGCGGCCGCCACCTGTTCGGGCTGGTCGTGCTGCAGGTTGTGCCCGGCATCGGTGATGGTGACGACCCGGTGCTTGGCGAAGCAGTCCAGGCGGTGGCGAAGCTCGGCAGGCGCATCCCCGAAGCGATCGTTAACGTAGCCCTGCCCGGCAAACAGCATCAAGGTCGGCGCAGTGACCTGTCGCCAGCACGCCATGGCGTCCTCGATGCGATACACGAAGGGCGAAGGCACCTTGTGCCATGGATCACAAGCCATCTCCACCCGCCCATCCGCCGCCACACGGCCAACGTGGCGGGCGAGGAATTCGGCCCGCTCAGGCCTCAGGCGCGGATTGACCGCGCACAGCCGGCGCGCGAACGCGGCATAGTCCGCATGCGTGGGCAGGCGCGGCGGCTGGGCCTGCGCGTCGAGCCACTTGCCGAGCAGCAGGGGCGCGTCGGCCTCGGGGGGCGGCTTGAGGCCGAGGAAGTCCATCATCACCAGCTGCCCCACCCGCGGCGGGCGCAGCCCTGCATACGCCCCGGCCACGGCCGCACCCATGCTGTGCCCGACCAGGCGCGCTGGCCGCCCGGGCGAGTAGTGATCGAGCAGCGCATCGAGGTCTGCATAGTAGTCGGGGAACCAGTAACTGTGCCCGAGCCAGGTGCTGCCGCCGAATCCGCGCCAGTCGGGGGCAATGATCTGCCAGTCCTCGCGCAGAGCATCGACCACGAACTGAAAGGTGGGAGAGGAATCCATCCAGCCGTGCAGCAGGAAGAGCTGCGGCGCATCCACCGGCCCCCAGCGGCGCACCGCATACTCGAGGCCGCGCACCGCCACGCGCTCGACCGTGGAAGGCTTGTGCACCGGCGCGAAACCCTCTGCGTCGGACATGCGGACCGGGTCGTTTTCCGGGACAATCGGATTCGTGTTCATGTCTTAATTCTAGCTGCCCCGAGCGCGCATACACATCGCTCCGGGCATTCTGGCCGATGACCGACCCCGCCTTCCTGCGCCGACAATTTCTCGCCACGCCTTTCACCATACGCAACGAGCGGCGTGACTTCCACGCGTGGCGACGCGGCCGGTCGCACTACCTGCTGTGGGCGCTCGACGTGGACACCCCTGCAGTGCGGGCACGGGTGGCCGCGGCGCAGCACGCGCTGACCGGCCTGCTGCTCGACGGCTACGCACGCCAACCGCACGTCACGCTCGCGCTGTGCGGCTTTCCGGCCAGGTCCGGCCGCCCTGCACACGACGAATTCGATTTCGAGCGGATCGCCGCGCAGCTTGCCGCATTGCAAACGGCCAATCCGGGCGGCTTCGACATCGAGATCGGCGGACTGGAGAGCTTCTCCTCGGCGCCCTTCCTGCACGTGGAGGACGACGGTACTGCGCTCGCCACCCTCCGCCGCTGCCTGCATGCCGAGGCTGCGCACCCGCAGGGCCCCTACGTGCCCCACGTCACCGTCGGCCTGTATGCCGATGCTTGGCCCACGGCCGCGGTGGCGCAGCGCTTCGAGCCGCTTGCCGACACACCCCGCCTGCACTGCCGGATCACGCACCTGAGCCTGATGGGCTATGTCGCGGCGGAGATCGGCGGCACGCTGTTCAAGGTCGCCGACTATGGTCTGGACGACGGCCACCTGCACTGGCATGCGAGCGCATCCGCCCTGCTGGACCACGATGTTGCACTGTCGGGCCACACGGCGGCGCGGGACCCTGGACTGCTGCATGCCCCCCGACACGCGCGCACGGAGGCGACATGAAGCACAGCACCCGGTCCGCAGCCACGCCCACGATGCCGGACGCCGCAGCGACCCTGGCACGCCCCGCCTCGCTCACCGCACTGTTCGTCGCCTTTAGCCTGCTTGCGCTACAGGGCTTCGGCGGCGTGCTCGCCGTTGCACAGCGCGAGCTGGTGGACCGGCGCACCTGGCTCACCCGCCACGAATTCATCGAACTCTATGCCGTCGCCCAGTTGCTCCCCGGCCCCAACGTGGTGAACCTGTCGCTGATGATCGGCGACCGCTACTTCGGCTGGCGCGGTGCGCTGGCCGCGGTTTCCGGCATGCTGCTCGCACCGATCCTGGTGGTGCTCGTGCTCGCTGCCAGCTACCAGGAGCTCTCCCGCTATCCCGCTGTGGCAGGCGCGCTGCGCGGCATGGGAGCCGTCGCTGCCGGGCTGATTCTGGCCATGGCGCTGAAGATGCTCGTCACCCTGCGCGGCAACGTGCTCGGCCCGGCGCTGTGCACTGCGCTCGGGCTCACGACACTAGTCGCGATCGCGGTCCTGCGTCTGCCGCTCGCCTGGGTCGTGATCGGCCTGGGCCTCACCGCCTGGGGGCTTGCCCGCTGGCGCATCGCGCGAGCCCATACGCACGCCCGTGCCAAGGACCGGACATGGTGAGCACTCTGCCGGCGGCCGATCTGCTTGAACTCTTCCTGCGCTTCCTGGTGCTGTCGCTGCTGTCGATCGGGGGCGCGATGTCGACCGCGCCCGAGATGCACCGCTACCTCGTGGTGGAGCGCGGCTGGCTGGGCGAGGCTGACTTCACCACCGCGATCGCGCTCGCCCAGGCGGCGCCGGGCCCGAACGTGCTGTTCGTGCCGGTGCTCGGTTTTCAGGTGGCCGGCATTCCCGGGGCAGTGGCGGCGCTGGTGGGTATCCTGCTGCCCTCGACCCTGCTGTCGCTCGGCGTGAGCCGCTGGGGCGCCACGCGCCGCGACACACCGCTGGTGCGCGCCTTCACCGCCGGGCTGGCACCGGTCACGGTGGGATTGGTGTTCGCCACAGGCTGGCTGCTGGCGCTGCCTTTCATCGGCGACCCCGCGCATCGTGCTGGGGCGCTGGCGCTGATCGGACTCACCGCAGCGGCCACGCTGAAGACGAAGCTGGCGCCGATCTGGATGATCCTGGTCGGTGCCGCCGCGGGCGCGCTGGGCCTGGTGTGAGCAGTGGCCACCCGTACCGCAGGGGCAAGGAGATGATGGAGCACGTGGATGCGGTGGTGATCGGCGCCGGCGTGGTGGGCTTGGCATGCGCGAAGTTCCTCGCAGAATCGGGGCGCGAGGTGATCGTGCTCGAGCGCGAGACCGCCTTCGGCACCGGCATCAGCGCGCGCAACAGCGAGGTCATCCACGCCGGCCTGTACTATCCGCCCGGCTCGCTCAAGGCGACGCTGTGCGTAGCCGGCCGCAAGGCGCTGTATGCCTACTGTGCGGAGCGCGGCATCGCCCACCGCCGCCTCGGCAAGCTGGTGGTGGCCAGCCGCGCGCCCCAGTTGCCCGCGCTCGAAGCCATCGCCGCCCGTGCGCGCGCCAACGGCGTGGATGATCTGCGCCCGCTGGGCGCCGCAGACGTGCGCACACTGGAACCCGAACTCGACGCCGCAGGCGCGCTGTTCTCGCCCTCCACCGGCATCGTCGACAGCCACGGTCTGATGCAGGCGCTACTGGCCGACGCCGAGCGCAAAGGCGCCGTGCTGGTGCTGGCCGGCCCGGTGCGGAGCGGGCGGGCGGACCGCGCCGGCATCGTGCTGGACGTGGGCGGCAGCGCACCAATGCAGCTGCGTGCGCGCTGCGTGATCAACGCCGCCGGACTGGACGCACCACGGCTCGGCCATGCTCTCGCCGGCCCGGCTGCACTGCGCGCACCGCAGGCCTTTTACGCACGCGGGGTGTATTTCAGCCTCGTCGGACGCGCACCGTTCTCGCACCTGATCTACCCGGTCCCCGAAGCGGGCGGGCTGGGCGTGCATCTGACCCTGGACCTCGGCGGCCAGGCGCGCTTCGGCCCCGACGTGGAGTGGATCGAGCAACCGGACTACCAGGTCGACTCGGCGCGCGCCGAACGCTTCTACGCCGCCATCCGTAGCTGGTGGCCCGGGCTGGCCGACGGCCACCTGCAGCCAGCCTACGCGGGCGTGCGGCCGAAGATCGTCGGCCCAGGCGAGGCGGACGCCGACTTCCGCATCGACGGTCCATCCGCGCATGGCGTACCGGGGTTGGTGCACCTGTACGGAATCGAGTCGCCGGGGCTGACCGCGGCGCTGGCGATCGGGGCACGGGTGGCAGCAATCTGTTGAGCTGCGTTCGCCGCACGGGCCAGCGCGTACATGGCAGAGGCGCCACAAGCCGCGCCGGCACAGCCCGCACGAAACGCTCGCGGCGGCACATGGTCAGACGCCTGACGACTTCGCCGAGACCGCCATGTCCCCGATCCTGTTCGTGCTGGTGCCGATCCTGATGCTCGCCGCCTGGCTGCCGGGCTGGTGGGTGCGGCGCACGCTGCAGCGCTACAGCGAGCCCGCCGACCGCTATTACGGCAGCGGCGCCATGCTCGCGCGCCTGCTGCTCGACAAGCACGGCCTCACCCAGGTCAGCGTTGAAGAGTCGGAGACCGGCGACCACTACGACCCCGAGGGGCGCGCCGTCCGCCTGTCGGCGCATACCTATCACCAGCGCTCGCTGACCGCCGTCACCGTGGCCGCACATGAGGTTGGCCACGCGCTGCAGCACGCCGAAGGCTACGCACCGCTGGCACTGCGCGAGCGCCTGGTGCGCTTCGCCATCAAGGGCCAGCGCCTGGGCGCAATGATGATGGTGGCGGTGCCGGTCATCACCGTCCTCACCCGTCACCCCGCCCCCGGGCTACTCTTCGTGCTTGCCGGGCTGCTGTCGATGGGCCTGGCTGCGGTGGTCCATCTGGTGACATTGCCCACCGAGTTCGACGCCAGCTTCCGCCGTGCGCTGCCGATGCTCGAGCGCGGCGGCTACCTGCACCCGTCGGATCAGCCCCATGCGCGCAAGATCCTCGAGGCCGCCGCGCTGACCTACGTCGGGCAATCGCTGATGACGCTGCTCAACATCGCGGCCTGGCTGAGGTTTTTACGCCGGTGAGTTGCAGACAAGCCCCTGCGCGCCCGCCGGGCGAACCCGCTCAGCGGCGCGTAGCCGCTGCTGGCACGTACTCAAACTCAGGCAGCACGAGCTCCCAGGACGGGCACTTCACCACCGCCAGCTCGCTGTCCCGCGCGTGGCGCACCAGCATCGCCGCGACGCGCACCGCCACGATCGTGCCCGCAGGCGGCTGGAACTTCGACGACATACGACCAACCGCAACGCCTGTCTCATCTGCAAGCTCCCACCCGCCATTGCCGTGCGCCCGAAGCGTCAGCGCACTGCCCACGTCCAGCGCGGCCAGTGCGCGATGGACGGCAGCGCCGGGCGCAAAACGCCCCGGCCAGGACAGCACGATCTTCTCGGGATCAGCGCACCAGGTACGGTGCGCGAGCTGGGGTTCGGGCGGCGGCACAGCCGGACGCGAGCGCAGCACCAGACCATTGAGCTCGGGGGCGAAGGGATGCTGCGTGCCGATCGCCTCGCACAGGGTCAACGACTGGCGCGCCCGCGTCATGGCGACGTAGTAGAGCCGCCGCTCGTCGTCGCTGCGTCCCTGCCAGCCGCCGCTGTCGAGGATCAGCACATGGTCGAACTCCAGCCCCTTGGCGCGATGCGCGGTCATCAGCACCAGCGGCGCGTTGGGGCGCGGGTCGCCTGCGGGCCGGCCGACGGCGCCGAAGTCGTACAGGGCTTCGATGAGGTCGTCCACCACCCGCTCGCGCCCCGGCGCGGCCGACTCGGTATCGACGATGAACTGCGCGAGTGCGGCACGGCACGGGTGGTCGATCAATCCCTCCGGCGCAGTCCGGAAGCGGCGGCGGAACCAGCGCACGAGCGCCCCGGCCCGCACCAGCACGCGTCGCCGCCGGGTACCGCGGCTCTGGCCACGCAGCAGCCTGAGCAGGGCGTCGCCTTCGCGCGTGTTGTGCAGGCGGATATCGCCCGCGTCGCGCTGCATGCGCACCGGAATGCCGCTTAGGCGACAGATCGCAGCCATCGGCTCAAGGTCTTCCCAGCGCCGGGCAATGGCGGCAAAACGGCCCCAATGCCCGGCGTCGCCAGACGCGATGAGGCCATGCAAGCGCTGTAGTTCGGCCAGCGCGAGCTGCACTTCCTGGTGCGGATCGCGCGGCACCTCGAGCACATGGACGCGACCACCGGTGAGCGGATCGCGCTCGGCCTGCGCGCCGCCGTCCGGCCGCGCGCGCCGGGCGTGGTCGACACGGATCGTCTCGCGCGCCTTCATGCGTTCGCGCGCGCGCTCGACGACGCGGTTGGCGCAGTCGATGATGTGGCGGGTGGAGCGGTAGTTCTCGACGAGCGCGTAGCGGCGTGCGGCGTAGTCGGTCTCGAACTGGCGGATGTAGCGCACGCTGGCGCCGTCGAAGGCATAGATGTTCTGGTCGTCGTCGCCGACCACCATCAGGCAGACGCGATCTTCCTCGGTCTGCAGCTTGCGCCCCGCGACCGCGCTGATCAGCTCGTAATGGTCGCCGTTGATGTCCTGGTACTCATCGACGAGCAGGAAGCGCAGCCCGGCGAGCAGGCGATCGCGCACGATGCTCACGCCGACGCTACCCGCCGCACCGGTCTCCTCACCGCCACCCTCGGCCTTTTCTGCCGCGCGCAGGCACCGCGTTGCATCACGGATCACGGCGCCGAAATCCACCGTCTCCCCGCGCTCGAGCGCGACCGCGTAGCTGGTGCCGGTGAGGCGCATCGCCAGGCCGTGCAGCGTCTGCACCGTGACCCCGGCGGCGTCCGCGCCGACCAGCGCCCACAGGCGGCGGCGGATCTCGTTGGCTGCCGCGCGGTTGTAGGCGAGCACCATGATGGCATCGGGCTGCACCATGCTCTCGCGCAGCAGCCAGGCGACCCGGTGCACGATCACCCGCGTCTTGCCTGCGCCCGGCCCGGCGAGCACGAGGTGATTGCCCTCGAGCGGCGCGGCGACGATGGCCTGCTGCTCGGGGTTGGCGAGCGCGGTGAGGATGCGGCGGTGCGCCGCCTCGGTAGTCGCCATCTCGAGCACGTCCTTGCGCCCGGCGAAGTAGCGGCGCACGAAGTCGGCCCGATCGAGGCTGAAGTAGTCGACGATGAAGGCCATCGCTGCCTGGACCTTGCGGATCGCGAGTTTGGCGTACTCGGCCATCACGTGCACTTGGACGGTCTTGTCCTTGTAGTGCAGGGCGAGCTCGGTATAGTCGGACTTCTTGAACTGGCGCCGACGCGCCTCGGTGTTTAGCTCGATGTTCATCGCCGAGCGAAACACCGCCTTGCCGCGCGCCAGGTGCAGGACCTCGTTGGCGTCCAAGTACAGCAGCGCGGCCGACAGGGCCACGTCCCACTTGTCGCTGTCGAGATCGGCGAGCGTGGTGTCGGCCTGCAGCACCGCTTCGAGTTCGCCCTGCTTGCAGGTGACGAGCAGCGTGTTGCCCTGGCGGCGGCGCTGAAATTCGGCCACCAGCGCGCGCGCCAGGCGCATGCGGCGTTCGCGAATGGTCTCGATCTCCCGCCAGCCGCGCAGCAGTCTGATGAAACGGCTGTCCGCCGCATGCGGACGCAGGGCGAAGAAGCCGCGGTTGGTCGCGCCCTCGCCGAAGGGCTCGGCGAAGGATTTCAGCAGGCGGGTGAGGCGATCGGGGTCGAAGTCGACCAGGGCGTCGCGGCGCAGGGTGTCGCACAGGCGGCGCACGTTGAGGATCTGCCAGCCCTCCTCGGCGGCATCGGGCGCGGCTTCGCGCAGTTTGGCGATGAGGGCGTCCTCGATGCGCACGAGTTCATCGAGCCGCTGCGCGGTGTCGGGGTCCCGGTAGAAGGTGACGCCGATCTCGCTGTCGTTCGACAGCAGCTTCCAGCGGTCGAGCTCGCGCAGCATGTGCTGCAGCGTGCGCGAGTCCTGGCCGGTGGCCAGCATCAGCTCGTCGGTGGACACGCCCTCGTCATCCGCAGCCCGGATGAGCAGACCGAGAATGCGCAGGTAGGGCCCGATGTCGGCGTCGGCGCCGAGCTTCTTGCGCAGCAGCGCCGCCGCCTCGTCCTCGTTCGCCACCAGCAGGCTGCCCGGAAACACGCGGGTCTGGTTCTCGTGGCGCTCGAGCAGGCGCGCCTCCTCGAGCCAGGCGACCGCGATCCGCACCTTGGTGTCGGCATCGCTCGCGTCCGGATCGATGCGGTGGGCCTCGGGGATCTCGAGCAGGATCTCGCCGCTGGTCACCACCACCTGGCCTTCGCTGCGGTCCTTGCGTTCGATGGCGCGCAGCGCCTTGAGGATGGCGCCGATGTCGTGCTGGGTGAGGCGCGAATTGCGCAGCAGGCGGAACTGCACGTCGAGGTCGGCCTCGTCGTAGAGCAGAATGCAGCGCGCCGGCGCCTGGTCACGCCCGGCGCGGCCCGCTTCCTGGAGGTAGTTCTCCAGCGATCCGGGGGTGTCGAGGTGGATCACCAGACGTACGTCGGGTTTGTCCACGCCCATGCCGAACGCGTTGGTGGCCACGATCACGCGCAGGCTGCCACCGAGGAATGCCTCCTGCACCGTGCGCTTGTCGGTCGGCAGCATGCCGCCGTGGAAGTGGCCGCAGGCGAGGCCCGCGTCCTTGAGAAATTGCGCAAGCTCCTCGACCGTCTTCTGCCGCGCGCAGAAGACGATGGCGCCGCCGTCCTCGCGCAGGGCGTCCTGCAGCAGGCGCAGGACCTCGCCGTACTTGGCCTGCACCGGCACCGGGCGCACCTCGTAGCTGAGGTTCTCGCGGCTCACCCCGCCTTCGAGCCGCTCGAGGCTCAGGCCCAGGCGCTTCTCGAAGTGAGCACAGATGTCATCGACCACATCGGGCTTGGCGGTGGCGGTGAAGCAGAACACCGGCGAGGGCGCGGACTTCTGCCGTGCCTTGATGAAGCGCGACACGTACAGGTAGTCGGGGCGGAAGTCGTGGCCCCACTTCGACAGGCAGTGCGCCTCGTCGAACACCCAGGCCCCGATCTCGCGGTGCATCAGCGCGCTGGCGAAAGCGGGGCTGCGAAACTGCTCCGGCGCGACGAAGATCAGCCCGAGGTCGCCCAGGCGCAGCTTGTCGAGCATGGCGCGGCGCTCGAGCGGGTTGAGCAGGTTGTTGAGGTAGCCGGCGCAAGTGACGCCGCGCGCCTCCAGGTTGTCGACCTGGTCCTTCATCAGCGACTGCAGCGGCGAGATCACCACCGTCAGGCTGCCGTTGCGGTAGAAGCGCGCCAGCGCCGGCAACTGGAAGCACAGCGACTTGCCGCCGCCGGTGGGCAGGATGGCGAGCGTCGACCTGCCGGCAAAACCGTTCTCGACGATCGCGCGCTGCAGCGAATGACCATCCGACTTGGCCGGCGTGGCGCGAAAGCGGGTGATGCCGGGAAAGTAGCGCGGCAGCAGCGCCTCCAGGTCATGCTGCTCGCGGCACCAGGTGCAGGCCGGATCGGCGCACGGCCGGTCGCGCAGCATGGCGATGGCTTCACGCACGCGCGGAAAGCTAAGGCTCACCCAGGGCGGCAGCACCGAATTGCCGCCCGCCACTCGCAGCCAGGCCAGCACGTAGGTCAGCGCCTTGTGCCAGGCGGGATCGGGCAGGCAATGCTCGACGACATGGCGCTGCCCGGTGACGCACACCTTGCCGGCGGTCGCACGCTGCCAGGCTGCTGCCGTGTCGGCGAGCGTCGGCCTGAGCGCACGACGCAAGGTGGCGAAGAGGTTGGCCACGCCCTTACCGTTCTCCGGCCCAAGCAGGAAGTGCAGGCAAAGGGCCTCGTCGGGATGATCGACCACGCGCTGCTGCAGTGCCTCGCTCTGGTCGAGGAAGAGTTCGTAGGCCAGTTCCGCGTCGCGCACCGGATCGTTGCGCGTGGTGGTGCACAGCTTGTAGTCCTTCACCAGACGGTGATAGGGGTTCTGCGGAAACGCGACCGGCGACAGTTCCAGCGTGTCGATCAGCGGCAGGTGGTGCAGCGCCAGCCCCGGATGCAGCGCGGCGAGCGCGGGCTGATCGAAGGCGACGACGTTGTGACCGAGGACGAAGCCCGCACCTTCGGTCAGCGCATCAAGCCGGCGCGCAAGATCCGGCGCCTTGCCCGAAAGCCTGAGCCGCGCATCGAGGTCGGGGCGGAATACTCCGATCTCGCGCAGGACCATGCGATCATCGCGGGCGGTTTCGATGTCGAGACACAGGCAACGCGCCCGGGGCGCGGCGGGCGAACCTGCCATGACGCTTGTCTGGTGAAAAATGATGACGGAAATTCTAGCCGCTATTCCGCACACCCAACACCGATCGCACACGAAGCGAATGCCACATACTTCACGTACGCGCGACAATCCAGCACGCACCCCCGCCTCCACGCAAGGCGCAATAGCAACCGCGGCGAACAATGCACTTTCCGCTAAGATGCAGCCGTATCGCCCCGATACCCGAACGTCTTCACAGGAGCCCGAAGCATGGCAGACCAATGGCTTGAAACGCTGATCACCGCCACCCCGCAGGCAGGCTACGAGTTGGCCATCACGCTCAGCCGCCGCGGCGTCAAGTACACGCAGCCCGACCCGGAAGTGCTGCACAAGCTGCGCCCCGAGTACGCCAACAGCGCAGACTCGCTGACCGCGGTGTCGCAGGTCATCGCAATCAACTTCCAGACCGTCGCAGCAGCCAACAACTACTGGCGCAAGTAAGCGGCCCGAGGGAGGCCGGAAATTCGGGGCACAGCGTGGAACGGCAGAGGGCGAGATCAAGCCGAGTCGCTGAAACGCTTTCTGACCGTCGGCTCAATGACCCCTACCTGGCTCCTACCGAACAGGGTGGATTCAATCAAGAAACTCGCCCGTTCAACCACACGCTCCCGCGTCAGGGAGGGATTGCGGATGATGCGAAGCGGCAGGCCTCCATAAAGCGTCGCAAGTGTCTCGACAATCGCATCGGTACTCTCGGGATCCGTTCCAAGCCCCCGCGCTCGCCGGATTTCGCCAACGGCCCTGGACAGGCTCTCCCGTATCGCCTCGTCGGCACGCTGCAAGATCTGCGCAACGAGCGGGTTTCTGCCCGCCTCTGCAATGACCTCGATCTTGAAGGCGGCGAGATCCGGGTCGAGTTGCGCGGAGAGCGCATCCGCAATACGTGTACGCACCTCATCCGAGAATGTCCGCACGCCCCGAAGCAGATCCGTAAGCCCGATCTGTCCATGCAGTTCGCGAGCGACAATGGCCGCAATGATCTCTTCCTTGCTGCGGAAGTAGTAGTAGATGTGACCAGAGCTCATTCCCGCCATGGCGGAAATTCTCGAGATGCTGGCCATATGAACCCCATACCTGCTGACGCAACGCGTGGCCGCGTCCAGGATCTGCGACCTGCGGGTCTCCGCTACGCCCTTGAACCCAGCGAAAGCCCATTTCTTTGGCTCGGAAACGGGCTTTCGGTCCTTCATTCCATCGACTTCACGTGCTGGATGACCTCGCCGATCGCTTCCTGCGCGCTGCCGTAGAGCATGCGGCAGTTGTCCTTGTAGAACAGCGCATTCTCGATGCCCGAGTAGCCCGCCCCCTTGCCGCGCTTGACCACGATGACGTTCTGCGCCATGTCCGCATTGAGGATCGGCATGCCGTAGATCGGGCTCGACTTGTCGGTGCGCGCGACCGGGTTCACCACGTCGTTGGCGCCGATCACCAGGGCCACGTCGGCCTGCGCGAAGTCGTTGTTGATCTCGTCGAGGTCGAAGATCTTGTCGTAGGGCACGCCCGCTTCGGCCAGCAGCACGTTCATGTGGCCCGGCATGCGGCCCGCGACCGGGTGGATCGCGAAGCTCACCTCGACACCGCCCTCTTCGAGCAACTGCGCCATCTCCCACACCTTGTGCTGGGCACCGGCCACCGCCATGCCGTAGCCCGGCACGATGATGACCTTCTGCCCGTAGCGCATCAGCGCCGCCGCATCCATCGCCGAGAGCTCGCGCATCGTGCCCTCGACCGTCTCGCCACCTTCGGCCGCGGCACCCGTGATGGGGGCGAAGATGATGTTCCTGATCGGGCGGTTCATCGCCTTGGCCATCAGCTGGGTGAGCAGCATGCCCGAGGCGCCCACCACGATGCCCGCCACAATCAGCGCCGGATTCCCGATCACGAAGCCCTTGAAGCCCACCGCCAGGCCCGTGAAGGCGTTCAGCAGCGAGATCACCACCGGCATGTCGGCGCCGCCGATCGGCATCACTGTGCAAGTTCGCAATCGTGATGGGACAGATGGGCGACGGCGGCGACGAGCGCGCCCACAACCGCCATTCGATGGTGATCGTCCCGATGGACACGCCTGGCGTCGAGATCGTCCGCAACATCCCGGTGATGAACCACCTGTCCCCGGAAGGCCACTGCGAGATCCTCTTTCGTGATGTGCGCGTACCTACCGAGAACCTGCTCGGGGAGGAAGGGAAAGGCTTCGCGCTCGCTCAAGCGCGTCTCGGACCTGGGCGTGTGCATCACTGCATGCGTACCATTGGCCAATGCGAGCTGGCGCTGGAGATGATGTGCGAGCGTGCCCTGGAGCGGCGCACCTTCGGAAAATACCTCAGCGACTTTGCCAACATCCAGGAGTGGATCGCCCACTCACGTGTCGAGATTGACCAGGCTCGCCTGCTGGTCCTCAGAGCAGCATGGCTGATGGATCAACACGGCAATCAGGCCGCACGTGTTGATGTCTCGGCGATCAAACTGGTCGCGGCCCAACTGCAGACCCGCATTCTTGATCGCGCCATGCAGGTTTTTGGCGCGATGGGCCTGACCCCGGACACCCCCCTGTCCTTGTTCTGGACTTGGGGCCGTGCGATGCGCTTCTTCGACGGACCGGATGAAGTCCATCTGCGGGTACTTGCGCGCAAAGAGCTGGACAAGGCGCGGGCCAACCGCGGTGGTACCGCGGCTTACTATCTGCTCGACTAGCGGTTTCCTTGACCACCTCTTCCAAGTTGACAGCCCGATGCATATGGAAAAACTCGGCCCAGGAAGCAACCTCGATACCCTGCAAGCACTGGCATTGGTCCCATGCAGCAGCTTTGACGTAATCGTCGATGCCGGTTGCGGAACAGGCCGCCAGACGCTTGTACTTGCGCACCAGCTGGAATCGGCCGTTCATGCCGTCGATATTTCCGAACAGCACCTGAGCAAACTCGAGCGATATGCAAAAGAGCTCGGCATGGAGCACCTCGTCCATACGCATGCGATGGATATGGCGGATCTCCCGACGCACTTTCCAGCAATCGACTTGCTATGGTCCGAATGCTCGGCGTACCACATCGGCTTCCGGCGAGCGCTCGAAACCTGGTTCAAAACCATTCGCCCCGGCGGCCATGCCGTCGTGAGCGAACTGTCTTGGCTACGCCCACCTGAAGACGTGCCGCCCGCCGTACGCCAATATTTCGGCTCCGGCTACCCTGAGATGTGCACCGTTGAAGAGAACATCAGCTTTGCAGAAGCTGCGGGATACGAGGTCATCGCTTCGCACCTGCTCTCACACGAAGCATGGATTGAAGGGTACTACGATCGCCTCGAACCCCTTGCTCATTCACTCCTGCATCATTCCGAAGCCGCCGTACGCGTATTCGCCCAGCAAACGCTCGATGGAATTAGAGCATTCGACCTTGCGGAGGGAAATTATGGCTATGTCTTCTACGTACTTGGAAAGCCAGCTTGATTCGCGACGTCACATGACGAACCTCAACAACGCCGCAATCTTCTACGCTCGCCTTGGGCACAAAAGGAAATGGGCCAGGCCCGTGAAGACCTGACCCACTGAATTTTTGGCGCGCCCGAGACGATTCGAACGTCCGACCCCTGCCTTCGGAGGGCAGTACTCTATCCAGCTGAGCTACGGGCGCCAAGCTGTCCGGCGAAACTCCGAACAAGGCGGGGAAGGATAGCGGTGTTCGAGGACAAAGTCCATGACACGATGCCACAATGGTTCTTACGTGGCTATAATTCGCACATTAGATTCAGTCTTGCGTCACTCCTCGTCAAAGGATCCAAGCATGTCGAACCAACGCACACTGCGCACCACCCGCTTCGCTCTGCCCGCCGTCGCGATCATCACCGCAGCCTTGGTGGCTGGCTGTGGGGATCAAGGCAAGATCGATCCGGAGCTGACCGCATCGCTGATCCAGCCGGTCGCGCGCGTGGAGCTCAAGGTCGTCACGGTCGCGCCCGGCTCGCGTACCGGTGAGCAGATCGTCAAGTCCATCTGCGCAGGCTGTCACGACTCGGGCGCCGTGGGTGCACCGAAGACGGGTGATGCGGGCGAGTGGGCGCCCCGCCTGGCACTTGGCTATGACGCACTGACGGCGTCGGCCATCGCGGGCAAGGGTGCGATGCCCCCGCGTGGCGGCGGTAGCGATCTGACCGATACCGAGGTGGCACGTGCCGTGGCCTATCTGGCCAATCTGGCCGGTGCCGGCTACACCGAGCCGCCGGTCGAGCAGTAACCCCGCTGCGAATGCGCGGCGACGGACGAGGCAGCCTGCGGGCTGCCTTTTTCGTGCGCGCTCGCCGCACACGCTGCCGTCACGTGCTCCGCGTGCGCGAAGCCACGCGGATCAGCCCTTGTCGCGGTTCTCGAACATCGCCATCAGGTTCGCCAGCCGCACCTTGCCTTCTTCCTTCGTCACCGGCTGCGCGGTCTTGCGGTCGTTCATGCGGATGTCGCCGCCCATCTCGGCGATGAAGCGGCTCGGCTCGCAGGGGCGGAACTCCTTGCCCGACTTGCGCCGCTCGCACCAGGTGAGGTTGAGGCTGCGCTGGGCGCGGGTGATGCCGACGTACATCAGCCGGCGCTCCTCGTCGACCTTGTCCTCGTCGACACTGCTCTGGTGCGGCAGCAGGCCCTCCTCGACGCCGACCAGGAACACGTGCGGAAACTCCAGCCCCTTGGAGGCGTGCAGGGTCGCCATCTGCACGCCGTCGAAGTCGGGGTCTTCCTTGTCGAGCATGGACATCAGCGCGATGGTTTGGGTGAGCTCGAGCAGGTTCTTGCCGTCCTCCTCGCCCTTGCGGCCGAGCCAGCCGACGAAGTCGCGCACGTTGCTCCACTTGGATTCGGCCTCGCGCGTGTCGCAATGCTCGAACAGCCAGGCCTCGTAGCGGATCGCGCCGAGCAGGTCTTCCAGCAGCTGCGCAGCGGGCTCGCGCGGGGCGCGGTACTGCAGGCGGTTGATGTAGGCGGCGAACTCCTGCACACCCTGCAGCTGCTTGGCGTTGAGGTGCTGGGTGAGCCCCTCCTCGAACACCGCGGTGAACAGGCTGGTGTGGCGGAGCCCGGCGTAGGCGCCGAGCGCCTCGATGGTGGCGGCGCCGATGCCGCGGCGCGGCGTGGTGATGGCGCGGATGAAGGCGAGGTCGTCGTCCTCGTTCACCAGCAGGCGCAGCCAGGCGATCAGGTCGCGGATCTCGGCCTTGTCGAAGAAGCTCTGCCCGCCCGACATCACGTAGGGGATGCGGTGGTTGCGCAGTTGCTGTTCGATGAGGCGGGCCTGGTGGTTGCCGCGGTAGAGGATGGCGTAGTCCTTGAAGCGGGTGCGATGCTCGAACTTGTGCGCGGCGATCTTGGTCGCCACCCACTCGGCCTCGTGCTCGGCGTCGCGGCAGTTGGTGACCACGATCTGCTCGCCCTGGCCATGCTCGGACCACAGGCGTTTGTCGAACAGCTTCTCGTTGTTGGCGATGACGGTGTTGGCGGCCTCGAGGATGCGGCGCGAGGAGCGGTAGTTCTGCTCGAGCTTGATGACCTTGAGCTTGGGGTAGTCCTGCTGCAGCAGCTTCAGGTTCTCGACGTCGGCGCCACGCCAGGCATAGATCGCCTGGTCGTCGTCGCCCACCGCGGTGAAGGCGCCGCGCACGCCGGAGAGCAGCTTGAGCAGGCGGTACTGGGCGCGGTTGGTGTCCTGGTATTCGTCCACCAGCAGGTAGCGCAGCTTGTTCTGCCAGCGCTCGCGCACTTCGGGGTGCTCGTCGAACAGGCGCACCGGCAGCGAGATCAGGTCATCGAAATCCACCGCCTGGTAGGCGCGCAGGGTGCGCTCGTATTCCTTGTAGAGCTTGGCAGCGACCGAGGCGATCTCGTTGTCGGCGAGCTGCGCGGCCTCCTCGGGGGTGATCATCGCGTTCTTCCATGACGAGATCTGCCACTGCATCTGCTTGGCGATGCCCTTGTCGCTGTCGCCGGCGACGTCCGAGACGATCTGCACGGTATCGGAGGAATCGAGGATGGAGAACTGCGGCTTCAAGCCGCAGTGCTTGGCCTCCTGGCGGATGATGCGCACGCCGAGCGCGTGGAAGGTGCACACCGTGAGCCCGCCCGGCGCGCGCCCGCCCATGATGTGAGCGACGCGCTCCTGCATCTCCTTGGCCGCCTTGTTGGTGAAGGTGATGGCGGCGATGTTGGCCGGGCTGATGCCGCACTCGTTGATCAGGTACGCGATCTTGTGCGTGATCACCCGCGTCTTGCCGCTGCCGGCGCCGGCCAGCACCAGGCAGGGGCCGTCGAGATAGCGGATCGCTTCGCGCTGGGGCGCGTTGAGGAGGGCGGACATCGTGACGGCACTGAAAAAACGAAGCCACCCGGGCGGGTGGCGGGCTTCAATTCTAGCGCATCGCCCAAGCACAGGCCCGCGCGCGAAGGAGCGTCTTCGCCCGGTGCCGCCAGCAGCCGGGTGCGCAGGCCAGGCGCCCCCGGTCGTCCGGCACCTTTCGCGATCCCCCCTGTCGGAGCTTGCAGGACGCCTTCCTATGCGGAACGGCGCGGCCCACCAAAGGTGACAAGCCGGGGAGGCTCACGCACAATCGGCTGCGCCTGACGGGCGCTTGTGCCCCGCAACCGACTCGACCGGATTTCATCATGAAGCTGAAGATCATTGCCGCCCTCGCGGTCATCGCCCTTGTTGCCGCGGGTTTCTTCGTGTTCCAGCAGAAGCCCGCAGCGCCCGATGTCGCATTCCCCACGCTCAAGGGGCAGACGTTCCGTACCGCGGACCTGCGCGGCAAAGTGGTGCTGGTGAATTTCTGGGCCACCACCTGCACCAGTTGCATCAAGGAGATGCCGGCACTGAAGGCGACACAGGAGAAGTTCGAGGCGCGCGGCTACCAGACCGTGGCGGTCGCGATGGACTACGACCCGCCCGCTCAGGTCGCCACTTTCGTCGAGCGCAACGATCTTCCCTTCACCTTCGTGCTCGACCGCGACGGCAGCATCGCGCGCGGCTTCGACGGTGTGCGCCTGACCCCGACCAGCTTCATCGTCAACAGGCGTGGCGAGATCGTGCAGAAGATCCTCGGCGAACCCAAGTTCGATGCACTCCACGCGCTGATCGAAAAGTTGCTCGCCGAACCTGCCTGATCCAAACCTGTCGGACCTCGACTGAACACGAGCGGAATCCCTCATGCCCATGCCCCGTCCGAACCTGCTCGCCACACTGTCCGCCGCAACCTTGCTCGGCCTGCCGCTGTTCGCCGATGCGCAGCGCGCGGGCAGCATAGGCGGCTGCGACATCCGCCGCGGCACGCTGTGCACCAACATGAACCTGAACGGAGCAGAGCTGGCGGGCGTGAACCTGGCCAATTCCCAGTTCACCCGTTCGGACTTGTCCGGCGCCAACCTGCGCGGTGCAACGCTGGACGAAGCGAACTTCTCCCAGGCGGAACTGAGCGGCGCACACTTCGACGAAGCCTCGATGCTGCGCACCAACCTGCGCGGTGCCCGACTGGGCGAAGCCAGCCTGCAGGGGGCGAATCTGCGCAACGCGATCCTGCAGAATGCGGACCTGCACGGCGCGAATTTCGGCGCCGCTCAACTCGGCGGCGCCAACCTGACCAATGCGCGCGCCGAGGGAGCGCGCTTCGACGCGGCCGACCTTCAGCGCGCAAATCTGCGCGCCGCCAAGCTGTCGGGCGCCTCCTTCGCCGGCGCCAACCTGCAAGGCGCCAACTTCACCCGGGCTCAGCTCACCAACGCCGACCTGAGCGGGGCGAACATCGATCAGGCGATCTTCCTGAATGCGCAGACCGAGGGCTGCAAGGGCTGCCCCTGAGCGCACGTTCTGCAGGGCAGCTTACTCGAGGTTGAACTGGAAGGTGCTGACCACGCGCAGGCGTTTGCCGATCGTGCGCGACGTATCCATGTCGGAATCATCATCGTCGGTGATGCGGATCGCGCCCTGATTGGCGCTACGCAAGGAACCCAGACGTGCGCCCGCATCGGCAGCGAACTTGCTGGCCAGCTCGCGCGCACTCAGGGTCGCCTCTTCGAGCAGGATCGGCTTGATGTCGTTGAAGCCGCGCAGCTGATAGCGCGGCGTACCGTCACCGCTGTCGCCACCGAGTTGGACGCCCGCCTCGACGAGTGGATCGACACGATTCGACGCCGCAGCCACGAGATCGACGCGGGCGGATTTCACCACCACCTGGCCCTGTCCGGTGAAGCGTAAGGCCACACGATCCGAGCCATACTCGCGCGCCAGCAGATCCTGCACCTGCACGGGGCGCACCTCGATCTCTTCATCGTTGAAACCCTGCTCGCGCAGAAAGGCGATCACCCGCTCGCGATCGGCGGTGAGCGCCTGCTGCACACGACCGAAGTCGTTCTCCGCGCGACGGAACGGAAGGGCCCACACGGCGAAGTCGCTCTTCACGTCGCGTTCGGCAAGCCCCTTCACGGTGAGGATACGATCGGCCATCCGGAAGCGCTCGACCCCCTCCGCCACCTGCATCCCCGCAAAACCGATGCCGGCGGCAAGGATCAAAGCGGGAAGGACCCCGATACGGCTCTCGGCCATGATCACACCACCCCGGCGCCGTGCGCCTGCTGGTCGGCCCAGTAGCTGGAGCGCACCATCGGGCCGCAGGCGGCGTTCTTGAAGCCCATCTTCAGCGCCTCGGTCTCGAACATCTTGAAGGTGTCCGGATGTACGTAGCGCAGCACCGGCAGGTGACCGCCCGAAGGCTGCAGGTACTGGCCGATGGTGAGCATCTCGACGTCGTGCGCGCGCAGGTCGCGCATGACCTCGAGGATCTCCTCGTCCGTCTCACCCAGACCCACCATGAGGCCGGACTTGGTTGCAACCTCGGGATGGCGGGCCTTGAACTGCTTGAGCAACTCGAGCGAATAGGCGTAGTCCGAGCCCGGGCGCGCCTGCTTGTACAGACGCGGCACGGTCTCGAGGTTGTGGTTCATCACGTCGGGCGGGGCGGCGTCGAAGATGTCGAGCGCGATCTCCATGCGGCCGCGGAAATCCGGCACCAGCACCTCGATGCAGGTCTTCGGCGACGCCGCGCGGGTCTCGCGGATGCACTCGACGAAGTGCTGGGCGCCGCCGTCGCGCAGGTCGTCACGATCCACCGAGGTGATCACCACGTAGTTCAGCCGCATCGCCGCGATCGTCTTGGCGAGATCGGTCGGCTCATCCGGGTTGAGCGGTTCGGGGCGGCCGTGGCCGACGTCGCAGAACGGACAGCGCCGGGTGCAGATGTCACCCATGATCATGAAGGTCGCCGTGCCCTTGCCAAAGCATTCGTGGATGTTCGGGCAGGAGGCCTCCTCGCACACGGTGTGCAGCTTGTGCTCGCGCAGCGTGGACTTGATCTCGTTGAAGCGCTCGGCCTCCATGCCCGCGCCGAGCTTGATACGGATCCAGTCGGGTTTCTTGAGGCGCTCGGCGGGTACGATCTTGATGGGGATGCGGGCGGTCTTGTCGGCGCCGCGCTGTTTGCGCGCTGGGGTTTCCATGGTCGCTGTTCTCTGTGGGTTCCGGGTGGGGAAGGGCGCTGTCGCGATTATGGCGCGCGGGCGGGCGTTGCGGCAGCCAGCCCGGCCGGATTCGAGGCATCTGCCGCGGAAAGGGGCGGCAGCAGGCGCTCAAGGTGGCCGAGCAGGCAGTCACCGACCTGATCCACGCTGGCGTCGATGCCGAAGTCCTTCATGCGAATCGTCCTGAGGCCTTCGTAGCCGCAGGGATTGATCCAGCCGAAGGGGGTCAGATCAGCGTCCACGTTGATCGCCAGACCGTGGTAGCTGCAGCCGTTCCTGACCCGCAGACCAAGTGCGGCGACCTTGTCGCCGTCGATGTAGACGCCGGGTGCGCCATCCTTGCGCTCGGCGGCAAGGCCGAAATCGGCCAGGGTGTCGATGATCGCCTGCTCCATCAGCTTGACCAGTTCACGCACCTTGAGCCGGCGCCGTGGCAGATCGATCAACAGGTAGGCCACGAGTTGGCCGGGCCCGTGATAGGTAATCTGGCCACCGCGGTCGATGCGCTCCAGCGGGATGCCGGCCGGATTCTGCAGCAGATGTTCCGGTTTGCCGGCCTGCCCGAGGGTGTAGACCGGCGGGTGCTGCAGCAGCCAGATCTCGTCGGCTGTGTCGTCCTGACGCCCAGCGGTGAACACCCGCATCGCCTCGAGCGCCGGCGCGTACTCCACCAGGCCGAGGCGTTTGACGATCACAGCACCACCTTGACCATCGGATGGGCGGTGAGCTCGCGGTACAGCGCATCGACCTGCCCCTGAGACAAGGCGCGGAAGGTGCAGGTCACCGCGAGGTAGTTGCCCTTGCTGGAAGGACGCATCTCGGCGCCAGCGGGCTCGAAGTCGGGCGCGTGACGCAGCACCACCTCGATCACCGCTTGGGCGAAGCCATCCACCCGCGCGCCCATCACCTTGATCGGGAAGTCGCAGGGGTATTCGATCAGCGTCTGGCGCGTCTGCGCGCCCGGTGTATCGGCCATGTCGATTCCCCGCGCTTACAGGCTCTTGAAGAACATCACGATCGCGTCCCACAGGCGGCCGAAGAAACCGGCCACCGGCACATCCTGCAGCGCCACGACCGGGTAGCGGCCGATCGCCTGCCCCTCGGCACTCAGGGTCAGCGTGCCGACCTCCTGGCCCTTCTCGATCGGTGCGACCAGCGGCTGGCGGCTCTCGAGGGTGGCCTGAATCTTGTCCGCGGACTCCTTGGGCAGAGACAGCGTGAAGTCGCTGGTGAAGCCCACCGGCAATTCGTTGAGCTTGCCCTTCCACACGCGGAACTGCGACAGGGCCTCATCGGCCGAGTACAGCTTCACCGTGTCGTAGAACTGAAAGCCGTAGTTCAGCAGCTTGAGCGACTCCTGCGCACGCACGGTATCGGAGGCGGCACCGAGCACCACCGAGATCAGCCGGCGCGGGCCGCGCTGGGCGGTCGACACCAGGCAGTAGCCCGCGCTGCTCGTGTGGCCGGTCTTCATGCCGTCCACCGTCGGATCCATGTACAGCAGACGGTTCCGGTTCGGCTGCTTGATCTCGTTGTAGGTGTACTCCTTGAGCGAATACAGGCTGTAGTACTCGGGAAAATCTCGGATGATCGCGGTCGCCAGACGCGCGAGATCATTGCCGGTGGTGTAGAGCTGCGGATCGGGCAAGCCAGTGGAATTGGAGAAGTTCGTATTGGTCATGCCAAGGCGCTGCGCCTCGCGGTTCATCAGCGCGACGAAGGCCTCCTCGCTGCCGGCGATGGTTTCGGCGAGCGCGACGCAGGCATCGTTGCCCGACTGCACGATGACGCCATGGATCAGTTGTTCGACCGTGACCGGTTTGTTGGGCTCGATGAACATGCGCGAGCCTTCCATGCGCCAGGCCCGCTCCGATACGGGCACCTGCTGATCGGGGCTCAGCGTGCCCGCCTTGAGCGCCGAGAAGGTGACGTAGGCGGTCATCAGCTTCGTCAGCGAGGCCGGCTCGATGCGGGCGTCGGCGTCCTTGCCGGCCAGCACCTGACCGGTGGCGTGATCGACCAGCACCCAGGCATTCGCAGCCAGCGCTGGCGGCGGCACCGACTGCGCAAGCGCAGCGAACGAGAAAAGCGACACGAATACGGCGATCAGGAAACGCATGAGAACAACCCGGGGAATTTGAAGAAGGGGAGCGCCCGATTATAGGCGCCGCCCCGAAGCAGACCAAAAAACGAAAGCCTTTGTTTCAACCCTTGCAGCCATCCGCGGCCTTCAGCGCACCACGACGAAGGGCTTGAGCTTGAGCATGGTGCCCATGCGCTCGGCTGCGTTGCGCGCCGCATCGACCGAGTCGTAGGGCCCCGCATGGAGGCGGAAACGCTCGCCGTCGGCGAGCAACTCGAAGCGCTCGGCCAGCGTGGAGGCCTGGCTCTGCACAGTGTCACGAAAACCCTCGGCATTCGCGTACGAGGAAAACGCCCCCAACTGCAGGAAGATGCCCGCGCTGGCCGATGCAATCGGAGGCGCCAGCCCCGCCGCTGCGCCGCACACCGCCGCGTCCGCACATTCGCCCACCGCTGCGCTCGCGATGCCCGGGGCCGGTTGCGCCGCCGCACGGGCCAGCGGCGCCAACGCGCGCGCGGCCGGAAGTTCCTCGCCCGCGGCGGCGGCAACCGCGCCTTCACCGGCACGCGCCGGCAGGGGCGGCACCGGGCGGGTGGCGATCATGGGTGCTTCGCCCGGCAGGATCTGCTCCACCTCGACCTCGGCGCTGCCGGTGTTGATGTAGCCGAGTTTGTGCGCGGCCGCATAGGACAGATCGATGACGCGCCCGCGCAGGAAGGGGCCGCGGTCGTTCACCCGCACGACCACCGAGCGCCCGTTGCCCAGGTGCGTCACACGTACGTAGCTCGGAATCGGCAGCGTGGGGTGCGCCGCGGTCATGCCGTACATGTCGTAGGGCTCGCCGCTGGAAGTCGGCTTGCCGTGGAAGCGCCGCCCGTACCAGCTTGCATGGCCGCGCTGGCGGAAGGCTCGCAGCTCGGTGACGGGCACGAAGCTCTGCCCCATGACGTGATAGGGCCGGTTGGCAAAACGGTGTAGCGGCTCGACCCGCGGCTCGGCATCCGGAATGTCATCCAGCCCGGCGGGAATCATGTCATCCGGACCATCGTCCTTGTAGTAGCCACCACCGCGCGGGGTGCTGACCCTGGGCGCAGGAGAGGTCGAGGGCGCTTCGGCGCGCGGCGCCTCGCGCGCAGGCTGGGAGCCGCAGCCTGTCAAAACGAACCCCGCGACCAGCGCCGCAAGCAGCGGCAGCCGGGCGAGGAAGCGCGAGCACGCGGACCTTCGCGGAGCAGCTATGGTACGGGCGCCAATGCCTGGCGCGGGAGGCGGGAGGTTGTGAATCACGTCGGACCTTCAGTTCTTGTCGGCAAAGCGGCTGCGCTGGATGCTCATGAGGATGCCGATCCCCAGACAAAGCGTGACGAGCGCAGTTCCCCCGTAGCTGATGAAGGGCAGCGGCACGCCCACCACCGGCAGGATGCCGCTCACCATGCCCATGTTAACGAAGGCGTAGGTGAAGAAGATCATCGTGATCGCACCCGCAAGCAGACGCGAGGCGTGCGTGGGTGCATTCGCGGCGATGTGAAAGCCGCGCAGCAACAGGATGACGTAGGCGACAAGCAGCGCCAGTGCGCCCACCAGACCGAACTCCTCGGCCAGCACCGCGAAGATGAAGTCTGTGTGGCGCTCGGGCAGGAAGGCGAGATGGGTCTGCGTGCCGTCCATCCAGCCCTTGCCGGTGAGCCCGCCAGAGCCGATCGCGATCGTGGACTGGATGATGTGGAAGCCCTTGCCGAGCGGGTCGCGGGTGGGGTCGAGCAGCGTGCATACGCGCTGCTTCTGATACTCGCGCAGCACCTGCCAATCGACCTCCGGCTCGCACAAGGTGTCGCCAAACGCGACGATGGAGCCGAGGCCGATCACGACGGCGACCACCAGTGGCACGATCAACTTCCACGACAGTCCGGCGAAGTAGATCACGTACAGCCCCGACGCAGCCACGAGCAGACTCGTGCCCAGATCCGGCTGAATCACGATCAAACCCACCGGCACCGCAAGCATCACGCCCGCAACAACGAAGTCAGAAAAGCGTGTCTGCCCCTCCCGCTTCTGGAAGAACCAGGCGAGCATCAGGGGCATTGCGATCTTCATCAGCTCGGAGGGCTGGATGCGGGCCACGCCAAGATCGAGCCAGCGCTGCGCCCCCTTGGACACCTCGCCAAAAAGCTCCACACCGAGCAACAGCAGCACGCCCAGCAGGTAGAGCGGCACGGCGAGCGCGAGCAAGCGCTGCGGCTTGAGCAAGGCGAGCACCCACATGCCCGCGAGCGCGACACCAAAGTGCATGAATTGGGCGTCGAGCCGCTCGGGGGACGCACTCTTCATCAACAGATGCGCGGCACCGAGCAGGACCGTGAGCAGCAGTATCAACCACGGATCGATCGGGCGGAAGAAGCTGCGCACCAACACCAGCGGGTTGAAGCGTTTCTCCATCAGCGTACACCCCTCGCCGCGGCCTGCACCGGCCGGATCTGCGCAGGAGCCGGAGGCGCTGCATGCGGAGCGCCCGCAGCCTCGCTCTCGACGCCATCCGTGCTCTCCACGCCCTCTGCGTCCTCTGCTGCCGGTGCATCGGCCTCACGGTGGAGCAGGTAATAGTCCAGCACCTGGCGTGCGATGGGCGCAGCCGATTGCGCACCGAAGCCGCCATTCTCCACCAGCACGGCAAGCGCGATCTGAGGGTTCTCTGCCGGCGCGTAGGCGACGAACCAGGAATGGTCGCGCAGGCGCTCGCGCACATTGTCCTTGTCATAGCGCTGACCACGCAGCGAGTACACCTGCGCCGTGCCGGTCTTGCCGCCCACACTGTAGGGGGCATCCTTGAATACGCGCTTGCCGGTACCGCTCTGGTTTACGTCCACCATGGCATCGAGCACGGCTTTCAGGTGCGCCTGCTGCAGCGGAATCTGGCGCAGCGGCTCAGGCTCGATCACACGCCGCTCACCCGTCTGCGAATCGACTACGTACTTGACCACGTGCGGACGGTACAGCCTGCCCTCGTTGACCAGCGCCGCGAGCGCATTGGCGAGCTGCAGCGGGGTATAGGCGTTGTAACCCTGGCCGATGCCAACGGAGATCGTCTCGCCCGCATACCAGCGCTGCTGCTCTGGCTTGCTGAAACGGCGCATCTTCCACTCCGGCGAGGGCAGCACACCACTGGCTTCGCCCGGAAGGTCGATGCCCGTTCGCTCACCGAAGCCGAAGGGCGCCATGAAGCTTGAAATGCCACCGATGCCGAGATCGGCTGCGAGTTGGTAGTAATAGGTATTGCACGACACGACGATGGACTTGTGCAGGTCGACCATGCCGTGCCCCCCGACCTTGTCGTCCATGAAACGATGACCGCCAAAAACGAAATGGCCGGGATCGGCGATCTCCTTGTCAGCCGTGATCTTGCCCAGCTCCAGTCCAGCCAGCGCCATGAAGGGCTTGAAGGTGGACCCGGGGGGGTAAGCGGAATAGATCGCACGATGCAGCATCGGATGGTCGGGGGACTCGTTAAGCGCCTTCCAGTCCTGCGTCGAAATGCCATCGACGAACAGGTTGGGATCGTAGGACGGCGTGGACACCAGTGCCAGTACCCCTCCGGTGGCCGGTTCGATGGCCACCAGCGCGCCACGGCGGCCGCCGAAGGCCTGTTCGGCAAGCTTTTGCAAGCCGATGTCCAGCGTCAGCTCCAGATCGTTGCCGGGCTTTGCCGGCGTATTCGACAGGGCGCGCACCGCCCGGCCACCTGCATTGACCTCGACCTGCTCCACCCCGGTCGTGCCATGCAGTTCGCTTTCATAGGACAACTCCAGCCCAGCCTTGCCGATATACAGGCTGCCACGGTAGTTCGCCGTCTCGCCCGTCTCGTCGATGCGCTCCACGTCGCGCTGGTTGATGCGTCCGATGTACCCGATCACATGGGCGGCTGCGGCGCCGTGCGGATAGTCGCGCAGCAGGCGCGCCTTCACATCCACCCCCGGCAAGCGGTAGCGCTGTGAGGCCACGCGCGCGACTTCCTCATCACTCAGGCGGTTTCGCAACGGCACGCTCTCGAAATTGCGGCTCTCCTCGACCAGCTTCCGGAAGCGGCGCCGGTCGCGGGCCTCAACGGGAACGAGCTTGGCGATCTCGTCCAGGGTGGCCTCCAGATCCTTCACTTGCGACGGCGTGATTTCGATCGTATAAGTCGCATAGTTGCGCGCAAGCACCACCCCCTTGCGATCGACAATGGTGCCGCGGTACGGGACCACCGGCAGCAAGGCGATGCGATTGTCCTCCGCGCGGGTGAGAAAGTAATCGTGCTGGCGCACCTGCAGGAAATGGAAGCGTGCGGCAAGAAGACCCAGGCAGATCAGCACGAACAATGCCGCAACCACGACGCGAAGCCGGAAACCGGCCAGTTCGGCTGCAGGCGCACGGAACTCGGTCATCGCACGCCGACCTCAGATCGGACGATTGTCATCGCGCTCCACCGGCTGGTACTGCGGGAGCAGCAGCAGCAGCGAGACCGGCCACCACAGCACTGCACTGGTGAAGCTCGAAAGGAAATAGGACCAACCCGGGAACTCGCCCCCCGCAAGCAGGCGCACCCCCATCATCAGCCCCTGCGCGATCAGCAGGACCGGCAGCACCTGCAGCGCCTGCTGCCAGCCCGGAAACCACAGCACCCTGCGTGCGATGCTGGTGCACAGGTAGGCCAGCACGACATAAGCGAGCGCGTGCTGCCCCATTGCCGCGCCAAGACCCACATCGAGCAGCAGGCCGAACACGAAGCCCGCCCCCATGCCGATGCGCAGGGGCTCGCGCACGCACCAGATCGACAGCACCATCGCCACCCAGTCGGGCAGGCCCGGGGTGCGTCCAGTGGGGATGTACTCGAGGCCGAGCGCGAGGAAGAGGCTCAGGTAGACGAACCAGAGCTTGACCGGCAACAGGATGCGCCGCGAACGGTGGGTCGGCTGCATGGTTCAGCGCCCTCCCGCTGCGTCGGGCGGCGGTGGCGGATACGACGCGCGCCCCACGACCAGCACCTGGACGCTGCGCTCGATTGCAGCCAGCGGCTCGCTGTCGATGCGCGCGAAGGCACCCGCGTCGCGGTCCACACGGGTGATCCTCGCCACCGGCAAGCCGGGCACAAAAACCCCATCCAGCCCCGAGGTCACCAGCAGGTCGCCGGGCTGGACATCCACGTCTGCCAGCACGTGGCGCATCTCCAGCATGCTTCGCCCGATGCCGTAGAGCACCCCGCGCACACCGCTGCGCACAACGCTCACCGGAACCGACTGGTTGCGGTCGGTGAGCAGGGTCACCTCGGACTGCACCGGGTGCACCCGCGTGACCTGCCCGATCACGCCCCGGGCATCGACGACGATCAGCCCCGCCTCGACGCCCTGTTGTGCGCCGCGATCGAGGATGACCTTGCGCGCGAAGGGATCCGGGGCGTTGTAGAGGATGTCGGCCGCGATGCTGCGTGTCTGCACGCGCTGCGACATCTCGAGCAGGCCGCGCAGTTCGGCGTTCTCGCGCTCGAGCAGATCGAAGCGCAACAGACGCTCCCCGGCATCGAGCTGGATGCGGCGCAGCTCGGCATTCTCGCGCTGAACGTCGATCAGGGTGCCGAAGTAGCGCGAAGCGTTGCGCGCCACGTCTGCAGGCGCGGACGCGGCCATTTGCAGCGGGTAGGTCACCACCGACAGCCCGTTGCGCAGCACTTCCAGGTAGCGGAAGCGCAGGTCTGCCACCAGCAGCACCAGGCAGATGGCGACGAAGCCGAACAGGCGCGCCGGCGCTGCCGGGCCACGCTTGAAGATCGGAGGAGGCTGATGGCCGACGAGAGACATCCGCGAAAAAGCACAGGCCGTCAGGAAGCGCACGCCCCGGCATGCGGGCCGGGGCTATGCATCAGTCGGAGGTGAAGATGGACGCGAGCTTGTCCATCTTGTCGAGCGCCATGCCGCAGCCGCGTGCGACGCAGGTCAGCGGCTCCTCCGCCACGACCACCGGCAGGCCGGTCTCTTCCATCAGCAGGCGGTCAAGGTCACGCACCAGCGCGCCACCGCCGGTCAGCATCATGCCGCGCTCGGCGATGTCCGCGCCAAGCTCGGGCGGGGTCTGCTCGAGGCCAATCTTGACCGCAGACACGATCTGGTTGAGCGGCTCGGTCAGCGCCTCGAGGATTTCGTTGGACGAGATCGTGAAGCTGCGCGGAATACCCTCCGCCAGGTTGCGGCCCTTGACCTCCATCTCACGCACCTCGGAGCCGGGGAAGGCCGAGCCGATCTCCTTCTTGATGTTCTCGGCGGTGGTCTCGCCGATCAGCATGCCGTAGTTGCGGCGAATGTAGTTGACGATGGACTCGTCGAATTTGTCGCCGCCGACCCGCACGCTGCCCGCATACACCATGCCGCCGAGCGAGATCACACCGACTTCGGTGGTGCCGCCGCCGATGTCGACCACCATCGAGCCGGTCGCGTCCGACACCGGCAGGCCTGCGCCGATCGCCGCCGCCATCGGCTCCTCGATCAGGAACACCTGCGATGCGCCCGCCGCAAGGGCCGCGTCACGGATCGCACGGCGCTCGACCTGGGTGGAACCGCAGGGCACGCAGATGATGATGCGCGGGCTGGGCGACAGCAGGCGCGAGTCGTGCACCTTCTTGATGAACTGCTTGATCATCTGCTCGGTGACGACGAAGTCAGCGATCACGCCGTCCTTCATCGGGCGGATCGCGGTGATGTTGCCGGGGGTCTTGCCGAGCATCTGCTTTGCAGAGTGGCCGACTGCCTGGATGGAGCGCTTGGCGTTGGGACCGCCTTCGGTCCGGATCGCAACCACCGAGGGCTCGTCCAGCACGATGCCCTTGCCGCGCACGTAGATCAGGGTGTTGGCCGTGCCGAGGTCGATCGCGAGATCGTTGGAGAAATAGGAGCGCAGGAAACCGAACATGAAACCTTCCGAAACCGGTGGAGGAGGTCTGACCGCGCAAGGCGGCAGACAGGCGCGCCGCAATGCGAAAACCCCGCCCGTCGCCGCAACGCGGCGCAGCCCCGGGCGGGGCAAAGGCACTTATGATAACCTACAAACCTTTGTGGATTAAGCAGGTTTTGTTACGCCATGTCGCTCTCCAATGACCAGGTCGGGCACATCGCCCGCCTCGCTCGCATCGCCCTTTCCGAGGCCGAAATCGAGGCCACGCGCGACAAGCTCAACGGCATCTTCGGCCTCATCGAACAGATGCAGGCGGTGGACACCACCGGCGTCGAGCCGATGAGCCACCCGCAGGAACTCGCCACCCGCCTGCGCCCCGACCTTGTCACCGAGGCCGACCGCCGCGACGCCTTCCAGAAGATCGCGCCGCAGACCGAGGCGGGCCTCTATCTCGTACCGAAAGTCATCGAATGATCCGCATTGCGCCGCTCGCAATGCCCACACTCCCGCCCAGCCCATGATCAACGCTTCCCTCCCGGAACTGCGCCGTGCGCTCGATGCGCGGCAGATCTCCGCCGTCGAACTCGCGAGCCTGTTCCTCAACCGCATCGACACACTCAATCCCGAGCTCAACGCCTTCATCACCGTTGATCGCGAGGGGGCGCTCGCCGCGGCCCGCGCCGCCGACGAGCGCATCGCCACCGGTACGGCCGGCGCGCTTACCGGCATCCCGCTCGCACACAAGGACGTGTTCTGCACCGAAGGCCTGCTGACCACCTGCGGCTCGAAGATGCTGTCGAACTTCGTCAGCCCCTACGACGCCCATGTCGTGAGCCTGCTCAAGGCCGCCGGCGCGGTGAGCCTGGGCAAGGCCAACATGGACGAGTTCGCGATGGGCTCGTCCAACGAAAGCTCGTACTACGGCGCGGTGAAGAACCCGTGGAACACGGCTCACGTGCCCGGCGGCTCGTCCGGCGGCTCGGCCGCCGCGGTCGCGGCGCGCATGGCGCCGATCGCCACCGGCACCGACACCGGCGGCTCGGTGCGCCAGCCGGCGGCCTTCTGCGGCATCACCGGCATCAAGCCGACCTACGGCCTGGTGAGCCGTTACGGCATGATCGCCTACGCGTCCTCGCTGGACCAGGGCGGCGCCTTCGGTGCCAGCGCAGAGGATTGCGCGCTGCTGCTATCCGCGATGACCGGCTTCGACGAGCGCGATTCCACGAGCCTCGAGCGCCCAACCGAGGACTACGCCGCCGCGCTTGCCGCACCGGCTGCGGCGAAGCCGCTCGAAGGCCTGCGCATCGGCCTGCCACGCGAGTTCTTTGCCGAAGGCATGGCCGACGACGTGCGCGCCGCGATCGACGCCGCAATCGAACAGTACCGCGCGCTCGGCGCCACCACGGTCGAGGTGTCGCTGCCCAACGCCAAGCTGGCGATCCCGGCCTACTACGTGATCGCGCCGGCGGAGTGCTCGAGCAACCTGTCCCGCTTCGACGGCGTGCGCTACGGCCACCGCGCCGCCGACTACGGCGATCTCGCCGACATGTATGCAAAAAGCCGTGCGGAGGGCTTCGGCGCAGAGGTCAAGCGCCGCATCCTGGTCGGCACCTACGTGCTCTCGCATGGCTACTATGACGCCTATTACCTGCAAGCCCAGCGCCTGCGCCGCCTGATCGCACAGGATTTCCAGGCCGCGCTGCAGCACTGCGACCTCATCGCCGGCCCGACCACGCCTCGCACAGCCTGGGCGCTCGGCGCGATGGCAGACGATCCGGTGCAGATGTATCTGTCTGACATCTACACCATTGCGGTAAACCTCGCCGGCCTGCCCGGCCTGTCGCACCCCGCCGGCTTCGGTGCAGGGGGGCTGCCGGTGGGCCTGCAACTGATCGGCAACTACTTCGCCGAGGCCCGCCTGCTCGAGGCCGCCCACCGCTTCCAGCAAGCCACCGACTGGCACGCACGCCGCCCAGGCTGCGCGGCCTGACGCCGAACGCAACACGAGAAAGAAGATGAGCCGATCCGATTGGGAAGTCGTCATCGGGCTGGAAGTTCACGCCCAGCTCAACACCACCAGCAAGATCTTCTCCGGCGCCAGCACCGCCTTCGGCGCCGAACCCAACCGTCAGGCAAGCGCAGTGGACATCGCCCTGCCCGGCGTGCTGCCGGTGCTCAACCGCGGCGCAGTCGAGCGCGCCATCCGCTTCGGCCTGGCGATCGGCGCGCACGTCGCAGAGAAGAGCGTGTTCGCGCGCAAGAACTATTTCTACCCCGACCTCCCCAAGGGCTACCAGATCAGCCAGATGGACCTGCCGGTGGTGGTCGGCGGCGCGATCACGATCCGTGTCGGCGAGGGTGAGCAGGCCTACGAGAAGACCGTGCGCCTAACCCGCGCCCACCTCGAGGAAGACGCGGGCAAGAGCCTGCACGAGGACTTCCACGGCATGACCGGCATCGACCTCAACCGCGCCGGCACGCCGCTGCTCGAGATCGTCTCCGAGCCCGACATGCGCTCGTCCGCCGAGGCCGTGGCCTACGCCCGCACACTGCACGCGCTGGTGCGCTGGATCGACATCTGCGACGGCAACATGCAGGAAGGCTCGTTCCGCTGCGACGCCAACGTCTCGGTGCGCAAGAAGGGCGCCGCAGAGTTCGGCACCCGGCGCGAGATCAAGAACCTCAACTCCTTCCGCTTCCTGCAGCAGGCGATCGACTACGAGGTGCAGTGGCAGATCGACACCCTCGAGGACGGCGGGCGCATCCAGCAGGCCACGGTGCTGTTCGACCCCGACACCGGCGAGACGCGCATGATGCGCAGCAAGGAAGACGCCCACGACTATCGCTACTTCCCCGACCCGGACCTGCTGCCGCTGGTGATCACATCAGAATGGAAGGCGCGCGTGCAGGGCGAGATGCCCGAGTTGCCCGGGGCGATGAAGGCGCGCTTCATGGATGAATGGGGCCTGTCGGCCTACGACGCCACCACGCTTACGGCATCCAAGGAAGTCGCCGACTTCTACCAGGCCGCCGTATCTGCCGCGGGCGCCGCACTCGCAAAGCCTTGCGCCAACTGGGTCATGGGTGATCTCGCCGCACGCCTGAACAGGGCCGAGCTCGACATCGTTGCATCGCCGGTGTCGCCCGCGCAGCTCGCTGGGCTGGTCGCGCGCATCGCGGACAACACGATCTCCAACGCCATCGCCAAGAGGGTGTTCGAAGCGCTGTGGAACGGCGAAGGCGCCACGGCGGACGAGGTCATCGACAAGCAGGGGCTCAAGCAGGTCACCGACACGGGCGCCATCGAGGCCATGATCGACGAGGTGCTCGCCGCCAACCAGAAGTCGGTGGACGAATTCCGCGCCGGCAAGGAGAAGGCCTTCAACGCGCTGGTGGGCCAGGTGATGAAGGCGAGCAAGGGCAAGGCCAGCCCGGCCCAGGTCAACGAACTGCTGCGCAGGAAGCTCGAGGGCTGAGCCCGCCCCACCCCCCTCCGTCCGGAACACAAAGCCCCAAACCTGGACACATTCTTATATTCTCTTCCTCTAAACAAGCCGGCAGATCCATGCCGGCGCAGGAGGAGACATGGAAACCGTGGCCCGGATCCTCGACCAGCTCGGAGAGGACACGACGCTCGCGCTCGGCGGACTCGCCATCGGGGCGCTGTTCGGCTTCTTCGCCCAGCGCGCGCGCTTCTGCCTGCGCGCTGCGGTCATCGAGGTGGCCCGCATGCAGGCGGGGCCCCGACTCGCGGTCTGGCTGCTGGCCTTTGCCGCAGCGCTGGTGCTGACCCAGGGGCTGATCCTCGCCGGTGTGTTCGACACCGCAAACGTGCGCCAGCTCTCCAGCCCCGGCAGCCTGTCGGGGCCGATCATCGGCGGGCTGCTGTTCGGTATCGGCATGGTGCTCGCGCGTGGCTGCTCAAGCCGGCTGCTGGTACTCGCCGCCAATGGCAATCTGCGCGCGCTGCTCTCAGGACTGATCTTCGCGGTCACGGCCCAGGCGTCGATGGACGGCATCCTGTCGCCATGGCGCGAAGCGCTCGGCACGCTGTGGACCATCGAAGGCGGCAGCGCCCGCGACCTGCTCGCCCTCAGCGGTCTGGGCAACGGCGGCGGACTGGCGTTCGGTCTTGTCTGGCTCGTCGCCGGGCTGTGGCTCGCCCGCCGCAGCGGTATCGGCGCGCGCATTTCTGCGGGCGCGATCGCCGCCGGGCTGATGGTGGGCTGCGCCTGGCTATTCACGTTCCAGCTCTCCACCGTCAGCTTCTCGCCCACACCGGTACAGAGCCTGTCCTTCACCAGTCCCTCGGCCGACGTGCTGATGCTGGTGCTGTCTCCACCCGGCGAACCGCTGAACTTTGACCTGGGCATGGTTCCCGGCGTGTTCCTGGGTTCCTTCATCGCTGCGGCCCTGGCGCGCGAGCTCAAGCTGGAGGGCTTCGAAGGCGGCCACGCGATGAAGCGCTACATTGCCGGTGCGCTGTTGATGGGCTTCGGCGGCATGCTCGCCGGCGGCTGCGCAGTGGGTGCCGGCGTATCGGGTGCAGCCGTGTTCGCGCTCACCGCTTGGCTGACGCTGAGCGCAATGTGGGTGGGCGCGAGCCTGACCGACCGCCTCATCGACCACCCCGGATCGGCCGCGGCGCGCGCACGGGACAGCACAAGCCCCCCGTGAGCGTATTCGCCCCCGGAGGACTGATTCGCCCCTGGATGAGCCGGTCACTGCACCGCGCAGGCCCATGGGTATACTGCATGCGTCCTTCCTGCGGAGCTCGATGATGTGCCAGCTCATGGGCATGAACTGCAACGTTCCAACCGACATCTGCTTTTCCTTTGCCGGCTTCCGCGCACGCGGAGGGCGTACCGATCACCATGCCGACGGCTGGGGGATCGCCTTCTTCGAGGGCAAGGGAGTACGCGTGTTCCTGGACCCCGCCCCGAGCGCCCGATCACCCGTCGCCGAACTGGTCCGCCAGTATCCGATCCGGTCGCTCAACGTCATCGCACACATCCGCAAGGCGACACAGGGCGATGTCCGCCTGGAGAACACTCATCCCTTCCAGCGCGAACTGTGGGGCCGATACTGGATCTTCGCCCATAACGGCAACCTGAAGCCGTTCGCGCCGCCGCTCTCGGGCCGCTTTCAGCCCGTCGGCAGCACGGATTCCGAGCTCGCCTTCTGCCACATCCTCGACGTGCTCGCCGCACGCTTCCCGCACGGCATGCCTGCAGCCGACGCGCTGCATGCGGCCCTGCGTGAACTCGCCTGCGAGATCGGCAGCCTCGGCGAGTGCAATTTCCTCCTCTCGGACGGTGACTGGCTGTTTGCACATTGTTCTTCGCGCCTGTGCTACATCATCCGCCAGGCGCCGTTCACCGTCGCCCGCCTGGCCGACGAGGATCTGGAACTCGACTTCCGTCACGTGACGACACCCGACGACCGTGTGGCGGTCATCGCGACCACCCCGCTCACCGACAACGAAAGCTGGACTCAGATCCCGCCCGGCAACCTGGTCGCATTCAGGGAGGGCGCCCCCGTCGCCCTGGGAGAAACCGGAACCGTGGCGCAAAGCCCACCCCCAGCACGAACCCCCTGACCAGCACAAGTGCAAAGGCGCCGGAAAGTGCGTAACAGTTCCTCCCCCGCAGTGCGTTGCAGGATTTAAACTGCATGTCGGATTCTGCACCCACCCTGCCCGAGAGCATCCATGGATTGCCCGCTTTGCGCCCTGCCGCCGGAACAGATCGTCTGGGATGACGGTCGCTGCTGCGTCCTCCGCGTGGAGGACGAAGCCCACCCGGGGTTCTGCCGCGTGGTCTGGAAAGAACACATCGCCGAGATGACCGACCTTTCGGCGGCGGACCGCATGCATCTGTTCGAGGTCGTCATGGCCACCGAAGCGGCTTTGCGCTCGGCACTGCATCCCGACAAGATCAACCTCGCGAGCTTCGGGAACATGGTGCCGCACCTGCACTGGCATGTGATCCCCCGCTACCGGGACGACCGGCACTTTCCCGAATCGGTGTGGGGGTCCGCGCAGCGCGAGGGGCAGGTCCACGCCGCGGCGGATCCGGTCATTCTCGCGCGGGCCATCGATGCAGCACTCAATTGTGCCAGACCGGACTGACCGGAGCGGACGCCCATGGACTACGCCCAACCCGCCTTCTGCCTGGAACTCCTGCAAAAGCTGCACCCGATCGATTTCCGCACCACCCACGCAACCCTGGTCCGCATCATCGACGGGCTCCTGCATGCCCGGCCGGCACCCAACCAGCACCTGGAGGTGCTGGAGGCCGCACGTGAAACCTTGAGCTTCGTCCAGGGAGAACTGGCACGCACCTACTGCACCCGCCCACTGCCTCCCAATCAGGACGAGAACAACGACTTCGGCCGGGTTACCGGGCTGTGGAGGGCAATGGCAAAGTCATATGCGCGTCTTGCCGAAGCCGCCAGCCCGGCAGGCCTGCTTGATGACCAGCGCGCACTGCTGGCCCAGCGCTGCCTGTTCTACGAAGGTCAGGCGCTGATCGAGCACTTCCGTGCGCACCGCGGAGTATCGGCGGGCGCCTGGCAGGCCGTTCATGCCGCGTACGCGGCGGCCGTGCACAACGGTGTCGCGCGCGTGCGGGTCGGAGAGCCACTTAACGAGATCTGGCGCGCACAGAGCCCGCACGAGGCCTACATCTCCACGCTGCTGGTGGAGTTGGCGAACCCCTATGGCCGCAGCGAACGCGAACTGAACTGGGTGGTGCGCTGGGCGCAGCGCTTCGCACCCTACTGCACCCTCGACCGCAGCTTCGACGGACACAAGCCCACCGCCTATGGCGTCGACACCGAACACGATTGCGGCCTCAAGCCCCTCGGTCTGATGCAGCGCACCGACTCACTGCTGCGCTTCGACGGCAGCGCGCTGGCCAGCCAGATCCAGGCCGTGCTGACGCAGTTCAAACGCGGTGTCAAACCCGCTTCACTCGGCCTGGGCGAAGACTGTCCGACCAATGCTTGCGCGCGCTTGCTGCTGTCCCTGTACCGCCCTTGGGGTCTGGCCTCTTCCGGGCGACGCTTCCCACGCCGCAGCAAGAGCGGCGAGATTGGACTCACCGGGGACTGGCTTGCGATCGGCTTCGCGATCAAGGGTGAGTTGTTCCAGCAACCTGCAATCGAAGCGCCCAAAGGCAAGCTGCGCGACGACATCTCGCTCTTCACCTTCGGTGAACGGGTCCCGATGGCGGACAACCCGGACAAGGCGCAACAACGCCGCCAGGAACAGGCGATGAACCTGGGCTTCGATCTGGAGAGCTGGGACCTGCTCGACCAGTCGGTAGGCGGGTTCCGCCTGCAGAGCCGGGGAGATGCAGCCCGGCTCGAGCACCACCAGCTCATCGGCATCGACCCGCACGACGGTGAGAAGATCCTCCTCGCCGATCTGAGCTGGCTGATGTACCGCGAGGACAGCACACTTGAGATCGGCATCAATATCCTGCCGGGAATTCCTCGCGTTGTGGCGGCCCGCCAGCTAGCGCCGGGCGGGCGAAACCCCTTCCATCAGGCCTTCATGCTGCCGGCCTCGCCGGCACTCAAGACACCGGCATCCCTCGTGCTGCCTTCGATGTGGTTCCAGGCCGACCGCGGCATCGAGATCCGGGACGGAGACCAGATGCGCCACCTGAAGCTGTGCAAGCTGTTGCTGCGCGGCGCCAACTTCGACCAGTGCAGTTTCGACGCCGTGGACCAGCCGCTCAGCCAGACTTGAGACGCGAAGCCGGGAACAGGATCGCAAACCGGCTTCCCGCGCCGGGCTGGCTTTCGATCTTCAGCTCACCCTGGTGGCGGGTGACGATGTGCTTGACGATCGCCAGCCCCAGACCGGTGCCCCCCGTCTCCCGCGAGCGGCTCCGGTCCACGCGGTAGAAGCGCTCGGTGATGCGCGGGATATGCACCGGGTCGATGCCGATACCATCATCGCGTACCCAGTACTCGCCGCCGCCCTCACCCGCCCGCCAGCCGATCTCGATATGTCCCCCCGCAGGCGTGTAGCGCACTGCATTGCTCGCCAGATTGGAGAACGCACTGTGCAGCTCCTTGCGGCTCCCGAGCAGTTCGCCCCCCCCGTCGAGCGCGAGGCGAATCTCGTGGCGGCCCGCCGACAGCAGCTCGGTTTCCCTGAAGACTTCGTCCACCAGCTCGGACACATCCACCGGTGCCTCGCCGACCCCTGGCGCGCCGGTCTCTAGCGCGGACAGGGTGAGCAGCTCCTCGATCAGGCGCTGCATGCGGGTGGATTGCTCGCTTGCAAGGGTCAGAAAGTGGACGACATCCTCGCGCGAGAAGTCGTCCAGGCCGTCGATCAGCGTCTCGAGGAAGCCGCCGACCACCGTGAGCGGCGTGCGCAGCTCGTGCGACACATTGGCGACGAAGTCCCGCCGCATGTTCTCCAGACGCTCGAGCTGTGAAACATCGCGCGAGAGCACCATGCGTCGCCCCGCCGCGAGCGGAACCACCTCGATCTGCAGGCTGCGGTCGCGTCGTCGCGCCGGGTGCATGACCAGCGGCTCGGCCGGATGAGTGGACCGGAGATAGGCAACAAACTCAGGCTGACGCACGAGGTTCTGCAAAGGCGCGCGCAGGTCATTGCGGCGGTCGAGGTCGAAGTGCTGTTCGGCCATCGGGTTCATCCACTCGATGAGGTCGTCCTCGCCCAAGTAGATCACACCGTCCGGCATCGCCATCGCGGCCTGCTGGAACCGCCCGAGCTCGGCGGACAGGCGCTCCTTGACCTCGCACTCACGCTGGATGCGACCACCCAGCTCGGCAAAAACCTGCCCCCACAGGCCCTCGCCCTGCGGCGCCGGGGTGCCGACGGGCTGACGCGCCCACGCCACCAGCAGTCGCAGGTTGCGTGCGAGCATGATCGATGCGCCGAGGAAGCCCACGAAGATCAGGGCCAGCGCTGCATCGGCGCCGCGATAGAGCCCGGCGAGCGCGGCGAGCCCGAAGAGCGCAACGACCGGCGTGGCAACGCCAAGGGTGACGAAGCGGAGGGAGAGCCGGCTCATGGGCATCGCAGGCGGCGGCCTCTGCCTCAGGCGGGGGTGGCGGGGTTCGCCACCTGGACCGAGAAGCGATAGCCGCTGCCGCGCACAGTCTGGATCAACCCATCGTGGCCGCTGGTCTCGAGCGCGCTCCGCAGCCGGCGGATATGCACATCGACCGTACGCTCCTCGACGAATACGTGGTCGCCCCAGACCTGGTCCAGCAACTGGGCACGCGAATGCACCCGCTCCGGATGCGTCATCAGGAAGTGGAGCAGGCGAAACTCGGTCGGCCCGAGCGACAGCGCAGCCTCTCCTGCGGTGACGCGGTGAGTGGCGGGGTCCAGACGCAGCCCACCAAGTTCGACCGCGTCCTCGGTGACCTGCGGCGCGCGGCGCCTCAGCACCGCCTTGATGCGCGCGACGAGTTCGCGCGGGCTGAACGGCTTGGTCACATAGTCATCGGCACCGATCTCCAGACCGGTGACCTTGTCCTGCTCCTCACCGCGTGCGGTGAGCATGATGATCGGCAGCTCGCGCGTACGCTCGTCCGCACGCAGGCGGCGTGCGAACTCCACGCCCGAGGCACCGGGCAGCATCCAGTCCAGCAGGACGAGATCGGGCAGCGCCTCGCGCACGATGCGCTGTGCGGTTTCGGCATCGGCGGCGCGCACCACATGGTGACCGGCGCGCGCCAGGTTGGCGGCGATCAGCTCCTGGATCGCAGGCTCGTCTTCCACGAGAAGAATGTTCGCTGGCATGCCTGAACTCCCTGTTGTCGGCAGGCGCAGTGTATTTCAGGTCCTTGACGCTTTGATGACAGGTCATGGAAGCGAAACAGACCCGCGCCCGACTGGCCGGAAACCAGCCCCGGCGATTCGGGTATGATTGTGGCCCCTGAACCGGGATTGACGCCATGGCCGGACTCGACGAAACCACTCCGATCCCTACCGAGATCACCCTGCACAGCCTGTCGAAGCTTCTCGAGATTGCCTTCGACGACGGCAGCCGCTTCACGCTTCCCTTCGAGTTCCTCCGCGTCTATTCGCCGTCGGCCGAAGTACGCGGACACGGCCCTGGGCAGGAAACCCTGCAGCAAGGCAAACGCGACGTGGACATCGTCGACATCCACCCTGTCGGCAACTACGCGATCAAGCCGGTGTTCTCCGACGGCCACGACAGCGGGCTGTATTCATGGGACTACCTGTACTCCATCGCCAGCCACCAGGAAGAACTCTGGAGCGCGTACCTGGAGGCGCTGGAGCGCAACGGTGGCACGCGCGACCCCGCCAAGGTCCCTCCTCCGCCTGCCCGCGCCAAGGGCGGGTGCGGCCATCAACACTGAGCAGATCATGCGTGACAAGACGACCCATTTCGGCTTCGAGACCGTCGCCGAGGAAGTGAAGGAAAAGAAGGTGGCCGAGGTCTTCTCCTCGGTGGCGCAGAAGTACGACGTGATGAACGATCTCATGTCCTTCGGACTGCACCGTCTGTGGAAGCACTTCACCATCCAGATCTCGGGCGTGCGGGAGGGCGACCGCGTGCTCGACGTCGCCGGCGGCACTGCGGATCTCTCGCTTGCGTTCGCACGCAAGGTGGGCCGCAGCGGACAGGTGTGGCTGACGGACATCAACCACGCCATGCTTTCAATTGGCCGCGACCGCATGGTCGACCGCGGCTACGCCATGCCCGCAGCACAGTGCAATGCCGAGAAGCTGCCCTTCCCGGACGACTGGTTCGACTGTGTCACGGTCGCCTTCGGCCTGCGCAACATGACCCACAAGGACGCAGCCATCGCGGAGATGCGGCGCGTGCTGCGTCCGGGCGGCCGCCTGCTGGTACTCGAGTTCTCGCGCGTCTGGAAGCCGCTGTCGCCGATTTACGATCTGTACTCCTTCAAGCTCTTGCCCTGGATGGGCGCGAAGGTGGCAGACGATGCGGACAGCTATCGCTATCTGGCGGAATCCATCCGCATGCACCCCGGTCAGGAAGAATTGAAGGCGATGATGGAACAAGCCGGCCTCGGCCGGGTCGACTACTTCAACCTGACGGCAGGCGTCGTCGCCCTGCACCGCGGTTACAAGATCTGAACCTGGAGACAAACGCACAATGAAGCACCTTCTCATCACGCTGCTGGTTGCCGTCGTATCGTTCGGCTTTGCGGTTCCCGAAGCCGAAGCCAAGCGCCTTGGGGGCGGCAGCAGTTTCGGCATGAAGCGCAACGCCACCCCGCCGGCGCAGCAACCACGTCAGCCCGCCGCCACGCAGCAGCAGGCCCCAACCGCTGGCGCGGCCGCGCAGCCCAAACGCTCGTGGATGGGCCCGATCGCGGGCCTCGCAGCGGGTCTCGGTCTCGCCGCGCTGTTCTCGCACCTCGGCCTCGGCGAGGGCTTTGCGAACTTCGTGATGCTGCTCCTGCTCGCTGCGGCAGCCTTCTTCCTGTTCCGTCTGATCTTCCGTCGCGGGGGCGCATCCAGCCGCCAGGGTGGCCTGCAGTACGCAGGCGCACAGGCGGGCAGCGGCGCACCCGCTGCCTTTCAGGCACAACAGCCGCTGACGTCGGGCGCCCCGGCCAACACCGGCCTTGAACGGGCCCGCGCGTCCGGCTTCGACGCCGACGGCTTCGCCCGCCAGGCCAAGCTCAACTTCATCCGCCTGCAGGCGGCCAACGACACCGGCAACCTCGACGACCTGCGCGAGTTCACCACCCCCGAGGTGTTCGCGGAGCTCGCCATGCAGATCAACGAGCGTCGCGGCGCAGAACAGCGCACCGACGTGGTCGAACTCGATGCAGAGGTGATCGACGTGGCCGAAGAGGACAGCCGCTACGTGGTCAGCGTGCGCTTCAGTGGTCTGCTTCGCGAACAGACGGACGCGGCGCCGGAAGCCTTCAGCGAAATCTGGCACCTTACCAAGCCGCTTGCCGGCAGCGGCGGCTGGCTGATCGCTGGGGTCCAGCAGTCTCAGTGAGCCGGCGGGTGCTGTGGCGCGGCCCGCAGGCCGCTCCTGTGCACGCGACAGCATGAAGGTCACGATCGCGCCACCGGGCGCGATCCGTTTTTTCATGCCGGGGCCGACCCAGGCGGTCGCTGCACCAAGTCCGGCCAATGCGTCGCGCACGCTCTCCCGAAAAGGCTTGAACCATGCTTTCCAGCGTCTTTCTCTCCGCCACCAACCATCTCCTCTCCCAATCTGGCTGGGCGCGTCAGCGGCTGCAGCCCCACGCCGGACGCACGGCACGCCTGGCGCTTGCTCCGCTCGGGGAGATCGACTTCTGCATCGCGGCCGACGGGCAGTTTTCAGAGTGGGCGGGTGAAGGCGAGCCCGAAGTCACGCTCCGCTTCGCACTCGCCGAACTCCCGCAACTGCTTGCCAATGGCCTCGGCTCTGCGATGCGCCACGTACGCATCGAAGGTAACGCCGAGTTTGCCGAGGCGCTCGGCTTCGTGTTCCGCCATCTGCGCTGGGACGCAGAAGAGGATCTGTCCCGCCTGTTCGGGGACATTGCCGCGCACCGGATTGTGGGCAGTGGACGCAAGGTGCTCGATGAAGGCAAACGCTCGATGGAGCGCGCTGGCGGCAGCCTTGCAGAATACCTGACCGAGGAGGCCTCCGTGCTGACTCCCCGCGCCTTCCTTGTTCCCTTCACGCAGCAGCTCATCGCCTTGCGGGACGACCTTGCACGTCTGGAAAAACGTGTCACGAAGCTGGAACGGAAGCACTGACGGGTCGCGCGCAGAACATCTGAAAAAAAAGCAGCCCGTAGGCTGCTTCTTTGCTGCTAGCGGCTGCGATCAGTGGCCGCGCTTACGCAGACGCTGGATTGCGGCCAACTGCGCAACCGCCTCCATGAGCTCAGCCTGGGCCTTGGCGTAGTCCAGACGTGCGGTCTGGTTCGCCATGGCTTCCTCTGCCTTGCGCTTGGCTTCGAGCGCCTTTGCTTCGTCCAGATCCTTGCCCCGAATCGCGGTATCGGCAAGCACCGTCACCAGACCCGGTTGAACCTCCAGCAGGCCACCCGCGACGAAGACGAGTTCCTCTTCAGTCGCATTCTGGGCACGCACCCGCACCGCACCCGGCTTGATCCGGGTCATGAGCGGCATGTGTCCAGGCAGGATGCCGAGTTCACCCGTCTCGCCAGGCAGCGCGACGAATTCCGCCAGCCCGGAGAAGATCTGCTCTTCCGCGCTGACGATGTCGACGTGAACCGTCATAGCCATGTCGTTTCCTTTTCAAATCCGCGCGGCACCGAAGCGCCGCGCGGGCGGACGAATTACTGCAGCTTCTTCGCCTTCTCGATGGCCTCGTCGATGTTGCCGACCATGTAGAAGGCCTGTTCCGGCAGACTGTCCAGTTCGCCGCTGACGATCATCTTGAAGCCCTTGATCGTATCCTTCAGCGAGACGTACTTGCCGGGCGAACCGGTGAACACTTCCGCCACGTGGAAGGGCTGCGACAGGAAGCGCTGGATCTTGCGCGCACGGGCCACGGCGAGCTTGTCTTCCGGCGACAGTTCATCCATGCCCAGAATCGCGATGATGTCGCGCAGTTCCTTGTACTTCTGCAGGGTCTGCTGGACCTGGCGGGCGACACCGTAGTGCTCTTCACCCACGACCAGCGGATCCAGCTGGCGCGAGGTGGAGTCGAGCGGATCGACTGCGGGGTAGATACCCAGCGCGGCGATGTCACGCGACAGCACCACGGTGGAGTCCAGGTGCAGGAAGGTGGTCGCAGGCGAGGGGTCGGTCAAGTCGTCCGCCGGCACATACACCGCCTGGATCGACGTGATCGAGCCCACCTTGGTGGAGGTGATTCGCTCCTGCAGACGGCCCATTTCCTCGGCCAGCGTCGGCTGGTAACCCACCGCGGAAGGCATACGGCCCAGCAGCGCGGACACTTCGGTACCGGCCAGGGTGTAGCGGTAGATGTTATCCACGAAGAACAGGATGTCACGGCCTTCGTCACGGAAACGCTCGGCCATGGTCAGGCCGGTCAGCGCCACGCGCAGACGGTTGCCCGGGGGCTCGTTCATCTGGCCGAACACCATCGCGACCTTGTCGAGAACGTTGGAGTCCTTCATCTCGTGGTAGAAGTCGTTACCCTCACGAGTACGCTCACCCACGCCAGCGAACACCGACAGACCGGAGTGCTGCTTCGCGATGTTGTTGATCAGCTCCATCATGTTCACGGTCTTGCCAACGCCGGCGCCACCGAACAGGCCCACCTTGCCGCCCTTGGCGAACGGGCAGATCAGGTCGATCACCTTGATGCCGGTTTCGAGCAGCTCGACCGACGGCGACAGCTCGTCGAACTTCGGCGCCTTCTGGTGAATCGCGCGCAGCTCGTCGGTCTCGATCGGGCCGGCCTCGTCGATCGGGCGACCCAGCACGTCCATGATGCGGCCCAGCGTGCCGTGACCAACCGGAACGGAGATCGGCTTGCCCGTGCCGGAAACCTTCATGCCGCGGCGCAGGCCGTCGGAAGAACCCAGCGCGATGGTACGCACCACGCCGTCGCCGAGCTGCTGCTGGACCTCGAAGGTCAGGCCAGCTTCGGCGAAGGAGTCGGCAGCGTCCTCGAGCTTCAGGGCGTCATACACCTTGGGCATCGATTCGCGCGGGAACTGGATGTCCACCACGGCGCCGATGCACTGAACGATCGTACCTTGACTCATCGTCATATCCTTAAATCAATAATCCGTTACACCGCGGCGGCGCCGCCGACGATTTCCGACAGCTCCTTCGTGATTGCGGCCTGGCGGGTCTTGTTGTAGACCAGCTGCAGTTCGCCAATCACGTTCTTGGCATTGTCGGAAGCGGCCTTCATTGCCACCATGCGCGCGCTCTGTTCGGATGCCATGTTCTCGGCCACGGCCTGATAGACCAGCGCCTCGACGTAACGTACCAGCAGCTCGTCGATGACAACCTGCGGATCCGGCTCGTAGAGATAGTCCCACGAGCTGTCGGGCGTGCCCAGCTTCTCGCCGGTGAGCGGGAGCAGCTGCTCGAGCACCGGTTCCTGCTTCATGGTGTTCACGAAGCGGGTGTAGGCCAGGTAAACCGCGTCGAGCTCGTCGTTCTGGAACGCGTCGAGCATGACCTTGACCGGACCGATCAGCTTTTCCAGGTGCGGGGTGTCACCCAACTGGGTGACGTTCGACACCACCTTGGCGCCCATGCGCTGCATGAAGCCCAGACCCTTGTTGCCGATTGCGCAGGCACGGATCTCGGTCACGCCCGAGGACTCCCAGTCCTTCATCGCGTTGAGCGCGATACGCTGGACGTTGGTGTTGAGGCCACCGCACAAACCCTTGTCGGTGGTCACCAGGATCAAGCCCACCCGCTTGACCTGGTCCTTACGGACCAGGAAGGGGTGCTTGTAGTCGGTCACATTGGCCTGGGACAGGTTCGCGGCGAGTCGGCGGATCTTTTCGGCAAAGGGGCGGGCAGCACGCATCCGGTCCTGCGCCTTGCGCATCTTGGACGCAGCCACCATCTCCATGGCCTTGGTGATCTTGCGCGTGTTTTGCACGCTCTTGATCTTGGTACGGATTTCCTTACCGCTAGCCATATTCCGTCTCCCTCGCCGGCCTTAGGCCCAGCTCTTCTTGAACTCGGCGATCGCAGCAGCCAGGGTCTTTTCGCCGTCGGCGTCCAGTTCCTTCTTGCTCAGGATCGAAGAGACCAGAGCAGCCTGCTTGGTCTTGACGAACTGCAGCATCGCAGCCTCGAAGGCCAACACGCGACCCACGTCAACGTCGTCGAAGTAGCCGTTGTTCACCGCGTACAGCACGATGGCCATGTCGGCGATCGACATCGGCGAGTACTGGGCCTGCTTCATCAGTTCGGTCACGCGGCGGCCACGCTCGAGCTGCTTGCGGGTCGCATCGTCCAGATCCGAGGCGAACTGGGCGAACGCGGCGAGTTCGCGATACTGCGCGAGGTCGGTACGGATACCGCCGGACAGCTTCTTGACGACCTTGGTCTGCGCGGCGCCACCGACGCGGGACACCGAGATACCGGCGTTGATCGCGGGACGGATACCGGCGTTGAAGAGGTCGGTTTCCAGGAAGATCTGACCGTCAGTAATCGAGATCACGTTGGTCGGCACGAAGGCGGACACGTCGCCGGCCTGCGTCTCGATGACCGGAAGAGCGGTCAGCGAACCGGTCTTGCCCTTGACTTCGCCGTTGGTGAACTTCTCAACGTAGTCTTCGTTGACGCGCGCGGCGCGCTCGAGCAGGCGGGAGTGCAGGTAGAACACGTCACCCGGGTAGGCTTCACGGCCCGGCGGACGACGCAGCAGCAGCGAAACCTGGCGGTAGGCCCAGGCCTGCTTGGTCAGGTCGTCATAGACGATCAGCGCATCCATGCCGCGGTCGCGGAAATACTCGCCCATGGTGCAGCCGGCGTAGGCGGCCAGATACTGCATGGCAGCCGATTCCGACGCGGTGGCGGCGACGACGATGGTGTATTCCATCGCGCCGTTCTCTTCCAGCTTGCGCACGACGTTGGCTACAGTCGAAGCCTTCTGGCCGATGGCCACGTACACGCAGTACATGTCCTGGCCCTTCTGGTTGATGATCGCGTCGACCGCGACCGCAGTCTTGCCGGTCTGGCGGTCACCGATGATCAGCTCGCGCTGGCCACGGCCGATCGGCACCATCGAGTCGACCGACTTCAGGCCGGTCTGCACCGGCTGCGAAACCGACTTACGGGCGATGACACCCGGAGCGACCTTCTCGATCTTGTCGGTGAGCTTGGCGTTGATCGGGCCCTTGCCGTCGATCGGCTGACCCAGCGCATTCACGACGCGGCCGACCAGTTCGGGGCCGACGGGCACTTCGAGAATGCGGCCGGTCGCCTTGACGATGTCGCCTTCGGTGATGTGCTCGTACTCGCCGAGGACCACCGCGCCGACGGAATCACGCTCGAGGTTGAGCGCCATGCCGTACGTGTTGCCGGGGAACTCCAGCATTTCGCCTTGCATGACGTCGGTCAGACCGTGAACGCGGCAGATACCGTCTGTGACGGAAACCACCGTGCCCTCGTTGCGCGACGTGGCAGCGAGCTGCAGGTTCTGGATCCGGCTCTTAATCAGATCACTGATTTCAGAGGGGTTGAGTTGCATGTATGTATGCTCCTAGTTCTTAAGCGCAGCGGCCATGTTCGCGAGCTTGCCGCGGACCGAGGCGTCGATCACTTCGTCGCCCACGGCGATGCGGACCCCACCGATGAGTTCGGGGTCGATGCTGACATTGACATTGACGGCGGCCTTGAAGCGGTCTTCGAGGTCTGCCTTCAACGCTGCCAGCGCGGCATCGTCGAGCGGGAAGGCGGAGGCGATTTGGGCCTCCAGGACGCCTTCGTGTTCGTTCTTCAGTTGAACGAACAGGTCACGGATCTCCGGAAGCACCAGCAGACGGTCGTTGTCCACGAGAACACGAACGAAATTCTGCTGCTCGGCGGTCAGGTCCCCGGCAACGCCGAGCACCAGCTCATGGAGCTGGCTCGACGACAGACTGGGGTCGCTGAAACACGCCTTCATGCCGGAGTCGGCCGCCACGAAGGCAAGCCGGTCCAGCGCTTCCGACCAAGGCCCCAGCGCATCTGCCCCGCGAGCCAGCTCGAAGGCGGCATCCGCATAAGGGCGCGCGATGGTGACGTTCTCGGCCATGACTTAGTGCAGTTCCTGTTTCAGGTTGGCAAGCAGTTCAGCATGCACCTCGGCATTGATCTCGCGGCGCAGGATCTTCTCTGCACCTGCGATCGCCAGATGAGCGACCTGGTCGCGCAGGGCTTCCTTGGCACGCTGGGTGGCGGCGCCGGCTTCGGTCTCGGCGGCCTCACGGGCGGCGGAGATGATGCGGCTGGCTTCGGCGCGGGCTTCGTCGATCAGCTGGCTCGCCTGCTTTTCAGCGGAGGCGCGCACGTCACCCGCGGATTCGCGGGCCTTGCGCAGTTCCTCGACGACCTTCTTTTCGGCGAGCGCCAGATCGGCCTTGGCCTTGTCCGCAGCTGTCAGCCCGTCGGCGATTTTCTTCGCACGCTCATCCAGTGCCTTCACGATGGGCGGCCACACGAATTTCATCGTGAACCACGCCAGAATGAAGAACACAACGAGCTGGGCTATCAGGGTTGCGTTCAAATTCACGGTTCTTGGCCCTCAGGTTGGTTCAAAAAAGGATGAACTCGAACCGATCAGAGCTGGAACGGGTTGGCGAAGGCGAACATCATGGCGATACCAACGCCGATCAGGAACGCGGCGTCGATCAGACCGGCGAGCAGGAACATCTTGGTCTGCAGCGCGTTCATCAGCTCGGGCTGACGGGCCGAGGCTTCGAGGTACTTGGAACCCATGATGCCGATACCGATACAAGCACCGATGGCACCCAGACCGATGATCAGACCAGCAGCCAGAGCAACAAAACCCAGAACGTTTTCCATGACGACTCCTTAGTGGGGAAGTGAGTTTAAAAACCAGGTACTGCGTTGAAGATGAAACCGGAACTTAGTGGCTTTCGTGGGCCTGACCGACATACACCAGCGTCAGCATCATGAAGATGAAGGCCTGGAGCGTGATGATCAGGATGTGGAAGATCGCCCACACGGTGCCTGCGACGACATGCCCCAGGAATCCGAAGACCGTGGCCGTACCACCGAGCAGCGCGATCAGGATGAAGACCAGCTCGCCTGCATACATGTTGCCGAACAGTCGCATGCCGTGAGAGACCGTCTTGGCGACGAACTCGATGATCTGCATCGCGAAGTTGACCGGATAGAGCAGCGGGTGGCTGCCGAAGGGCGCAGTGAAAAGCTCGTGAACCCAGCCGCTCACGCCCTTGATCTTGATGTTGTAGTAGAGGCACAGCAGCAGCACGCCGGTCGACATCCCCAGTGCCGCGGAAAGGTCCGCAGTTGCGACGACGCGCATGTAGGCGTGGGCCGGATCACCACCACCGGCGGCGTACACACCCTCCCAGATCCGCGGCAGAAGATCGACCGGCAGCAGGTCCATCGCGTTCATCAGGAAAATCCACACGAACACCGTGAGCGCGAGCGGAGCCACGAAGCGGCGCGATTCCGCGCTATGGACGATGCCCTTGGCCTGGTCGGCGACCATCTCGACGAGCATCTCGACGAAACCCTGGAAGCGTCCGGGCACACCCGAGGTGGCCTTGCGGGCTGCGAGCCACAGCAGAAAAACGGTGAGCAGGCCGAGCGAGATCGAGTAGAACATCGAGTCGATGTTGATCACGCTCCAGTCGACGATGTTTTCTTGCGCGTGTCCGGTGTTGTTGAGGTGCGTCAGGTGGTGAATGACGTACTCGGATGCGGTGGGGGCGTGCCCTTCTGTAGCCATGGTCAGGTCTTTACCAAAAATGCAAACAAATTCGCCTTAAGTGCCAGGATCAGGCCGACCAGCATGCCCCCCCAATGGAGGTCAGGGTAGACGGCCCACACAAGCACCAACAATCCCACTATCGAGGCGATCTTGATGAACTCGCCTGCGACGAAGGCGGTCACAGTCGCCGAACCGGTCTTGCGCGTGATGGCCGACAAGCGCATCGCGAACATCCAGCTTGGCAGCACGCATGCCAAACCTGCCCCTGCGGCGGAGATCGCACCAGCAACGCCGAACAGCGCGCCCGAGAGCAGCACTGCAACGAGTGTTGCGACCAACTGCAGTATGACAGCTTTAAGCATCGGTGTTGTCGCGTCAGCGCTCACGGCGCTGGCGACCGCCCAAAATCCCGCGGATGGTAGGGGTTAACCGCAGCAAAGTCAAACTTCCGGTGCAATGCAGCATAGTGCAGGGAACGTAGTTTTGTATCTTATACAAGACGGTGGGCTCAGCGTACCACTTGACGACGCCTGATCGCGGCAGGAGGATCCATTTCGGGGTGCTCCAGGGAAGCAGGATGATCAGAACCCGCAAGGCCAGCCGCCGTGAGATCTTCGGCTGGGCCATGTTCGATTTTGCGAACCAGGCCTACACGCTGCTGATCATCACGGTGGTGTTTGGCGACATCTACACGCGCATCGTGGTGGGCGACGCACCCGGCTACCGTCTTGGCAACCTGCTGTGGAGCGCGGCGCTGTGCCTGAGCTACGCCATCGTGGTGGTGAGCGCCCCCCTGCTCGGGGCGGTGATGGATCACGCGCAGGCGAAGAAGCGCCTGCTCTTCGCGAGCTACGTGCTCACGGTAGCCAGCACCGGCATGCTCTACTTCGTCGAGCCCGGCCACGTCTGGCTTGGCTTCGTGCTGATCGTGCTCTCCAACGCCGCATATTCCGCCGGCGAGTCCTTCATCGCGAGCTTTCTACCCTTTCTTGGCGACAGCACGGAGCTTGGGCGCATCTCGGGCTATGGCTGGGCGCTCGGCTACGCAGGCGGGCTGGTATCGGCCGGATTCGTGCTCGCCTTCCTGGGCGAGGTCAGCGCGGAGAACTTCGAGCGCATCCGCTGGGTGGGCCCCTTCGCAGCTGCATTCTTCCTGCTCGCCGCCATCCCGACCTTCATCTGGCTGCGCGAACCGGCCTGCGGTCGACATCGCACACTGCAGCCCGCGGTGATCTTCAGCGCCTACGGGCGCCTGCTGCGGACAGTCCATTCGGTGGCAGAGTTTCCCGATCTGTTCCGGCTGTTCATCTCCATCCTGTTCGCGATGGCCGGCGTTTATGTGATCGTGGCCTTCTCGTTCATCTACGGCGCGCAAGTGATCGGCTGGAGCGAAGCCACCCGCGCGCAGATGTTCGTGATCGTCCAGATCACCGCCCTTCTCGGTGCGCTCGCTTTCGGCGCGCTGCAGGACCGCATCGGCGGTCGCGTCACGTATGCGCTCAGTCTGCTTCTGTGGGTGTTCGCAATCCTCGCGATCTACTTCGTGGAAGCGCTGACGGCAACCCTCAACGGCACGCTGGGGCTGACGCTGGAGGCGGAGCGGGTGTTCCTCTTTGCAGGATTGCTTTCGGGGCTGAGCCTGGGTTCAAGCCAGTCGGTCGGACGCGCACTGGTCGGAATGTTCGCCCCGGAGAGCCGCGCCGCCGAATTGTTCGGTTTCTGGGGTCTGTTCAGCAAGCTTGCGGCAATCTTCGGCATCTTCGCCGTGGGCCTGCTGCAGTGGCTGTTCGGGCTTCAGGGCGCAGTGCTGTTCTGCATCGCGCTTTTCGCCGCGGCACTGGTGCCGCTGGCCGGGGTCGATGAAGCACGCGGCATTCGCACGGCACGGCAAAAAAAATGAAGCCGCGGAGGCTCAGCGCAACCGACCGAGCAGTCCGTCGAGCTGGTCCAGGCTGCCGAAGCGGATCGTGAGCTCGCCGGCCCCTTTCTTGCTGGTCTTGATCTTCACCGTGGCGCCAAGCGCGTCCGAGACTTCCTCCTCCAGCCGCAGCAGGTCGCGGTCGGGCGGGGGTGCGGGCTTCTTCTGGCGCGGGTTGAGGACCTGCTGCACCAGGCGCTCGGTATCGCGTACCGAAAGCTGGCGCGCAGCGACCTGGTTCGCGAGCTGGATCTGACCGGCACCATCGAGCGGCAGCAGCGCGCGTGCATGGCCCATGTCGATATCGCCTGCCATCAGCAATTCCTGCACCGGTTTGACCAGGTTGAGCAGGCGCAGCAGGTTGGACGCGGCCGGGCGCGAACGGCCGACGGCGTCGGCGGCCTGCTGGTGGGTCATCTCGAACTCGTCGATCAGGCGCTGGATGCCGCTGGCCTCCTCGAGCGGGTTCAGGTCCTCGCGCTGGATGTTCTCGATCAGCGACATCGCCAGCGCGGCTTCGTCGGGAATGTCGCGCACCAGGCAGGGCACCTCGGCCAGACCGGCGATCTGCGACGCGCGCCAGCGGCGCTCGCCCGCGATGATCTCGTAGGCGTCGTCGCCCACCGGGCGCACCATGATCGGCTGCATGATGCCCTGCGCCTTGATCGAAGCGGCGAGCTCCTCGAGCGAGCCCGGGTCCATGCGCGTGCGCGGCTGGTACTTGCCCGGCTGCAGCGCGATCGTGGGCAGCATCTGCAGCTCGCCCTTCTCGGCTTCGTCTTCCTGATTGGCCGCCAGCAGCGCATCGAGTCCGCGGCCGAGGCCCTTGAGTCTGGGTTTGTTCATGGTCTTGTCCGGGTTCAGAAGGTCTTGGCGCGCTCGATCATCTCGTGGGCGAAGGCCATGTAGGCCTGGGCGCCCTTGGCGGCCTTGTCGAACACCACGCCCGGGATGCCGTGGCTGGGCGCCTCGGCCAGGCGCACGTTGCGCGGCACGATGGCGCGGAACACCTTGTCGCCGAAATGGCCCTCGAGCTGCGCCGAGACCTGTTGCTGCAGGGTCACGCGCGGGTCGAACATCACACGCAGCAGGCCGATGATCTTGAGGTCGCGATTGAGGTTGGCGTGCACCTTCTTGATGGTGTTCACCAGGTCGGACAGCCCCTCGAGCGCGTAATACTCGCACTGCATCGGGATGATGACGCCGTTGGCGCAGCACAGGCCATTGAGCGTCAGCATGGACAGCGAGGGCGGGCAGTCGATGAGGACGAAGTCGTAGTCGGCATCGAAGGCGGCCAGCGCATTGCGCAGACGCTTCTCGCGCTGCTCGAGGTTCACCAGTTCGACCTCGGCGCCCGCCAGATCGCGGTTGGCCGGCAGTACGTCGTAGCCACCAGTCGGCGAGGTGACACGCGCCCCGGCCAGATCGACCAGGCCGACCAGCAGGTGGTAGATCGAACTCTTCAGGCTGCGCTTGTCGATGCCACTGCCCATCGTCGCGTTGCCCTGCGGGTCGAGATCGATCAGCAGCGTGCGCTGCCCGGCCTGTTGCAGCGCGGCGGCGAGGTTGACGCAGGTGGTGGTCTTGCCCACCCCGCCCTTCTGGTTGGCAACGCAGAAAATCTTGGCCATGGTCGAATCAGGCTATTCCATTTGCAGGGATCGCACGCAGAGCGCGAAACCCGGAGTGTACTTCAATGCGGCGGCGCATCAGCCGGAGTGACGCACATCATCACCCCCGCGCAGTGTCACGCGCGACGGATGACGAGCAGATGACGCTCGGCGTCCAGGCCGGGCACGGTCAGCGCCTGGGTCTCCGTCACCGTCCAGCCCGCGGGCAAGGCAGCAACCTCGTCAGCCGGATTGACGCCCTTCATCGCGTACAGCGCGCCGCCCTCCGCGACGAGGTGGCCGGACAGGTTCACAAAATCCGCCAGGCTGGAGAAAGCGCGCGAGATCACGCCGTCGGCCGCGCCACCGGGCAGGGCGTCGGCCTGCACCTGCTCGACGCGCTTGTTGAACACGCCGAAGTTGCCCAGGCCAAGTTCGATCTTCGCCTGCTGCTGGAAGCTCGCCTTCTTGCCCACGGTCTCGATCGACGTGACGATCAGCCCGGGATGCACGATGGCCAGCACCACGCCGGGCAGCCCCCCACCGGAGCCGATGTCGGCCAGCCTGTTCACCGCGCCCAGATGCGGCAGCACTGCCAGCGAGTCGAGCAGGTGGTGGGTGATGAGCTCCTGTGGATTGCGGATCGCGGTGAGGTTGTAGACCTTGTTCCACTTCAGCAGCAGTTCGCCGAAAGCGAGCAGGCGGTCGACGGTTTCCTGCGGCAGGGCAAGGCCAAGCGCGGCGATGCCCTCGGCCAGCTGCCCTGCGTAGGCTTGCAGACGTCCGCTCATGCCGCCGGCCTCCGCACCGCCTCATCGCTCGCCGCGCCACCGGCCCGGGCCGCGAGGTCGCGGCGCTTGAGCCACACCAGCAGCAGCGAGATGGCCGCCGGGGTCACGCCCTGGATACGACCGGCCTGACCGATGGTCTCCGGCTTGTGCAGGTTGAGCTTCTGCTGCACTTCCTTGGACAGGCCGCGCACCTGCGCGTAGTCCAGGTCGACTGGCAGGCGGGTGGCCTCGGCCTGCGCCTGCTTGGCGACTTCCTCCTGCTGTCGGTCGATGTAGCCCTGGTACTTGGCGGCGATCTCGATCTGCTCGATCACCTGCGGATCGGTCTCGCGCTCTTCCGGCGCGCCGGGCAGGCTCATCAGGGATGCGTAGCTGGTCTCCGGCCGGCGCAGCAGCTCGAAGTAGCGCTGCTCGCGCTCGAGCGCCTTGCCGAGCACGCGCGCCTGGTCATCGGCGGGAATCGCCTCCGGTCGCGCCCACGCGGCCTTCAACTGCGCGGTGCCGCGCTCGATCGCTTCGCGCTTGGCGCAGAAGGCGGCCCAGCGTGCGTCGTCGACCAGGCCGAGCTCGCGGCCCTTCTCGGTGAGGCGCAGGTCGGCGTTGTCCTCGCGGAGCGACAGGCGGTACTCGGCGCGCGACGTGAACATGCGATAGGGCTCGGCTACGCCGCGAGTGATCAGGTCGTCCACCAGCACGCCGAGGTAGGCCTCGTCGCGGCGCGGACACCAGGGTTCGCGGCCCTGCACCTGCAGCGCGGCGTTGGCGCCGGCCAGCAGGCCTTGCGCGGCGGCTTCCTCGTAGCCGGTGGTGCCGTTGATCTGGCCGGCGAAGTACAACCCGCCGATCGACTTGGTCTCCAGCGAGGACTTGAGGTTGCGCGGGTCGAAGTAGTCGTACTCGATCGCGTAGCCGGGGCGCAGGATGTGGGCATTCTCCAGACCGCGGATGCTGCGCACGACCGCAAGCTGCACGTCGAAGGGCAGCGAGGTGGAAATGCCGTTCGGGTAGATCTCGTGCGTCTCCAGGCCTTCGGGCTCGAGGAAGATGTTGTGGTGATCCTTGTCCGCGAAGCGGTGGATCTTGTCCTCGATCGACGGGCAGTAGCGCGGGCCGACGCCCTCGATCACACCGGAATACATCGGCGAACGGTCGAGGTTGGCGCGGATCACGTCATGCGTGCCTTCATTGGTCTGCGTCATCCAGCACGGCAACTGGCGCGGATGTTGCTCGGGACGACCGAGGAAGCTGAACACCGGCACCGGGTCGTCGCCCGGTTGCTCGGTCATCACCGAGAAGTCGATCGTGCGCGCATCCAGCCGTGGCGGGGTGCCGGTCTTCAGCCGCCCCTGCGGCAACGCCAACTCCTTGAGCCGCGCGCCGAGCGAGATCGCCGGCGGGTCGCCCGCTCGCCCGGCGGAATAATTCTGCATCCCCACATGCACCAGACCGTTGAGGAAGGTGCCCGCGGTCAGCACCACCGCCGGGGCCTCGAAGCGCAGGCCGATCTGGGTGACCACGCCGGTCACGCGGTCGCCAACCACGGTGAGGTCGTCCACCGCCTGCTGGAACAGCCACAGGTTCGGCTGGTTCTCCAGCCGGCGGCGGATCGCCGCCTTGTACAGCACGCGATCGGCCTGGGCGCGGGTGGCGCGCACCGCCGGCCCCTTGGAGGCGTTGAGGATGCGGAACTGGATGCCGCCCTCGTCGGTGGCTGCGGCCATCGCGCCGCCGAGCGCATCGACCTCCTTGACCAAGTGGCCCTTGCCGATGCCGCCGATCGAGGGGTTGCAGCTCATCGCGCCGAGCGTCTCGATGTTGTGGGTGAGCAACAGCGTGGCCGCGCCCATGCGCGCCGCGGCGAGCGCGGCCTCGGTCCCGGCGTGACCGCCGCCGACCACGATGACATCGAAACGGGTGGGGTAGAGCATGAGGCGCTCCGTGCTGCGAGGCGTGAACAAGGGGCGTAATTCTACGCCTTCAGCGCCCGTGCGAATAGGTTCCGCGCCAGTGTTTCACGGAATTTCACATTTTAAACAGCAGCTTACCCGGGCAAGAAAAACTGTGCCGCCGCACCGTGGGCGCGGCGGCGGGCATGGCTCAGCGCTTCTGCGCCGCCAGCATGCGATGCACCGCCTCGAGGTGCTCGGGCTCGTTGTGACACATGCCTTGGAAGGCCGCACACAGGTCGAGGAAGTCCTTCAGCTCCATGCGCTGCGCCATCTTCATCAGGCGCTTGGTCAGGCGCAGGGCCTTGGGCGGCTGGGCGGCAAAGCGCGCGGCCAGGGCCCGGGCGCGTGGCAGCAGCTGCTCGGGCTCGACTACGTCGAGCACGATGCCCAGCGCCTTCGCCTCTTCGGCGCCGACGATGCGCCCGGACAGCGTGAGCTCGAAAGCCTGCTGGTAGCCGATCAGGCGCTGCATGAACCACGCACCGCCGTCGCCCGGGATAATGCCCAGATTCAGGAAGGTCTCGCCGAACTTCGCCTTCGTCGAAGCGATGCGGATGTCGGCCATGTTGGCGAGATCGAAGCCGGCGCCGATCGCCGGTCCGTTGACCGCGGCGATGATCGGCACCTCCACCGCCTGCAGCGCGAGCGGGATGCGCTGGATGCCGCGGCGGTAGCGGGCGGCGACCTCGGCCACGTCACCGGCGAAGTCGCCGCCGCGCTCGGCCATGTCCTTGACGTTGCCGCCGGACGAGAAGGCCGCGCCGGCGCCGGTCATCACCAGCACCGAGACTTCTTCGCAACCGTTGATCCAGTCGGCCACGGCGCAGAGGTCGTCGATCAGCGCCGAGCCGGTGAGCGCATTGCGCAGATCATCGCGGTTGAAGGTGAGGGTGGCGACGCGATTGTCGACGTCGAGCAGCGCGTCGGTGAGCTGGGGCAGGTTCATGGACGGTCCTCTCAGGGGTTGAGCACGCTGCGGTTGGTGATGATGCGGGCATCGACCACGGCGTAGCCCTCAGGGTAGGCGATGACCGGGTTGAGGTCGAGCTCGGAGAGCTGCGGGTAGGCGGTGACGATGCTCGACACCTTGAGCAGCAGCTCCACCAGCGCGGCCTTGTCGACCGGCGGCTCGCCACGCACGCCGGCGAGGATCTTGCGCGCCTTGAGCTGCTCGACCATGGACTCGGCGTCGCGGCGAGACAGCGGGATGGCGCGGAAGGCCACGTCCTCGAGGATCTCGACGAAGATGCCGCCGAGGCCGAACATCAGCACCGGACCGAAGATCGGGTCGCGCACCACGCCGACGATGACCTCCGTGCCCTTCTTCGCCATCGGCGTCACCAGCACGCCGCGGATGTCGGCGTTGGCGTCGTAGGCGCGGCAGCTCGCCATGATCTGCTCGAAGGCCTCGCGCAGCGCGGCCTCGCCGACCAGGTTGAGCTTGACGCCACCGGCGTCGGACTTGTGCAGGATGTCCTTGGAGACGACCTTCATCGCCAGCGGTTGCTCGCCGAACGCGTCCGCCGCCGCGGCGAGCTCGTCGGGCGTGCGCGCCACGACCTCGCCCGCCACCGCCACGCCATGGGTGCGCAGCAGGGTCTTGGCCTCGTACTCGTACAGGTCGCGGCCTTCGGTCTGCGCGCGCGAGAACATGGCCTGCATGGTCTCGTCAGGCGCCACGCTTTCCTGCAGCGGCTGGCCGTGCTGCCAGGCGAGGTACTGGCCGCGCTCGCCCAGCGCCTGCAGCACCTTCACCGCGTATTCGATCGAGGCATACACCGGCACGCCGGCCTCGTGCAGGCGGCGCAGCGCGGGCGGCTTGACCGGCGCGTACAGGCTGTAGATCACCAGCGGCTTGTCACCGCGGCGGGCGAACTCGATCATGGATTCCGCCGCGCGCATCTCGCCGCCCAGCAGCGATTCGGCGAAGCGGGTGTGGTAGCCGCCGAACATGCCGACCAGGAACACCGCATCCACGTTGTCGTCGTCGGCCACGATCTCCACGCAGCGCGCGAGCACTTCGGGGTCGGCGTCCGAACTCCCCGCCACGTCCACCGGATTCACCAGCGAGGCTTGCGGGAACAGGACTTCAGCCAAGCGCTTGCGTGTAGCCTCGGAGAGCTCGGCCAGCGCCAGCCCGGCCTCGGACAGGCGATCGGAAGTAATGGTCGCCTGACCGCCGCCGTCGGCGATCACCGCAATGCGCTTGCCGCGCGCCTGCTGCATCAGCGCCAGGCCTTCGGCCACGGGCAGGATCTCGTCGGAGTTGTGCACCACGCTCACGCCGACCTGGCGCAGCAGATCCACCGTCATCGCGTAGCTGCCGGCGAGCGCGCCGGTGTGCGAGCTGGCGGCCTTCTTGCCGAGTTCGGTGGCGCCGGACTTGTACACCACCACCGGCTTCACCGGCGTGATCTCGCGCGCCGCCTGCAGGAAGCGCTGGCCGTCGCGGAAGCCCTCCACGTAGAGCGTGGCCACGCGGGTGTGCTCGTCCTCGCCCAGGTAGCGCAGGTAGTCGTTGAAGCCCACATCGGTCTGGTTGCCCGGGCCGACGTAGGTCGAAAAGCCCACGTGGCCGTTGTACTCGGCCTCCAGCACCAGCGACAGCAGCATGTTGCCCGACTGCGAGATGAAGCCGATGTCGCCCGGCTTGGCGGTGCGCAGGTCGAGCAGGTTCACGTTCTTGTGCAGGTTGAACATGCCCGAGGTGTTGGGACCGATGATGCGCACGCCGCCGGCACGCGCGGCGTCAAGCACCTCCTGCTCGAGCTTCGCGCCCTCGGGGCCGGTCTCGCGGAAGCCGCTGGCGAGGATCACAGCGCCTTTCACCCCCTTGCGCCCACATTCCGCCATCAGCCCGGGCAGGGTCTTGGCCGGCGTGCAGATCAGCGCCAGGTCGATCGTGCCGGGCACATCGTCGAGCGAGGCGCAAGTGGGCACGCCGAGGATCTCGGACACCTTGGGGTTGATCGGGTAGACCTTGCCGCGGTAGTTGCCCTTGATCAGACCGACCATGGCCTTGTAGCCGCGCTTGGTGGGGTCAGTCGAGGCGCCGATGATGGCGATGGCGTCGGGCGCGAGAAAGTCGTGCAGGGCGCTCTTGTGGGCCGGTGCGGTCTGGATTGTCGTCTCGGTCATCGTGTCATTCCCCCTTGAAGACGGGTGCGCGCTTCTCGGCAAAGGCATCCACGCCTTCTTGCCAGTCCTTCGTCGTACCAACGAACATCATGCCCTCGAGCTCCGCGGTGAGGCAGGCGTCGAGCGTGCGCTCGGCCGACAGGTTGAGCTGCTTCTTGGCCAGCGCCATCGAGAACGGCGCCTTGCCCGCCACCTTGCGCGCGAACTCGCGCGCGGTATCGAGAAAGCCTTCGTCTGCGAACACGCGGTTGGCCAGCCCGATGCGCACCGCCTCCTCACCCTGGATGCGCTCGCCGAGGAAGACCAGCTCACGCGCCTTGGCCAGCCCTACCAGGCGCGGCAGCAGCCAGGTGACGCCACCGCCGAGGAAATTGCCGATCGAGATCTCGGGCAGGCCGATCTGCGCGCTCTCGGCCATGAGCAGGAAATCCGAGGCGATCGCGATCTCGGCGCCGGCCCCCAGCGCGTAGCCATTCACCGCGGCGATCACCGGCTTGTCCAGGTGCAGCAGGCGGTGGCAGGCGTCCTGCTCGCCCTTCAGATACTGGCGGCGGTCGAAGGCGGTGCGGCCGGCCTTGTGCGCCTTGAGGTCGGCGCCGACGCAAAAGGCGCGGCCTTCGCCGGTAATCAGCACCACACGCGCGTTGCCGTCCCGCTCGGCACAGGTGAGCGCATCGTTGAGCTCGTCATAGAGCTGCTGAGTCACGGCATTGAGGCGCTGCGGACGGTTGAGGCGGATCTCGGCGATGCCATCGCGCAGTTCATAAAGGATGGTTTCGTAGCGCATCGGGGTCTCCTGTCGGGGGTGGGAGGAAAGGCTGTTCGGTGAGGGCTGGTCAGTATGGGCGGATCAGTGGCTCAGGCCTGCGTGCGCTCATCGGCGAGCGCCGCGGCGCGTTCGGCCGCACGCCTGCT
>NZ_JBLWFG010000004.1:0-325383 GCF_048321015.1 Thauera sp. WH-2 | reverse complement strand
CGCATAACCGCCGGCCCGTCGCTTCAGGCTACGCCCTTCTTTGTCGAAGGTTTGGCGCAGCACCAGACCGGCCCGCTTGGCGAGCAGCACCAATTTACGGCGGGCTACATCGAGCAGCCGGCTGTCGGTGGGATAGGCGATGGCCTTCTCCTGCACCGTGGAGTCGACGATGACGCGCTCCAGATCCTTGGGGGCAATCGCCTTGATCGAGACTGCAGTTTCGATCGTCTTGGCCAACAACTCCTCAACCCCGGCATCACCGAGCACACGACGGAAACGCGTCAGGCCACTCGGGTCGCACGGCAGGCGGGTCTCGAAGTACGCGCTCCCGCAAAAGAACTGCCAGTAAGGGTTCTCGGCCCAGCGCTGAACCACGGTCTCGTCACTCTCGCCGAAAGCATGCTTGAGATACAACAAGCCCACCATCAACCGGATCGGCAGGCGCGGTCGTCCCGCTGCACTTGTGCCCGCACCCACCACGTGTGTCGTCGGGCCGAAGAGATCAACACCCTCGATCGCGCGGCCCTGACGATCCTTGCGAGTCAGACAGGGCGCAAGCGCCGCCTCAATCTGCGCCCACGGCATCCGCGTGGCCAGGACCGCCAGCGGGTGGCGAAGATCGATCATGGCGTCCAGCCGAGCGCGGAAAAAGTCCGGGGTGGTCATCGGGAGTGAGCTCTCAAAATCTTCCAGAAACTGAGCGTGATTGCACTGGAAACTGGGAGATCAGGCAAGGCCAAAATCGGTGTCAGCCCGCGTGAGGAAAGAAGGTGGGGGATTATTCAGGGGCGACTTGTTACGCTTTTCGCACCGGGCAAACATCGGGGGTCGTTCTCGCTGAACTCCAGCAACTTGGAAGCTGGGACATTAAGGGCTTCAGCCAGTCGGCAAATGTTCAGAAGCGCGATGTTACGGTGGCCGCGCTCTACCTCACCCAAGTAGCTTCTCGCCAAACCGCTCACGTGGGATAGCGTCTCCTGCGACAACCCCCGTTCGTGTCGCAAGGTCGCGAGCCGTTTGCCAAAGAGGATTCTGGGGTCGGAAGGTTGCACCGGGAGCCGTGAGGGTAATTTCGGCTGATGCTAGGTTTCCGCCCGATATAGGACCACGCGCTATAAGTGACAATTAGCGCGCCGAGCCCTACTATCCGGCCCCCGATAACTAAACACGACCACACAGTGGGCTCAAAATACGGCGAACTGGCGATCAAGCAGCTGCGCGATCATCTACACAAGCGAGAGCACGAAGCCTTTCTCTCCGCATTTCGGGCGCCCACTCTCCTTGTCCTCGCAATGCGAGACAACTACCTCAAGGCGCTTGGCGGTGAGGCTCTCTGCGTTCTCCTTGAAGAAGTGCCAGAACCACCCCCAGATATGCTGCGGCACTACGAGGCACTCCTCCTTGATGGCGCGCTACTGGTGCCGTGCGGCGTTGTCCTCGATCTGGCAAGGCGTCTGAAATCCAAACCCCTCCAGTTGCTTGGCGAGCGGGTTCGCTTACTCGAGAACAGGCTTTCCCGGGCGAAACCTCGGGAGCCTGTCCGCGAAGAGCAGATCGAGGACCTGAAGGCCCCCGTCATCGAAGTCCGTCGCTTCGTCCAGAGCACCTTCATGGAGTTCACTCCGCGCACGGCGGCGGAGACGCTGGGTATGCGAAAGTCGATTTTCCGCAGCGAACAAGAGCGAGCGTTCCAGAAAGCCCTGTCCCTGAGATTCCCGGCGCTCCTGGCTCTACCGAACTACGCTCTCGATCAGATCGCGGAGCTTTCAAGTCTGCGCAAGTATCTCGGGGAGCGGGTATGGTCGTACGGGCGGCATTGCCGGATTGACGCACTGCTCGTGCTGCCAGACGAGGGGCGCCCAGTCGCAGCGTTTGAGCTCGACAGTGGATACCATGACCAACCCGAGGCCCAGTTTCGCGACGAAATGAAGAACGCGATCTTCCGACTGCTCGGAATGCCATTCTTCCGGCTTCGGGTCGAGTCGCCGAGCTCAACAACCAGCGACGAGTGGTACGCGATCCTGACCGATGAGGTCGTACCAAGGTTGGACCTGGGGCGGCGCCTGCATTCCCAGGCGAGCGTTTAACTCGACAGCCCCGCCTATCGACACCATGAAGTGCTCCGTTGAGAACATGATCCTGGTGCTCTGGGATCTTGGTCAGGGCTGCCGAGTAAGTCAACGGCAGTCGCTTGAGAACGTAGCGAGTATTGGGTAGAGAAAAAAATGCCCAGAGACCGAAGCCTGAGAAAAATATTACTGTTAACAATCACAAATCTACGCTGTTACTCACTCACGCGAAACTATGATTGTTTTTACTCCACATAGTGGCTCATCTTGGTCTGGACATCGAGGTCACGCTTGCTGATCGCGACATGGGTGGCCGCGCAGCCGGAAAGGACGAGGGCGGTTACGGAGACGAGGGCAATTCGCTTGAGCATCGGAGGGCTTCCTTGGAAACGGGAAGGCATCGCTCGATGCACCCCCGATCCTGAATCCTGCTATGGGGTGCGTGCGATGCCATATGGAAAATGCGAAATGCATTGTATTCCATATGCTTTATTCATGCAGCGTGAATTCCTCGTGCTGTCGAGCGCTCCGCCGCGCCGCTTTGTTTTCGATGCATGCCTCGTCAAGTATGGCTGTCCGCGCGGTTCGACGTGCGGACGGCCTGCCGGTTAGCCGATCATGCCCGCGCCCACCGTGTTGTTCGTGCTCTCGTCGATGAGAATGAAGGCGCCGGTGGCGCGGTTGGCCTTATAGCGGTCGGCGACGATCGGCTGCGCGAGCTTGAGGCTGACGCGGGCGATGTCGTTCATCGCGAGGCCGCTGGTCTCTTCTCTCTCCAGCGTGTTCACGTCCAGCCGGTAATCGATCCGGGCGACCTTGGCCTTCACCTCGCGCGTGGTGTGGCGCACGAGATAGGTGCGCGCTGGCGACAGCGGCGTCTCGGACAGCCAGCACACCGTGGCGTCGATCTGCTTGACCGGTGCGGGCGCCTCGGCCGACTTGACGATGAGGTCGCCGCGCGAGATGTCGATCTCGTCTTCCAGCAACAGGGTCACCGACTGCTCGTGGATGGCACGCGGCAGGCTTGCGCCGCCGAGCTCGATGCGCTTGATGCGGCTGGTGGCGCCCGAGGGCAGCACGGTGACGGCGTCGCCGACGGCGATCTCGCCGGACTCGACGCGCCCCATGAAGCCACGGTAATCGTGCAGATCCGGGTTGGCCGAGTCCTGCGGGCGGCACACGTACTGCACCGGGAAGCGGAAGTCCTCAGCCTGCTCGGTGTGGGCGGCGGGGGCGTTCTCGAGGATGTCGAGGAGCGTGGGGCCGTCGTACCAGGCGAGGCGCTCGCCGCGATCGACGATCATGTCGCCGGCCAGCGCCGAAATCGGGATGAAGCGCACGTCATTGATGCCGAGCCTGGCGGCGAAGGCGAGGTAGTCGGCCTTGATGCGTTCGAACACGGCCTCGTCGTAGTCGACGAGGTCCATCTTGTTGACCGCGACCACCAGGTGGGGGATGCCGACCAGGCTGGCGAGGTAGGAGTGGCGGCGGGTCTGGGTGAGCACGCCCTTGCGCGCATCGATGAGGATGATGGCGAGGTTGGCGGTGGACGCTGCGGTCACCATGTTGCGGGTGTACTGCTCGTGGCCGGGGGCGTCGGCGATGATGTACTTGCGCCGGCCGGTGGAGAAGTAGCGGTAGGCGACGTCGATGGTGATGCCCTGCTCGCGCTCGGCCTGGAGGCCGTCGGTCAGAAGGGAGAGGTCGACCGCGCTCATGCCACGCTTGGCGGAGGTCTTCTCGATGGCGTTGAGGGTGTCGGCGAGGATGGTCTTGGTGTCGAACAGGAGGCGCCCGATCAGGGTGCTTTTGCCGTCGTCTACGCTGCCGCAGGTGAGGAAGCGCAGCAGGCCGTTGTCGATATCGGGGAGGTGCTCAAGGGCGGACATGGTCATTATTCCTTCAATCTTTCTTAAGGGTGGTGCCGGCGAACCGCCGTGGCCCCGCCGGGTATTCCTTCCGAAGGCTGCACCGCTACGCGGTGCTTGGCGGAGGGTACGCAAATGAGCGCGCTTCGCGCTTAGACAATCCTCGCCTTCTCCAGGATTACCCGACATGCCCCCGGCTACGTAGCGTGATGGTCAGAAGTAGCCTTCTTTCTTGCGCTGCTCCATTGACGCTTCCGAGGTCTGGTCATCCATCCGCGTCGCGCCGCGCTCGGTGATCGTCGTCGTCGCGGTCTCGGCGAGGATCTTCTCCACCGTATCCGCATCCGACTCCACAGGCGCCGTGCAGGTGATGTCGCCCACGGTGCGGAAGCGCACCAGCACGTCCTCCACCACGTCGCCATCCCTGGCCGGGGTTACGTCGGTCACCGGCTGCAGCAGCCCGCTCCTGCGCACCACCGGACGGGTGTGGGCGAAGTAGATCGACGGCAACTCCAGTTGTTCGCGGGCGATGTACTGCCACACATCGAGCTCGGTCCAGTTGCTGATCGGGAAGGCACGGATGTTCTCGCCCTTGTGCGAACGCGCGTTGTACAGATTCCACAACTCGGGACGCTGGTTCTTCGGGTCCCACTGACCGAACTCGTCGCGGAAGCTCATGATCCGTTCCTTCGCGCGCGCCTTCTCCTCGTCGCGGCGGGCGCCGCCGATGCAGGCGTCGAAGCCGAACTCCTCGATCGCCTCCAGCAGCGTCACCGACTGGTGCTTGTTGCGCGACTCGCCGGCGTGCTTCAGCACCACCGTGCCACGTGCCATCGAGTCCTCCACCGAGCGCACGATCAGGCGTTCGCCCAGCTCGGCTGCGCGCTTGTCGCGGAAGTCGGTCACTTCCTTGTAGTTGTGGCCGGTGTCGATGTGCATCAGCGGGAAGGGGAAGCGGCCCGGGCGGAAGGCCTTCTCGGCCAGGCGCAGCAGGCAGATCGAGTCCTTGCCGCCGGAGAACAGCAGCACCGGGTTGGCGCACTGGCCGGCAACTTCGCGCAGGATGTGGATGGCTTCGGCCTCGAGCCAGTCGAGGTGGGACAGCGTCTGTTTGGTCAGCGTGGACATGGTGCGTTTACCGTTGCGGATGCTTGATCGGATGTGTTCTGAGCGCGCGCAGCGCGGCCTTCAGTCCGGCACTCAGGGCGTCGAGGCGATGCTGCAGGCTGCGGCGGCCGGCGCCGATCGCCGGGCTGCGCGGGGCTTGGGCGGGATGCTTGCCGTTCATGGTCTCAACCCTCCTTGGCGTGCAGTCCGCACTCCTTGGTCTCGGGGTTCTCCCACCACCAGCGTCCGGCGCGCACGTCCTCACCGGCGGCGATGGCGCGCGTGCAGGGGGCGCAGCCGATGCTGGGGTAGAACTGGTCGTGGAGCGCGTTGTAGGGGACCTCGTTGATCCGGATATAGGCCCACACCTCGGTCTCCGTCCAGTCCGACAGCGGGTTGAGCTTCTCCAGTCCGTTGCCGGCGTCGAATTCGCGCAGCGGCAGGCCGGCGCGGGTCACCGACTGGGCGGTGCGCAGGCCGGTGATCCAGGCTTTGCGGCCGGCGAGCGCGCGACGCAGCGGTTCCATCTTGCGCACGCCGCAGCAGGTCTTGCGCAGCTCGACCGAGTCGTAGAAGGCGTTGATGCCATGGCTGCGCACGTAGGCCTCGACCGCGCCGGCGTCGGGGAAGTAGATCTCGAGCTTGCGGCCGTAGCGGCGTTCGACCTCGCCGATCAGGCTGTAGGTTTCGGCGGGCAGGCGGCCGGTGTCGAGCGAGAACACGGTGATCGGCAGCGCGTGCGACAGGATCAGGTCGGTCAGCACCATGTCCTCGGCGCCAAAGCTGTTGGCGAAGGCGAGCTCGCCCTGCGCCCCGAACTCGGCCACTGCCTCGCGCAGCAGTGCCAGGGCCGTGGCCGCCTTGGCGCCGACCGTGGTGTGCAGGGCGTTGGTCAGGGGCGGTCGGGTGGCCGGGTTGGTGGCTGGGTTGGCGGCCGCCGGACGCAGGATCGAGACGCTAGCGCTCATGGCTGCACCTGTGGGTCGGCCCCGCGCTCGACGCGGCGGAACAGCGGCAACGGATCCTTCACGGAGCGCTGGTAGGGCTGGGTGAAGTCATCGATGCTGGAGATCGCCGCTTCGAGCTGTTCGGCGGTGTAGCGGCCGGCGCGAGGCTGCAGGGCATCGAAGCCGCAGCGTGTCATGTAGTTGAACTGGTCGCGCAGGACCTCGCCGATCGCACGCAGCTCGCCCTGGTAGCCGTATCGGCTGCGCAGCAGGGTGGCGGCCGAATAGCTGCGGCCGTCGGTGAACTTGGGGAAGTGCAGGCCGATGACCTGCAGCACCTCCAGATCGGCGGCCAGCGCGGCGACCTCCTCGCCGGCGGCCAGCCATACGCCCAGGGCGCCGCTGCGTGCACGCGCCAGGAGTTCGTCACGGCGGGCCTGCCATACGGCAAGCGGCACCAGCACCGGGCCGGCGGGCACGGCGATGTCGGCTGCGGCTTCACCCTCGGCGAGTTGGACGATCAGGCGGTCATCTTCGATGACGCGACCGTTCTTCAGGATCCTGTCAGACATGGGCGGCTTTCCTTTGCGGCTGGCGGTCGGCATACACGCGGGCCTTGAAGGGCTCGGTGCCGACGCGTTGTACGGTGTCGATGAAGCGCTCGTCTTCATGGCGCAGTTCGACATAGGTTTCGAGCAGCTTCTCGATCACGTCGACCACCTCATCCTGTGCAAACGACGGGCCGATCACCTTGCCGAGCGTGGTGCCGTTGCCCTGGGTGCCGCCGACGGTGATCTGGTACCACTCCTCGTCGTTCTTATCGACGCCGAGGATGCCGATGTGGCCGACGTGGTGGTGGCCGCAGGAGTTCATGCAGCCGGAGATGTTGAGCTCGATCTCGCCGATGTCGTGCTGGTAGTCGAGGTCGTCGAAGCGGCGCTGGATGGCGTCGGCGACCGGGATCGAGCGCGCGTTGGCGAGGCTGCAGAAGTCGCCGCCGGGGCAGCAGATGATGTCGGTCAGCAGGCCGATGTTCGGTGTCGCCAGCCCGGCCTCGCGCGCCGCCTGCCACAGCGCGAAGAGGTCGGTGCGGCGCACGTCGGCGAGCGCGACGTTCTGCTCGTGCAGCATGCGCGCCTCACCGAAGCTGAAGCGCTCGGCGAGGTCGGCGATTGCGTCCATTTGTTCGGCGGTGACGTCACCTGGGGCGGTGCCGGTCTTCTTCAGCGACAGGACCACCGCGGCGTAGCCGGGCTGGCGGTGGGCGCGCACGTTGCGCTTGATCCAGGTGGCGAAGGCCTTGTTGCCGGCGAGCAGTTCGTCGAAGGCGGCGTCCTGCGCGGGGAGGGCTTCGTAGGCGGGGGGGGCGAAGTGGGCTGACACGCGGGCCAGTTCGGCCTCGGTGATCGTGTTGGGGCCGTCCTTGGAGTTCGCCCACTCCTCTTCGACCTGGCGGCCGAACTCTTCTGGCCCGAGCGCCTTCACGAGGATCTTGATGCGCGCCTTCCACAGGTTGTCGCGGCGGCCCCAGCGGTTATAGACGCGCAGGATGGCCTCGCAGTAGCTGATCAGGTGCTGCCAGGGCAGGAAGGGCTTGATCTCCTCGCCCAGGATCGGGGTGCGGCCGAGGCCACCGCCCACCAGCACGCGAAAGCCGAGCTCGCCGGCTGCGTTGCGCACCAGGTCGAGGCCGATGTCGTAGACGCGCAGCACCACGCGGTCTTCAGCCGCGCTGTTGAAGGCGATCTTGAACTTGCGCGGCAGGAAGGCGAACTCCGGGTTGTAGGTCGCCCACTGGCGCAGAATCTCGGCGAAGGGGCGAGGATCGGCAACTTCGTCGGCTGCCACGCCGGCGAAGGGGTCGGCGGTGATGTTGCGGATGCAGTTGCCCGAGGTCTGGTTGGCGTGCATCTGCACGCTGGCCAACTCGGCGAGCATCTCCGGCACGTCTTCCAGCTTGGGCCAGTTGAACTGCACGTTGGTGCGCGTGGTGAAGTGGGCGTAGCCGCGGTCGTAGCTGCGTGCGAGGTGGGCGAGCTTGCGAAGCTGGCGGCTGGCGAGGTGGCCGTAGGGCACCGAGATGCGGAACATCGGCGCGTGGCGCTGGATGTAGAGGCCGTTCTGCAGGCGCAGCGGACGGAACTCGTCATCGGGCAGCTCGCCGGCCAGGTGGCGCCGCATCTGGTCGCGAAACTGGGCGACGCGCTCGTCGAGCAGGCGCTGGTCGTGTTCGTCGTACTGGTACATGGCTCTCTCTGTCGTGACCGGATGGGGCCGGCGCTTCGGTGCCGGATGGTGCAGCGCATCGTAAGCACTCTGTTTAAGCGCATGAAGCGGTTTGAGGTTAGACTTTAAGAACTCATTGTTATATGTGGTGCCCAATGAACCTGCAGCAACTCCGCTATGTGCATGAGGTCGCCCGCCGTGGGCTCAACGTATCCGATGCGGCCGATGCACTATTCACTTCGCAGCCCGGGGTCTCGAAGCAGATCCGCCTGCTCGAATCCGAGCTTGGTATCGAGATCTTCACGCGGCACGGCAAGCGCCTGGTGGCGGTCACCGAGCCGGGGCGTGCGGTGCTTGCAATCGCCGAACGCGTGCTGCGCGACCTGGACAACCTGCAGCAGGTGGGCGACGAGTTTGCCAACGAGTCGGTCGGTAGCCTTTCGATCGCGACCACCCACACTCAGGCGCGCTACGTGCTGCCCGATGTGATCCGCCGCTTCATGCAGCGCTATCCGCAGGTCAGGCTGGAACTGCATCAGGGCAATCCGCGCCAGGTGTGCGAGATGGCGCTGGACGGCACGGCCGATATCGCGATTGCGACCGAGGCCATCGCCGAGTATGACGATCTGGTGATGCTGCCCTGCTACCAGTGGAACCGCTGTGTGGTGGCCACGCCCCGTCACCCCATCCTGCAGGCTGCGCCGCTCACGCTGGAGGCGATCGCACGCTACCCCCTGATCACCTACGACGACGCATTCACCGGGCGTGGCCAGATCAACAAGGCCTTCCTGGGACGCGGCCTCAAGCCCAACGTCGTGCTGAGCGCGATCGACTCGGACGTGATCAAGAAGTACGTGGAGATGGACCTGGGCATCGGCATCCTCGCGCGCATGGCCTACGACCCGGCGGAGGACCGCAAGCTGGGCATGGTGGATGCCGCCCATCTGTTCGAGTCGAGCACGACGCGCATCGGGCTGCGCAAGCGGGCCTGGTTGCGTGCCTACGTGTATGCCTTCATCGAGGGGTTCGCGCCGCAGCTGTCGCGGCGCATCGTCGAGGCTGCGGTTGCCGGCGGAGGCTCCGATCCGGGCTTGTGATGCAGGGTGCGCGCTCAGCAGCGCTCGAACCAGCGCCGCAGCCGCGCGCCGCGCAGACCGCCCCCCAGGCCTGCGATCAGGCGCACGCGTGCCTTGAGCGCATCGAGTGGCCCTGGGCTGAGCCAGTTGGCGGGGAGCGCTTCGCGCGGAGCGCTCACCCCGCCGCCGCAGCGACTCGCCAGCACCACGGGGACGTTGTTTGGCAGGGCTTCGAGCGCGGGGCGCCAGGCGTCCGGGAGGCTGGCGTTGCCCGGCAGTGCCAGCACCAATCCCGCAGCCCCGGTCAGCAGGCTGGCCTTGGCAAGCGCGCGGGCAACCGCCGAGGCGAGGGCGGGTGAACTGCCGGCCGCGACCGTCAGCAGCTCCACCGGAGGTAGCGCCTGCGCGTCGGGTGCGATCGAGATGCGGCTGTACCGGTAAGGCGCCAGGGCCTGCAGTGCAGCGTCGCTTGCCAGCACGGTGAGGGCCTCGGCATGCGCGAAGGCATCCACCGCCGAGGGGTGGCGTTTGCTCGTACAGGCTGCGGGCAGGATGCGGTCGCCCAGTACCGCGAGCACCCCCGCGCGACCGGCCGCCGGCCTGCATGCCAGCTCTACCGCCTGGTAGAGGTTGAGCGGGCCGTCTGCCGACAGTGCAGTGGCGGGTCGCATCGCAGCCGTCATCACCACCGGCTTGTTGGTGGCGACGGTGATGTGCAGGAAATACGCCGTCTCTTCCAGCGTATCGGTCCCATGTGTGATTACGATGCCGTCGATCGCAGGGTCCTCGGCCAGCGTCTGTACCCGGCGCGACAGCAACAGCCAGTGCTGTGGGGTGATGTCGCGGCTGTCGAGGCGGAATAACTGCTCGGGCACCAGCTCGGCCAGCCGGGTGAGGGGCGGGATGGCCTCGAGCAGGGCCTCGATCCCAAGCTGACCGGCAACGTAGCTGCGGGTGTCGGCGGCCGAATCGGCGGTGCCGGCGATGGTGCCACCGGTGGCGAGGAGGGCGATGCGGGGTTTGCGCATGGCGGAGAGCTGATTCGGGCGAGTTGGTTGGTCGGGCGGTCGGTCGCGGCAGGGCTGCGGGGCGGCGGGCTGTTCAGGGCAAACGAGAGCCGTTCAGGGGTGCTGAGGGGCGGATTATGGCCCGGGTGTGCAGCAATCGCGCAAGGCCAAGATACGTCGCTCGCGCTCCTGCTCGAGCTGGCGCAGCGCGGCCTCTGGCGGCACGCCGAGCGTCTCTAGGACCCAGCTCGTGAGCTTGAGGCTGGACTCCAGGGTTTCGGGCACGACCACCGAGGCGCCGGCCTCGCGCAGCAGCAGTGCGTGCTTCTCGTCGCGTGCGCGGGCGATGATGCGCATCATCGGCACCATCCGCCTTACGGCATGCACGGCGTGGATCGCCGCTGCGGTGTGGTCCATGGTCAGCACCACGGCACGTGCCTCGTCGATGCGCAGCTTGCGCAGCAGTTCGGGCCGGCTGGCATCCCCGAACACCAGGGGTGTGCCGGCCTTGCGTTGGTGGGCAACGAGCTGGGCGTTGTTCTCGATCGCAACGTAGCGCACACCTTGCTGGTCGAGCATCTGCCCCACGAGCTGACCGACCCGGCCATAGCCGGCGATGATCACATGACCGTACAGTTCGCCGATGCCCGTGTCTTCTCCTTCGGGCTCCGGTGTGGCAATGCGGCGGTCGATGGCGTCGCCCAGGCTCTGGCCCAGACGCGCCACCACCGGCGCCGCCAGCATCGAGACGCCGACCACGATCAGCATGAACTGGCCGGTCTGGCGCTCGAGCAGTCCGAGGCCGAGCGCCATGCCGATCACGATGAAGGCGAACTCGCCGCCCTGGCTCAGCAGCAGTCCGCCCTCTGCAGCGCGCCCCCAAGACAGGCCGAACACCCGCAGCAGCACGAACACGATCAGGCTCTTCAGCGCGAGCAGGCCCACTATCGACAGCGGAATCCACAACGGCTCCGCGAGCAGCGCACGCAGGTCGATGCCCATGCCCACGGACATGAAGAAAAGACCCATCAGCAGGCCCTTGAAGGGTTCGATGGTGATCTCGACCTCGTGGCGGAACTCGGTTTCGGCGATGATCAGGCCGGCCAGGAGGGCTCCCAGCGCCATCGAGAGTCCCGCGAACCAGGTCAGCGCCGCCACGCCGAGGGTGGTCAGCAGGGTGAGTGCGGTGAAGGTGTCGGGCTGCTTGTCCACCGCGATCTGGTGGAACAGCGGTCGCACCAGCCGCCGTCCGACAAGGTAGATCACCACGACCGTGAGCACGCCCTTGACGACCGCGTAGCCGAGCAGTCCGGCGAAGCTGCCTTCGCCGGAAGAGGTACCGAGAATGCTGATCAGTACCAGCAGCGGCACCACCGCGAGATCCTGGAAGAGCAGGATTGCGAATGCGGACTGGCCAAGCGGCGTGCCAAGCTCGCGGCGCTGGATCAGTAGTTGCATGACGATCGCGGTCGAGGAGAAGGCGATCACTACGCCGAGGATGACCGCAGCCTCGATACCGTTGCCGAAGGCCATCGCCAGCCCGCCGATCGCCACTGCGGAGAGCACGACCTGCAGCCCGCCCAGTCCGAATACCATCCGGCGCATCGACCACAGGCGCTCGACGGATAGCTCCAGGCCGATCATGAACATCAGGAAGATCACGCCGAGTTCGGCAAGGAAGGCGACCTGGTCCGGGCGCACGAAGGTGAACCACGACAGGGGCGGCCAGGCCTGTGCGAGCGAAGCGAGGCCGTACGGGCCAAGCAGCACGCCCACGGACAGGAAGCCGAGCACCGGATTGATCTTCAGGCGCGAGAGCAGCGGCATCAACACGCCACTGAGCGCAAGGAAGAGGATGATTTCCTTCAGGAAGGGAAAACTGTCGTGGGCGTCCATGCAGGCCTGGGTGGGGGATGGATGCTTTCAGTTTATGCCACGCCGCCCGCGGCTGCGCCGAACGATTCGGCGTGCGCGCCCTCGTCGCCGAGGGCAATCGCAGCCTCTTCCTGCTGCTGCAGCATCCACATCTGCGCATAGGCACCGCCTTGCGCCAGCAGCGAGGTATGGCGGCCGCGCTCGACGATGCGCCCCTTGTCCAGCACGATGATCTCGTCCGCACTCATGATCGTCGACAGCCGATGCGCGATCACCAGCGCAGTGCGTCCTTCTGCGGCGCGCTCGATCTGCGCCTGGATGGCCTTCTCGGTCTTCGAGTCCAGCGCCGAGGTGGCCTCGTCGAAGATCAGGATTGCCGGGTTCTTCAACAGTGCACGCGCAATCGCGACGCGCTGCTTCTCACCGCCCGACAGCTTCAGCCCGCGCTCGCCGACGCGGGTGTCGTAGCCGTCGGGCAACTGACGGATGAAATCTTCAAGTTGCGCGGCGCGCGCGGCAGCTTCGACGTCTGCGCGGCTGGCCGTGGGGCGGCCGTACTGGATGTTGTAGTACAGCGTGTCGTTGAACAGCACCGTGTCCTGGGGAACGATGCCGATCGCCGCACGCAGGCTGTCCTGGGAGAGGCTGCGCAGGTCGTGGCCGTTGATGCGGATCGCGCCGCCCTGCACGTCGTAGAAGCGGTACAGCAGGCGGGCCAGGGTCGACTTGCCCGAGCCGGAGTGGCCGACCACCGCCACCGTTCTGCCTGCGGGGATGTCGAAATCCACCTCGAAGAGGATCGGGCGCTTGGCGTCGTAGGCGAAGCTCACGTTCTCGAAGCACACGCTCGCCGGCCCGGCGGGCAGGGCGCGGGCGTCGGGCGCGTCGGCGATCTCCCGATGGGTGTGCATGAGGCCGAACATGCGCTCGATGTCGGTCAGCGACTGGCGGATCTCGCGATAGAGGACACCGAGGAAGTTGAGCGGGATGTAGAGCTGGATCATGAAGGCGTTGACCAGCACGATGTCGCCAATCGTCATCTCACCGCTGGCCACCCGGTCGGCCGCCTGCCACATCATTGCCGTCACCGCGACCGCGATGATCGCTGCCTGGCCGACGTTGAGTGCAGACAGCGAGTACTGGTTGGTGACTTGCGCCTTGGTCCATTTCTGCAACTGCTCGTCGTAGCGCCTGGCTTCGAACTCCTCGTTGTTGAAATACTTCACCGTCTCGTAGTTGATCAGGCTGTCGATCGCGCGCGCGTTGGCGGCGGAGTCGAGTTCGTTGGCTTCGCGCCGCAGCGTGGTGCGCCAGTTCGTCACCTTGACGGTGAAGAGGATGTAGATCGTTAGCGCGGACAGCGTGATGAGCGCGAACACCGCGTCGTAGTTCACCAGCAGGATGCCGATCACCATGCCGATCTCGATCAGCGTGGGCAGGATCGAATACAACGTATAGCTGATCAGTGAGCCGATCGAGCGCGTGCCGCGCTCGATGTCGCGGGTGAGGCCGCCGGTCTGGCGCTCGAGGTGGAAGCGCAGCGACAGCGCGTGCAGGTGGCGGAATACGCGCAGCGAGATCTCGCGTACCGCCTGCTGGGTCACGCGCGCGAACACCACCTCTCGCAACTCGGTCAGCAGCGAGGTGGAGAAGCGCAGTGCGCCATAGGCCAGCAGCAGCGCCGCCGGCACCACGATGAAGGCCTGTTCCGGGGTGATCGTGAGGTCATCGATCAGGTGCTTGAAGATGATCGGCACCGACACGTTGGCGCCCTTGGCCGCGACCAGACAGGCGAGGGCGAACAGTACCCGTCCCTTGTAGGCCCAGATGAAGGGGAAGAGGCTCTTCAGCGTCTGCCAGTCGTGGCGCTGACTGGGTTCGGGGCCAGGGAGTGCAGCGGCTGGGGCACGTCTCATGTGAATTCCGTGGGGCGGTGTTGCGGTGAGTGTTGCGCGGGCAGGCAGCGGTGGTCGAGCCTGGAGGTCGGCGGGTAAGCGCGGATTCTGTTGGCCAGCCAGGATGGCGTCAAATTCCAGACCTTCCGCGCAAAAAAACACGCATGCTCAGCTTGACTTCCGCGGCGGACTTTGTAGGATTCAAACAAACGTTCGAATTAGTTCTTTCGATACGCTCATCGCAGAAACGATGGGTGGCTCACGCAGGCCGGACGGTGCATACGCGTTTTTCCCGAGGAGACACGGAACGCGGACTTGCGCATGCTCGGTATCGGTGTTTGCGCGATGCGCTCGGTATGCGATGCGTGTTTCGCAGAATCTTGGCCACGTCTACAACAAGATTTTCCGCCAGTTGGCGGCGAAATCGCCCATGAGGAGGAGTCAAATGAGTCGGAGTCATTCAGCAGCGCAGCCGCGCCGCCCCGGGCTGGCGCTCGGTACCCTGGCAGCTTCCGTTGCCCTGGCCTTTGCTGCGCCCACCGCGGTGCATGCGTTCGAGTTCACCAGTGCCAGCGGCGAGGTGACGGGCAGTTTCGATACCACGCTTTCGGTCGGCGGCCTGTGGCGGATGCAGGATCGCGAGTCTTCGCTGATCAGCATCGCCAACGGCGGTACCTCGCGCGACCCCAACTCCGATGACGGCAACCTCAAGTACGACAAGGGTGACATGGTTTCGCTGGCCTTCAAGGCCACGCACGACCTGGAGCTGAGCTACCGGAACTTCGGCGCCTTCTTCCGTGGCACCTATTTCTACGACCACGCCTTCATGCACAAGAGCGGCATGAGCAATGCCGCGCGCGGTGAACTCGGGCGCGATGCGGAGCTGCTCGACGCCTATGTGCGCGGGCGCTTCGACGTTGGCGGTCGGGCGCTCAATGTGCGTGCCGGTCGCCAGGTGGTGAGCTGGGGCGAGAGCACCTTCATCCAGAACGGCATCAATGTCCTCAACCCGGTCAACGTCAGCCGCTTGCGCGTGCCCGGCTCCGAACTCAAGGAAGGCCTGACCCCGATCGGCATGCTGTGGGCTTCGCAGGAACTCACCGACAACGTCTCCGCTGAAGTCGTGTGGATGGCGGAGTGGGAGAAGACCAAGATCGAGCCGGCGGGGACCTTCTTCAGCACCAACGACTTCGTGTCTGCGGGGGGCAACATCGCCTACACCGGCTTTGGCCGGCTGAATGACGGCAACAAGCCGCCGATGATGTACATGGGACCGACCACGCCCGCCCAGCTTTTCGCGCCTCGTGCGGATGACCGGGAGCCGGGGAATGGCGGCGAGTACGGTCTTGCGTTGAGGATGCTGGTACCTGAGTGGAACTACACCGAATTCGGCCTTTATCACGTGAACTACCACAGCCGGATTCCGTTCGTTTCGGGCTACCGGGGAGGGTACTCGACCCACGGCACGCCGATTCCCGGCTGCAACGTGTTCGATCCTGTCGTCGCCTCAGGGGCAAGCGGCTTGCCGGGCGGGTGCGCCTACGCGAGCGGTCGTGGCGGGGAGTATTTCGTCGATTATCCAGAGAACATCAAGCTGTTCGGTTTGAGCTTCAACACCGCAGGTCCGGCCGGCATCGCCCTGCAGGGGGAGTACTCATATCGCAAGAACCAGCCGGTCCAGTTGCCGTCGGCAGAATTGCTGCTTGCAGCGCTGGGTGCGCCCAACCAGATCACGGGCACGGGCGTGACGCAGGTGGGGCCGAGCACATTCGTTCCGACTGCCTTCCTGAAGCCCTATGGCGAGGAGATCACGGGGTATCGCCGCGTGAAGATGCATCAGGTTCAGCTGACCGGTACCAAGGCGGTGCCGCAGGTGCTGGGTGCAGAGCAGATGGTCGTGGTCGGAGAGATCGGCTATACGCATCTGAATCTGCCTTCGAATCTGAAGTTCGCAGCATCCGGCTGCCATCTGCCGCAGGTGGGTTCGTCGACGGCCACTTCGTTCGGCGCCACCAGCGCCGGTTGCTTCATGACGGAAAACTCGTGGGGGTATCGGCTGCTTGCCCGCTTCGAGTACCCGAACGCGGTTGCCGGTGTGAACCTCTCGCCGCGCATCGCGTTTTCGCATGACGTCAGCGGCAGGGGGCCGACCTTCAATGAAGGGGCCAAGGCCGTCACGCTGGGGCTGGGCATGAACTACCGGCAGAACTGGCAGGCCGACATTGCGTACAGCTCCTTCTTCGGTGGCAAGAAGATCACGGGGGTCGATCCGAGCCCGAATCCGTATGGCCAGCCGCAGACCTACGCCAGCCACACCAACCCGCTCTACGACCGCGATTTCCTCTCGGTCAGCGTCAGCTACTCGTTCTGAGCACCCACCGGATTCTGGAGACTCAAGTTATGCGCAAGACACTCACGATTCTCGGCGCAGCGCTCGCGGTGGCGCTGGCCACACCGGCCCTGGCCGATGCCTCGCGGCTGGGCAAGGACCTGACGCCCATGGGGGCCGAACTCGCCGGCAACGCGGCGGGCACCATTCCCGCCTGGGACGGCGGCCTGAAAGCCGCTCCGGCGGGTCATGAGGCGGGCGGGCACTATGCCGACCCCTTCGCAGCCGACAAGCCGTTGTTCACGATCGACGCCAGCAACCACGCGCAGCATGCCGACAAGCTCACCCCGGGCCAGCTCGAGATGCTCAAGACCTACGGCACCTGGAAGCTGAACGTCTACCCGACGCGGCGCAGCGCGGCCTTCCCGCAGGGGCACTACGAGCAGACCGTCGCCAACGCCAGCCGCGCCAGGCTGGTCGACGGTGGACGCACGGTTGAAGGCACCACGGGCGGCATCCCCTTCCCGATTCCGCAGAACGGCGCCGAGGCGATCTGGAACCACCTCGCCCGCTACCGCGGCGAGGCCTATGCGATGAACTGGAGCCAGGCAGCGGTGACACGCCAGGGCACCTACACGCCGGTGCGCTTCGAGTACCAGTACGACTTCCACTACGGCAGCCTGAACAAGTCGCCGGAGCAGATCGAGCAGGGCAAACTGTTCAACTTCCTGCAAACGGTGACCGCGCCGGCCCGACTGGCGGGGCAGATCCTGCTGGTGCACGAGTTCCTCGACCGCCGCCAGGCCTGGACCTACAACCCCGGCCAGCGCCGCGTGCGCCTGGCGCCCAATGTCGCCTATGACAACCCGGGCACAGCGGCCGACGGTCTGCGCACCAACGACGACTTCGACATGTACAACGGCGCCATCGACCGTTACGACTGGAAGCTCGTAGGCAAGAAGGAGATCTACGTTCCTTACAACAGCTACAAGCTGGTGGGCAACACGGTGAAGATGGCTGACGTGCTGCAGGCCGGGCACCTGAATCCCGAGCACGCGCGCTACGAGCTGCACCGTGTGTGGGTGGTGGATGCGACGCTGAAGGACGGCACCAGCCACAGCTACAAGCGCCGGACGTTCTACCTCGACGAGGATTCGTGGTCGATCCTGGTGATCGACAAATACGACGCTCGTGACCAGCTGTGGCGGGTGTCGGAGCTGCACACCGTGAACTGGTACGACATTCCGATGCTGTACCCGAGCCTGGAGGTGCACCACGACCTGCAGTCCGGCCGCTACATCGCGATGGGCCTGCGTAACGACGAGCCGCGCGTCTATCAGGCGATCGATGCGCGTCCGGCGGACTTCACGCCGGCGGGCCTGCGCGGCGCGGGTACGCGCTGATGCGGCAAGCCCGGCCTGCCGAGGCCGGGCGTTTTCGTTCGTCGGGCTGCGGGTCGCCCGTCCCCGACGAACGGCAAGACCTCTTTCCTGTCCTGACTGCCGGCCCCTTGCAAGGGCGCGGCATGCGAGCACCTCCTCATGAACCGAGCAATCGGCGTCCTCTTCGTCGCCTTCGTGGTGGCAGCGACGGCCTACGCTTTCTCCGGGCGAAGCGACTCGCCCATGCCGCCCACCCAGGTCCGGATCTCGAACCTGCAGATGCTCGATGCTGCCGAGAGCCCCGAAGGCCGGCTGCTCGCGGTGGGTGAACGCGGGAAGATCTTCATCTCCGACGATCGTGGCGGGAGCTGGCGTGCAGCCAGCGCCCCAGGCGCAGCAGTGCTTGCGGCGGTGCGTTTCATCGACGCCCGGCAGGCGGTCGCGGTCGGGCATGACGCCGTGGTCCTGCGCAGCGAGGACGGGGGCGAGAGCTGGCGCATGGTGCAATCCGATCCCGAGGCCGAAGAGCCGCTGTTCGGGCTGTGGCTCGGCGAAGGCGGACAGGGCTTTGCGGTCGGTGCCTACGGGCGTTTCCTCGCGACCTCCGATGGCGGCGAAACCTGGGCGCCGCGCGAGATCGAGGCGAACGCGGACGCGCTGCACCTCAATGCGGTGCTGCCACTCGGCGGCGAGCGTTTCCTGATTGCCGGCGAGGCCGGCACGCTGCTGCGTTCGGACGACGGCGGGCAGACCTGGTCAGCGCTCGAGTCCCCCTATGCGGGGTCCTTCTTCAATGCGCTTTCGCTTGCCGAGGGGCGTGCCCTGGTGTTCGGCATGCGGGGCCATGTGTTCCGCACCGATGATGCTGGGGACTCTTGGACCGAGGTCGATACGGGCGTGCATGCCTCTCTCTTCGGCGGGCGCGTGCTTCGGGACGGCAGGGTGGTACTGGTTGGCCAGAGCGGCGTGGTGTTGGTGAGTGCGGATCAGGGGCACAGCTTCGACCGTCTGCAGGGGCCGGACCGGCTGGTGCGTGCGGCGGTGGCAGAAGTGGGGGATGGCGAGATTCTGCTGGTGGGTGAGGAGGGCGTGGTGCGCATGACCTTGCCCGCGGTGGTCGGGGAGAAGTCCTGATGTTGAAGCAGTTCGTCGAGTTCCTTGGTCTGCTGCTGTTCAAGCGGCGCAAGTTCTTCCTGGGCGTTTTCGTGCTGTTGACCGTGCTGCTCGGCGCGTCGGCGAGCCGCCTGCAGGTCGACGCGGGTTTCGAGAAGATGATCCCGCTCGAGCACGAATACATGAAGACTTTCATGGCCTACCGCAACACCTTCGGTGGTGCCAACCGCGTGCTGGTCGCGCTGCGTCAGCATGAGGGCGACATCTACAACGCGGGTTTCATGCAGAGGCTGAAATCTGCCACCGACGAGGTGTTCTTCATTCCGGGCGTGGACCGTGCGACCGTGACCTCGCTGTTTACGCCCAACGTACGTTTCATCGAGGTGGTCGAGGCCGGTTTTGCCGGTGGCAACGTCATCCCGGCGGACTTCGAGGGCACGGCGGCGGATCTCGAGACCGTGCGTGAGAACGTGCTCAAGTCCGGTCGCGTCGGCCGCCTGGTGTCCAACGATCACCGCGCGGCGATGATCAGCGCGGAGCTGCTCGAGATCGATCCGAACACCGGTGCCCGGCTGGATTACCTTGCCGTGGCGAAGCAGCTCGAGGACCTGCGCGCGCGCTATGCGGGCGAGGGGCTGGATGTGCACATCATCGGCTTCGCAAAGGCGGTGGGTGACATCACCGACGGCGCGCGTGGCGTGCTGATGTTCTTCGTGGTTGCGTTCGGCATTACCGCGGTACTGCTGTTCCTGTACTCGGGTTCGGTCAAGCTTGCAGTGCTCACGCTGGCATGCGCGATGGTCCCGGTCGTCTGGTTGATGGGGCTGCTACCGCTGATCGGATTCGGCATCGACCCGATGTCCATTCTGGTGCCTTTCCTGATCTTCGCCATCGGCGTCAGCCATGCGGTGCAGATGACGCACGCCTGGCGGCTGGAAATCATGCAGGGGGTGGGGCCGCTCAAGGGCGCGCACAACGCCTTCCGCCGTCTGGTGCTCCCGGGCTCGATGGCGCTGACCACGACCGTGGTCGGTTTTCTGGTCATCCTGCGCATCGAGATCGACATGGTGCGCGAGTTGGCGCTTACCGCCGGGCTCGGTGTGGCACTCATCCTGGTCACCAACATGCTGCTGCTGCCGGTGCTGTTGTCGTGGACGCGGCTCGATGCGGAGGCGATGCGGCGGACCATGACCGCCGAAGCGAAGGACCACTGGCTGTGGGCGCGCCTGCGTACGCTGGCCGAGCCCAAGCGGGCCACGGTGGTGGTGCTGATCACCGCGGTGCTGCTGGGCGCAGCCACCTGGAAGTCGCGTGACCTGCGCACCGGCGATCTCGGTCACGGCATCCCCGAACTGCATGAGGACTCACGCTACAACCGGGATACGGCCGCAATCGTCGAGTCGTTCTCGATCGGTGTGGATGTGCTGTCCGTGATCGTGCAGACGAAGGGGGTGGATGGCGCATGCACGAACTTCGAGATCATGGACACCATCGACCGCTTCGAAACCACCATGCGCGGCGTCCATGGGGTGCAGAGCGTGGTTGGCCTGCCGGGCGTGGCAAAGACGATCAATGCGGGATGGAACGAAGGCAACCCCGCCTGGCGGGCGTTGTCGCGCAACCCGACCGTGCTCGCACAGTCGGTGACGCCGGTCGATACCAGCACCGGCCTGCTCAATACCGACTGCAGCGCGATGCAGGTGCTGATCTTCACGCGCGACCACGAAGGGCCGACGATCGCCCACATCGTCGCCGAGGTGAAGGCCTTCCGCGAAGCCAATCGTGGCGAGCATATCGACTTCCTGCTCGCCTCCGGCAACGTGGGGGTCATGGCCGCGACCAACGAGGCCGTCGACGCTGCCTCGTTCGAGATCCTGGTGCTGGTGTTCGGGGCGATCAGCCTGCTGTTCTTCCTCGAGTTCCGCTCCTGGCGTGCCACGTTGTGCATCATCCTGCCGCTGATGATCGCGGCGGTGTTCTGCAATGCGCTGATGGCTCTGCTCGGCATCGGGCTCAAGGTGTCTACGCTGCCGGTGGTGGCGATCGCCGTGGGGATCGGGGTCGACTACGGCATCTATTTCTACGAGCGCATGTCGCACCGCTTCGAGCATGGTGATTCGCTGCCCGACGCCTTTTACGCCGCGCTGAGCCAGCGCGGCACGGCGGTGATGTTTACCGCCACGACCATGGCGGTGGGGGTGGGCACGTGGATCTTCTCGGCGCTCAAGTTCCAGGCCGACATGGGTCTGGTCATGGCGCTGATGTTCGTGATCAACATGCTTGGCGCGCTGCTGCTGCTGCCCTCGCTGGCGGCATTGCTGCTCGGCGACCGCCCGGCGGCCGGAAAGAAGGGCTGAGCGTGCGGGTCTTGCGTCCGGCGGCGAGGTTCGCGCAAAGAGAGACAAATCCGCGCATAAAAAATCTTGACAGCCTTCGGGCTTTCCTTAGAATTCAAACGAACGTTTGAATGAGCTTGACTCATTCAGGAGACCGATGGTGAGCACAACAACCGGCAGACATGGACCCGAGACGCGCGGCCGCATCCTGGATGCAGCCGAGGCCCTGTTTGTCGAGCATGGGCTGGAGGCGACCTCCATGCGCATGATCACCGCGCTCGCGGGGGTGAATCTGGCTGCCGTGAACTATCACTTCGGCTCGAAGGAAAACCTGATCCAGGAGGTGTTCCGGCGCCGTCTGGGGGAACTCAACCAGCGTCGCCTGGCTGCGCTGGATCAGGTGGAGGCGGATGCGGTGCGCGCAGGTGTCCGCGTCAAGCCCTCGCAGGTGCTGGAGGCGTTCTTCGAGCCATCGCTGCAGATGGCGACTGATCTCGCACACGGGGGGCGGATCTTCATGCAGCTGCTCGGTCGGACCTACACCGAGCCGAACGCCTTCGTGCGCAAGTTTCTCGCGGCCGAATATGCGGACACGCTGGAGCGCTTTCTCGCTGCGCTGTACGAGTCCCTGCCGGGCGTGCCACGCGAGGAGATCCTCTGGCGCTTCCACTTCATGATGGGTGCGACCTCCTACGCGATCGCCGGCACTGACGCACTGCAACTTTTCGCCGGCAAGTTCGACGACGAAGACCCCGCGCGGCTGATTCCGCGATTGATGTCCTTCCTGCTGGGCGGCCTCCGGGCGCCCCTGCCCGATTTTGCACACTCCGGCACGGCCGAGCCGGGCGATGTGCGCTGACCGATCAGGAGAACACGAAAGATGATCTGGTTGCTACTGGTTTCCCTCCCTCCCTTGGCAGGCGCGCTCGCCTACGGGCGAGCGCCTCTTTTTGCCTGGCTCGGGCTTGGGTTGGCGTGGCTTGCTGCCGTGGGCTGGGCTGCAGGCTGGGGGTTTGGCTGGACTGTCCTCGCGCTTCTGGCCTATGGCGGCGCGCTCGGAGCGATGATGAATGAAGGCATGCGCCTGAAGCGGATCACCGGTCCGATCTTCAAGGCCTTCCGCGCGGTGCTGCCGACGATGTCGCAGACCGAGAAGGACGCGCTCGAGGCCGGCACCGTGTGGTGGGAAGGCGAACTGTTCGCCGGCAAGCCCGACTGGAACAAGCTGCAGTCCTATCCCTGGCCGAAGCTCAACGCCGAGGAACAGTCCTTCCTCGACAACGAAACCGATGAACTCTGCCGCCTGACCGACGACTGGGACTGCACGCAGAAGGGCGACATGCCGGCCGAGGTCTGGCAGTACATCAAGGACAAGGGCTTCCTCGGCATGATCATCCCCAAGGAGTACGGCGGAAAGGGCTTCTCCGCCTTCGCCCACTCCCAGGTCGTGACCAAGCTGTCCACGCGCTCCTCGGCGCCGGCGGTGACGGTGATGGTGCCCAATTCGCTCGGACCGGCGGAATTGCTGTTGCACTACGGCACGCCCGAGCAGAAGCAGCACTATCTGCCGCGACTGGCGACCGGTGAGGAGATTCCGGCGTTTGCGCTCACCAGTCCGTGGGCGGGCTCCGATGCGGCCTCCATCCCCGATGCCGGCGTGGTGTGCAAGGGCATGTGGAACGGCGAGGAAGTGCTCGGCATGCGCGTCAGCTTCGACAAGCGCTACATCACCCTGGCGCCGGTATGCACCGTGTTCGGCCTGGCCTTCCATCTCTACGATCCCGATCGCCTGCTGGGGGGCGAGGAGGTGCTCGGCATCACCTGCGCACTGATCCCGCACGACCATCCGGGTGTGGACATCGGGCACCGCCACTTCCCGCTCAATGCGGTGTGGATGAATGGTCCGGTGCGCGGCAAGGATGTGTTCGTGCCGCTCGAGTTCATCATCGGCGGGCCGAAGATGGCCGGCCAGGGCTGGCGCATGCTGATGGAGTGCCTCGCGACCGGCCGCAGCATCTCGCTGCCGGGCTCCAATACCGGCATGCAGAAGATGACTGCGCGTGCGGTGGGCGCCTATGCTCGCGTGCGCTACCAGTTCAAGACCGCGATCGGTCGCTTCGAGGGCGTGGAAGAGGCGCTTACCCGCATCGGCGCCAACACCTATCTGTGCGATGCGGCGCGGGTGATGACCGCGGGCGCAATCGATCTGGGCGAGAAGCCTTCGGTGGTGTCGGCGATCGTGAAATACCACGTTACCGAGCGCGCCCGCCAGACGGTGAACGACGGCATGGATGTGATCGGCGGAAAGGGCATCTGCCTGGGTCCGCAGAACTTCCTCGGGCGTGCCTACCAGCAGATTCCGGTGGGCATCACCGTGGAGGGTGCCAACATCCTCACCCGCAGCCTGATCCTTTTCGGCCAGGGCGCGATCCGTTGCCATCCCTACGTGCTCAAGGAAATGCACGCGGCGCAGCGCGGCGACCTGAAGGCCTTCGACAAGGCGCTTTGGGGGCACGTCGGTTTCACCGTGTCCAATGCGGCGCGGGCGCTGGTGATGGGGCTGACCGGTTCGCACGTCGTCGGCGTGCCGGACACGGTGGCGCCGGAAACCCGGCGTTACTACCAGCAACTCACGCGCTTCTCGGCTGCGTTCGCCTTCATCGCCGACATCTCCATGGGCACGATGGGCGGTGCGCTCAAGCGCAAGGAAAAGCTCTCCGCCCGTCTGGGTGACATTCTTTCGCTGATGTACCTGGCCAGCGCAACCCTGCGGCGCTACGAGGCCGAAGGTCGCCAGGCGGCCGATGCGCCCCTGATGCACTGGGCGATCTGGGACTGCATGTTCCGTATCCAGCAGGCCTTCGAGGGCGTGATCGCGAACTTCCCGAACCGATTCTTCGCCTTCCTGCTGCACCGCGTGGTGGTGTTCCCGCTCGGCCGCCCGTATGTCGTGCCTTCCGACAAGCTCGGGCATCAGGTCGCGGCGCTGCTGCTCGAACCCTCGCCAACCCGCGACCGCCTGACGTCCGATGTGCATCTGCCCACCGATGTCGAGGAGCCCGTCGGTGCGCTCGAGGCAGCGCTGGTCGCGACCATCGACGCGGAGCGGATCGAGGCCAAGCTCAAGGAGGCGCGCCGTGAGGGGCGCTTCGATCCCAGGATCCTCGCCTCCGGGGACGTGGATGAGATCTGGCGCATTGCCCTGCATGCGGGGGTGATCGACGAGCGCGAGTACGCGATCATCGAGCGCCGGAACATGTTGCGCGACAAGGTCATCCGGGTGGACGACTTCAAGTACGACTTCGGACTCAAGGCTGCGATGCGCAAGGTGCCGTCGCACTCGCCGGCGCGCGAGGGGGCGGCATGACGCGTCCGGTCTACATTGTCGACGGTGCGCGCACGCCTTTCCTCAAGGCACGCAATGCGCCGGGTCCCTTCACCGGGGCGGACATGGCCACCGCCGCGGGCAGTGCACTGCTGGTGCGCCAGCCCTTCGCTCCCGATGAACTCGACGAGGTGATCCTGGGCTGTGCCAGCCCTTCGGTCGACGAGGTCAACATCGGCCGTGTGGTGGCGCTGCGCATGGGCTGCGGCAACGCGGTGCCCGGCTGGACGGTGATGCGCAACTGTGCCTCCGGCATGCAGGCCATCGACTCCGCGATTGCCAACATCCAGTGCGGTCGCAGCCAGCTCGTGCTCGCCGGCGGTGTGGATGCGCTGTCGCACGCGCCGCTGCTGTTCTCGGACAAGATGGTGCGCTGGCTGGCGGGCTGGTACGCGGCCAGGGACGCAGGACAGCGCTTCGAGATGCTCCGGCGCTTCCGCTTCGGCCACCTGAGTCCAGTGATCGGCATCATGAAGGGGCTGACCGACCCGATCGTCGGGCAACTGATGGGCCAGACTGCCGAAAATCTGGCGTGGAAGTTCGGCATCAGCCGTGAGGACATGGACGCCTTCGCGGTCGAGAGCCACCGCCGCGTATGCGCCGGGCAGGACGCTGGGCACTACGCCGACGAGATCGTTCCGCTGGTCGATCGCGACAGCAAGGTCTACGCGGCCGACGACGGCGTGCGGCACGACTCGTCCATGGCCAATCTCGCCAAGCTCAAGCCGTTCTTCGACAGGAAGTACGGCCGTGTCACCCCCGGCAACAGCTCGCAGATCACCGATGGCGCCGCCTGGCTGGTGCTGGCCTCGGAAGAGGCGGTCGAGCGCCACGGCCTGCAGCCGCTCGGGCGCATCGTCGACAGCCAGTGGGCAGGCCTCGCGCCCGATCAGATGGGTCTGGGGCCGGTGCACGCCACGATGCCGATCCTGCAGCGCCACGGCCTGGCGCCGAACGACCTGGATGCGTGGGAGCTCAACGAGGCCTTCGCAGCGCAGGTGATCGCCTGCCTGCGTGCCTTCGGCGACGACGAATACTGCCGCACCCATTTCGGCACCGACGCCCCTGGCGCACCGGCTGCGGAGCGGCTCAACGTGGATGGTGGCGCGGTCGCGCTCGGCCATCCGGTCGGCGCGAGCGGAGCTCGCATCGTGCTCCATCTGCTGCATGTGCTACGCCGCAAGGGCGGAGGGCGTGGTCTCGCGTCGATCTGCATCGGTGGTGGGCAGGGTGGCGCGATGCTGGTGGAGACCGTCTGATGAGCACGAACATGCAACATGACTGGAAGCACTGGCGCCTGCGTCGGGAGGAATCCGGTTTGGCCTGGCTGGATCTGGACAAGGCGGACGCGAGCGCGAACGTGCTGTCGTCCGAGGTGATGGGCGAGTTCGCCAGCGTGCTCGACGCGCTGGACGCTGCGCCGCCGAAGGCGCTGGTGATTGCCTCGGCCAAGCCCGCCGGCTTCATCGCCGGCGCCGATATCGAGGAGTTTTCGCGGCTGGACTCGGTGCTGGCCGCGCGCAGGCTGGTCGAGCGTGGCTGGCTGCTGTTCAACCGGCTGGCTGCGGTGGGGTACCCCACGCTGGCCCTGATCCGCGGCCACTGCATGGGCGGGGGGCTGGAGTTGGCGCTCGCCTGCCGTTACCGCATCGTGGTGGACGATCCCGGCACCAAGCTCGCGCTGCCCGAGGTCATGCTCGGCATCGTGCCGGGGTGGGGCGGCATGTTGCGCCTGCCCGACCGGATCGGCCCGGCTGCGGCGCTGGACATGATGCTGACGGGTAAGGCGGTGGACGCAAAGAAGGCGAAGCGCCTCGGCATCGCCGACGACTGCGTGCCGCCGCGGGTGATGGAATCGGCCGCGCGCATCATGGCCCTGTCCGGTGCGCCGGCACGCAAGCTGCCGCTCAAGGAGCGCGCGCTGCGCTGGGCGATGAACGGCCCGGCGCGGGCAAAGGTCGCCGACAAGGCGCGCGCCCAGGCTGCAAGCAAGGTGAGCCGCGAAAACTACCCGGCACCGTTCGCGATCATCGACATCTGGGAGCGCTACCGCGGCAACGCGCTCGACGTTCCGGCGCAGGACCCGTCCTCGCTCGACACGATCTTCACATCGCCGACCGCGCGCAACCTGGTACGCGTCTTCTTCCTGCAGGAGCGGCTCAAGGCCTTCGGCAAGGACAGCGACTTCGCGCCGCGCCACGTTCATGTGGTGGGTGCGGGCGTCATGGGCGGCGACATCGCCGCGGTGTGTGCGCTGCGCGGCATGACGGTGACGCTGCAGGACCAGTCCGTCGAGCGCATCGCACCGGCGATCGCGCGCGCCGCAAAGTTGTTCGAGCGCCGCCACAAGGGCGATCAGAAGCAGGTTCGGTTCACGCTCGACCGGCTCATCCCCGACCCCAGGGGCACGGGTGTGGCGCGCGCGGACGTGATCATCGAAGCCATCTTCGAGAACCTGGACGCCAAGCGTAGCCTGTTCGCGGACCTGGAAGCGCGCGCGAAGCCCGATGCGGTGCTGGCCACCAACACCTCCAGCCTGCGCCTGGAGGACATCGCCACCGTGCTGAAGGACCCCGCGCGGCTGGTGGGCATCCACTTCTTCAATCCGGTGCCGATGCTGCCGCTGGTCGAGGTGGTGCAGGGCGAGACCACCGACGCCGAGGTCCTGCGCCGCGCCACCGGCTTCGTGCGCCGGATCGACAAGCTTCCGCTGCCGGTGAAGAGTGCGCCGGGCTTCCTCGTCAATGCGGTGCTCGGCCCCTACATGCTCGAGGCCCTGCGCTGCGTGGAGGAAGGCGTCGCCCCCGAGACCGTCGATGCCGCATTGCTTGCCTTCGGCATGCCGATGGGGCCGGTCGAGCTGGTCGATACCGTGGGGCTGGATATAGCGGTCGCGGCGGGCAAGGCGCTTGCGGGGGAGGGGGCCGAGCCGCCGAGGCGGCTGATGAAGCTGGTCGGCGAAGGCAAACTCGGCCGCAAGAGCGGGGAAGGCTACTATCGTTGGGAAGATGGCAAGGCGATCAAGGGCGAGGCGCCGCAAAAGGGCGGCAAGCGCCGCAAGCCTGCGCCCGAGCCGATTCCCTACGGACTGGCCGGACGCGTCATCGCCCCCTTGCTCGACGCCACGCAGCGCTGCGTGGCGCAGGGGGTGGTCGCCGATGCCGACCTGGCCGACGCAGGCGTGATCTTCGGTGCGGGCTTCGCACCTCACACCGGCGGGCCGATGCACTATGTTGCGAACAGGAGCTAGGGCCTGCTACGTGTCGCCCTGCGGCACAGGTGGCTGCGGGTGGCTTGCATCCCGGCCAGCCCCGGTCTTTTCCCCTTCTAAGTTGGTGCCTGGCGCAAGGAGTTCGTGATGCCCCCGCATGCAGCCCCCGTCTTTACCTCGCTTCCGGAGCACAAACAACCCGCCCTGCGCGTGATGCCGATGCCCGCCGACCTCAACCCGGCGGGTGACGTGTTCGGTGGCTGGATCATGTCGATGGTCGATATCGCGGGGGCGATCCCCGCGCACAGGCGGGCCAAGAGTCGCGTCGCGACCGTGGCGGTGAATTCGTTCGTATTCAAGCAGCCGGTGTCGGTGGGCGACCTGGTGAGTTTCTATGCGGAGGTGGTGTCGGTGGGTTGCAGCTCGGTGACGGTCGATGTGGAGGTCTTCGCCGAGCGTGACCCGGAGAACCCGGTGGTGGTGAAGGTGACGGACGCGCGCCTCACCTACGTGGCGCTCGATGATCGCGGGCGCAAGCGGCCGATTCCGGCCGAGTGAATGCGGCACTGTACAACCGGAGGTTTGCTGTCCATGCATGAACACCTGATCGAATCGACGCCCTCGGCGTATGGCTATCCACTGCTGATCAAGCAACTCCTGCACACGCCGCGTGCCACCGCCGCGGACCAGGAGATCGTTTACGCGGACAAGGTGCGCATGCGCTACGCGGACCTGTTCGAACGCATCGACCGCCTCGCCAATGCACTCGCCAGCCTCGAGGTGCAGCGCGGCGACACGGTGGCGGTGATGGACTGGGACAGCCACCGCTATCTGGAGTGCTTCTTCGCCGTACCCATGTACGGCGCCGTACTGCAGACCGTGAACGTGCGCCTGTCGCCGGACCAGATCGCCTATACGCTGAATCACGCCGGTGCGAGCGTGCTGATGGTCAATGCCGAATTCCTCCCGCTGCTGAAGCAATTCCGTACCGAACTGGAGAGCGTGCGCAAGCTCGTGCTGATCAGCGACGAGCCGGTCGACGAGGATGCGCTGCCCGAAGGGTTCGTGGGGGAGTACGAGGTGCTGCTGGCGCAGGCGTCCAGCGAGTTCGAGTTTCCGGATTTCGACGAGAACACCCGGGCCACCACCTTCTACACCACGGGCACCACGGGGCTGCCCAAGGGCGTGTATTTCAGCCATCGCCAGCTGGTGCTGCACACGCTGGCGACCACGGCGGCGCTGGGCCTGTCGCCCGCGCAGGGGCGTTTCCATCGCGGCGACGTGTACATGCCGATCACCCCGATGTTCCATGTCCATGCCTGGGGCGTGCCCTACATCGCCACGCTTGCGGGGGTGAAGCAGGTCTATCCGGGGCGCTATCACCCCGACACGCTGTTGAGCCTGATCGAGCGCGAGAAGGTCAGCTTCTCGCACTGCGTGCCCACGATCCTGATGATGCTGCTGATGTCGCCGCGCTCCAAGGACGTGGACCTCTCTGGCTGGAAGGTGGTCATCGGCGGTTCGGCGCTGCCCACGGGTCTGGCCGAGCAGGCGCTCGCGCGTGGTATCGATGCCTTCACCGGCTACGGCATGTCGGAGACCTGCCCGATCCTGACCCTGGCGCACCTGCCGCATGACGCCGACCCGTCGCAGCCACATGCCGAGCTGCGCGTGAAGACCGGGCGTCCGATCCCGCTGGTCGATTTGCGCACCGTCGATGCGAGTCTCGCCGACGTGGCCCGCGATGGCCGCAGTGTGGGCGAGGTGGTGGTGCGTGCGCCCTGGCTGACGCAAGGCTATCTGCACAACCCGGAGGCGTCGGCGCATCTATGGGAAGGCGGCTGGCTGCACACCCAGGACATCGGCCACATCGACCCGGCCGGCTACCTGCAGGTCACCGACCGCATCAAGGACGTGATCAAGACGGGCGGCGAGTGGGTGTCTTCGCTCGAGCTGGAGGATCTCATCGGGCGCTGCGCGGGGGTCGCCGAAGTGGCGGTGATCGGGGTGCCGGACGAAAAATGGGGCGAGCGTCCCGCCGCGCTGGTGGTGCGAAAGCCCGGCAGCGAGGACACGCTGGATGCCGACACGGTGCGCGCCCATGTCGAGCGTGCCGCGCAGGAAGGCCATGTGTCGCGCTATGCAGTGCCCGACAAGGTGGTGTTTGTCGATGCGCTGGATCGCACGAGTGTCGGCAAGATCAACAAGCGCGCCCTGCGCGCCCGCTTCGCCTGAAGCAAGAACGCGCCCGCGCCGCGTGCGCGCGGGCTTGAACCGAGACTCTCTCATCAGGAGGTGCATGTGAGCAGATTGATCATTCGCAAGGTTGCCGTGCTCGGCGCCGGCGTCATGGGGGCGCAGATTGCGGCCCATTGCGCCAATGCCGACGTGCCGGTGGTCCTGTTCGACCTGCCGGCCAAGGAAGGCCCGGCCAACGGCATCGTCGACAAGGCCGTCGCCGGCATGAAGAAGCTCGATCCGGCGCCGTTCGCCGCCAAGGATCGGGCGCAGTACATCGAGCCCGCCAACTACGGCAGCGATCTCGCACGCCTGGGCGAGTGCGACCTCGTCATCGAGGCGATTGCGGAGAAGATGGAGTGGAAGCTCGATCTCTACGCCAAGGTGGCGCCGCACCTCAAGGCGGGGGCAATCTTTGCCTCCAACACCTCCGGCCTGTCGATCGAGGCGCTTGCTGCCGGGATGCCGGTTGATCGCCGCAGTCAGTTCTGCGGCATCCACTTCTTCAACCCGCCGCGCTACATGCCGCTGGTGGAGCTGATCCCCACCGCGGCCACCGACCCCGCGCTGCTCGACGGCCTGGAAACCTGGCTGACCACGCGTCTGGGCAAGAGCATCGTTCGCGCCAAGGACACGCCCAACTTCGTCGCCAACCGCGTCGGCGTGTTCTCCATCCTCGCCGTGCTGCACCATACCGCCCGCCTCGGGCTGGCCTTCGATGAAGTCGACCTGCTCACCGGCCCGCGCATCGGCCGCCCCAAGAGCGCGACCTTCCGTACCGGCGACGTGGTGGGCCTGGATACGCTGGCGCACGTGGTCGGCACCATGCAGGCCACCCTGCCCAACGACCCCTGGCATGCGCACTTCAGCACGCCTGAATGGCTGCAGGCCCTGATCGCCAAGGGGGCGCTCGGGCAGAAGACCAAGTGCGGCATCTACCGCAAGCAGGGCAAGCAGATCCAGGTGCTCGACCTGAAGCTGCAGGACTACCGCGAAAGTGGCGGTGAGGTCTTCCCCGAGGTCGACGCGATCCTGAAACTGAAGAACCCGGCGGAAAAATTCGCCCAGCTCGCAGCGCATCCGCACCCTCAGGCGCAGTTCCTGTGGTCGATTTTCCGCGATGTGTTCCATTACTGCGCGGTGCACCTGGGCGACATCGCCGACAACGCGCGCGATGTGGATCTGGCGATGCGGTGGGGTTTCGGCTGGGCGCAGGGACCTTTCGAAACCTGGCAGGCCGCCGGCTGGAAGGCGGTGGCGGAGATGGTTCGCGACGATATCGCGCACGGTCGCGCCATGGCCGACGTGCCGCTGCCGGCCTGGGTGTTCGAGCGCGAGGGCGTGCATGCGCCGGCCGGCGCCTACAGTGCGGCGGAGAACGCGCTGAAGGCGCGTGCCAAGCTGCCGGTGTATCAGCGCCAGCTCTATCCCGACCGCGTGCTTGGCGAGGCGCCGGACGATCGTGGCGAGACGCTGTGGGAGAACGCCGGCGTGCGCCTGTGGCGCCGTGCCGACCAGGATGCGCGCATCGGCATCGTGTCGATCACCTCCAAGATGCACGCGATCGGCGACGAGGTCATGGATGGCCTGCTTGAGGCGATCGCGCGTGCCGAGCGCGAACTCGACGGGCTGGTGATCTGGCAGCCCGCACCCTTTGCGGTGGGCGCCAACCTGCAGCAGGTGGGTGAGGCCTGCCGTGCCGGGCAGTTCGATCTGCTCGAGAACATGGTGGCCAAGTTCCAGCGCACCTCGATGGCGATCAAGCATGCACAGGTGCCGGTGGTAGCTGCAGTGCAGGGCATGGCGCTGGGGGGCGGCTGCGAGTTCGTCATGCACGCCGCGCACCGGGTCTTTGCGCTGGAGAGCTACGTCGGCCTGGTGGAGGCTGGCGTGGGCCTGATCCCGGCCGGCGGTGGCTGCAAGGAGTTTGCTCTGCAGGCGCACGCCATGGCGCAGCGCGCGGCGGGCGGCGACGTGTTCCCCTTCATCCAGAACGCGTTCCAGACCATTGCCATGGCCACCGTGGCCAAGAGCGCGCAGGATGCGGTGCGCCTCGGCTTCGGCCGCGCCTCGGACGACGTGCTGTTCAACGCGCACGAGATCCTGTTCGCAGCGATCCGCAGGGCACGCGCAATGGCCGAGTCGGCCTGGCGGCCGGCCTTGCCCGACCCGCAGATCACCGTGGCGGGACGCAATGGCATTGCCACCTGCGAAATGATGCTGGTGAACATGGCCGAGGGCGGCTTCATCTCGGCGCACGACTACCGCGTCGCCAGGGCGGCGGCCACCGCGCTGTGTGGCGGCGAGGTGGACACCAATCGCCGCGTTGGCGAGCAGTGGATCCTGGATGTCGAGCGTGCGCAGTTCGTCGAACTGCTCAAGACCGAGAAGACCCAGCAGCGCATTGCGCACATGCTGGAAACCGGCAAGCCCCTGCGCAACTGATGGCCGCCGTCTGACGGCAATGGATTGAGGAAACAAGCATGAGCAAACAGATTCAGGACGCATACATCGTCGCCGCGGTGCGCACGCCGGTTGCCAAGCGCAATGGGGCTTTCCGTTACGTGCGCCCCGACGACATGCTGGCGAAGGTGTTGCGCGCGGTGGTGGCCAAGGTGCCCAACCTCGACGCCAACGAGATCGGCGACGTCATCACCGGTTGTGCGATGCCGGAGGCTGAGCAGGGCATGAACGTGTCGCGCATCGGCTTGCTGCTGGCGGGCCTTCCCGACAGCGTGCCCGGCCTGACCATCAACCGCTTCTGCGCCTCGGGCCTGCAGTCGGTGGCCGATGCCGCCAACCGCATCCGCCTGGGCGAAGCGGACGTCATGATTGCCGCCGGCACCGAGAGCATGAGTGCGATGCCGCAGATGATGGGCAACAAGGTCAGCCTCAACCCCGAGATCTTTGCGCACGCTGAAAATGTCGCGATCGCATATGGCATGGGTCTGACCGCCGAGAAGGTCGCGCAGCAGTGGGGGGTGAGCCGCGAGGACCAGGATGCCTTTGCGGTCGAGTCGCACCGCCGCGCCTGCGCGGCGATTGCGGCGGGCCACTTCGCGAGCGAGATCGTGCCCTACGCGGTGCAGTCGCATGTACCCGGCGGCGATGGCGCGGTGCGCATCAGCGAGCGTGTGCTCGAGCATGACGAGGGGCCGCGCCCCGACTCCGCGGTGGAAAAGCTCGGCAAGCTGCGCCCGGTGTTTTCCGCGCGCGGCTCGGTCACGGCGGGCAACAGTTCGCAGATGTCCGACGGTGCTGCTGCGGTCCTGTTGATGAGCGAGGCCGCGGTGAAGCGCTACGACGTGCGGCCGATCGCACGCTTCGCCAGCTTCGCCGTCGCCGGCGTGCCGCCCGAGGTCATGGGTATCGGTCCGGTGGAGGCGATCCCGCGTGCGCTCGCGCGCGCCGGAGTGACGATGGCGGACATCGGCTGGACCGAGCTCAACGAGGCCTTTGCCGCCCAGGCGCTGGCGGTGATGCGTCAGCTTGAGATGGACCCGGCGAAGGTGAACCCGCTCGGGGGGGCGATCGCGCTGGGCCACCCGTTGGGCGCTACGGGGGCAATCCGCACCGCGACGCTGATGGCGGCGATGCAGCGCGACCCGGGGCTGCGCCACGGCATGATCAGCATGTGCATCGGCACGGGCATGGGGGCTGCAGGCGTCTTCGAGCGCTGCTGATCGCTTCTGTCCTTCTCCGCCGTGAGCGCCGCTGGTTGCTCGCGGCGGGCCCTGGTTGGCGTGTGGATAACACGGATGACGTGAACGTCAACACGCTCTCGGCGTGATCCCGGGGTAACAATCTTTTATAATTCGTGCGTTTATCGACGCGAGGCCGTCACTTCAGCCGCTTGCCGAGGGGGCAGGTGCGCAGATCCAGGGCGGCCTCGTCCATTCCCACGAGTCTATGGGCGAAAAGCGCATGATAAGAATCAAACGCGGCCTGGACCTGCCCATCACCGGCGCGCCCGCGCAGCGGATCGAGGACGGACGTCCGGTGCGCAGCGTGGCCGTCATCGGCTTCGACTACCACGGCATGAAGCCGACCATGGCAGTGCAGGTCGGCGACCGGGTGAAGCTCGGGCAGGTCCTTTTTTCCGACAAGAAGACGCCGGGCGTGGTGTTTACTGCGCCGGGCGCCGGCACGGTCAGCGCCATCCATCGCGGTGATCAGCGCGTGCTGCAGTCGGTGGTGATCGATCTCGAAGGCGATGAGGCCGTCGAGTTCGCGCGCTACGGCGATAGCGAGATCGACGGGCTCGACCCGCAGAAGGTGCGCGAGGGCCTGATCGAGTCGGGTCTGTGGACTGCGCTGCGTACGCGGCCGTTCAGCAAGGTGCCCGCGATCGATGCGCAGCCGAAGTCGATCTTCGTCACCGCGATGGACACCCATCCGCTTGCGGCCGACCCGACGGTGGTTATTGGAGAGCATAAGGACGATTTCGCGCGCGGTGCTCGCGTGCTTGCGCGCATCGCGCCGGTCATGGTCTGCCACGCCGAGGGCACGCAGATGCCGTGTGCCGGCCTCTCAAACGTGCGTACCGAAACCTTCGCCGGGCCGCATCCGGCGGGCCTTGCGGGGACACACATTCATTTCCTCGATCCGGTGCACGCCGAGAAATCGGTGTGGTCGCTCAACTACCAGGACGTGATCGCGATCGGCAAGCTGTTCGCCACCGGGCGGTTGTGGACCGAGCGCGTCGTGGCGATTGCCGGTCCCATGGTTGAAAAACCCCGCCTGCTGCGGGCGCGTCTGGGCGCTAGTCTGGACGAACTCACCGCAGGAGAACTCAAGACTGGCTGCAAGGTGCGCGTGATCTCGGGTTCTGTGTTCGGAGGGCGCACTTCCCGTGGTGCCTGTGCCTACCTGGGACGTTATCACCTGCAGGTGTCCTGCCTTCAAGAGGGTACCGAGCGCGAGATGCTGCATTACCTGCGTGCAGGGGCCGAGAAGCACTCGGTGCTCCCGCTCTACATCTCCAGGCTTTCTCCCGGCAAGCTGTTCAACTTCACCACCAGCACCAACGGCAGTCCGCGTGCGATGGTGCCGATCGGGAACTACGAAGAGGTGATGCCGCTCGACATGCTGCCTACGCAGTTGCTGCGCGCGCTGATCGTCGGCGACACCGAAACCGCCCAGAAGCTCGGCTGTCTGGAACTGGACGAGGAAGATCTGGCGCTGTGCACCTACGTGTGCGCCGGCAAGTACGAGTACGGTCCCATCCTGCGTGACAATCTCACGCGCATCGAGAAGGAGGGTTGAGCATGAGTCTGCGCTCCTGGCTCGACAGCATCGAGCATCACTTCGAGAAGGGCGGCAAGTACGAGAAGTACTATGCCCTGTACGAAGCCGTCGACACCGGTCTGTTCAAACCGGCCAGCGTCACCCGTACCACCGCCCACGTGCGTGACGGTCTCGACCTCAAGCGCATGATGATCACGGTGTGGCTGTGCACCTTCCCCGCCATGTTCTTCGGCATGTGGAACGTCGGCTACCAAGCCAACAGCATCCTCGCAGCCAATGCCGACCTGATGGCGGCGCAGGAGGGCTGGCGCATCGCACTCACCGGCGCGCTGGCGGGGCTGGATCCGGCCAGCCTGTGGGCGAACTTCCTCCACGGGGCGACGTACTTCCTGCCTGTTTATCTCACTACCTTCATCGTCGGCGGCTTCTGGGAGGTGTTGTTCGCTTCGATCCGCAAGCATGAGGTCAACGAGGGCTTCTTCGTCACCTCGGTGCTGTTCGCCCTCACCTGCCCGCCGGATATCCCGCTGTGGCAGGTCGCGCTCGGGATCAGCTTCGGCGTGGTGATCGGCAAGGAAGTCTTCGGCGGCACCGGCAAGAACTTCCTCAACCCGGCGCTCACCGGTCGTGCCTTCTTGTATTTCGCCTACCCGGCCGAGATGTCGGGCGATGCGGTGTGGACCGCAGTCGATGGCTATACCGGCGCAACCATGCTTTCGCTCGGCGCCTCGGGCGGCATCGAGGCGGTGCTCGGCAACGGCATCGACTGGATGAGCGCGTTCCTCGGCACGGTGCATGGTTCGATCGGCGAGACCAGCACGCTCGCCATCCTGTTGGGCGGCGTGGTGCTGCTGGGGATGAAGATTGCCTCGTGGCGCATCGTCTCCGGCGTGATGGTGGGCATGATCGCGACCAGCCTGCTGTTCAATGCCATCGGCTCCGATACCAACGCCATGTTTGCCGTTCCCTGGCACTGGCACCTGGTGATGGGGGGCTTCGCCTTCGGCATGATCTTCATGGCCACCGATCCGGTATCGGCTTCGATGACCAATACCGGAAAGTGGATCTTCGGTGCGCTGATCGGCGTGATGACCGTGCTGATCCGCGTGGTCAACCCGGCCTTCCCGGAAGGCATCATGCTCGCCATCCTGTTCGGCAACCTGTGTGCACCGCTGATCGACCACTTCGTGGTCGCGGCCAACATCAAGCGGAGGCTCGCGCGCAATGTCTAAGAAAGAATCGACGAGCCGCACGCTGCTGGTGGCGCTCGCGGTCAGTCTCGTCAGTTCGGTCTTCGTCGCCGGCGCAGCGGTGTCGCTGAAGCCGGTGCAGATCGAGAACCGCCAGCTCGACAAGCAACGCAGCATCCTGTCCATCGCCGGCCTTGGCGAAGCGGGCATGTCCGGCCGCGAGGTCAAGGATCTGTTCGCCGAGCGCATCAGCGCCAAGGTGGTGGATCTGGAAACCGGCCAGTTCACCGATGCGCAGGATCCGGCGACGTTCGACCCGCTCAAGGCCGCGCGCGACCCAGCGCTGTCCGATGCGCTGCCGGGCGAGCAGGACATCGCCATGATCAAGCGCCGTGAGCGCTACACCACGGTGTACATGGTCCAGCGCGAGGGCGAGCTCGAGACCCTGATCCTGCCCATTCGCGGTTACGGCCTGTGGTCCACGCTGCACGGATTCATGGCGGTGAAGGGCGATCTCAACACCGTGGTTGGTATGGGCTTCTATCAGCATGCCGAAACCCCCGGTCTCGGCGGCGAGGTCGACAACCCGAACTGGAAGGCGCAGTGGCCTGGCAAGGAGCTCTTCGACGCGTCCGGCAAGCCGGTGATCCGCATCGTCAAGGGTGGCGTCGACCCTGCCAGCCCGGACGCGAAGCACCAGGTCGACGCACTTGCCGGCGCCACCCTGACCAGCAACGGTGTCGACCGCCTGATCCAATTCTGGCTTGGTGAGCAGGGCTTCGGCCCGCTGCTCGCCAGGCTGCGTACACAACAGGGGGCTTGAAAATGGCCAAACCGACCGTCAAGGAAGTCCTGTTCAATCCGGTCTTCGCCAATAACCCGATCGGCCTGCAGATCCTTGGCATCTGCTCGGCGCTCGCGGTGACGTCGAACCTGCAGACCGCGCTCGTGATGTCGATTGCGCTCACGCTGGTGACCGGCTTCTCCAACCTGTTCATCTCGATGATCCGCAACCAGATCCCGAGCTCGATCCGCATGATCGTGCAGATGGTGATCATCGCGTCGCTGGTCATCGTGGTGGATCAGATCCTCAAGGCCTACGCCTATGGCCTGTCCAAGCAACTCTCGGTGTTCGTCGGCCTCATCATCACGAACTGCATCGTGATGGGCCGCGCCGAAGCCTTCGCCATGCAGAACCCGCCCATGCTCTCGTTCATGGACGGCATCGGCAACGGTCTCGGCTACAGCGTGGTGCTGCTCACCCTGGGCGTGATCCGCGAGCTCTTCGGTGCCGGCAAGCTGTTCGGCGTCGAGATCATCGCGCTCGCCAAGGATGGCGGCTGGTACGTGCCCAACGGCTTGCTGCTGCTGCCGCCCTCTGCGTTCTTCCTGATCGGCCTGCTGATCTGGGGGCTGCGCGCCTGGCGGACCGAGCAGGTCGAGGAGCCGAGCTTCCGCATGGCGCCGCAAGTCGTGGAAAAGGAGGCCTACTGACATGGAGCACTATCTGAGCCTCTTCGTGCGGGCCGTGTTCATCGAGAACATGGCGCTCGCCTTCTTCCTCGGCATGTGCACCTTCATCGCGATCTCGAAGAAGGTAGAGACCGCGATCGGACTCGGTATCGCCGTGGTGGTCGTGCAGACCATCACGATGCCGGCCAATAACCTAATCTACACCTACCTGCTGCGTGACGGCGCACTGGCGTGGGCAGGCCTGCCGGATGTCGATCTGTCCTTCCTCGGGCTGCTGTCCTACATCGGCGTCATCGCGGCGATCGTGCAGATCCTGGAGATGCTGCTCGACAAATACGTGCCCAGCCTCTACAACGCGCTCGGTGTGTTCCTGCCGCTGATCACGGTGAACTGCGCGATCATGGGCGGCACGTTGTTCATGGTCGAACGTGACTACAACTTCTCCGAAAGTGTGGTGTATGGCCTGGGCTCGGGGTTCTCCTGGGCGTTGGCGATCGCACTGCTCGCCGGCATCCGCGAGAAGCTCAAGTACAGCGACGTGCCCGAGGGCCTGCAGGGCCTGGGCATCACCTTCATCACCATCGGCCTGATGTCGCTGGGCTTCATGTCCTTCTCGGGCGTGCAGCTGTAAGGAGACCGTGAAACGATGAATACCGAAATCATTCTGGGCATCGGGATGTTCACCGCCATCGTGCTCGCGCTGGCCGTGTTCATCATCGCCGCCCGCTCGAAGCTGGTGTCGTCGGGTGACGTCACCATCGACATCAATGGCGAGAAGAAGATCACCGTGCCGGCGGGCGGCAAGCTGCTGCAGACCCTGGCCGAGAGCGGTCTGTTCCTGCCCTCGGCCTGCGGTGGCGGTGGCACCTGCGCGCAGTGCAAGTGCGTGGTCACCGAAGGTGGCGGCTCGATGCTGCCCACCGAGGAGTCGCACTTCACCAAGCGCGACGCCAAGGAAGGCTGGCGCCTGTCCTGCCAGACCCCGGTCAAGCAGGACATGAAGATCGAGGTGCCGGAGGAGGTCTTCGGCGTCAAGAAGTGGGAGTGTACCGTCGAGTCCAACCCCAACGTGGCGACCTTCATCAAGGAGCTGACGCTGCGCCTGCCCGAGGGCGAGGACGTTGCCTTCCGCGCCGGCGGTTACGTGCAGCTCGAGTGCCCGCCGCACGTGGTCAATTACAAGGATTTCGACATCCAGGAGAAATTCCGCGGCGACTGGGACAAATTCAACCTGTGGCGCTATGTCTCCAAGGTGGACGAGACCACCATCCGCGCGTACTCGATGGCGAACTACCCGGGCGAAAAGGGCGTGGTGAAGTTCAACATCCGTGTCGCCTCGCCCCCGCCGGGTCGCGACGACATCCCGCCGGGCAAGATGTCGTCCTGGGTATTCAACCTCAAGAAGGGCGACAAGGTCACGGTGTACGGCCCCTTCGGCGAGTTCTTCGCGCGCGAGACCGACAACGAGATGGTCTTCGTTGGCGGCGGCGCGGGCATGGCGCCGATGCGCTCGCATATCTTCGACCAGTTGAAGCGCCTGCATAGCACGCGCAAGATCACATTCTGGTACGGCGCGCGCTCGATGCGCGAGGCCTTCTACGTCGACGAGTTTGACAAGCTTGCCGCGGAGAACCCCAACTTCAAGTGGCACCTGGCGCTCTCCGACCCGCTCCCCGAGGACAACTGGACCGGCTATACCGGTTTCATCCACAACGTGTTGTACGAGCACTACCTCAAGGACCACCCGGCCCCCGAGGACTGCGAGTTCTACATGTGCGGCCCTCCGATGATGAACGCGGCAGTGATCAAGATGCTGCTGGATCTCGGCGTCGAACGCGAGAACATCATGCTCGACGATTTCGGCGGTTGAGCAACCCGGCGGCCGGCCTGCAGTCGCCCGCGCTGCCAGCAGGCCAACCCGTAACAGGACCCGCAACCGGTTTCCTCAACCGTTGCGGGTTCGTTCTTTCCGGCCCTCGCACGTGAGATTCAGCGCGACAGGCGATAGGCAAGCTGGCCGAGCAACTCGTGCAGTGCGAACCACGCAGCGTAGGCGGTGTTCTGCCCGGGGATGAACTGCAGGCCCTGTTCTTCCGCGCCGTTGCCGCCCCCTCCGCCCAGCCACGCCGTCTGCGCGGGAGTCACTCTCAGCCCGGCCGCTTCGAATTCCGCACGTGCGCGCTCCATGTGCATGGCGTGCGTGACCAGAAGGATGCTGCGCACGCCCGCAGCCTGGAGGTGGGTTGCCGAAAAGCGTGCGTTCTCCCGCGTGTCGCGCGATGCGGACTCCAGCCAGCGCGGGCTGATGCCGAAGTCCTCGCGCAGGCTGCGTTGCATCAGCACGGCCTCCGGTACGCCTCCTTGCGGGGCACCGCCGCTGGCCAGGACCGGGAGCCCGGTCTCGCGCGCAAGGCGGGCCGCATAGCGCAGACGCTCGAGCGCGAGGCGGTTGACGGTGTCGCCGCCAAACTCGGGCGCATGCTTGCGCCGCCCGGCGCCGAGAACGACGATGGCTTCCGCGTCCTGTGCGGCACCCGGCGCGAGCGCATGCGGGTATTCGACCCGGGCCACGAGCCAGTTCACGCTTGCGGGCGTCACCAGCGCCAGGCTCAGGACCACGCCGGTCCAGGCGAAGCATCGGCCGAGGCGGGGGCGGCGCTCGAGCAGCAGCAGGCCGGCAACGATGGGCAGCAAGGGCATCAGCGGCGGCAGCGCAGCCACGGCCAGCGCCTTCTTCAGCCAGAACAACAGGGAGGTCAGCTCGAGTTCCATTCGCATGCACCGGGCTTGTCGTTTGTCGGTGGGGATAGGGGCAAGTATTATCGGTGCATCGAGCCCGACACGTCGCCCATGCGCAGAACGATAACGCCTTCTTTCCCCTCCGCCTCGCGCACGCCCCCGTTCCACACCCCGCTTTCCGCGGTGGAAGAGGGGTGCGTACGCACATGAGCCTGCGCGATCTGCTCTGGCTGGCCGTGATCGCTTTGCTTGGCTACGCGAGCTGGCAGTTCGTGCGCGCCTTGCGTGCCCCGCGCGAGCCTGGCGCTGCCCACGTGCAGGCTCCGGCACGCGGGCCGACCGGGCCGACCGGGCCGGCTGGCCCGCGTGAGTCGGAGGAGGCGGGTGCCAAGGCGACGATTGCAGATGATGAGGATGGACTGGACGAGGGTGATTTCGAGTACGCGCCGGTGCTGGCCTCCCGCCCTGTCGTTGCGCCGGCGCCTGCGGAGCCGGCGGCCGGCGGGTATGGCTCGTCTGGAGCCGGGTCTGCCGAGCAGCCGGGTGGTGGAGCCGAAGCGGAGGTCTTTGCGCTGCAGCTGGAGAATTCCCGGCTACGCCAGGAGTTCCAGGCGCAGCGCGATCTGGTCGCCTTGCAGCAGCAGGAGATCACCCGGCTGGTAGAGGATGTCACTGCGCTGCAGGATGAACTCGACCGCATCAGGGTACAGCCCGCGAGTTCGCCAGAGTACTCCGAAGCGCTGCTGCTTGCCTCACAGGGGCTCAATGCGGAGATGATCGCGGCCCGCTGCGGCATCACGCTCGCCGAGGCGGAGCTTGTGCTTTCCTTGAGTCGGCGGGGCGAGGGGGGGACATGAGCGCACGTCTGACCGCTCCACGGCGCGTACTGCTGTTGCGCGCCACGGCAGCGCTGGCCGCAGCGGTGGCGCTCGGTCTTGCGGCCTTGTTGCTGAGTGCCCGGCCTGAGGTGCCGGCCCCCTGGCCGCAGGCCGCCCCACCGGTCGCCCCACCGGTCGCCCCACCGGCCGCCCAACCGGCCGCCGAAAGTGTCGCTCCGTCTCGGTTGCCTGCGGTGGTGCCAGTGCCGGTGGAGACGTCCACCGCACTGGCGCTCGAGCACCCCGAGGTTTCTCTGGAGCCCGCTGCAAGCCCTGCGCCTGCCAGCGCCGAGAATCCCGCTGCGCCGGCCAGCACCCCTCCTTCCGTGCCGGAAGTGCCCGAGGGTGTGCTGTTGCCGCACGCCGCGGCGAGTGGCGGCGGCCCGGGCTACCGGATTCAGCTAGGGGTCTTCGGCGACCCGGCCAATGCCCTGCAACTCTACGAGCGGCTGGCGGCGGAAGGGTACGCTGCGGGCATCCAGAGCCGTGTCGTCCTGGGCCCCTTTGCCGACCGGGACGCTGCGGAGCGGGCGCGCCGCAAGTTGCGCGAGGGGGGGCATGGCGCGGGCGTGCTCGTGCCGCCGCCGCGTTCGAATTGATGCGCCGTGACTGCCTTCACGGCGTGCAAGGCCCCACAGGGGGGACGATGCATCCATTTTTGAGGAGAGGGTGAGCCAATGCAGATCAAGAGTCCGATGTTTGGCAGTGCGGAAGTGCCCGAGGACAAGATCATCGAGTTCCCGATGGGCTTGCCGGGCTTCGAGGAGTGCAGGCGTTTTGCGCTCGTGCACGAAGAGGGCGGGGGCGCCGAGGTACTCCTGTTGCAGAGCGTCGACGACCCTCAGGTGGCGTTCTCGATCACCTTGCCCGAGCGGCTCGGCATCAACCTCGAGTTCCAGCTGAGCGACGAGGAGGTCGCCATGCTGAAGCTTCAGTCGCCCGAGGATGCCGCGGTCGCGGTGATCGTGCGCAAGGACGACGGGCCGTCGAGCGGACCCGCCTCGGCCGGGCTACGGGCCAATTTCGTCGCGCCGCTGGTGATCAACGTTGGCGCGCGGGTTGGCATGCAGAAGGTGATCAACCGCCTGGGCTGCGACATCACCCTGCGCGCCCAGGCTTGAGCGCGAGCGGCCCTGTGCGGATGGGGCCGATTCGCGAGGCAGTTCGCCCGCCGTGCCTTCGGGCGCAGCGGGCGGTGCGTGCGCCCCCGGCAGGCGCGGGTACAATCACGCTTTTGTGATTCCGGAGGCAAGTCCGTGGCCCGTCAGATCATTTCCACCCCCAACGCACCGGCCGCGATCGGCCCCTATTCGCAGGCCGTCAAGGCCGGCAACCAGGTGTTCCTGTCGGGGCAGATCGGCCTGGATCCCGCGACCATGGAGATGGTCGAGGGGGTGGAGGCGCAGGCGCAACGCGTTTTCGCCAACCTGCAGGCGGTGGCCGAGGCTGCGGGCGGCTCGTTCGCGGATGTGGTCAAGATCACCATCTATCTCACCGACCTGTCGAATTTCGGCGTCGTCAATGAGGTCATGAAGTCCTGCTTCGCCGAGCCCTATCCGGCGCGCGCGACCGTTGGGGTGCGCGAGCTCCCGCGGGGTGCGCTGGTCGAGGCAGACCTGGTGCTCGTGGTCGATTGAGCAGGGCCAGGCTCAAGGCGCAGGTGTGAAGGGTCTGGCGTGAGGGGGGGGAGCCTGACGGCGGGGCAAGCGAAATCGCCTGCTCCGGCGTTGCAGCCGCAGGGCTGGGCCGGCGTGGGTGGGGCGCTTGCGGCCCGCCTCGCCAGGCTCGATCTCCGCGCGCCACGCGACGTGCTGCTGCACTTGCCCTTGCGCTATGAGGACGAAACGCGGCTCACTCCCATCGGGGCAGCGCGGCCTGGTTTGCCGGCGCAGGTGGAGGGCGAGGTGGTGTCGTGCGAGATCATGCTGCGCCCGCGGCGCCAGCTCGTGGCGCGGGTCGGGGACGGTAGCGGAACCCTGGTGGCGCGCTGGCTGAACTTCTACCCCTCGCAGCAGAAGCAGCTTGCGCCGGGTCGGCGGGTCCGCCTGTTCGGCGAGGTCCGCGGCGGGTTCTTCGGCGACGAGATGGTGCATCCACGGGTGCGCAGCGTCGACGCGGGCGAGCCGTTGCCGCAGGCCCTGACCCCGGTCTATCCGACCACGGCCGGCGTGGGGCAGGCGACTTTACGCAAGCTGGTCGATCGTGCGCTGCAGACGGAGCCCCTGGACGAGTTGCTGCCCGAAGAGTGGCTGCAGCGCCTCGGGCTTCCAGGCCTCGCGGATGCCCTGCATGCACTCCATCACCCTGCGCCGGACGCCGCTCCCGATGCCCTTGAGCGTCGGACTCATCCCGCCTGGCGGCGGATGAAGTTCGAGGAACTGCTGGTGCAGCAGCTGTCGCTGCGCCGTGCCTACCTCGCACGCCGCGCGCGCTCGGCGGTGGCGCTGCCGGCGCGCGCAGTCCTGACCGCGGCGCTGCTCGACACCCTGCCCTTCCGGCCGACGGGCGCGCAGGCGCGTGCCTGGAGCGAGATCGCCGCCGATCTCGCCGCGCCGCATCCGATGCAGCGCCTGCTGCAGGGCGATGTGGGCTCGGGCAAGACCCTGGTGGCTGCGCTCGCGATGCTGCAAGCCGCCGAGAATGGCTGGCAGGCCGCGATGATGGCGCCCACCGAGATTCTCGCGGAGCAGCACTGGAGAAAGCTCTCGGCCTGGCTCGCGCCGCTGGGCGTCGAAGTCGCCTGGCTGTCGGGCGGACGCAGGAAGCGCGAGCGCGAGGCCGCACTGGCCCGTCTGGCCAGTGGCGAGGTGCTGCTTGCCGTGGGCACGCATGCGCTGATCGAAGATCCGGTGACCCTGCCACGGCTGGCGCTCGCGGTGGTCGATGAGCAGCACCGCTTCGGTGTGCGCCAGCGCCTGGCGCTGCGCGAGAAGGGCGAAGGAGGGCGGCGTCCGCACATGCTGATGATGTCGGCGACGCCGATCCCGCGTACGCTGGCGATGACCCATTACGCCGATCTCGACGTGTCGGTGCTCGATGAACTGCCTCCAGGCCGTACCCCGATCCGCACCCGGCTGGTCTCCGAGGCGCGCCGTGAACAGGTTGTGGCGCGCATGCGCGCGGCCTGCCTGGGGGGGCGGCAAGCCTACTGGGTGTGCCCGCTGATCGAGGAATCCGAGGCCCTGCAACTGCAGACGGCGCAGGACACCTGGGCGGCACTGGTTGAGGCCCTGCCGGAGTTGCGCATCGGGCTGATCCATGGCCGCCTGAAGAACGACGAGAAGTCCACCACAATGGCGGCGTTTGCGGCGGCGGAGCTCGATGTGCTGGTGGCCACCACCGTGATCGAGGTCGGTGTGGATGTGCCCAATGCCAGCCTGATGGTGATCGAGCATGCGGAACGCTTCGGGCTCGCGCAACTGCACCAGTTGCGCGGCCGGGTCGGGCGCGGTACGGCGGAGTCGGAGTGCATCCTGATCTACGCCCAGCCACTCTCCGCGACTGGCCGTGCGCGCCTGAGAGTGATCTACGAGAACACCGATGGCTTCGCGATTGCGCGCGAGGATCTGGGAATCCGTGGCCCGGGTGAGTTCGTCGGCGCGCGCCAGAGCGGCGTGCCGCTGCTGCGTTACGCAGACCTCGAAGCCGATGCCGACCTGATCGAGCCTGCGCGCGCACTTGCTGAAGATCTCCTGCGACGCGAGCCGGCCGCCGCCGAGGCCCTGATGGTGCGCTGGCTGGGCGGGCGGGAGGCCCTGTTGCGGGCCTGAGCGCCGCGCGTCACCCAATCCGAACCATGCGTCCGCTGATCGCCTTTCCTCTCCATACCGGGCCGCGCCACGAAACCTGGCTGGCCCATCCACCGCGCGCCGGCATACCCGAGGCCTTGCGCCCGTGGCTGCGCGATCCGGGTTCGCTCACCGCACGCATCCGGGCACGCTGCGGGCGCTTCGCCGTGCAGGTGGTGTGTCAGCAACTGGCGCGGGTGCATCGTGACGAGGCCTTGCTGCTCGGCCTGCGGCCGGGCGAGCGCGCCTGGCTGCGCGAGGTCCTGCTCCTCGCCGATGGCCGGCCGGTGGTGTTCGCACGCTCGCTGCTGCCGCGGCGCAACGTGCGCGGGACCTGGAACCTCTTTCATGGCATGGGCTCGCGCCCGCTCGGGCAGGCCCTGTTCTCCGACCCTGAGATCAGCCGTCTGCCGCTCGCCTGTCGCCGTCTGGACAGGCGCGATGCGCGGTATCATCGCGCCCAAGCCGCACTGGCCCACCATGCCCCGGGACAGTTCGTGCCGCGCGCCTTGTGGGCGCGGCGCTCGATCTTTCTCCTGCGCGGCAGCGCGCTGATGGTGAGCGAAGCCTTCCTGCCCGAAATCCTGGAACTGCCCCGATGACGTTCGGCATGAGCCTGCACGACAAGTTGCCCCACTATGTCCGCTTGATGCGGATCGACAAGCCGATCGGCACCCTGCTGCTGCTGTGGCCCACCCTGTGGGCGCTGTGGGTGGCGGCCGGCGGACTGCCGCCCTTGCACATCCTGGTGATTTTCGTGATCGGCACCTTCCTGATGCGCTCCGCAGGTTGCGTGATCAACGACTATGCCGACCGCGACATAGACGGTCACGTGGAGCGCACGCTCGATCGCCCGCTCGCAACCGGCCGTGTTCGCGCAGGCGAGGCTTTGTGGCTTGCAGCGGGGCTTTCCGCGGTGGCCTTCCTGCTCGTGCTGCCGCTGGGCTCGCTGGTGATCTGGCTTTCCATTCCGGCATTGTTCCTGGCCGGCAGCTATCCGTTCACCAAGCGCTTCTTCGCGCTGCCGCAGGCCTATCTGGGGCTGGCCTTCGGTTTTTCGATCCCGATGGGGTTTGCGGCAGTGCTGGGCGAGGTGCCTGCGCTGGCGTGGGTGATGCTGCTGGCCAACACCTTATGGACGATCGCCTACGATACCGAATATGCCATGGTGGACCGTCCGGATGACCTCCGGCTCGGCATTCGCACGGCTGCGATCACCTTTGGTCGCTACGATGTCGCTGCGGTGATGCTGTGCTACGGTGCCGCGATCGTGCTGCTGGGTGTGGTCGGGGTCATGATCGGTGCCGGATTCGTCTACTACCTTGGCCTTGCTGCCGCCTCGGTGATCGCGGGTTACCACTACACCCTGATCCGGGGACGTGCGCGGGCCGGATGTTTCAAGGCTTTCCGCCACAACAACTGGTTCGGTGCCGTCGTGTTTGCCGGCATCTTCTTCGACCTCCTCCAGTGCGCAGCGTGAGCGCGGGGCGCCACCTGCGGGTGCGCGCCCCGCGCGCGCGATGATTTCGCACTTCCTACCGGACATCCCATGCACTTCATGACCGCTCTCGAAGCCGCCTGGCAGCAGCGCAACAGCCTGCTCTGTGTCGGCCTCGATCCCGATCCCGCAAAATTCCCCGCCCATCTGCGGGGGCGCCCGGATGCGATCCTCGCGTTCTGCACGCAGATCGTCGACGCCACTGCCGACCTGGTGTGCTGCTTCAAGCCGCAGATCGCCTACTTCGCCGCGCACCGCGCGGAGGAGCAGCTTGAGGCCCTGATCGAGCATATCCATGCGGCTCACCCCGACACCCCGGTCATCCTCGACGCCAAACGCGGCGATATCGGCAGTACCGCCGAGCAGTACGCCATCGAGGCCTTCGAACGCTTCAAGGCCGACGCGATCACGGTCAATCCGTACATGGGCCGCGACTCGGTCGATCCTTACCTGGCCTACCCCGACAAGGGCGTGATCCTGCTGTGCCGCACCTCCAACCCCGGCGGCTCGGACCTGCAGTTCCTGGAGGTCGATACGCCGAAGGGCCGCATGAAACTCTACGAACATGTTGCGCGCACCGTTGCGGAGGACTGGAACGCGAGCGGGAACTGTGGCCTGGTCGTCGGTGCCACCTACCCGGCCGAGATCGCCCGCGTGCGCGAACTGACCGGCAACCTGCCGCTGCTGGTGCCGGGGATCGGCGCCCAGGGCGGCGACATCGCCGCCACGCTGGCGGCGGGGCGCACGGCGAAGGGCGCCGGGTTGATGATCAACTCCTCGCGTGCGGTGCTGTATGCCGGCAAGGGCGAGGACTTCGCCGAGGCCGCGCGGAAGGTCGCGCTGGAGACCCGCGACGCGATCAATGCCCATCGCTGAGCACACCTGTTCGAGCGTGACTGCACCCAGCACGTACGCTCGCGTGTGACCACAACTTCGCGCCGGCGGGCGCGTCAATGCCTGACCAGGGCTCGCCCGCCCATGCCACGCATCCAACACGAGACGCCCGAATGAAATACGACGACCTGCGCGACTTCATCTCCCAACTCGAGGCGCGCGGAGAATTGAAGCGCATCACCGCCCCGGTCGACACCCACCTCGAGATGACCGAGATCGCTGACCGCGTCCTGCGCGCCGGCGGGCCGGCGTTGCTGTTCGAGAAGCCGGTGACGAAGGGTGTGCCGCAGTCGATCCCGGTGCTCGCCAACCTCTTCGGCACCCCGCAGCGGGTGGCGATGGGCATGGGCGAGGATGTCGCCGACGGCAACTGGAGCACGCCACTGCGCGAGGTGGGCAAGCTGCTCGCCTACCTGAAGGAGCCCGAGCCGCCCAAGGGCCTGAAGGACGCCTGGGAAAAGCTGCCGGTGCTGAAGCAGGTGCTGAACATTGCACCGAAGGAAGTGCGCTCTGCGCCCTGCCAGCAGGTGGTGTGGGCGGGCGATGAAGTTGACCTCGCGAAGCTGCCGATCCAGCACTGCTGGCCGGGCGACGCCGCGCCGCTGATCACCTGGGGCCTGGTGGTGACGCGCGGGCCGCACAAGAAGCGCCAGAATCTAGGCATCTACCGCCAGCAGGTGATCGGCCGCAACCGCGTGATCATGCGCTGGCTGGCGCATCGGGGCGGCGCGCTGGATTTCCTCGAGCACCAGCGCGCCCATCCGGGCGAGCCTTTTCCGATCTCGGTGGTGCTCGGTTGCGATCCGGCGACCATCCTCGGCGCGGTGACGCCGGTGCCGGATTCGATCTCGGAGTACCAGTTCGCCGGCCTGCTGCGTGGCGCCAAGACCGAGCTGGTGAAGTGCCTGGGCAACGACCTGCAGGTGCCGGCCTCGGCCGAGATCGTGCTCGAAGGCGCGATCCACCCGAACGACATGGCGCCTGAAGGCCCCTACGGCGACCATACGGGCTATTACAACGAGGTCTCCGATTTCCCCGTGTTCACCATCGAGCGCATCACCCTGCGTCGCGACCCGATCTACCACAGCACCTACACCGGCAAGCCGCCCGACGAGCCGGCGATGCTGGGCGTGGCGCTGAACGAGGTCTTCGTGCCGTTGCTGCAGAAGCAGTTCACCGAGATCGTCGACTTCTACCTGCCGCCGGAGGGCTGCTCCTACCGCCTGGCGGTGGTCAGCATCCGCAAGCAGTACCCGGGCCATGCCAAGCGCGTGATGTTCGGCATCTGGAGCTTTCTGCGCCAGTTCATGTACACCAAGTTCATCATCGTGGTGGACGAGGACGTGAACATCCGCGACTGGAAGGAGGTGATCTGGGCGCTCACCACGCGCATGGACGCCACCCGCGACACCACGCTGGTCGACAACACGCCCATTGATTACCTCGATTTCGCCAGCCCGGTCGCCGGCCTGGGCAGCAAGATGGGGCTGGATGCGACCAACAAGTGGCCAGGCGAGACCAGCCGCGAATGGGGCACGCCGATCGTCATGGACGCGGCGGTGAAGGCGAGGGTGGACGCGATGTGGGGTGAGTTGGGGCTGTAGCGCGGGGCCTGAACGCACGAACCGTAATGCGGGCGCGCGTTACGTTTTGTTGTTGCGCGTTGTGCGGACAGGCGTCATGGTCCGCGCTCGAAGTCTTCTTCATGCGCCGCGGAGTTTCCCGGCGCGGGCTTCATTTTCGAGGAAAGTCGATGAGCACCCCCTATCCCGCTCCGCTCCAGGTGGACCAGCCGTCCGAGAACATGGTCACCGTCACCCATCTGGTCTATGCGCTGCACGCCTTCGCGGTGTTTTCGGCGGTGGTCGGTTCGGCGACGATCATCTTCAGCTTCGTCGCCAGCCTGCCCTCCATTGCAGCAGTGGTGCTGAACTACTGGAATCAGAACGCGGTGCGCGGTACCTGGCTGGAGAGCCATTTCCGCTGGCAGATCCGCACCTTCTGGTTCGCGGTGCTTTGGGTCGTGGTGGCCGGACTGATGGTGCTGACCATCATCGGTGTGCCATTCGCGATCGGGCTGCTGCTGATCGTCGGCCTGTGGATCCTGTACCGTATCGTGCGCGGCTGGTGGGTGCTGATGCAGCGGCGGCCGCTGCCGATGCCGCCGACCTGAGGCCCTGTAACTGCCGGGCTGCTTATCCGCCGCCTGCCCAGATCCATTCGAGCAATGCATCCTGCGCCGCAGCGCTCTGGGCGGCTTCCGGGTGATTGATCATCATCACCAGCGCATGACGACGCCCATGGCGGTCGAGCAGGTAGCCGCCCATTGCGCGCACGCCGTTGAGGGTCCCGGTCTTGATGTGCGCCTGTCCGGACACCGGGCTGCCAGACAGCCGGCGACGTGCCGTGCCGTCCAGGCCGGCGACGGGCAGCGCCGAGATGTATTCCGGCATCCAGGGACGTTGCCATGCCGCGATCAGCAACTGCCCCAGGCTGTCGGCGCGGATGCGCTCGATGCGTGAAAGACCCGACCCATTCTCGATCACCAGGCCCTCGGTACCGATGCCCGCGGCTGCAAGCGCTTCCTGCGCGGACTGTGCCCCGGCGGTGACCATGTCGGTGGCGGACTGGGGGAGCTCGGGACGGCTCGCGCCGAGTGTGGCGAGCAGCTGGCGCGCAATCACGTTGCTCGACCATTTATTCATTTCCCGGATCACGTCGGCCAGCGCAGGAGAGTCGTCGCGGATGAGTTCCGTGGCGCCGGTCGGCGTCGTTCCCTCACGCACCTGTCCTCCCAGCCGGCCGCCTGCCTCGCTCCACAGCGCACTGACCAGTGCCGTGCCGAATTCGGCGGGGGGCAGTGGTGCGGCGCTCCAGGTGCGGGGGCCGCAGGCGCGCGGGAGGGTGCCGCTGAGCACCAGGCGTTGGCCCGGCTCGATCTGCGCCTGAAGATCCTTGTACCAGGTGCCGCAGGGCGCGTCGGACGTCCTGATCCGGTTGTCGATGGTGACGCCGGCAAGCGGTGGTTCCGCAGCGAGGGTGACCGGCTCGCTCGCCGCCTTGCCCGGGTAGAGGCCCAGCAGCACGGTGTTGTAGTGCATCAGCAGGCCGTGGGGGCCACTGTTGTAGGGCCGCAGCCCGCGTCCGTCAAAGGCGTCCGGGTCGTGCGGGGGCAGGCGCAGCACGGACGCGTCGAGCACGATGTCGCCCGCCACACCTTCGATACCCAGGTTGCGCACGCGGCGCAGCATCTTCCACAGGCGGTCGTAGCCGAGCATCGGGTCGGCTCCGCCAAGCAGGTGGAGGTCGCCCTCGAGCAACCCGCCCCGAATGGGGCCCGTTACCGCGAGGCGCGTACGCCAGGTGTGTGCAGGGCCCAACTGCTCGAGTGCGGCGAAGCTGGTCACCAGCTTCATGACCGAGGCCGGATTCATGGGCTGGTCTGCCCGGATGGCGAGCGTGGGGCGGTCGGCATCCACGGGCTGGACCCACACCGAAACCGCCTCCACGGGGATGTGGGCTGCGTCGAGTGCCAGGCGCACGCCGGGCGGGAGCGGGGCGCTGACGGTCGCTCCTTGCGCGGGCGGGCCGAGAAAAAGCACGCCAGCGAGGGGCAGCAGTCTTAAGAAATACCTGATGGCCATGAAACGTATCCTGATCGGATGGCGCGGGGAGAACGGCTAGAATGAAGGCCTTGCGGCGGACAGTGAGATTGTCTGCATTTTAAATGGGGGCGTCCCGGCCTCGGCGCTTGGTGCAGGAAAGGTGTGCCAGGTCTGGGGCCGGCAGGAACGATGAGCGGATTCGGACATTACACTCGTACGGCAGATGAGCTTGAGCGTGAGATCGTCAAGCGTGGTATTGCGATTGGCGTCGATTGGCAGGATCAGGCCCGCATGCGCGACCTGGCGCGGCAGGCGCTGAGTTGCTCGTCGGACTGCATGATGAAGTTGCTGCGCAGTCCGGTGCGGCAGGAAAAGCTCACTGGCGAGCTGTTCGCGCTTTCGGAGCTGATGCTTGAGAACATGCGCCAGAGTGCGGAAATGGGGCTTCACACGCACGGTGGCCCGGCATGGAAGGCTTTCGGGCGAGCCTTGAACGAGGAGTACGACGCAGGGATCCGGCGCCCCGTGCCCAAGGAAGGGCTGCAGGCCTGACGCTTTGCGGTCGTCGGAACCCGGGGGCGATGCCGATTCAGTTGGCCACGCGCTCGCCGGCGAAGAGTTCGGCGACGGTTTCGCGCTCGCGCACGACGAGCGCGCGGCTCCCCTCCACCAGGATCTCGGCGGCGCGGGGGCGGGTGTTGTAGTTGGAGCTCATGGTCATGCCATAGGCACCTGCGGAGAGGATCGCGAGCAGATCGCCTTCGGCCACGTCGAGCATCCGTCCGCGGGCGAGGAAGTCGCCGCTCTCGCAGATCGGGCCGACCACGTCGTACTGCGCAGCAGATGCCGCGCACGGACGGACTTCGACCACTTCGTGCCATGCATCGTACAGCGCCGGGCGTGCAAGGTCGTTCATGGCAGCGTCGACGATGGCGAAGTTCTTTGTTTCGCCGGGCTTGAGGTATTCGATCCGGGTCAGCAGCAGCCCCGCGTTGCCGACCAGCGAACGACCGGGCTCGAAGCAGAGCTCCTCGTTACGACCGGCGAACACCTCGAGCAGCGGCGCCAGGTAATCGGTCGCCGAAGGGGGTGTTTCGTCACGGTAGCGGATGCCCAGCCCCCCACCCAGGTCGATGTGCTCGAGCGCGATTCCCTCGGCTGCGAGTTGCTCGACCAGGTCGCGCAACTTCTCCGCCGCCTCGGCCATGGGCGCGGGGTCGAGCAGCTGGGAGCCGATATGGCAGGCTACTCCGCTGATCCGCAGGTGGGGCAGTCTGGAGGCCTGCCGGTAGAGCGCAAGTGCGTCGGCAAAGGCGACGCCGAACTTGTTGCCCTTCAGGCCGGTGGAGATGTAAGGGTGGGTCTTCGGATCGACGTCCGGATTGACTCGCAGCGCGATCGGCGCCTGCTTGCCGAGTTCGCCTGCCAGCGCATTCAGGCGCTCCAGTTCGGCTGCCGACTCGATGTTGAAGCAGCGGATCCCTGCCTCCAGCGCCTGTCGCATCTCCGCGCGGGTCTTGCCCACGCCCGAGAACACGACCTTGTCCGCGCGGCCCCCCGCAGCGAGGACACGGGCGAGTTCGCCGCCGGAAACGATGTCGAAGCCAGCGCCAAGACGGGCGAAGACTGAAAGAATGCCGAGGTTCGAGTTGGCCTTGACGGCGTAGCACACCAGCGCGCGGCGTCCGGCGAGCGCCTGTTTCCAGGCAGCGAAGGCGGATTCCAGTGCTGCACGCGAATAGACATAGGTCGGTGTGCCAAAGCGCTGGGCGATGTCTTCCAGTGAAGTCTCCTCCAACCACAATGCGCCTTCGCGCAGCGTGAGCGTGGGGAGAGGCCAGGCGGGCGTAGCAGAGATGTTCATTGGAGCAGGGAGTCGGAGGTGAGGTCCGGCGGGACGAGGGGTTTGTTATGATCGGCGCCCGCACTCGAGGCGGGGGAGGTGCCAGGCTCGGGCAGATAGAGCGGGCCCTTGATGCCACAGGCCGACAGCAGCGCGCAGCACAGCGCGATGAAGGGAATTCTGGCTCGCATCGCCATTCTTCAGGTAAAACCGGAATCCTAACAGAAGGAATCAGCATGGAAGAATCCGCGTTCAACGCACTGGCCGAGGCCGAACTGGCACGCATCGAGTCCGCGCTTGAGGACTGCGGTGTGGATCTGGACATCGAGCCGAAGCCCGGAGGCATCCTGGAGCTGGAATTCGAGAACGGCACGAAGATGATCATCAACCGCCACACCGCGGCGCGTGAGATCTGGGTGGCGGCCAGATCGGGTGGCTTCCACTTTCGTCTGCTCGACGGACAGTGGATCAATACCCGCGATGGCGGGGAGCTGTGGAAGATGCTCGCCGGCTTGATCGGAGCGCAGGCTGGCGAGCCTGTGGTGTTGACCCCGCCGGCCTGAAGGGGAAGCCGCTCAACGCCTGATCGGCGTCGGCAGGCGGTCTTCGACCGGGGCTGGGGCCTGTGCCGGAAAGCCCGGAAGTTGCGAACGGGTGACCGGCGCCGGCGGGATGGCCTCGGTTTCCGCTTCCATGGCGGGCAGTCCGTCGCCGGCGAACATCTCCTGCAGCCAGTCCGGGGCGATCGACGGCGTCGGTGGGGCGTACTCGGCATAGTGATAGTCCTCGCCGGAGCCCAGGCCATTCTCGACGAGCTTCAGTCCGGGTGGGGGCGGGGGCGAAACGTCCGGCACGCCTTCGAGCGCCGTGCGCATGTAGTCGACCCAGATCGGTAGTGCCGCTGCGCCGCCGGTTTCGCCTCGGCCCAGGTTGCGCGGCTGGCCGAACCCGACCCAGCTCACGGCGACCAGATCCGGGTGGTAGCCACAGAACCATGCATCGACATAGTCGTTGGTGGTCCCCGTCTTGCCTGCGAGATCCTGGCGCTTGAGCACCTTCGCTCTTGTTGCCGTTCCGCGCTGTACTACGTCGCGCATCATCGAATCCATCAGCCAGGCATTGCGCGCGTCGATCACGCGCGCTGCGCTCTGGCCGGCCACGGGCGGGTCCGTCCGTGCGATCAGGCGACCGCTGCCGTCGTAGATCTCCTTCACCACGTAGGGCTCAATGCGGTAGCCGCCATTGGCGAACACCGCATAGCCGGCGGCCATCTGCCAAGGCGTTGCAGCGCCTGCGCCCAGCGCCATGGTCAGATAGGCGGGGTTCTGGCTGCGGTCGAAGCCGAAGCGGCCGAGGAATTCCTGCGCGTACGCGGGGGAGATCTCCTCGAGCAGGCGGATCGAGACCATGTTTTTCGAGCGTGCCAGTGCCTCGCGCAGCGTCATCGGGCCGGCATAGCGGCCGTCGTAGTTCTTGGGCTCCCATGCCTTCGAGCCCGTGACCCCCGCAGGATAGTAGAGGGGGCCGTCTTCAAGGACATTGCCTGGTCCGAAACTGCGCTCGAGCGCGGCAGAGAAGATGAAGGGCTTGAAGCTCGACCCCGGCTGGCGCACCGCCTGCGTGACATGGTTGAACTTGTTGCGTTCGAAATCGAAGCTGCCAACCAGGGCGCGTACGGAGCCGTTGTGCGGGTCGATGGCGACGAATCCTGCCTGGACCTCGGGGAGTTGGGCGATCTCCCAGGCGTCCTTGCCGGTGCTGCGCAGGCGCACGATCGCTCCGGGGCGGATCCTGCGGCTCTGCGGCGCCTTCTCGGCCAGCATCGGCGCCGCAAGCCCGAGCCCCTTGCCAGCGATGCGCAGCGACTCGCCGCGGCGATAGGCGACGACTTCCTTCGAAGAGGCTCTCAGGACGATCGCGGCGAGGAGGTCATCGTGGTCGCCATGATTCTCCAGGGCTTCATCGAGCAACTCGGGTGCGATGTCGCCGCTGGGCAACTCCACAAAGGCCTCCGGGCCCCGATAGCCGTGACGGCGGTCGTAAGTGAGCACACCCTTGCGCAGGGCAGCGTAGGCGGCCTCCTGGTCCTTGCGGGTGATCGTGGTGACGATGCGGATACCCAATTCGTAGGCCTGATCGCCGAACTGCTCGAGGGCGATCTGGCGCGCCATCTCGGCGACATGGTCGGCGTGGAGCGTGATGTCCTGGTGCTTGCGCGCTCGCGCCGTGTCGTGCCGGCTCTGTGCAGGTGTGGCGAAGGCGAGCGCCTCCTGGTATTGGGCTGCGCCGATGAAGCCGGCCTCGAGCATGCGGCGCAGCACGTACTGCTGGCGAACTGCCGCGCGAGCAGGATTGACGATCGGGTTGAACGCAGAGGGGGCCTTGGGCAGGCCAGCAAGCATCGCAGCTTCGGGCAGGGTCAGCTCATCGAGCGTCTTGCCGTAGTAGGCGCGTGCCGCCTGAGCGAAACCATAGGAGCGCTGGCCGAGGAAGATCTGGTTGATGTACAGCTCCAGAATCTGGTCCTTCGTGAGGTTCTGCTCGATCTTCAGGGAAAGCAGGATCTCGTAGAGCTTGCGGCTGTATGTCTTCTCGCGCGTGAGGAAGAAGTTGCGTGCGACCTGCATCGTGATCGTGGAGGCACCCTGTCCCCGGCCACCGCTGGAGAGGTTCGCGAGCGCTGCGCGCGCCAATCCTACCGGGTCTATGCCGCTGTGCTCGTAGAAGCGTTCATCCTCTGCTGCCAGAATCGCGTGCTTGAGGTGGGAAGGAACCTCGGCGATGCGCACTACGTCACGCCGTTCTTCACCGAACTCGCCGATGAGGTGGCCATCCGCCGTATATACTCGCAGCGGAATGCGAGGACGATAGTCCGTAAGCGAGTCAAGTGCCGGCAGGTTCGGCCAGGCGAGCGTGGCCATCGCGGCAAGGGTGGCGAGGCCGAGGATGACAAGCGCAATCAGCGCTGCGATCGGATACAGGACCCAGCGCATGGGCAGTCCAGAAGTGGTTTCGAACGGGTGGGCATTATACGGGATGCGGGCGCGGCGCCATCGGGCCGCCTTGTTAGCAGGCGTTAAGCGTGAACAAGTTCCCTTTACAGCGCGGGGGACTTGGCGTTAGCATGCGAGAGCATGACTGAGCAATAGCGCGTAACATAAAGAAATGTAAGGACTTTCTTTGTGATTGACCTCCCCTTTTTGAAGTCGGCGACGCGTCAACTCGCCGGACTCGACATCTCTTCTTCATCCGTCAAGCTCGTCGAGCTTTCCGGGGGAGACAAGGGCGCTTACAAAGTCGAGCGATATGCCATCGAGCCTCTGCCGCGCGATGCGGTGGTGGATGGCAACATCGCCAGCCTCGAACCTGTAACGGAAGCCATCAAGCGCGCTCTCCGGCGATTTGGCGGTGGCGTGAAGAACGTTGCGGTGGCGCTGCCCTCCTCGTCGGTCATCACGAAGAAAGTCATCCTTCCGGCGGGTATGCGCGAAACCGAGATGGAGTTCGCAGTCGAGGGCGAAGCAAATCAGTACATTCCCTTCGCGCTGGACGAGGTTAATCTGGATTTTCAGGAGATCGGCCCCGCGGCGAGCAGCCCTGGTGATGTCGAGGTGCTGATCGCCGCCTCGCGCAAGGACAAGGTCGAGGACCGAGTCGCCGTGGCACAGGCTGCCGGGCTCAAGGCGGTGATCGTCGATGTCGAGTCGCTCGCCACCGAATCCGCGCTGGAGCTCGTTTCGGCCCAGCTTCCGCAGCGGGCGCGTGACCAGGTGATCGCGCTGGTCGACGTCGGCGCGACGGTTCTGACCGTAACCATGTTCCGCAACGGGCAGTCGATCTACTCGCGGGAGCAGGCGTTCGGCGGAAACCAGCTCACGCAGGACATCTCTCGTCAGTACGGGATGAGCTTCGAGGAGGCCGAAGCCGCCAAGCGCACCGGGTCGCTGCCGGACAACTACGCACGCGATCTCATGCGGCCGTTCATGGACAGCCTTGCGCTTGAGGTGTCTCGGGCACTGCAGTTCTTCTTCACATCGACGCCCTATAACCAGGTCGACCATGTGGTGCTTGCCGGAGGCTGTGCGGTGATGCCCGGCCTCGGTGAAATCGTCGGCGCGCGCACCCAGGTTGACACGATCATCGCCAATCCGTTTGCCAGCATGACGCTCGGGAGCAAGCTGCGGCCGAAGGCCCTGCTTGCCGATGCGCCGTCCCTGATGGTCGCCTGCGGCCTGGCGCTGAGGAGGTTCGACGCATGATCCGCATCAACCTTCTTCCGCATCGCGCCGAGAAGCGCCGCTTGCGGAAACAGCAGTTCCTCGTTTTGTTCGTGCTGTCGATCCTCCTGGGCGCCCTGATTGGCTTCGGCGTGCGCGCAGTATATGTCGGCCAGATCGAAGCTCAGGAGGCGCGCAACACCCAACTCAAGACCGAGATCGCAAAGCTGGATCGTGAGATTGCTGAAATACGCCGGCTTGGCGAGCAGATCGATGCCTTGCTCGCACGCAAGCAGGTCATCGAATCCCTGCAGAGCGTGCGCGCCGAGACGGTTCATCTTTTCAACGAGCTCGCGCAGCGCATGCCTGAGGGCGTCTATCTGAAATCGATCAAGCAGAGCGGAAAGCGGGTGACGCTTCAGGGCTACGCCCAATCGAACGCGCGCGTGTCGCATTTGATGCGCAACGTGGAGGCTTCGCCCTTCCTTGAACTGCCGATCCTGATCGAAGCCAAGGCAAGCACGGTCGATTCCCGTCGTGTAAGCGAATTCACGCTAGGCATCGGCATCCGTCAGCCGCAGGCCGAAGAAACGGCCGCCGGGGCGGTTGTAGCCAAGGGAGCTGCCAGATGAGCGCAACCCGAACGACGGCAAACAAAGGCCGGGGCATCGACCTTCAGCGTCTGGCGCAGGATTTTCGCGGGCTGGATCCGAATGATCCCGGCCTCTGGCCGGCTGCGCCGCAGGTGGCTGTTTACCTGGCGGTGCTGGTGCTGACCGTGGCGGCTTTCTGGTGGTTCGACTGGCAGGACCAGGCGTTGACACTGGAGGCCCGTCGTGCGGAAGAGACCCAGCTCCGCGATAGCTGGGTGGCAAAGAAGCGTCAGGCAGTCAATCTTGAAGAATATCGTCGCCAGTTGGAGGAGATCGACCGCCAGTTCGGTGCGCTGCTGAAGCAGTTGCCTAACCGGGCCGAAATGGACTCCCTGCTGTCGGATATCAACCAGGCCGGCTTGGGGCGCGGCCTGCAGTTCGAGCTGTTCAAGCCAGGCGCGGACGTGGTGAAGGAGTTCTACGCCGAGATGCCGATCGAAGTGCGCCTCTCGGGTGGCTACCATGACCTCGGCGAGTTCGTGTCGGACGTGGCGAGCATGCCGCGTGTCGTGACCCTCAACGACGTCGGGCTAACGGCGGACAAGGACGGCGTCCTGAAGATGGATGCCAAGGCGACGACCTATCGTTACCTGGACGAAGAAGAACTCGCCCGGCAGCGCCAGGCGGCGCAGGCAGCGAAGAAGGGGAACAAGTAATGAAGGCCTTCCTCATTCTCGGCGCTTGCGCCTTGCTTGCCGGCTGCGCGGGGGGCAATCAGGATGATCTTCAGGCCTGGATGGCTGGCCAGGCGAAGAACCTGCGCGGACAGGTGAAGCCCACGCCTGAACTGAAGCCGTTTCCGGTGGTGGCTTATGCGGGTGCGCAGGGCGATGATCCTTTCCGGGCGGCACGCATGGAGCCGGACCGGACGGCTTCGTCCGGTGCGCTCCGTCCCGACATGGATCGCCGCCGGGAGCCCCTCGAATCCTATCCGCTGGAGTCGTTGCATATGGTCGGCGTGCTCATGCAGGGTGCCACCATCCACGCCTTGATCAGCGTGAACAATGCGCTCCACCAGGTGAAGGTCGGAAACTACATGGGACAGAATTTCGGCGTGGTGACGAGCATTACCGAGCACGAGGTTGTTTTGCGCGAACTCGTGGAAGATGCGTATGGCGACTGGGTGGAGCGCACCAGCACGCTGACACTGCAGGAGCGGCAGGAGGCCGGGAAATGAAACATCGAATCGGGACGCTGCTGTTTGCAGCCGCTTTTACCGGGATCGCACCGGCGCCTGTTGTCCTTGCGCAGGAAACCGGGCAGACGCAGGTGCTCGCCAACCAGATCGAAGGATTTGAGGTGGCCGAGCAAGGCGGCACGGTTTACGTGCGAATGACACTGCGTGAGCCACTCTCGGCGCCGCCGCCGAGCTTCTCTGTTGCCAATCCTGCACGAATCGCTTTCGATTTCTCCGGAACGGGGAATGCGCTCGGACGTAATACACAAAGTATCGAGCAGGGTGACCTGCGCAGCGCGAACATTGTTCAGGTCGGGGACCGGACCCGGGTGGTGCTGAACCTCGTGAAGATGAATCCCTACGAAGCGAGGATTCAGGGTCGTGACCTGATCATCGCGATCTCCCCTGCCGCTGCGCAGGCGGTTCGCAGCACGGTGGTCAGTGAGTCTCAGGGTAATTTCGCAGGCCCCGGCGGCGCCCTGACGAGCGGCCTCGCCGTGCGGGACATCAACTTCCGCCGAGGAACCGAAGGGGAGGGCCGCGTCGTCGTCGATCTGTCGAATCCGGATGCCGGCATCGACATTCGGCGCCAGGGGGCCAATCTGGTCGTGGACTTCCTGAAGGCTTCACTGCCCGATCATCTGCGCCGCCGCTCCGACGTCACGGACTTTGCCACGCCGGTCACGGCGATGACAGCACAGCAGGTGGGTGACCGTGTGCGCCTGACCGTGACGCCCAATGGCCTGTGGGAGCACAACGCCTACCAGAGCGACAACCGTTTCGTGCTGGAGGTCAAACGCGTCATCGAGGATCCGAACAAGCTCGTGCAGGGAGGCCGGGGGCAGTTCCAGGGTGAGAAGCTCTCGCTGAACTTCCAGAACGTCGATGTGCGCTCCGTGCTTCAGGTCATCGCCGATTTCACCGATTTCAACATCATTACGTCCGACTCGGTGCAGGGCAACCTGACCCTGCGCCTGAAGGATGTGCCCTGGGATCAGGCGCTGGACATCATCCTGCAGGCCAAGGGTCTGGACATGCGCAAGAACGGCAACGTCATCTGGATTGCCCCAGGGGACGAACTGGCGGCGCGAGAGAAACTGCAACTCGAAGCCAAGGCCCAGATCGGCGATCTGGAGCCGTTGAGCACCGAGAGCTTCCAGATTAACTACCACAAGGCGAAGGAGATCTTCGACTTCCTGAAGAGCAAGGACCAGACCATGCTCTCCAAGCGCGGCAGCGTGGTGGTGGATGAGCGCAGCAACAAGGTGTTCGTCACCGATGTGCCCTCCCGGCTCGATGCGTTGCGCAGGCTTGTACAGGAGATTGACGTCGCCCCGCGCCAGGTTCTGATCGAGGCGCGAATCGTTGAGGCGAACAAGACGTTCGCGCGCGATCTCGGGGTCCGCCTCGGCTTTGGCAGTCGCGGTACGGCCTCGCTCGGGAATGGTGCGAAGATCGGGTTTGGGTCGTCCGAGTTCGCCGCCATCAAGGATGGAAAGATCGATACCGACAGCGATACCTTGGTTACAACCATGATTCAACGCGTCGGTGAATCGGCCACGTCGGGTAACGGTATAGACAAGACGCCTTATGGCGCACTCAGCATGACCCTGTTCAACAGCGGGCTCACCCGCTTCCTCAATCTCGAACTGCAGGCGCTGGAGTCAGACGGGCGTGGTCGCGTGGTTTCGAGCCCGCGTGTGCTCACCGCTAATCAGGTCGAAGCCTCGATCGAGCAGGGTACGGAGATTCCGTATCAGGAAGCGTCCAGTTCCGGGGCGACCAGTGTGTCGTTCAAGAAGGCGGTGCTGTCACTGAAAGTGAAGCCGCAGATCACTCCGGATGGGCGGCTTCAGCTGTCGATCGAGGTCAACAAGGACCGTCCGCTCTACGAGCAGGCGCTGCTTGGCGTTCCCCCGATCGAGACCAAGAACGTCAAGAGCGAGGTGTTGATCGAGAATGGCGGGACCGTCGTGATTGGAGGTATCTATGAGGAGGAGGAGGGCACGGGGGTAGACAAGGTGCCGCTGCTGGGCGACGTGCCCGTTCTTGGGCATCTTTTCAAGACGCAGAGCAGAATTTCGAACCGCAAGGAACTCCTCGTCTTCATCACGCCCCGCATTGTTTCCGATGCGCTTACCCTCCGCTGACGCTGGCGTGTAGCTGTTACAATCCCGGGGGCGGGCATCCCGAAAGGGTGCCCGCCCCTTTTTCATCTGGATTTCCGACGAGTCACGCGTGAGCTGTCTGATACTGATCGGCATGATGGGTGCCGGCAAGACCACGGTCGGCAAGGAGTTGGCGCGGCGGCGAAAGATACGCTTCGCCGACTGCGACCATGAGATTGTCGCGCGCACGGGCGTGAGCATTCCGACCATCTTCGAAATCGAGGGTGAGGCCGGTTTTCGCCGTCGCGAAACGCAGATGATCGATGAACTGACCCAGGCGTCCGACATCGTCATCGCAACCGGCGGCGGTGTCGTGATTGCAGCGGAGAACCGTGCGCTGATGCGCGAGCGCGGCGTGGTGATCTATCTCAATGTGGCGCCGCAGATCCTTTTCGAGCGCACCCGGCACGACCGCAACCGTCCCTTGCTTCAGGTCGAGAATCCGCGTCAGCGCATCGAGGAACTCCATCGCCAGCGCGACCCGCTGTACCGCGAGGTCGCGCACATCATCGTCGACGGCGGGCGTACCAACCCGGGCGCCATGGTGCGCGCCATCGAGGAGGCGCTGCGCAAACACGAGGCCAGACCATGCACTCCCTGAATGTCGCACTTGGCGACCGTGCTTACGCCATCCACATCGGGCGTGGCCTGCTGGAGCAGGCAGGGCGGATCCTGCCTTGCCTGAAAACGCAGCGTGTTGCCATCGTCACCAATGACGTGGTCGGGCCACTGTATCTCGAGCGTTTACGCCGTGCGCTCGAGGGTGAAGGGGTGGTGGTGTCGACGGTGGTGCTGCCCGACGGCGAGGCGCATAAGGATTGGCAGACGCTCAATCGGATCTTCGACATGTTGCTTGCCGAGCGCTGCGAACGTTCGACCACGTTGATCGCGCTCGGTGGCGGTGTGGTGGGCGACATGGGGGGCTTCGCTGCCGCATGTTACCAGCGCGGCATGCCCTTCATCCAGATCCCGACCACGCTGCTGGCCCAGGTGGACTCTTCGGTCGGAGGCAAAACCGCAATCAACCACCCGCTCGGCAAGAACATGATCGGCGCCTTCTACCAGCCCAGGCTGGTGCTCGCCGACATCGATACCCTGGATACGCTGCCGGATCGTGAGCTTTCCGCGGGGTTGGCGGAGGTGATCAAGTACGGGCTGATCCGCGATCCGGAGTTCCTTGCCTGGATCGAGACCCACCTCGATCGCCTGTTGGCGCGCGACACCGCGGCACTTGCGTTTGCCATCGAGCGCTCCTGCCGCAACAAGGCCGAGGTGGTGGCTGCCGATGAGACGGAGCAGGGCGAGCGCGCGCTGCTCAATCTCGGTCATACATTCGGGCATGCGATCGAAACCGGCATGGGCTACGGTCAGTGGCTGCACGGCGAGGCGGTCGCAGCGGGGACGATGATGGCTGCAGAGCTGTCGCGCGCGCTCGGCTGGATCGGGAAGGAGGATGTGGCCCGGGTCGAGGCGCTGTTCGAGCGCGCTCGCCTGCCTGTCTGGGGGCCGAGGCTCGGCGTGCAGCGTTATCTCGAGTTCATGTCGCATGACAAGAAGGTCGAGGCGGGCCGCCTGCGCCTGGTCCTGCTGCGCGCGCTTGGACGCGCGGTGATTCACGGCGATGCAACGCAGGGTGAGATCGCCGCTGCGATCGAGGCGCGCTGCCGCTGAAAGCCGCTTCGGCAAGCCTGCAATGAGGACAATCTGATGCTGCAACTCGCAAGCTACGCCGTCACCGAAGCAAACTCCCAGGGGCGCACGCATGATGAGGCGGCCCCGGTCGCGCGCGGCCAGTTTCAGCGCGACCGCGACCGGATCGTGCATTCGACCGCCTTCCGGCGCCTGGAGTACAAGACCCAGGTGTTTGTGAATCATGAGGGCGACCTGTTCCGCACGCGCCTCACCCACAGCATCGAGGTTGCGCAGATTACGCGCGGAATCGCCCGCCAGCTCGGTCTGAACGAGGATCTGGCCGAGGCGATCGCACTCGCGCACGACCTTGGCCATACACCCTTCGGCCATGCCGGGCAGGAGGCGCTCAATGCGTGCATGAAGGATTACGGCGGTTTCGAGCACAACCTGCAATCCTTGCGCACCGTGGATGTGCTCGAGGACCGTTATGCCGGTTTCGATGGATTGAATCTGATGTTCGAAACGCGCGAGGGCATCCTGAAGCACTGCTCGCGCATTCACGCTGAGCGCCTGGGCGCCGTCGGGCAGCGTTTCCTCGAGGGCACCCAGCCTTCGCTCGAGGCCCAGCTTGCGAACCTCGCCGACGAGATTGCATACAACAATCACGACGTAGACGATGGCCTGCGTTCGGGCCTGATCACGCTCGAGCAACTCGAAGCGGTGCCGCTGTTCTCGACCCAGCGTCGCGAAGTGGAGGCGCGCTGGCCAGGACTGTCCGGGCGCAAGCTGATCCACGAAACAGTGCGGCGCATGATCCACCTGATGGTGATCGATCTTATCGACCAGACCCGCGCGAACATCGAGGCGGCCGGCGTCAGAACGCTCGAGGATGTCCGCAACGCCCCGCGCCTGGTGGCCTATTCCGCAGCGCTGCAGTCGCCGCTGCGGGAATTGAAGGGCTTCCTGCGCGACAAGCTGTACCGCCACTACCAGGTGCTGCGCATGACCAACAAGGCGCGCCGGATCGTCGGCGACCTGTTTGCCGCCTTCATGGAAGACCCGCAGATCCTGCCGCCGCAGTACCAGGCGATGGCGCGCGAGGACAAGCCGCGTGCCATCGCTGACTACATTGCCGGCATGACTGACCGCTACGCGATGAAGGAGCATCGACGGCTCTTTGCCGTGGGTGAGATTCATTGAGCGCGGGCGGCGCAATGGGTTTGCCTGAGGGCTGACCATACCGTGATACGGGATCTTCTTGCGTGCGTGGCGCCCTTGCCCTCTGCGCCCGATGCCCTCAGGGTGCGGGTGTGCGCATCGCCCAATCAGGATGAACGACCTCCCGGCCTGCCAGTCAGCCTGATCGTGGTGCATGCGATCAGCCTGCCGCCGGACTCCTTTGGTGGGCCCGGGGTGGAGCAGCTATTCACCAACACGCTCGATCCCGCGGAGCATCCCTACTACGCGGAGATCCATCACCTGCGCGTGTCCGCACATTATCTCGTGCGGCGGGACGGCGAGGTCCTCCAGTTCGTCGAGCCCGCGCAGCGCGCGTGGCACGCTGGCGTCTCAAGCTGGAATGGGCGTGCGCGCTGCAACGACTTCTCGATCGGTATCGAGCTCGAGGGGTGCGACAGTCTTCCGTTCGAACCCGTGCAGTACGCGCGCCTGGCCGACCTGGTCCGCGCCTTGCAAGGGCGCTTCCCGATCGAGGCGGTGGTCGGGCACTCCGACATCGCGCCCGGACGCAAGACCGATCCCGGACCATGCTTCGACTGGATGCGCTTGACTGCAGAGCTCGGGCGGGGGCGGATCGCCAGCGAGGCTTGAGCGCAGCGGTTGCCGAGGCGGCGATTCCGGCCTCCTTTCTGGTCGAAGAATGGAAAAACGGCTGTGAGGTGCGTCGGGTTACGGGTTCCAGAGACCGTTTCGGGGCGGCTCCGGTAGATCGAGTGCCCGGGTCTGGCGGCCACTCTGGCGGTCAACTCTGGCGGTCAACTTTTGACAAAATGGATGGCGACGAATAGAATCCGCCGGCTGTTGCGATGCAACATCTGTTTTGCTCGGTGCGGGGCTGTTCCCATTGGGGGGATGGCTGCAGTTTCATGGACGCTCGCACCGCGGGGTCCGTCGTCTGGTTGCGGCGGCGGGCTTGATACCCACTGGCGACCGAGTTCACTTGTCCGTCTTGCGGCCCACTCGCCGCAGGGCGCAGGCGTTGCCCCAAGCGGCGGCGCCGGCGAGGCCCGTACCCGGGCGTAGCCGCGGCAAGGACTCCGGCCACAGCACGGAGGACACCATGAAACACGCAACTCGATTCAAGGCGCTCGCGCGTCAGGCGGGCGGTGTTGTGCGCAGTATTGCGCAGGGCGCGGTGCTCACCGCGGGCATCATGGGCGTGTCCCATCTTGGCGGCAACATGGCCAACGTCTCGGGCATCGGGTTCGATGATCTCGTGGGGCAGGCCGAAGCCGGTCCTACCTCTGCCGAACTGGCGATGGTGGCGAGCGATTTCGAGCGCTTCGCGCTTCGCATCGGCCGCCCGGAATCGGACACGATGAGTCTGCGCGCGAGCTTTGCAGAGAAGTCCGCGGGTGCCGGTCTGAAATCCGCGCTCGATGAGCTCGCAGGCGTGGCCGAAGACCCCTTCGCGGAAGACGAGGGCGCGCTCTCTGCAGAAATGGCACGCGTGCGGGACTGGATTGCCGATACCTATCGTGTTTCCGAAACTGCGCTCGAGCCGGCGCTGGCTGCGGCCGAGACCTCGGCACAGGAGCTTGGCTTCGACCCCCTGTTGATCGTTGCCATCATGGGCGTCGAGTCTAGCTTCAATTCCCGCGCCGTCAGCCACATGGGGGCGCAGGGGCTGATGCAGGTGATTCCGCGCTATCACAAGGACAAGATCGGTCCGGACGCAGGGCGTAATGCGCTCTTCGATCCCCAGACCAACGTCCGGGTCGGCGCGCTCGTTCTGCACGAGGGCCTGCAACGCTACGGGACCATGCAGCGCGCGCTGCAGTATTACAACGGCTCGCTCAAGGATCCGAACGCGCGTTACACGCGCAAGGTTCTGGCGCTCAAGAAGCGCTTGATGCTGGTGGCGGGGCGCGAAGCAGCGCCCATGCTGGTCGGCCAGGCCGGCTGAGCACGGTGCCTGCTTGATCTGGCGGCACACGCGGGCGGAAGCCTCGTGTGCCGCGCTGCGTTGACGAGGCCCGAGTTCAGACGCCGCAGATTCAGGCGGTACGCAGCAGGCGCTGCATACGTTCGACTGCGTCGAGCAGACGCTCGCGTCGAGTGGTGTAGGCGATGCGAAGGTGATGGCGCGCCAGATGGTGGCCGAAATCCAGCCCTGGTGTTGCAGCGACGCCAGCCTCTTCGATGAGGCGACGGGCAAAGGCTTCGGCGTCGTCCGCAATGCGCGAGAGATCTGCGTAGATGTAGAACGCACCCTGTGGTTCGGCGGTGATGCCAAAGCCGAGTTCGCGTAGCGCAGGCAGCAGTGCATCGCGCCGCTCGGCGAAGGTGTTACGGCGCTCCTCCAGGATGTCCAGCGTGGCGGGTGCAAACGCGGCAAGTGCCGCGTACTGTGCGGGTGTGGAAGGCGAAATGAAAAAGTGCTGCGCCAGCTTCTCGATCTCACGCGCATAGCCCTGCGGTACCACCAGCCAGCCCAGGCGCCAGCCCGTCATGCCGAAGTACTTCGAGAAGCTGTTCACGACGAAGACGTCGTCCGCCCGATTAAGCACGGGGTCGGCGAGGGCCGCGCAGGCCGCGACACCGTAGCTCAGCCCCTGGTAGATTTCGTCCACCAGGAGTACGCCGCCGTGCGCCCGCGTGCGCTGGTGCAGGGCTGCGACTTCGCTTGATTCGAGCAGGGTGCCGGTCGGATTGGAAGGCGTGGCGATCATGAGGCCGCGTGTGCGCGCCTGCCAGGCGTCATCGACCTGCATTGGCGTGGGCTGGTAACGCGTGGCGGCGTCGACAGGCAGTGCCCGGGCTACGCCTTCGAAGGCGCGCACCAGGTGGCGGTTGGATGGATAGCCGGGGTCGGGCAGCAGCCACTCGTCCCCCGGGTCGGTCGTTGCGGCGAGTGCCAGCATCAGCGCACCCGAGGCGCCGGCGGTGATGACGATGCGCTCCGGCGGCACATCGGCGCCGAAGCGTGTGTGATAAAAGCCCGCGATGGCTTCGCGTAATGCGGGTAGACCGAGACCGGGCGTGTAATGCACGTCGCCGCCGGCCAGGTATGTCTGTGCCGCCTCGATGATGGGCTGCGGGGTCGGGAAGTCCGGTTCCCCAACCTCCATGTGGATGATGTCCCGACCCTGCGCCTCAAGTTCCCGTGCTCGGCGCAGCAGTTCCATGACGTGAAAGGGCTGGATGTCCTGGAGGCGGTGGGAGCAGTACATGGGGAGGGTCCTCGGAAGGGTTGGGGAGGCTGAAAAGGAAAAAGCGCCGGAGGCGCTTTTTCCTGGTCCGGGAAGGTCGCGGCGGGGGCCGCGGCGGTCCTCAGTCGGCGTTGAGCGCCAGTTCGAACAGCTCGCGCTTGAGTACCAGTTGGCGCGGCAGGCGGTCCTGCAGCTTGTCGAACCACTCCTTGTGGGAGTTCAGCTCGGCGCGCCAGGCTTCGGCGTCCACCTGGGTCAAGGCCTCGAATTCTTCGCGGCTGACGTCGGCGCCGCTCCAGTCCAGATCCTCGAAGCGCGGCATCCAGCCGAGCGCGGTCTCCTTGGCGGCGATCTTGCCCTTGCAGCGGTCGACGATCCACTTGAGCACGCGCATGTTGTCGCCGAAGCCCGGCCACATGAACTCGCCCTTCTCATTCATGCGGAACCAGTTCACGCAGAAGATCTTGGGGGTGTCCTCGACCACGTGGCCCATCCGCAGCCAGTGGTTGAAGTAGTCGCCCATATGGTAGCCGCAGAAGGGCAGCATCGCGAACGGGTCGCGGCGCACCACGCCCTGTGCGCCGAAGGCGGCGGCGGTGGTTTCGGAGCCGAGCGTCGAAGCCATGTAGACGCCGAAATTCCAGTTGAACGCCTGGTACACCAGCGGAACCGTGGTGGCGCGGCGGCCGCCGAAGATGAAGGCCGAGATCGGCACGCCGGCAGGGTCTTCCCAGGCGGGGTCGACCGAAGGGCACTGGCTGGCCGGTGCGGTGAAGCGCGCGTTCGGGTGCGCGGCCTTGCGGCCGGTTTCCTTGGCGATCTCGGGCGTCCAGTCCTTGCCCTGCCAGTCGACCAGGTGAGCCGGTGCCTCCTTGGTCATGCCCTCCCACCACACGTCGCCATCGTCGGTCAGTGCGACGTTGGTGAAGATGATGTTTTCCTTCAGCGTGGCCATCGCGTTGAAGTTGGTCTTCTCGGAGGTGCCGGGGGCGACGCCGAAGTAGCCGAACTCGGGGTTGATGGCGCGGAACTTGCCGTCGGGGCCGGGCTTGATCCAGGCGATGTCGTCACCGACGGTGGTGATCTTCCAGCCGTCGAAGGACTTCGGCGGGATCAGCATGGCGAAATTGGTCTTGCCGCAGGCCGACGGGAAGGCGGCGGCGACGTAGGACTTCTCGCCCTCGGGGGACTCGACGCCGAGGATCAGCATGTGCTCGGCCAGCCAGCCTTCGTCACGCGCCATGGTGGAGGCGATGCGCAGCGCGAAGCACTTCTTGCCGAGCAGGGCGTTGCCGCCGTAGCCCGAGCCGTAGGACCAGATCTCGCGGGTTTCGGGGTAGTGCACGATGTACTTGGTCGTGGGGTTGCACGGCCAGCGGCTGTCCTTCTCGCCCTGGGCGAGCGGGGCGCCGACGGTGTGCACGCAGGGCACGAACTCGCCTTCGGTGCCGAGCACCTCGATCGCGCCCTTGCCCATGCGGGTCATGATGCGCATGTTGGTGACGACGTAGGGGCTGTCGGAGATCTCGACGCCGATGTGGGCGATCGGGCTACCGAGCGGACCCATGGAGAACGGGATCACGTACATGGTGCGGCCATGCATCGAGCCCTTGAACAGGCCGTTCAGCGTGTCGCGCATCACCGCCGGGTCTTCCCAGTTGTTGGTCGGGCCGGCATCTTCCTTCTTCTGCGAGCAGATGAAGGTGCGGTCTTCGACACGGGCGACGTCCGAAGGGTCGGACCAGGCGAGGAAGGAGTTCTTGCGTTTCTCCGGATTCAGCTTGATGAGCATGCCGGATTCGACCATCTCGGCGCACAGGCGGTCGTATTCTTCCTGCGAGCCGTCGCACCAGACCACGCGGTCGGGTTCGGTGAGCGCGGCGATTTCGCCGACCCACTGCTTCAGGCCTTCGTGGCGGACGTATTCAGGGGCAGCGGCGATTGCCGCCTGGGCGTGGTTCTGAGACATGTAAACAGCTCTCCCGTGCTGTGATGCGAAACCATTCCCGTCGGTCGGCCATCTGAAACGCAGGCTGCTGCCTGGCCGGCGGGCTGCTCGGGCTCCCCGCCAGGGGCGCCCCGACCTCCGCTTGCGACGTCCCGCGACAAATCGCAATCGGTGAAAGCCCGTAATTATGCCACGGCACAGGGGGGCTTTTGAACGTGGTCGAGAGGATTGTTGCAGTCGAGCGAAGCGGCCGCCGCTCGGCAGGCGGGCGGCGGCCCTTGGCGTCGACAGAGCGGGGGGTGTGATTTTCCACGATGTAGTTATTAATTTCGTAATGCGGTATAAACGGTTTCGCGCTATGCTTCGTAGGCTCGCGCGAGGCCGAGGTGGAGCGTGCCGAAAAGGCTGAAGCCCCGCTTGCCTGCATTCCGATCGACGTGTTGAAGAGACAGGACAAAGACAATGGATGAGCTGATCCGCAACGCCGCCCTCGACTATCACCGCTATCCGCGTCCGGGCAAGATCTCGGTGACGCCTACCAAGGTGCTGTCCAACCAGCGCGACCTGTCGCTGGCCTATTCGCCCGGCGTGGCTGCGGCCTGCGACGCGATCGTCGAAGACCCGGCGCAGGCGGCCGAGCTCACCGCGCGCTCCAACCTGATCGGTGTGGTCACCAATGGTACCGCCGTGCTTGGCCTGGGCAACATTGGCCCGCTCGCCGCCAAGCCGGTGATGGAAGGCAAGGGTGTGCTGTTCAAGAAGTTTGCCGGCATCGACGTCTTCGACCTCGAGATCGACGAGCCCGACGCCGACAAGCTGATCGACATGATCGCCGCGCTCGAACCCACCTTCGGCGGCATCAACCTCGAGGACATCAAGGCGCCCGAGTGTTTCTACATCGAGGCCAAGCTGCGCGAGCGCATGAAGATCCCGGTCTTCCACGACGATCAGCACGGTACGGCGATCGTGGTGGGCGCCGCGGTGCTGAACGGCCTGCACCTGCAGAGCAAGGACCTCAAGAAGGTCAAGCTGGTGACCTCCGGCGCTGGCGCCGCGGCGCTCGCCTGCCTGGGCCTGCTGGTCAAGCTCGGCGTGCCGGTGGAGAACATCTGGGTCACCGATATCGAGGGCGTGGTCTATGAGGGGCGCACCGTGCTGATGGACCCGATCAAGGCGCGCTACGCCAAGCACACGGATGCAAGGAAGCTCGCCGAGGTCATCGAAGGCGCGGACGTGTTCCTCGGGCTGTCGGCGGGTGGTGTGCTCAAGGGCGATATGGTGGCGAAGATGGCGGCTAATCCGCTCATCCTTGCGCTCGCCAACCCGACTCCGGAGATCCTCCCCGACGAGGTCAAGGCGGTGCGCAGCGACGCGATCATCGCTACGGGGCGTTCGGACTACCCGAACCAGGTCAACAACGTGCTGTGCTTCCCCTTCATCTTCCGCGGTGCGCTCGATGTCGGCGCGACCACCATCACCGACGAGATGCAACTCGCCGCGGTGAAGGCGATCGCCGAGCTGGCGCGCGTGGAGCAGAGCGACATCGTTGCCGCCGCATATGGCGAGAAGGTCGGCGGTTTCGGCCCCGAATACATCATCCCGCGCCCCTTCGATCCGCGCCTGATCGTAAAGATCGCGCCCGCGGTCGCCGAGGCAGGTATGAGCTCGGGCGTGGCCACCCGGCCGATCAGCGACTGGAACGCCTATCGCAGCCAGCTCAACAATTTCGTGTGGCACTCCGGCCTGATCATGAAGCCGGTGTTCGCCGCCGCGCACAAGAATCCGAAGCGCATCATCTTCTCCGAGGGCGAGTCCGAGAAGGTGCTGCGCGCCGTGCAGCAGGTGGTGGACGAGGGCCTGGCGCGCCCGATCCTCATCGGTCGCCCGGACGTGGTGAAGCACAACATCGAGCGCTTTGGCCTGCGCATGGCCGTGGAGCGCGACTATGAGCTGGTGAATCCGGATTCCGATCCGCGCTTCAACGAACTGTGGCAGCACTACCACGCGTTGATGGAGCGCCGTGGCGTGTCGGTCGAATACGCCAAGAAGGAGGTTCGCCGCCGCACCACGCTGATCGGTACGCTGCTGCTCAAGTTCGGCTACGGCGACGGCCTCATCTGCGGCACCTATGGCATGCATCGCCTGCACCGCGAGTTCGTCGAGACCGTGCTCGGTCGTCGCGAAGGGGTGGATAACCTGTACACGGTGAACCTGCTCAGCCTGCCCGGCCGCACCTTGTTCCTCGCTGACACCTACGTCAATTACGACCCCACGCCAGAGCAGGTGGTCGAGATGACGCTGCTTGCCGCGGAAGAGATGCAGCGCTTCGGTGTCGAGCCGCGGGTGGCGCTGCTGTCGCACTCGTCCTTCGGTTCGGCCGATTCGCCCACTGCCGAAAAGATGCGTGCGGCGATGCGCATGCTGCACGAGCGGCATCCGGAGCTGCAGGTCGAGGGCGAGATGCACGGAGACTCCGCGCTGGACGCGAACCACCGCCTGCAGATCTTCCCCAACGCAAAGATGCGGGAGGACGCAAACCTGCTGATCTTCCCGACCCTGGATGCAGCCAACATCGCCTTCAACCTGCTGAAGAACGCTGCCGGCAGTGGCATGACCGTGGGCCCGATCCTGCTCGGTGCTGCCAAGCCGGTGCACATCCTCACCCCCTCGGCGACTGTGCGCCGCATCATCAACATGACGGCCCTGACCGTGGTCGAGGCCGGCCAGGCAGGCTGAGGGCCGCAGATCGTTTCATGCCGGAGCGTGCGCCTTGGCGCTTGCCTCCGGCAGGCCGCATGCGCGATGCTTCCCTCCGTGGAGCGCAATGGGAGCGGTGATGGCGGAGGGGACGGGGCGTGCGGCACTGGTGCTGACGGGAGGCGGGGCGCGCGCGGCCTATCAGGTCGGCGTGCTGCATGCCATTCGTGAGTTGCGTGGCAAGCGTTCTGGCAACCCCTTCCCGATCCTGTGCGGCACTTCTGCAGGTGCGATCAATGCGGTGGCGCTCGCCACCCACGCCGGCGACTTCAACCGTGCGGTGCGGCACATCACCCGGATCTGGCGTGGGCTGCATGTGGCCGACGTTTACCGTGTCGACCCACCGGCTCTGCTCGGCAGCGGCTTGCGTTGGGGGTCGGCGCTGTTCGGGGGCTGGCTGTTGCGGCAGACCCCGCGCTCGCTGCTCGACAATGCACCGCTGCGCGCCCTGCTGCAGCACGCGCTCGACTTCGGGGCAATCGATCGTGCGATTGCGTCAGGTGATCTGTATGCGGTGAGCGTCACGGCGTCTGGCTACTCCAGTGGCGAGAGCCTCGCCTTTTATCAGGGCGCCTGCGATATCCAGCCCTGGCGTCGGGCGAAGCGCCTGGGCGTGCGAGGCAGCCTGGAGGTGGATCACCTCCTCGCGAGCGCGGCCCTTCCGTTCGTCTTTCCCGCAGTGAAGATCCATCGTGAGTATTTCGGTGACGGCTCCATGCGTCAGCTCGCGCCGGTCAGCCCCGCGGTTCATCTCGGGGCTGACCGCATCCTGGTGATCGGCGCTGGCCGCACTGCGGAGGAAGGTCGGGTGCGTAGCGATCAGTACCCGTCGCCGGCGCAGATTGCCGGTCACGCCTTGTCGAGCATCTTTCTCGACACGCTGGAGGTGGATCTGGAGCGGCTGGCGCGGATCAACGACACGGTGAGCCGCCTGGACCCTGCGCAGCGCGAGGTGGCCGGGATCGGGCTGCGACCGATCGAAGCCCTCGTCATCCAGCCCTCGCAGCGGCTCGACACCATCGCAGCGCGTCATGCGCGCAGCCTTCCGCCCCTGCTGCGCGTGGTGCTGCGCGGCCTGGGTACGCTGCGCCGCGAAGGCTCCACGCTGCTGTCCTACCTCCTTTTCGAGCCGGGATTCACACGTGCGTTGATCGAACTCGGCTACCATGACGCGCTTGCGCAGTCGGGCGCGATACGCCGCTTTCTGCGCATCGAGTGAGGCAATGGTGCGTGCAAGGGCGGGCAGGGCCGCGGCGAAAGTCACATTTCAAGAGGAAATTCCGGCCTGTGTCTAGAAATGACTTGAAATCATTTCTGTATCTGCTTATTTTTGAAACAAAACGCAGGTTCAAGCAATCTCCCTCTCAAGCACGCTTCCAAACCATGAAAGCAAAAGCCCTCGTTGCCGTGCTTGCCGCACTGTTCGCACTGCAGTCCGGCGTGGCCATTGCCGCCTCCTCGGCATCGCGCACATCTGCAAAGCCGGCGGCAGCAAGCGCCAAGCCGGCGGCCAGAAAGGCCGCGGCCAAGAAGCCTGCGGTGACGAAGAAGGCGTCGGGGAAGAAGGCAGGCAGCAAGAAGGTGGTGGCGAAGAAGTCCCCTGCCAAGAAGGCTGCTGCTGCGGCACTCCCCGCGGCGGCGGGCGCGGTCGAGCCCGACACGCCGCTCGTGCTCGATGCCAGCGGCCGTCCGGTACTCGGCTCCAGCGCCTTTTATGTGGTGAACCAGAACACCGGCGAGGTGCTTCTCGAACAGAACGCGATGGCCGTGCTGCCGATCGCCTCCATCACCAAGCTCATGACCGCGATGGTCGTGCTCGACGCAGGCCAGTCCCTCTCCGAGGCGCTCGCCATCACCGAGGGCGACATCGACCGGCTGAAGGGCACGGGGTCGCGCCTTGGCATCGGGACGCGACTGACACGCGAGGACATGCTGCATCTGGCGCTGATGTCTTCCGAGAATCGCGCAGCCTCCGCGCTCGCACGCAATTATCCCGGCGGGGAGAAGGCCTTCGTGCAGGCCATGAACGTCAAGGCCCGTCTGCTCGGTCTGTGGGACACTCGCTTCCACGACAGCACCGGGCTGGATCCGGCCAACGTTTCCAGTCCGCGCGACCTCGCCAGGCTCGTCGCTGCTTCGGCTTCGTATCCACTCATCCGTGCGTTCTCGACCTCGCACGAGCGCCATGTCGCAGTGGGCGGGCGCATGCTGCGGTTCGGCAACACCAACAGTCTGGTGAAGAGCCCTGAATGGGCGATCAGCGTGTCGAAGACGGGCTACATCTCCGAGGCGGGGCGTTGCCTCGTCATGCAGACCTGGCTGCACCAGCAACCTGTGGTGATGGTGCTGATGGACTCGACCGGACGCTACACGCGCACCGCCGACGCAAAGCGTGTGCGCCGGTGGCTCGAGGAGCATTCCGTGCAGCGCCTCGCCGCTGCACCGCAAAAAGTGGGGCTGTAAGCGGCAGGCGCGGCCCGCTCAAGCTGCGCGCGGCGCGACGTAGCCGAGCGCGTGCGAGATCTCGTTCGCCGTTTCACGTACCAGTGGCGCCCAGTCGGGGTTGAAGCGCTCGGATGGCGTCGATAGTGACAGGCCCGCGATCAGCTCTCCTGCGTCATCGCGAATCCCCGCTGCGATGCAGCGCACCCCGGCTTCCACCTCGTCCAGGTCGAATGCGACGTCGTGCCTGCGCACACGCTCGAGTTCCTTTTCCAGCGCGGGGAGGGCGGTGATCGACGTCGGGGTCGACGCGGGCAGACCCGTGCGGCGCGCATAGTCGCGAATGCGCTCAGGCCCGTCCTCGGCGAGGAAGAGCTTGCCGGTGGCTGTGGTGTGCAGCGGCGCGCGGGCACCGACGATGTGTACCACGCGCACCGATGCCCGGCCGCTCGAGCTGCGTTCTACATAGACGATCTCGTCTCCCGCGCGCACCCCGAGGTTAACGCTCTCGCCGGTGGCCGCATGCAGCTTGACCATGTAGGGCATGGCCGTTTCACGCAAGGAGATGCGCGACTTGACCAGGCTCCCCAGTTCCAGCAGGCGGATACCGAGACGGTAGGCGCCCGCGTCCGAGCGCTCGACGAAGCCGCTGTGCGTCATCGCGCCCAGAATCCGGTGGGCGGTGGAGGGGTGGAGTCCGGTTTCTGCGGCAAGTTGCTTCAGCGGAATGGGATCGGCATGCTCGGCAAGTACGTCGAGCAGTTTCATCATGCGCTCGATGACCTGGATCGAGGCCTTGCCTTCGGTGCCTGGGGCGGGGTCGGTCTTGGCGATGGGCGTTCTGGAGGCGGACACGGTGGGAGAGGTTCGGAAGGCGGGAAGGGGCGGATCTGGCCCGGTGAGGGGGGACGTCAGGCATGGTAAACGCGTGTTTGAATTTCGCCTAGTGAAACAGGCTTCCGTGCGGAGCCATCAGTGCTTGCGTATATACTTTGGGCGCAACAAAGATGCCGGAGCCACGGCGTGCGGCCATTTTGCCGCCGCGCTCGAATGCGCTGCAGGCCAGCGCGCACGGCGTGAATTCGTACCTCGTCCCCTAGTCGAGATGCCCCGATGAGCCTCGTCCTGATCGTGTTGTTACCCTTCATCGGTGCGCTGTTTCCCGCGCTGATGATTCGTGCCGGGCGCAACGCGTGCGCCACGAGCGCCTTCTTTTTCAGCCTGCTCGCCTTCGCATTGCTGCTCTCGCATGCGCCGGCGGTGTTCCGCGGCGAAACGCTTACCGCGAGTTGGGACTGGCTGCCCGCGCTCGGCCTGCAGGCGAGCTTCTTCCTCGACGGGCTGGGCCTGTTCTTTGCCGGGCTGATCCTGGGCATCGGCCTGCTCATCATCGTCTACGCGCGCTATTACCTCGCCAAGGAAGACCCGATGGGGGTGTTCTACACCTATCTGCTGCTCTTCCAGGGCGCGATGGTGGGCGTGGTGCTGTCGGACAACATCCTGCTGCTGCTGGTGTTCTGGGAGCTCACCAGCCTGTCGTCCTTCCTGCTGATCGGCTACTGGAAGCACCTGCCCGAAGGCCGCCAGGGCGCGCGCATGGCGCTCACCGTCACCGGCGCCGGCGGGCTGGCGATGATCGCCGGCATGCTGATCCTGGGCGACATCGCCGGCTCGTACAACCTCACCGAGATCCTGCAGAAGCGGGAGGCGATCCAGGCCTCGCCGCTGTACCTGCCCGCGCTGGTGCTGATCCTCGCCGGCTGCTTCACCAAGAGCGCGCAGTTCCCTTTCCATTTCTGGCTGCCGCACGCGATGGCGGCGCCCACGCCGGTGTCGGCCTACCTGCACTCGGCGACCATGGTGAAGGCGGGGCTCTTTCTGATGGCGCGCATGTGGCCGGTGCTCGCCGGCACGCCCGAATGGTTCTACATCGTCGCCACCACCGGCCTGGTGACCATGCTGGTGGCGGCCGGGATCGCGCTATTCAAGGACGACCTCAAGGGTCTGCTCGCCTACTCCACCGTGAGCCACCTCGGCCTGGTGACCATGCTGCTCGGCTTCGGTACGCCGATGGCGGCAGTGGCGGCGGTATTCCACATCCTGAATCACGCCAGCTTCAAGGCGGCGCTGTTCATGAACGCCGGCATCGTCGACCACGAGGCCGGTACGCGCGACATCAAGCGCCTCGGCGGGCTGCTGCAGCTGATGCCGATCACCGCCACGCTGGCGATGGTGGCGGGGGCGTCGATGGCCGGCCTGCCGCCCTTCAACGGCTTCATCTCCAAGGAAATGATGCTGCACGAGGCGGTGCACACCTCCTGGCTCGGCAGCGACTGGGCGATCCCCGCGCTGGCGGCGCTGGCGGCCTGCTTCTCGGTTGCGTACTCGTTCCGCTACATCGTGCATGTGTTCTTCGGCGCGAAGCGCGACGACTATCCGCATACGCCGCACGATCCGCCCGCGGGCATGTGGCTGCCTCCGGCGGTCCTGGTGGCGCTGGTGGTGGCGATCGGGCTGTTCCCGCACACCCTGGCCGGGCCGCTGGTGGCCGTGGTGTCGGGGGCGGTGATCGGTGCGCCCGCGCCCGAGCATCATCTGGCCCTGTGGCATGGCTTCAACCCGGCGCTGGCGCTGTCGGCGATCGCGGTGGTGGTCGGCCTGGCCGCGCTCGCCGCCTATCGCCGCGTGCGCGCGGTGTGGCAGGCCGGCCCGCATCCCGAGGCGAAGGCGATGTTCGACGCTCTCATCGACGCGGCGGTGCACCTGGCGGCGTGGATCACGCACCGCGTGCACAACGGTTCGCTGCAGCGCTACCTGGCCTTCGCGGTGAGCGCCTTCGTGTTCGCGGGCTTCGTCGCCTTCTTCGCCGCGCCGCATGCGGCGGGGACGCGCGCGCTGCTGCCAGCCAATCCGGTGGCGGTCGTGGCCTGGTTGCTGCTCGTGGCGGGTTGTCTGCTCACCGTCGCGCTGTTCCGCCGCCGCGTGTTGTCAGTGCTGATCGTGGGCACGGTAGGCTTGATCGTGTGCGTCGGGTTCATCTACCTGTCCGCGCCCGATCTGGCGCTCACGCAGATCTCGGTCGAGGTCACCACGGTGATCCTGATCCTGCTCGCGCTGTACTTCCTGCCCAAGTACGGGCCGCCGAGCTCGGCGGTGCAGGCCGATCCGGTGCGCCACACCCGGGATGCAGTGCTGGCTGGCCTGGCCGGCCTGGGTATGGCGGGGGCGAGTTGGGCGATGATGACGCGCGATGTCGAGTCGCTGTCCGGGTACTACCTCGATAACGCGGTGTCGGGTGGCGGCGGTACCAACGTGGTGAACGTGATCCTGGTGGACTTCCGCGGCTTCGACACCTTTGGCGAGATCACGGTGCTCGGCATTGCGGCGCTGGCCATCTACGCGCTGCTCGACGGCTCGCTGTTCGGCCGCGTCGGGCGCCGCCTGAGCGCCTGGTCGCCGGACCTGCCGCAGTCGGCCGACCGCCATCCGATGATCATGGTGGTGGCCACGCGCGTGATGTTGCCGCTGGCGATGCTGGTGGGCGCGTACATTTTCCTGCGTGGCCACAACCAGCCCGGCGGCGGTTTCATCGCAGCGTTGGTGGTGTCGATCGCGCTCATCATGCAGTACATGGCGAGCGGTTTCGGTTGGGCCGCGCAGCGGGTGCGCATCAATTACCACGCCATGATCGGTACCGGCGTGCTGGTCGCGGCGGCGACCGGTATCGCGGCGATGGTCATGGAGCAACCCTTCCTGACCTCCGCCTTCGCGCATGTGCATCTGCCGCTGGTGGGCGAGTTCGAGGTGGCGAGCGCGATGGCCTTCGATACCGGCGTGTTCCTCACCGTGGTGGGTGCGGTGATGCTGGCGCTCGCGAATCTGTCGCGCATGGGCCGGTGGACGGCGCCCCGGGGCGTCAACGAGGCGGCCATGGATGTCGATCCGAGCGTCACCGCCGCAGGAGGCCGTAGCTGATGGAATTTCTCGTTGCCAGTGCGATTGGCGTGATGACGGCCACCGGGCTCTACCTGGTGCTGCGCACGCGCACCTTCCCGGTGGTGATGGGCCTGTCGCTGCTCACCTATGCCACCAACCTGTTTCTCTTCGCCACCGGCCGGCTCGACATCAACCGTCCGCCGGTGATCGGCGCAAGCCTCAATGGCTACATCGATCCGCTGCCGCAGGCGCTCGTGCTCACTGCGATCGTGATCTCCTTCGGCATGACCGCAGTGGTGGTGGTCATGGCGCTGCGCGCTTATCTCGAAACCGGCAACGACCACGTCGACCTGCCCGGCGACGCCTCGCCCGAGGCACAGGAGGACGACTGGAAACTGCGTGCCAGCCGGCCGTCCGCGCCCACGCCTGCGCCACAGACTGGTGCGAACGGCAAGCGTGGGGGCGCAGCATGAATCACACGCTGATCCTCCCCATCCTGATACCGGCGGTGGTCGGCGCGCTGCTGGTCATCGCGGCGCGCCATGACCGCGTGCTGGCGAGGGTGTTCTCGCTCGCGTCGATGGTGCTGATGCTGGGCGTCGCGGTCACGCTGCTGGTGATGGCCAGCGACGGCCAGGTGCGCTCGTACGCGCTCGGCGCCTGGCCCGCGCCCTTCGGCATCGTCATCGTGCTCGATCGCCTTTCGGCGCTGATGCTGGTGCTCACCGGACTGCTCGGGCTCGGAGTGCTGTTGTATGCGATCACTGGCTGGGACATGCGTGGCAAGCATTTCCATCCGCTGTATCAGTTTCAACTGATGGGCATCAACGGCGCCTTCCTCACCGGCGACTTCTTCAACCTGTTCGTGTTCTTCGAGATCCTGCTGATCGCCTCGTATGGCCTGATGGTGCACGGCGGTGGCGGACTGCGGGTGAAGGCGGGCGTGCAGTACGTGGTGACCAACCTGGTCGGCTCCTCGGTGTTCCTGATCGCGGCGGGCCTGATGTACAGCGTTACGGGCACGCTCAATATGGCGGATCTGGCGGTGAAGGTGCCGCAGGTGCCGGCCGCCGACCAGGCGTTGCTGCAGACCGGCGCGGTGCTGCTGCTGCTGGTGTTCGCGGTCAAGGCGGCGCTGGTGCCGCTGCATTTCTGGTTGCCGGGCACGTACGCCAATGCGCCGGGGCCGGTGGCCGCGCTGTTCGCCATCCTCACCAAGGTCGGGGCCTACTCGATCATCCGGCTCTATGTGTTGGCCTTTGGCGCCGATGCGGGCGATGCGGCCTGGCTGGCTGCGCCGTGGTTGCTCCCGGCCGGGCTGGTGACGCTGGTGCTGGGCATGACCGGCGTGCTCGCGGCGCGCAGCCTCGGCCAGATTGCGAGCTTCGCGGTTGTTGGTTCGATGGGCATGCTGCTCGCCACGGTGGGGGTGTTCACCGAACAGGCCACCAGCGCCGCGCTGTACTACCTGATCCACTCCACGTTCGCGGCGGCTGCTCTGTTCCTGATCGCCGACCTCGTCGCCGAACGCCGCGGCGTGCAGCGCGACCGCCTGGCCGTGGGGCCGCGCTTTACACAGATCGGGCTGATCTCGGCGTTGTTCTTCGTCGCCGCCATCGGTATCACCGGCATGCCACCGCTGTCGGGTTTCATCGGCAAGCTGCTGGTGCTCGACGGCGTGCGCAGCTCCACCCATGCTGGCTGGTTCTGGGCGCTGATCCTGTCGACCTCGCTGATCGCCATCGTCGGCTTCTCGCGCGGCGGCAGCATGCTGTTCTGGAAGACGCGTCCGATGCCGGCGGCGCAGTCGGGCACGCGCGGTGCGCCGGCGGCGCTACCCTTCGTTGCGGTGGGTGGGTTGCTCGCCTGCCTGCTGCTGCTCACCGTGTTCGCGGGCGCGATCCACGGCTGGCTGGATCTGGTCGCCGCGCAGCTGTATGCGCCGGCGGGATACATCGAAGCGGTGCTGGGCGCCGCGCAAGGGGGGCGCTGATGGGCGTGCATCAGGAACCGAAGCCGCAGCGCAGCCTGCGCGAGCGCTGGTTGCCGCACCCGGTGCTCACCGTGGTGCTGGTGCTGCTGTGGATGCTGTTGCTCAACAACTTCAGCATTGGCGGGCTGGTGATGGGCGTGTTGCTCGCCCTGATCATCACCCGCGTGACGAGCAATTTCTGGCCCGAGCGCCCGCCCGTGAAGTCCTGGCGGAAGGCCTTCTCCTATCTCGGCCTGGTGGCTTGGGACGTGGTGGTGGCCAACCTCGAAGTGTCGCGCCTGATCCTCTTCCGTCCTACCTCGCAATTGCGCACGCGCTGGGTCACGGTGCCGCTCGAGCTGTGCTCGCCGGAGGCCATCACCGTGCTCGCGGGCACCATCACGATGACGCCCGGTACGGTGTCGTGCGATCTTTCGGCCGATGGCCGCAGCCTGCTCGTGCATTGCCTGGATGCGCAGGATGCCGAGGAAACGGTGCGCCAGATGAAGGGCCGCTACGAGACCCGTCTGAAGGAGATTTTCCCGTGATCGAATACGCGCTTGCCTTCGGTTTCCTCGCGCTGTCGCTGGCGGTGCTGCTCAACCTTTGGCGTCTGTTCAAGGGGCCCTCGCTGATGGACCGCGTGCTTGCGGTCGACACCATGGTGATCAACGCCATCGCGCTGATCATCCTGTTCGGCATCCAGCAGCGCACCACCATCTTCTTCGAGGCCGCGCTGCTGTTCGCGATGTTCGGCTTCATTTCCACCGTCGCCTACTGCCGCTTCACGCTGCGCGGCGACGTCATCGAGTGAGGGGCGCGGCATGGACTTCATCGTCGAACTGGTGGTGTCGGTGCTGATCGTGCTGGGGGGCATCTTCGCCCTCGTCGGCTCGGTCGGCATGGTCAAGCTGCCTGATCTGCTCACCCGCCTGCACGCGCCGACCAAGGCCACCACCCTGGGTGTGGGGGGGGCGCTGGTGGCGTCGATGGTCTTCTTCGCCGGCCTCGAGGGCAGGTTGTCGATCCACGAGGTGCTGATCACCGCCTTCCTGTTCCTGACCGCGCCGATCAGCGCGCACTTCATCGCCAAGGCCCATCTGCACGAATACCCCGAGCTGCGCGAGGATCTCCCGGATACCGGGCGGCCGCTGGGCTGGAGCACCTTCGAGCGCATGCCTGACGAAGACGAGGTGACAGAGGAGACGGAGGACGACCGCCACGCGGCGCATCACTGAAATTGAACACGCGCCCCGGGGCGGGCGTGTGTAGCGTTGAATGCGCGATAATGACGGCTCGCACATGCCCGTCCGGGGATCATCTTGAGCACCCAACGCAGAAAAACACCCCAGCCCGTACCCACCCGCGTCTCCGGCACGCTCGGATTGCCCGCGCGCAAGCCTGCCGAAAGTGATGTGACCACGCCCCCCGCGCGCCAGCCCGGCGCGGGTGAGGCGCAGGGCGGGCCGGCACGCAAGCCCGCGCGCCCGCGCGACGAAGCGCCGCCGCGGCCACGTGACACAAAGCCGGCCCGCCCGCGAGAAGAGGTGCCGCCCCGCGCACGCGACGGGAAGCCCGCCCGTCCTGTGCAAGCGCGGGGAAGCCGCCCGCCGGCCCAAGTGGCCTCGGTGCCCGCCCGCGGGGCGGCCGCTCCGCAGCCGCGCGCTACCACCGACGTCGCCGAAGGCGTTCGCCTGTCCAAGGTCATGGCCGAACGTGGTATCTGCTCGCGTCGCGAGGCGGACGAATTCATCGCACGCGGCTGGGTCTTCGTCGATGGCCGCCGCGTGTCCGAGCTCGGCACCCGCATCGACCCGGACGCCCGCGTCACGCTCGCCCCCGAGGCCACGCGCACCCAGCAGCAGCGCGTCACCATCCTGCTGCACAAGCCGGTAGGGTACGTGTCCGGTCAGCCCGAACCCGGCTACGCCCCGGCGGCGAGCCTGATCGGCCCTGACAACCAGTTCGACCGCGACACCGCACAGCGCTTCCACCCCAGCCATCTGAAGAACCTCGCGCCGGCCGGCCGGCTCGACATCGACTCCACCGGCCTGCTCGTGCTGACCCAGGATGGGCGCGTGGCTCGTCAGCTGATCGGTGACCATTCGAGCGTGGACAAGGAGTACCTGGTGCGCGTCGAGGGGCAGCTGGCCCCGGATGGACTGGCGCTGCTCAACCACGGTCTTTCGCTGGACGACCGCCCGCTGCGCCCGGCCCAGGTCGAGTGGCTCAACGCGGATCAGTTGCGCTTCGTGCTGCGTGAGGGGCGCAAGCGTCAGATCCGGCGCATGTGCGAGCTCGTGGGCCTGAAGGTCGTCGGGTTGAAGCGGGTGCGCATCGGCTGCGTGAAGCTCGGCGACCTTCCGGTCGGCCAGTGGCGCTTCCTGCGCGACGACGAGCGCTTTGCCTGAGGCGCTCAGCGCTTGCCCGCCGTCGGCGGCGCTGAAGCGGCCGGGTTTCCTTCGGTGTGTCCGTTGCCATCCTCGTCGGCCAGCGCATCCCCCAAGGGGCCCGTCGCCGGAGTGATTCCCGCGCGATGCGCAGCGCGCGCCATCGCGTGCGCGGCCAGCGGTGCGGTGGCGAGCAGGATCGCCATCGCGAACAGCGCCGCGAGCGCGAAGGCGCCTTCGCTCGCGGCTGCCACGCCGGCCAGGATCAGTGCCGTGCCCAGTGCGCCGGCCTTGCTCGCCGCATGCATCCGCGTGTAGCTGTCGGGCAGGCGCAGCACCCCGATCGCCCCGATCAGGCCGATCAGAGCACCCAGCAGCAGCAGGACCGACGACAGCCAGGGCAGGAATCCGTTGCTCATCGCATCCTCTCCCGGTCGGGGGGCGCAGCGACGGTCTCGTCTGCCGCGGGTTTGCGGTCGTTCCAGGTCACCACCTCGTCCGGCCCGCGGCCGCGTCGGCGGAAGAGCAGGATGAAAGCCGCCGTGCCCAGGAAGGACATCAGCGCCAGTACCACCGCTGCATCGAGCAGCATCGGCTGGCCTGTGGCAAGGGCGAAGAGCGCGATTGCGGCGATCGCGAGCATGGTCAGTGCATCGATCGCCACCACCCGGTCGGCGGCGCGTGGGCCGCGGATCAGGCGCACCAGCACCAGCGCCGCACTCAACGCCAGCAACGTGAAGCTCAGCGGCAGCACCCAGACCGCGCCGGCAATGATCGTGCTCATCTCGGGCCTCTCATCGCCTGATCCTCGTCTTTTTTCCGCTCCGTGTGACGTTCCACAGCGGGTACCTCACCGGCCTCGAGCCAGCGCAGCAGGCGGCGCTCGATCTCGCGTATGCCTGCTTCGACCTCGGCGGCGCTGCGTGCGTCGAGCGCGTGGATGAACATGTGACCGGTTTCGGGGCAGTAGTCCAGCGCCATCGTTCCCGGCGTGAGCGTGAGCAGGCAGCCGAGCAGGGTGGCGAAGCGCTCGTCCTGGCGTGCGAGCACCATCGATACCACGGCGGGCTGTGGCGTCACGCTGCGCGCGAACACGATGCGCGCCACGCCGAGGCTTGCGCGGAAGACTTCGCCGATGAACCAGAACACGAAGGCCGTGCCGATCTCGAGCCGGCGCAGATAGTGCCGCAGCCCGAGGAGGTCGATCGCGAGCCGCAGCGCCACGTAGATGACGAGGAATGCTGCACAGACCCCCAGCGGGCTCAGCGCGTCAGCGTAGGCAGCGAGACCTGCGGCAAGCAGAAGATGAAGGCCGAGCATGGTCATCGCCCTCCCGCGCGGATCACGGCGTCGATGTAGCCCAACGGCGTGCTGAGCTGTTCGGCCGCGGCCACCGCGTAGTCCATCACCGGCCCCGCGGCCAGGCCGATCAGCACGGTCATGGCTGCCAGCACACTCACCGCCCACACCGCGGGCTGCAGCCCGGCAGCGCTGCGTTCGCCTTCCCGGCCCGCTGGATGTGGTTTGAGGAAGGCCTCGTTCCAGATCTTGCTCATCGACAGCAGTGTGAAGATGCCGGTGACCAGCGCCACCGCGGCGGCGATCCACGCGCTCGTCTCCAGGCTCGCCTTGACCAGCAAGAACTTGGCCCAGAAGCCCGACAGCGGCGGGATGCCGGCGAGCGATAGCGCGGGAATCGCGAACAGCAGCGCCAGCCACGGCGCGCGTGCGTACAGCCCGCCCATCGCCGCGAGCCGCTCCGAGCCGGTCAGGCGCGCGGCGATGCCGCCGATGAAGAACAGGTTGGCCTTCACCACGATATGGTGGATGAGGTAGAACACCGCCCCGGCGAGCGCGAGCGGGGTGGCCAGCGCCAGGCCCAGGATCATGTAGCCGACCTGGCTGACGATGTGGAAGGACAGGATGCGCCGCACCTCGGTCTGAGCTGCGGCGCCAAGCACGCCGATCAGCATGGTTGCGCACGCTACCCACAGCAGCACCTCGTGGGCGACGCCTGCGTCCGGCCAGAACAAGGTCACGATGCGGATCAGCGCATACACGCCAACCTTGGTGAGCAGGCCGGCGAACAGCGCCGATACCGGCGTCCATGCCACGTGGTAGGACGCCGGCAGCCAGCCGAACACCGGGAACAGCGCGGCCTTGATCGAGAACGCCGTCAGCATCAGTACCACCGCTGCATGCGCTGTGATCGGTACCTCTCCGGCCGCAAAGGCCCGCGCCAGCAGCGCCATGTTGAGACTGCCGGTGGCGCCGTAGAGCATGCCGGCCGCGAGCAGGAACATCATCGTCGCTACCAGGTTGAGCACCACGTACACCACCGTGCCCGACAACCTGCGCTTGCCGCCGCCCAGCACCAGCAGCGCGAAGGAGCCGACCAGCAGTACCTCGAACCATACGTACAGGTTGAACACGTCGCCGGTGATGAAGGCGCCGCACACGCCCACCAGCAGACCATGTACCAACGGGTGGAAGTCGCGGCAGCGTGCCGGGTCGTCGTCGTGCGCGAGCGCGAACACCAGCGTCGCCAGACCGACGATGCCGGTGATCGCCACCATCACTGCCGAGAGGCGGTCAACCACGAGGGTGATGCCGTACGGCGCCGCCCAGTCGCCCGCCTGGGTGGCGAGGATGTGGCCCTGCGCGGCGAACCACACCAGGGCCAGCCCGGCCGCGGTGAGCGCCACCGCCCCGGCGAGGCTCAGCGCCTTGACCAGCGCCGGCGCGCGGCGCGCGAGCAGGGTCGCGACCAGGGTGGCGAGCGGGATCAGCAGCGGCGAGACGATCAGCGCGTTCATCGCTCTCCTCCATGGCCCGGTACCGAACCCCGGTCGGATTTCGGCACGGGCAGGTCGGGCGCCGTCTCCTCGGCGACTGCGGTGATGCGATCGGTCTCGACCTTGTCGTGCTCCTCCCAGCTACGCTTGAGCACGGCGAGCGCGAACACGAAGAGCGCGAAGCCGATCACGATCGCGGTGAGCACCAGCGCCTGCGGCAGCGGGTTGGCCGCGAGCGCGGTCGCGCCCGCCTCGGTGACGAATGCGGCGGCGCGGCCGTCGAGCCGGCCGGTGGAGAACACTGCCAGGTTCACCCCGTTGCCCAGCACCACGATGCCCAGCACCACGCGCAGCAGCCCGCGGTCGAGCAGCATCCACACCCCGATGGCGACGAGCAGGCCGGCGGTGATCGCCGCGACGATTTCCATCTCAGGCCTCCCGCTCGAGCAGACGGAGCAGCATGTGCAGCACCGCGCCGAGCACGGTGAGGTACACGCCGACATCGAACAGCAGCGGCGTGCCCAGCGGCAGCCCGCCCGGGAACACCCAGTTGCCGGTGAGGAAGGGCTGGCCCTGTGCGAGCGCGATCACCCCTGCGCCTGCGGCCACCGCAAGGCCTCCTGCCAGCAGCGCCACCGGCGCCACGCGCAGCAGCGCGCGCGCACGGTCCACGCCGAAGGCCAGCGCCAGCATCACGACCGCACCTGCCGCCACCAGCCCGCCGATGAAGCCGCCGCCCGGCAGGTTGTGGCCGCGCCACAGCAGCATCAGCGACACCAGCGCGAGCACCGCCGACAGGGGCAGAATGCCCTGCCGCAACAGCACTGAACCGAACTCGGCGCTGCCTTCGCGCGCCCCGGCGCCGGGTTTGCCCGTGCCGAGCAGGCTGGCCGCCGCCAGCGCCGCAAGACCCACGACCAGGATCTCGCCGAGTGTGTCGAGCGCGCGGAAGTCGACCAGGATCACGTTCACCACATTGGCACCCTGCCCAGCGGGCAGGCTGTTGGCCAGATACCACTGCGCGATGTCGCCGGGCAGGGGTTGGCTCATGGTCATCAGCATCATGGCCGTGACCACGCTGCCGAATACGATCGCGATCACCGCATGGAAGCGCTTCGCTGCCGGCTTGCGCGAGCCCACCAGGCGGGTCGGCGGCAGGCGGCGCAGGACGAAGGCGAGGAAGATCACCGTCAGCGTCTCCACCATGAGCTGGGTGATGGCCACGTCTGGCGCACGCGCGGCGAGGAAGAACATCGCCATGCCGAGGCCGCTCGCGCCCAGCGTGGCGACCAGGGCCACGCGGCCTGACATCACCGCCGCGGCTCCGGCGCCGGCGACCGCGAGCACGCAGCCGACGAGGGCGGCGGGGTTGATCGGGCTCGTGGCCTGTGGCCACGCGAACAGACCGTCGGTCGAGGCCGATAGGCCGATGAGCGCGAAGCCTGTGGTCGCGACCACCAGCACAGCCACATGCTGGCGCAGCGAGCCGTGCTGGAAGCGGTCAGCCACGCCGCTGGCGAAGACGAAGACGCGCTTGAGCAGTCGGTCCCACACCATGTCGCCACTCACCCGCCACAGCACCCGCCACAGCGACAGGCGCCGGCGCAGCCGGGTACGCTGCAGGTAGAAGAACACCCCGAGCGCCACCGTGACCAGGCTCGCCAGCAGGGCCGGCGTGACGCCGCCCCACAGGTACAGCTTCACCGGCACCGCTGCGCTCGACACCGCCTGCACCGCGGCGTCGATCAGCCACACCTCGGCGAGGTTGTTGAAGGCACCGAACACGAAGCCGCCCACCGCGAGCAGCATCGGCCCGAGCCACATCGGCAGGCTGGCTTCGTGTGGCGTATGCGGATAGTTGCCCTCCTTGCCCAGGAAGGTGCGCACGAAGACGACGCCGGCTGCGGTGAGCAGCAACGCATTGGTGAGGATCATCACCGCGGTGGTGATCCAGCCCGCGAGCCCGAGCTCGATCAGCCCCGCGTACTTGAACTCCTTGGCGATGAAACCGAAGAAAGGCGGCAGGCCCGCATTCGAGAACGCCGCCAGCGCAACCGCGAAGCCGGTGAGCGGCATGTAGCGCATCAGGCCACCCAGGCGGGCGATCTGCCGTGTGCCGGTGGCGTGATCCACCGCGCCCACCGCCATGAACAACGCCGCCTTGTAGAAGGCGTGCGCCACCAGGTAGATCGCGAAGGCCTGCAGGCCATAATGCGTGTTGGTGCCGAGCAGCATCGTGAGCTGGCCGAGCACGGTGACCGTGGTATAGGCGAGCACGCGCTTGAGGTCGGTCTGGCGGATCGCCAGCACCGCGCCCACGAGCGCGGTGGCGGCGCCGACGGTGATCAGGATCGTGCTCCACGCGATCGACTCGCCCAGGGTCGGGTTCAGGCGCGCGAGCAGATACACCCCGGCCTTGACCATGGTCGCCGAGTGCAGGAAGGCCGACACCGGCGTGGGTGCCGCCATGGCGTTGGGCAGCCAGAGGTGGAAGGGCAGCTGCGCCGACTTGGTGAAGGCGCCGAGCAGCACCAGCGCGAGGATCGCCGGGTAGAGCGCATGGCCGGCGATGGCCTCGCCCGACAGCCCCGAGAACTGCCAGCTGCCGCCGGCGATGCCGAGCAGCACCAGGCCGGCGAGCAGTGCGAGGCCGCCGCCCCCGGTAATCAGCAGCGCCTGCAGGGCCGCTCGGCGCGACTCGCCCTTGTCGTGCTGGAAGGCGATGAGCAGGAAGGAGGTGACGCTGGTCAGCTCCCAGAACACGAACATCGCGATGAGGTCGTCCGAGAGCACCAGGCCCAGCATGGCCGCCATGAAGGCGAGCAGATAGGCGTGGAAGCGGCCGAGATGATGATGGTCCGACAGGTAGGCGCCGGCGTAGAGGACGATCAGGGTGCCGATGCCGGTGATCAGCAGGGCGAAGAGCAGGGACAGGCCGTCGAGCCGGAAGGAGAGTTCGACGCCGAGCGCCGGCACCCAGGGCAGCGTCTGTTCGAGCACGCCGCCACCAGCGACGTCCCCCATCAGGACGAGGAAATGGACGAAGCAGGCAAGGGGCGCAATCGCCAACACCCACGCCGCCCGGCTCTGCAGGCGCGCGGTGAAGGCTGGTGCGAGTAGCGCGGCCAGGCCGATCAGGCCTATGCTCGCGAGCACGTCTCACCCCCGCGGATCGGCGTCATGTCATGGTCCCCTTGCGAAAAGGGCGTCGTCACGCTGCGTGCGACGCCCGATTGTGCTTTTGGGAGTAATGACCGGCGCGGGGACTTTCAGGTTCCGTCAAGGTTTTCCCGAAGTGCGATCAGTGGATCACTGCGTGGTCGATCACGTCGGCGATCAATGCACCGGCGCGTGACGTGGCTGGCCGTCGCGGCGGATCTCGGGGTGCGTTTCGTACAGGCCGCTCTGGCGTGCGAAGCAGGCGGCGAGCGGACATGCCTGACCCGGCGGGCAGCCGTGTTCGCAGGCGCATTCGCGGCGGGTTTCGTCCAGCAACACCATCTGGTGCATGGTTTCGCAACGGGCGATGGGGGCGTCGAATGTACACATGATGGTCTCCTGTCCTGGCGCACGGTCTCATGGGCTGTTTCCCTGAAGAACCGTGACTTATTTCACGGATTGCTCGCTTCCAATCTAGATGGCCGCGCCGCTTGATGCGCCTGGAATCTGAAGAAAGCTTGACCAAAGTCAACGAGTCGCAAGGTTTGCGCCGATGCATCGTTTGCGCGGCGCGCGCTCACTCGGCCCGCAACGCCTCCACTGCGTCCAGCCGGGCCGCGCGTCGCGCCGGCAGCACGCCCGCCGCGAGCCCCACCACCAGCGCCACCACTTCGGCGGCGAGCGCGAACTGCCAGGGCGTTGCCACCGGCATTGCCGGCACTGCGAGGCCGACGAGTTGCGCCAGCCCCGCCCCGGCAGCCAGCCCCAGCAGGCCGCCGATGCCGGAGAGCACCACCGCCTCGCCGAGGAACAGCGTGAGGATGGTGCGTCGCCGCGCCCCCAGGGCCACGAGCAGGCCGATCTCGCTGGTGCGTTCGGTGACGGCGATGCTCATGATGGTCACGATGCCTACGCCGCCCACCAGCAGCGAGATCCCGCCCAGCGCGCCCACCGCCGCGGTGAGGATGTCGAGGATGTTCGACAGCGTCGCGAGCATGTCCTCCTGGGTGATGATGGTGAAGTCCTCCAGGCCGTGGCGCGCGGTCATGAGTCGGCGAACAGACTCCGCCACCCGCGCCGCGGGTATGGCCTCCTCGTAGGTGAGCGCGATCTCCATGACGCCGTCGCGGCGGAACAGCGACATGCCGCGCGCCACCGGGATGTAGGCTGCGTCGTCCAGGTCGATGCCGAGGAACTGACCCTTCTCTTCCATGATGCCGATCACGCGGAAGCGCTCGTCGCCGATCTGCACGCGCTCGCCGAGCGCATTGGCGTTTCCGAACAGTTCGCGCTTGAGCTTGGCGCCCAGCACCACGAAAGCGCGCGCCGTGGCCGCATCGTCCGCGGGCAGGAACTGGCCGACGCGGGCGCGCATGGTGTAGACCTCCTGCATCTGCGGCCCCACGCCGAGCACCATGGTGCGCCGCACCCGACCCTGCGCGCGCACCTCGGCGTTGCCGCTGACCGAGGCGGTGACGTGGCGCACGTTGGGCAGGCGGGCGAGCGCGTCGGCATCGTCGAGAGTGAGCTCGCGCGCGGTCGAGGGCAGGCCGGGTGGTCCGCCGCGTGCACCCTGGCGCCCTGGGTTGATACTGAGCACGTTGGTGCCGAACTGGCTGAACTCCGCCAGCACGAAGCGGTGCAGGCCCTCGCCGATCGACGTGAGCAAGATCACTGCCGCGATGCCGACGCCGATCCCGAGCAGGGTCAGGAAGCTGCGCAACTGGTGCGCGGTGAGCGCACGCAGCGCAAGGTGGAGGGCGTCCTGCCAGCGCATCGTCGTCGGCCTCAGCGCTTGGACAAGGCCTGCACGGGGTCGAGCCCGGCGGCGCGGCGCGCCGGCAGCACGCCGAACAGCGCACCGGTGATGAGCGCCGTCGCCAGCGCCGCCGCCACCGCCCAGTCGGGCGGCCACGCGGGCAGCATCGGCCACGCCGTGCGCACGCCCCAGGCGCCCGCGTGGCCGAGCGCAAAGCCGCTGACGGCGCCCGCGAGCGACAGCAGCACCGCCTCGGCCAGGAAGGCGTGGCGGATGGTTGTCGTGCGCGCGCCCAGCGCCTTCAGCAGGCCGATCTCTGCGGTGCGCTGGGTGACGGCGACCAGCATCACGTTCATGACCAGGATGCCCGCCACTGCGAGGCTGATCCCTGCGATGCCGGCGACCGCGAGCGTTAGCGCGCCGAGGATGCGGTCGAAGGTGCCGAGCATGGCGTCCTGCGTGATCACGGTGATGTCGAGCTCGCCGTCGCGGCGCGTTCGCAGCAGTTCCTCGATCTGGTCCTGGGCGGGCGCGAGGGCGCTGCGCTCGGTGGTCTCGACGAAGATGCGGAACAGGCCGCTGGTGTCGAACATGGCCTGTGCGGTGGCGACCGGCACCAGCACGAGCTCGTCGGTGCTCATCCCCAGTCCGCGGCCGGCGGGCGCGAGTACGCCGATCACGCGCAGGCGGTTGTCGCCGATGCGGATCATGCGTCCGACTGCGGCCTGGTGGCCGAAGATCTCTACGCGGATCGCGTCGCCGATCACGGCGACCGCCCCCGCACGGTCGAAATCGGTGCGCGGCAGGAAGCTCCCCTGCGCGAGCGCCAGCCCGCGCAGGTCGAGAAAGTCCGCGCTCGTGCCGAGCACCATCACCTCGCGCAGCCGTCCTGCGGCGGCGATCTCGGAGTTGCCCACCGCGAGCGGCGCCACGCGGCGCACCAGCGGCAGGCGGGCGAGGGCGGCAGCGTCGTCGTTGGTGAGGTCGCGCGGGGTGCTGGTGACGAAGCTGCCGGCGCTGACGCCGCCGGTCTCGGTGCGCCCGGGAAGCACGATGAGCAGGTTCGCCCCGAGCGCGGCGAACTCGTCGACGACGTAGCGGCGCGCGCCTTCACCCAGCGCGGTGAGCACCACCACCGCGGCCACGCCGATGGACATCGCGAGCATCATCAGCGCAGTGCGCAGCGGGTAGGCGGTGGCCGCGCGGGTGGCGAAGCGCAGGGTGTCGGCGGGGTTCATGCGGGACGCCCGTCGCGCCTGTCGTGCCCGTCATGCTCCTCGCGCTCGTCGTGGACCAGGGCGCCGTCCTCCATCATCAGCCGTCGTCGCGCGCGCTCGCCCATCGTGGGGTCGTGGGTGACGACGATGAGCGTGGTGCCGGCGGCGTTGAGCGACTCGAGCAGGGCGGTGACTTCCTGCCCGGTGGCGCGGTCGAGGTTGCCGGTGGGTTCGTCGGCGAGCAGCAGCGCCGGGCGCATGATGGTGGCGCGCGCGATGGCGACGCGCTGGCGCTGGCCGCCGGAGAGTTCGTCGGGCCGGTGGTGGGCGCGCCCTTCGAGGCCGAAGTCGCTGACGGCCTGCGAGACGCGCACCCCGCGCTCGACGGCGGGCACGCCGGCGAGCACCAGCGGCAGGCCGATGTTCTCGGCGGCGGTGAGGCGGGGGACGAGGTGGAAGCTCTGGAACACGAAGCCGATGCGCGCGCTGCGCACGGCAGCCTGTTCGTCGGCCGAGAGCGTGGTGACGTCGCGGCCTTCGAGCCGGTAGGCGCCGGCGTTGGGGCGGTCGAGCAAACCGAGCAGGTTCAGCAGGGTGGACTTGCCCGAGCCGGATGGGCCCATGACCGAGACGTACTCGCCGGCCTCGATGCGCAGCGTGAGGTCGCGCAGGGCATGAACCTCGCTGTCGCCGAGCTTGAAGATGCGGTCGATGTGGTCGAGTTCGATCTGGGGCATGGGCTCGGGCCGTTGGCGTTCGTCGTCACCCTGCCGGTGCGGCGCGAACGACCACCCTGGCGCCAGTGATCACCCCCTCGCGCTCCAGTGAAGTCACCACGCGTTCTCCCTCGGCGATTCCCGACACCACCTCGGTGAACGCCCAGTTCGACACGCCCGTCTCCACGGTGCGCTCCGCCAGCACGTCGCCCTCCACCACCAGCACCCTGCCACCCTCGCGCAAGGCCCCGGTCGGAATCCGCAGCACGTCCGAGCGCGTCGCCAGCACGATCTCCACGTCCGTGCTGTAACCGACCAGCAGCCCGCGCGCCTCGTCCGGATTCACGAAATCCACATCCACCGCCACCGTGCGCGCCTGCTTTTCCACCGCGGTGATGTAGGGCGCCACGCGCCGCACCGTGCCCGCGAACACCTTGTCGGGCATGGCCTCGAGGGTGATGCGCACCGGGAGCCCGGGCTGGATCTTCGGGGCGTCGATCTCGTCCATCGGCGCCTTCACGTACAGGCAGGAATCGTCGATCAGGTCGATCGCCGGCGGCATCGGCACGCCGGGGGGCGAGGGCGTGGCGTATTCGCCGAGCTCGCCACTGATGTTCGCGACCGTGCCGGCGAAGGGGGCGACCAGCACCAGGCGCTGGCGTTCGGTCTCGGTGGCGGTGAGCTGGGCCTCGGCGGTGGCGACGTCGGCCTGTGCGGTGTCGCAGGCTGCGCGGCGGGCGCGGGCTTCGGTGCGCGCCATTTCCTCGGCGCTCGCCGAGACGAAGCCACGCTTGCGCAGCTGCGCCTGGCGCGCCGCCTCGCGCGCTGCGTTGGCCGCCATCGTGCAGACCTCCTGCACGCGTTGGCGCGTGGTAGCCAGTTGCGCGCGGGCGACCGCGGCACGCGCGTCGAGGTCACCGTGCCACAGTCGCATCAGCACCTGTCCCGCTTCGACCCGATCGCCTTCCTGGACCCCCAGCCACTCGATCCGCCCGCCGGCGATGGTCGCCATCTTCGCGCGCTGGCAGGACTCCACCTCGCCCGCGCGGGTGTTGGTCAGCGTGGCCTCGACCGTGCCGCGGGCCACCGCGTGCACCACCACCTCGACGGGCTTGGGGCGGGTCATCCACCACCCCCCGGCGCCCACCAGTGCGGCGAGGAGTGCGAGCAGGAGGAGGCGGCGCAGGGCTTTCATGAGCTTGTATTTCCGGTGCTCAACGCCTCGCCGTGCCTTCGGTCGGGTCGTGGCTCACTTTCCGCCCTTGGCCCACGAGTCCTTCAGCGTCACCGTGCGGTTGAACACCGGCGCGCCGGGTTTCGAATCCACCCGATCGGCTACGAAGTAGCCGTGGCGCTCGAACTGGAAGTGCTCCTCGGGCTGGGCATCCTTGAGCGCTGCTTCCAGATACGCGGTGATGACGCGCTTGCTGTCGGGGTTGATGTCGGTGAGGAAGTCGCGCTCGAAGTCGGGCGCGTCGCCCTCGCGGCGCTGGCCGGGGTGCGGGTGGGCGAAGAGGCGGTCGTAGATGCGTACCTCTGCCTCGTAGCCGTGCGCCGCCGACACCCAGTGCAGGTTGCCCTTGACCTTGTAGTTGTCGGCGCCCGGGGTGCCGGACTTGGAGTCGGGCATGTACTCGGCGAGCACCGCGGTGACGTTGCCGGCGGCGTCCTTCTCGCAGCCGGTGCACTTCACCACGAAACCGTAGCGCAGGCGCACCATGTTGCCGGGATACAGGCGGTGGAAGCCCTTGACCGGCTCTTCCATGAAGTCATCACGCTCGATCCACAGCTCGCGCGAGAACGGCATGTCGCGCTTGCCCAGTTCGGGCTTGAGCGGGTGGTTGGGCGCCTGGCACAGCTCGGAGGCACCTTCTTCATAGTTCGTGATGACCAGTTTCAGCGGGTCGAGCACCGCCACCCGGCGCTCGGCGGCTTCGTTGAGGTCGTCGCGCATGCATTCTTCGAGCACGCTCATGTCGATCCACGAGTCGGCCTTCGACACCCCGATGCGCTCTGCGAAGCGGCGGAAGCCGGCGGCGGTGAAGCCGCGGCGGCGGGCGCCGACGAGCGTGGGTAGCCGGGGGTCGTCCCAGCCGGCGACGTGGCCTTCATTCACGAGCTGGATCAGCTTGCGCTTGGAGAGCACCACGTAGGTGAGGTTGAGGCGGGCGAACTCGATCTGCTGCGGCAGCGGGCGTGGGAAGTGGCCTTCGCTGGCGAGCGCGTCGAGCAGCCAGTCGTAGAAGGGGCGCTGGTCCTCGAACTCGAGCGTGCACACCGAGTGGGTGATGTTCTCGATCGCGTCCTCGATCGGGTGGGCGAAGGCGTACATCGGGTAGATGCACCACGCGTCGCCGGTGCGATGGTGGGTGGCGTGGCGGATGCGGTAGATCGCCGGGTCGCGCAGGTTGATGTTGGGGCTGGCCATGTCGATCTTGGCGCGCAGGATGTGCGTGCCTTCAGCGAACTCGCCGGCGCGCATGCGCGCGAAGAGATCGAGATTCTCCTCGACGCTGCGCTCGCGGTAGGGGCTGTCCTTGCCCGCCTCGGTCAGCGTGCCTCGGTTGGCGCGCATCTCCTCGGCCGACTGCGAGTCCACATAGGCCTTGCCAGCCTGGATCAGGCTGATCGCGCAGTCGTGCATGCGGTCGAAGTAGTCCGAGGCGAAGTACAGGTGTTCGCCCCACTCGAAACCCAGCCATTGCACCGCCTCGAGGATGGCGTCGACGTACTCCTGCTCTTCCTTCTCGGGGTTGGTGTCGTCGAAGCGCATGTGGCAGGCGCCGCCGTAGGCCTCGGCGAGGCCGAAGTTCAGGCAGATCGACTTGGCGTGGCCGTAGTGCAGGTAGCCGTTGGGTTCGGGCGGGAAGCGCGTCTCGACGCGGCCGCCCCATTTCGCCGTACGGATGTCCTCGTCGATGATGTTGCGGATGAAATTGGATACGACGGGCGCTTCGGCGGCAGGGTTCTTTTCGGGTTTCATCGGGGTGTGCGGGAAGGAGGAAAAATCGGCCTGGGGCCGGTTTCGGGCATGCGCTGATTGTAGCCGATCGACCGTTCGTGTTCCGGCGGCGCGTTCCGGACTGGTTAGAATCGCAAGGTGCGGGTGCATGGCCTGCGTGTTCTGGGGAGGGCGGGTGATGAATCTCGCGGCATTCGCTGCGGTGGGGGTGGGCGCGGCCTGCGGCGCGTGGCTGCGCTGGGGACTCGGGCTGTGGCTCAATCCGGTGTTCGCACTGGTGCCGCTCGGCACACTGGCGGCGAACCTGTTGGGCGGCTTGCTGATGGGGCTTGCGCTGGCGGCGGTGCAGGCCTGGCCGACGATGACGCCGGCGTTGAAGCTATTGCTTACGACCGGGTTGCTCGGCGGACTGACGACCTTCTCGACCTTCTCGGCAGAGGCCTTTCATCTCTTGCAGCGCGGCGCGCTCGGCTGGCTGGGTGCGCACCTGCTGCTGCATGTGCTCGGCTCGGTGCTGATGACCTGGGTCGGTTTTTCGCTGTTCAACGCGCTGCGCGCCTGAGCCGCTCGCATCCAGGCGCCGCCGTCATGTTCTGTTGCATTCGGATGGGCTAGAGTGAAAGCGCGAAGCGGCCATAATTCGTATTCCCGCAGCTCAACGGAGGCAAACAACATGAAAAAAGTCATCATCACCTTTTCCGCAATCACGCTCGCCATGGGCGGGCTGTCGGGTTGCGCGAACATGACGGAAACCCAGCGTGACGCCAGCGTTGGCGCAGGCATCGGGGCGGTGACGGGTGCGATCATCGGACGTGCCACTGCGGGTGGCAACAAGAGCAAGAGCACGGCGACCGGCGCAGCCGTTGGCGCGGCGATCGGGGCCGCGGGCGGCTACCTGTGGTCGCAGAACATGCAGAAGCAGCGTGCCGAGATGGAGCAGGCCACCGCGGGTACCGGTATCGGCATCAGCCAGACGGCCGACAACCAGCTCAAGGTGGATATCCCCTCGGATGTCTCTTTCGACGTGGGCCGGTATGACATCAAGCCGAACATGCGTCCGGTGCTCGACCGCCTGGCCGCTACGTTGAATCAGCACCCCGTGACCACGGTGTCCATCATCGGTCACACCGACAGCACCGGCTCCGACGCCATCAACAACCCGCTTTCGGTGAATCGTGCCGCGGCGACCCGTGACTATCTGGTCATGCGCGGCGTTTCGGCGCAGCGCATCGCGGTCGATGGCCGGGGCTCCTACCAGCCCGTGGCCGACAATGCGACCGCAGCAGGGCGGGCGATGAACCGCCGCGTGGAGATCTTCATCGCAGAACCGGCGCGCTAAGCGTTCGGGACGCGACGAGCCCGGCCTGGGTCCGCCCGGCCGGGTTTTTTGCGCCTGTGGCAGCGACTCCTTGGGAATGAGCCGCGAGGTCGGGCTGTCCGCGAGCCCGCCCGTCATGATCGGACAGCACGCGCCCTGTCAGCGGGCCGGGGCTGGCAGCGGCGCAAGCAGGGCGGCGATATCCGACTCGCCGAACTTTGCCAGCGCATTCGCATCCTCCGAGAGCACGCCCTCGGCCAGCGCGGCCTTCTTCTCCTGCAGGGCGAGGATCTTCTCCTCGATGCTGCCCGCGCACACCAGCTTGAACACGAACACCGGTTTGTCCTGTCCGATGCGATGGGCGCGGTCGGTGGCCTGGTTTTCCGCCGCCGGATTCCACCACGGATCGTAGTGGATCACGGTGTCGGCGGCGGTCAGGTTGAGTCCCACGCCGCCCGCCTTTAGGCTGATCAGGAACACCGGCACGCGGCCCTTCTGGAAGTCTTCGACCGGAATGCGGCGGTCGCGGGTGTCCCCGGTCAGTGCGACCCAGCCGATCTTCGCCTTGTCGAGCTCGGTGGCGATCAGGCTCAGCATGGTGGTGAACTGCGAGAACACCAGAATGCGTCGGCCCTCGTCGATCAGTTCGGGCAGCATGTCCATCAGCAGGTCGAGCTTGGCCCGCTCCTTGACGCGTGCGGCGGCGGGGGACTTGAGGAGGCGCGGGTCGCAGCACACCTGGCGCAACTTCAGTAGCGCATCGAGGATCACGATCTGGCTGCGCGCAAAGCCCTTGCCCGTAATCTCGGCGCGCACCTTCTCGTCCATGGCTGCGCGTACCGTCTCGTACAGGTCGCGCTGGCCGCCCTCCAGGCCCACGCTGCGCACGATGATGGTCTTGGGCGGAAGCTCCGTGGCGACGTCTTCCTTGCGCCGGCGCAGGATGAACGGGCGCAGGCGGGCGGCGAGCAGGTCGCGGCGCACGGTGTCGCCGTGCTTTTCGATCGGCGTGCGCCAGGTCTGGGTGAACTGCTTGTGCGTGCCGAGGAAACCCGGCAGCAGGAAGTCGAACTGCGCCCACAGTTCGCCGAGGTGATTCTCCAGCGGCGTGCCGGTGAGGCCCAGGCGATGGCGGGCCTTGAGCTGGCGGATGACTTGCGCGCCCTTGCTGGCGGCGTTCTTCACCGTTTGTGCCTCGTCGAGGATCAGCAGGCTCCACTCGCGCGCCTGCAACTGCTCGGCGTCGCGCCACAGCAGCGGGTAGGTGGTGAGCGCGATGTCGATCTTCTCGCTGTCCTTGCCGTCCGCGTCCAGTTCGTCGAAGCGTGCGTGGCGGTCGGCGCCGTGCAGGTTCAGCACGTTCAGCTCTGGGGCGAAGCGCTCGGCTTCGGCCTGCCAGTTGAACACCAGCGAGGTCGGCAGGATCACCAGTGCGGGTGCGTCGAGTCGGCCGGCGTGCTTCTCGGTGAGCAGGTGGGCGAGCGTCTGTGCGGTCTTGCCCAGGCCCATGTCGTCGGCAAGGATGCCGGCGAGGTCGTGGCGCACCAGGTGCTGCAGCCAAGCCAGGCCCTCGAGCTGGTAGGGGCGCAGTTCGGCGCGGAAGCCTTTCGGCGGATTCACCGCCTCGATGCCCGCGGCGTCGCGCAGGCGGCTGGTGAGCCTGGAAACCAGATCGTGGCCGCGGCCGGGCAGGTCGAGGTCGGCCAGGCGTGTGGCATCGAGCTTCGAGAGCCGCCAGTCGTGGTCTGGCCGGTCGAAGAGGTCGACCAGCGCGCGCACCAGCGGCTTTACCCGCCCGGCGCGGATGCGCAGGCGGCCGAGCGTCTCGTCCTCGAGGATCAGCGCCTCGTGGTCGTCGATGTCGTCCAGCCTGCCTGAGAGCCAGCGTGGGTCGTGGGCGAACAGGCCGGCGAGCAGCGGTGCAAGCGGCAGGGATTTGCCGTCCACCTCGATGCCGGGCGACAGGCCCAGCCAGCCGTCCTCGTGCTCGTCGATGTCGAGCATCAGTGCGTCGATGTCGATGGCGTTGTGGCGGAAGTCGGCTGGGAACGCGATCTCCCAGCCTTCTGCGCGCAGCGTCGGCACGGCGCCGGCCATGAAGGTCGACCATTCCGCCTCGCTTGCCAGGCCGAGTGCATCGGCCGGCAGGGGGCCGAAGCTGGCCTGCACCGCGCCGGGCGGAATGCGGGTGAAACCGGCCGCCGCAAGCCGCTGTGCGGCGGTGCGCTCGGCGGCCTCGTCGCGAGTGAGGCGGGCGCTGCGGCCGTCGGGCAAGGGGTGGAAGAGGCGGGCGTCGCCTGCTTCCACCGTCAACGGTCCGTAGCGGAAGGCGAGCAGCGCGAGATCGAGCACATAGGTACCGTAGGCGGCGTAGCTGCGATAGCGCACCTGGAGCACCGGGCGCGATTCCAGGCGCAGCACCGGCACCGGCACACCGCCGAGCTCGATTGGCGGCTCGCCGCGCAGGGTCGGTACGGGCAGGGCAGGGGCCACGTCGGCAAGCGTTTCGGCAACCAGCTCGGATTCAGCCTGGGTCAGCGGCGGCAGCCACAGCATGCGCTGCACCAGTTCGGCAGGCACTTCGAGCGTGACCGGGCCGGCGCTTGCCGTGGCGACGTCCACGTACCAGAGTGGCAGCAGCGGCAGGACGTGGTCGGCAGCGGGCTCGATCTTGAGCGTTGGGGCGCGCAGGCCGTCGGCGGTGAGCGTCCAGTCGGGTGTGCCCGGGCGCGGCTCGCCCGCGCTCAGTACCGGGCCAGCGAGGCGGTCGTAGTGTGCGCGACCGCTGGCGAGCAAGGCCGCCATCAGCTCGGCGCTGTGCTTGCCGTCCAGCATCACACCTTCATTGAGCATCGGGCGGCCGCGCGGACGGTGTGCCCACAGCAGGCGCAGAACCTCATGGTCGTCCTCCGCGACGAAGGCGGGCGGAGCCTGCAGCGCGCGCTCGATGTTGCTCCAGCGCTCGTGCTGGCGGATCTGTCCCTGCTGGTCGAGGCGCACCTTGTAGCAGAGGACGCGGTAGTCGCTGCTGTAGGCATCGGGCTCGATGACGTAGTGCAGCGCGTGTAGCGTCTTGTTCGTCCTGGTCGTGTCCGTGCCTCCGGGGCCCAGCGCGCGGGCCGCCTGGCGAAAGCCTTCGACCCAGGCCCGCACCTGCTCCCGCGGGCGCTCGGGGCGGCCGCGCTGGTGCAGCCACACCAGCATCATTGCCGCCACGTGCTTGCAGTCGTAGCCCATCGGACAGGTGCATGTGCTGGTGAGCGCGGGGCGCCCGTCTTCCTCGAGGACGTTCGCATACACGTTGTAAGGCGTGCGCTGCCGGCCCTTCACCAGCGCCGACACCTCGCCGCCCTCGGCCGAAAGCGCACTCACCCGGCTCAGGTAGCCCAGCCCCTTGGCCACGGTTTCCATGCCGAGCTGGGCGATCAGATCATCCTGGGTGAAACGGTCGAGCGGGGTCATCGGCGAAGGGCAGGCCCGAGGCGGGCGCGAGCGGAAAACCCGTCAGTTTACACGCCGGATGCAGATGCTGGCGCTTGATGCACGGCAAAACCCGACGGGCCGCATGTTGCGGGCCGTCGATGCTCAAACGGCGGCGAGCGGCATCACACGTTGCGATACACCTCGGCCCCGCTCTTCACGAACTCGATCGACTTCTCCTCCATGCCCTTCTTGAGCGCCTCGGCCTCGTCGATGCCCTGCTGGGCGGCGAAGTCGCGCACGTCCTGGGTGATCTTCATCGAGCAGAAGTGCGGGCCGCACATCGAGCAGAAGTGCGCCACCTTGGCCGAGTCCTTGGGCAGGGTCTCGTCGTGGAACTCCTTCGCCTTGTCGGGGTCGAGGCCGAGGTTGAACTGGTCCTCCCAGCGGAACTCGAAGCGCGCCTTGCTCAAGGCGTTGTCGCGGATCTGCGCGCCCGGGTGGCCCTTGGCGAGATCGGCGGCATGCGCAGCCAGCTTGTAGGTGATGATGCCTTCCTTGACGTCCTGCTTGTTGGGCAGGCCGAGGTGCTCCTTGGGCGTCACGTAGCACAGCATCGCGGTGCCGTACCAGCCGATGGTGGCCGCGCCGATGCCGCTGGTGATGTGGTCGTAGCCCGGGGCGATGTCGGTGGTGAGCGGGCCCAGGGTGTAGAAGGGCGCTTCCTTGCACCACTCGAGCTGCAGATCCATGTTCTCCTTGATGAGCTGCAGCGGCACGTGGCCGGGGCCCTCGATCATGACCTGCACGTCGTGGCGCCAGGCGAGCTCGGTGAGCTCGCCCAGGGTCTTGAGCTCGCCCAGCTGCGCCTCGTCGTTGGCATCGTAGATCGAGCCCGGGCGCAGGCCGTCGCCGAGGCTGAAGGCCACGTCGTAGGCCTTCATGATCTCGCAGATGTCCTCGAAGTGGGTGTAGAGGAAACTCTCCTTGTGATGCGCCAGGCACCACTTGGCCATGATCGAGCCGCCGCGCGACACGATGCCGGTCATGCGGTTGGCGGTCAGCGGCACGTAGCGCAGCAGCACGCCGGCGTGGATGGTGAAGTAGTCCACGCCCTGCTCGGCCTGCTCGATCAGGGTGTCGCGGAAGATCTCCCAGGTGAGGTCTTCGGCCTTGCCGTTGACCTTCTCCAGGGCCTGGTAGATCGGCACCGTGCCGATCGGCACCGGGCTGTTGCGGATGATCCACTCGCGGGTCTCGTGGATGTTCTTGCCGGTGGAGAGATCCATCACCGTGTCGCCGCCCCAGCGGATCGACCAGGTCATCTTGTCGACCTCTTCGGCGATGCTCGAGGTGACCGCCGAGTTGCCGATGTTGGCGTTGATCTTGGTGAGGAAGTTGCGGCCGATGATCATCGGCTCGGACTCGGGGTGGTTGATGTTGTTCGGGATGATGGCGCGCCCGCGGGCGATCTCGTCGCGCACGAACTCGGGGGTGATCGTCGCCGGCAGGCTGGCGCCGAAGTTCTGGCCCGGGTGCTGGCGCAGCATCATTTCGGCCATCTTCTGGCCCTTGAGGCCGCCGCTGGCACGCAGCGAGGCGATGTACTGCTCGCGGTTGAGGTTCTCGCGGATGGCGACGTATTCCATCTCGGGGGTGATGATGCCGCGGCGGGCGTAGTGCATCTGCGTGACATTGCCACTGAGATTGGCCCCCGCCTTGGCGCGGCGCGGCTTGCGATGCAGGCCGGGGAAGCGCAACTCGTCCAGGCTCTTGTCGGCGGCGCGCTGGCGGCCGAATTCGGACGAAAGATCGGGCAGCAGCTCGGTGTCGGCACGCTCCTCGATCCACTGCTGGCGCAGCGCGGGCAGGCCGGAGCGGATGTCGATCTTCGCGGCCGGGTCGGAGTAGGGGCCCGAACAGTCATAGACGAAGATCGGCGGGTTCTGCTCGGCGCCGAAGGAGGCCGGGGTGTCGGCCTGCGAGATCTCGCGCATCGGCACGCGGATGTCGGGGCGCGAGCCCTCGACGTAGATCTTGCGCGAGTTGGGCAGCGGGGCGATCGCGGCCTCGTCGACATGGGCCTTGGCGGCGATGAATTTCTCGTTGGCGTTCATGCGGTCTCCTGGGGAGGGGGGAGCGTTGGTTATGTGCTGCATGGGATGCATGCCGGCGGGCAGGCGCCGGTGGTGGATGCGCTCACCGCTTCCACAGTGCGTGGAAGTGATGCACCGGTCCATGGCCGCTGCCGACCGCCAGCTCGCCCGCATGCGCGATCGCACCGAGCAACCATTGGCGTGCATGGCGCACCGCGGCTTCGACGGGACGGAACTGGCCCTCGGCCTGCGGCAGCAGTGCAGCGATCGCCGAGCTGAGCGTGCAGCCGGTGCCGTGCGTGTTCTTGGTGTCGATGCGCTGCGCCGGCAGCTCGACCATACGGTCGCCGTCGAAGAGCAGGTCGACCAGCTCGTTGCCGGGCAGGTGGCCGCCCTTCAGCAGCACCCAGCGCTCGGAGGACAGCGGCAGCAGCTCGCGCAGGCGCTCGGCGGCGCGGTACATCTCCTTGACCGTGTCGGGCGCGCGCTGCTCGAGCAGCACGCCGGCCTCGGGCAGGTTGGGGGTGATCAGGAAGGCCTGCGGGAAGAGCGCCTCGCGCAGCGCCGAGATTGCGCTCTTCGCCAGCAGGCTGTCGCCGCTCTTGGCCACCATGACGGGGTCGAGCACCACGCGGGCGGCCTTCCAGTGCGCGAGGCGGTCGGCCACCGTGGCGGTGACCTCCGCACTGCCGAGCATGCCGATCTTGGTGGCGTGGATTGCGACGTCGACGAACAGGGTGTCGATCTGCAGGCGCAGGAAATCGGTGGGCGGTACATGCACGCCGGTGACCGCCTGCGTGTTCTGCGCCGTGAGCGCGGCAACCACGCCGCAGCCGTAGGCGCCGAGCGCGGAGAAGGTCTTGAGGTCGGCGAATACGCCAGCGCCGCCACTTGGATCAACCCCGGCGATGGAGACGACGTTGGGGATGTGCGATCGGACGGCGGAAGAAGCGGGCGACGCGCTGCCGGTGGCAGCGGATGTGGCGGACGAGCTCATGAATTACGTTTCCCTACGCCGGTGCGAGCCGGATCAGGTTCCAAGGGTGTTTCTCAGCCCGTGCGCGGCGGGCACCCCTAACGAGAGCTGGGACGATACTGGATGCTCCCGGGCGTGGCAAGGTGCTCAAGATTTTGTGGAAAAGGTCGATTAGCATGATGAACATTCCGCATCCGCCTACGACGATGAGACCTTTCCGCTCGATCCTTGCCGCATTGCTGCTCGCCCAGGCTGCCGGAGCCGTGCAGGCTGCCGACTGGCAACTCGTGCTGAGCGACCGCAATCGCCGCGTCGAGATCGACCGTGGCAGCATCCTGACCTCGGATGGGGGCACGAAGATTTCCTGGGGACGGGTGGTGCTGACCACCGAAGAGGCGCGCGCGTCGGGGTACGCGATGATCAAGGCCCTGAACCGCTACGACTGTCGCAAGCGCAGCTTCACCACCATCAAGCGCGTGTATGTCGATGCCTTCGACAACATCGTGCGCGAGGAGTCGGTTGCGGACCAGATTTTCCTGGAGGTCGCGCGCGGTTCGGTCGATGAGCGGATGTGGCGCGAGGTTTGCGAGCCGCCCTCCGCAGCCGACCTGCAGAAGCTCGCCAGCGAGGCTGCAAGCGCCGCTGCCGCCCGGCAGGACGGGTCCGCCACGGCCGTGGCGCCTGTGGCAAAGCCTGCAGCGCCCGCGCAAGCGAAGCCGCCGGTCGCGGAAGGGGCGGGCGCTGCGGGGCGCGAGCGTGCAGGCAGCATCGCAGCGGCGCCCGAGACCCCGCCGGCCGCCTTGAAAACCGCAGCCGTGCCGACGGACCGGGGCGAGGTGGTGCCTGCCTTCGAAACCCATGTGGAGATTCCTGCCAAGTTCCTGCCCGGGGGGCAGGGCGCCGCTGCCGACAGTGCTCCGCGCACATCCATCCTCCCCCCGATCCCCACGCTCGCAGCCAAAGCGGAACGGCCACCCGAGCCTCCGGCCACGCAGGCGGTCCGCCCCCAGCCGCAGGTGGCCACTCCTTCGAAGGAATCGGGTCCGGTGACGGCGGTTTCAGTGGTCTCGCCGGCCGAAACCCGCAAGCCGCCCGCGCCGCCCCCGGCAGGTGCCCCTTCTGCGCCTGCGCGCAAGGCCGTGGCTGTGTCCCGTCAGGGTAGTCCGGCGCTCAGCGCGCGTGCGCGCGACGTGGCCCTGGCGGCGCCGCGCTCGCCGGCGGTGCGTCGAGATGCAGCGGCCGTCCCGGCAGAGCAGGATGCGATCGCCGACCTGCTCGCGCGGCAGGCCATCCGTCTTAGCGCGGTGGGCGAAGGCCAGCCGGGTTGGAGCTATGCAGGCGAGACCGGGCCCGAGCACTGGGGGCGCTTGCGGCCCGAGTGGCGCGTCTGCGAAGAGGGCAGGCGGCAGTCGCCGATCGACCTGCGTGACGGGCTTGCGGTGGATCTGGAGCCGGTCAGGTTCCACTACCATCGCAGCGGGTTCCGCATCCGCGACACCGGAAACCTGCTGCAGGTGGATGTTGGCAACGGCATGGGCGTGATCGTGCGTGGCGTGCGCTATGAGCTTGAGCGCTTCACGCTGCATCGCCCCTCGCAGGACCGGGTCGGTGGCATGGCGCACGACATGGCGGCCTATCTCGAGCATCGCAGCGCCGACGGGCGGCAGATGATCCTCTCGGTGCTGCTGTCCGCTGGGGGGGAGGAGCACCCCCTGTTTCGCACCTTGTGGGCCAACCTGCCGCTGGACCGCGGGCGTGCGTTCACGCCCGAGGCGGTGATCGACCTGGCGACGATGGTGCCGCAGGACCCCGGGCACTTCCTCTACACGGGCTCGTTGCCCACGCCGCCGTGCACGGAGGACGTGCTGTGGGTGGTAATGAAGACGCCGGTGCGGATCTCTGACGCCCAGCTCGACGTTTTTGCGCGACTCTATCCGCGCAACGGCCGTCCGATCCAGCCGGATAACGGCCGCCTCGTGCTCGAGTCGCGCTGAACGGGCCTTTGCGGCGTTACACTAACGCCGCTTCGTCGCGCAGGCCGGCCGCGGTGCCCATGCGGCATGCCTGCCTTGCATAGAGATCGATCCCCGATGCGCTCCCGTCTTGCCCCGATTTTTCTGGGCGGCTGCTGCTTGCTTGCCGCCTGCTCTGCGCCCGCACCCGAAACGCCGCCGCTCCGCGCCGTCATGGTGCGCACCGTAGACGGCGCCGCGGCGCCGCAGGCTATCCAGCACTATGCAGGCGAGGTGCGTGCGCGCATCGAGGTCGACGTCGGCTTCCGGATCGGTGGCAAGCTCGTCGAGCGCAGGGTCGATGTGGGGTCGGAGGTGGCAGCAGGTGCGACGCTTGCGCTGCTCGATCCCGAGGATGCGCGCCTTGCGGCCGATGCCGCGGGCGCTGCGGCGATGGCTGCGGAGGCGGATCTGGCGCTGGCGTGGGCCGAATACGCGCGGGCGCAGGAGTTGGCTGCGCGCAAGTTCGTTTCGCCCGCGGCGCTGGATGCGCGCCGCACGGCGCTGCAGGCCGCCGAGGCGCGCTTGCGGCAGTTGCGGGCGCAGGCCGAGGGCGCGGCCAACCAGGCTGGCTATACCCGCCTGGAGGCCCCCGCGGCCGGGGTGATCACGGCCGTACTGGCCGAGCCGGGGCAGGTGGTGGGCGCGGGGCAGCCGGTGTTCCGTCTCGCCCGCCCGGAAGCGCGTGAGGTGCTCATCCATGTGCCAGAGGGGCGCGCCGGCGCGTTGCGCCAGGGCATGCCCGCGGTGGTGCGGGCCTGGGCGGCTCCCGAGCGCGAGTATGCGGCACAGGTGCGCGAGATCGCGCCGGCGGCCGATGCCTCAACCCGGACCTTTGCGGTGCGCGTGGCGCTGGCTGAGGCCGATGCAGGCTTGCCGCTGGGGGCTACGGCAGGGGTGCGGTTTGCCATGCCCGAGGCGGGCGATGCGTTGCTGCTGCCGCTGGCAGCGCTCACCCGGCTGGACGATGCTGCGGCCACCGTATGGCTGGTTGATACCGACGGCAGGCTGGCGCCGCATGCGGTCGAGGTTGCGGCCTGGCGCGAGGATGGCGCCCTGGTTCGCGGCGGCTTGCCGTCACGGGCGAGGGTGGTGGTGGCCGGCGTGCATACCCTGGTCGAGGGCGAGCAGGTGCGCGCAGTGGAAGAGGGCGCGCCCGTGCTGCTGGACGTTGCACGATGAGCCTGCCCGAGCCCAGCCCGATCGGGAGCGGGCGCTTCAATCTCTCCGAGTGGGGGCTCAAGCACCGCGCTCTGGTGCTGTATTTCCTCATCGTGTCGACCCTGCTCGGGCTGTTTTCCTATGCCCGCCTGGGCCAGTCCGAGGACCCTCCGTTCACCTTCAAGGTGATGGTGATCCGCGCCGAGTGGCCCGGGGCGAGTGCGCTCGAAATGGCCGAGCAGGTCACCGACAGGATCGAGAAGAAGCTGCAGGAAATCGCACAGGCCGACGTCATCCGCAGCTACTCCAAGCCGGGCGAGACGATGGTGTTCTTCATCGTCAAGGACGCGACCCTTTCGCGCGACGTGCCCGACATCTGGTACCAGGTGCGCAAGAAGATCGGCGACATTGCCGGCACTTTCCCAGCAGGCGTGCGCGGGCCCTTCTTCAACGACGAGTTCGGTGATACCTATGGCAACCTCTTCGCGCTGGTCGGAGAGGACGTCAGCCATGCGGAGCTGAAGCGCCACGCCGATGCGATCCGCAGCGAGCTGCTGCGGGTGAAGGACGTTGCCAAGGTGAGCTTCTTCGCCGAGCAGCCGCAGCGCGTGTTCGTCGAGATCTCCAATGCCAAGCTCGCGACCTTCGGCCTGCGCCTGGACGACATCGTGGGCGCGCTTGCCCAGCAGAACGCGGAGACGGGTGCGGGTTTCTTCGAGACGGATGAGGAGCGCGTCTGGCTGCGCCCCTCGGGCCAGTTCGAGGATCTCGACGCGATCCGCGATACGGTGATCCGTGCCGCCGGGCGCAGCTTCCGGCTCGGTGATGTCGCGGAGGTGCGGCGCGGGTACGCCGACCCGCCGGGCGAGCGGCTGCGCTACATGGGGCAGGAGGCGCTCGGTATCGGCGTGTCGATGCGCAGTGGCGGTGACATCGTGGCGCTCGGTCGTCACCTCGACGAGGCGGTGGAGAAGATCGACGCCCAGTTGCCGGCGGGCATCCGGCTCGAACGTGTCGCCGATCAGCCACGCGCGGTCACGCGGGCGGTGAACGAGTTCGTCAAGGTGCTGGCCGAAGCGGTGATCATCGTCATGGCAGTGAGCCTGCTGTCGCTCGGCTTCCGCACCGGGGTGGTGGTGCTGGTGATCATTCCGGTGGTGCTGGCGATCACGTTCATGTTCATGCACCTATTGGACATCGGCCTGCACAAGATCTCCCTCGGCGCGCTGATCATCGCGCTTGGCCTGTTGGTGGACGACGCCATCATCGCGGTCGAGATGATGGCGAGCAAGATGGAGCAGGGCTGGGGCCGGGTGAGGGCGGCGAGCTACGCCTGGACCTCGACCGCGATGCCGATGCTCTCGGGCACACTGGTGACGGCGGCGGGCTTCCTGCCGGTGGCGCTGGCTGCCTCATCGGTGGGCGAGTTCACCCGCTCGATCTTCCAGGTCACGGTGACCGCGCTGCTGGTTTCGTGGATCGCGGCGGTGATCTTCGTGCCCTATCTCGGCTACTACCTGCTCCCCGACTTCAGCAAGCGCGCAGGCAAGCCCTCCTGGCTGGCGCGCCTGGTCGGCAAGTTGTGGCCGGCGATCGGGCGCCGCATGGCGGAGCACGACCTCCATGCCCACGAGCAGCACGACGAGTTTGCGATCTACCACACCGCCTTCTATAACCGCCTGCGCAGGCTGGTCGATGCCTGCGTGCGCCTGCGCTGGGTGGTGATCGTGCTCACGGTGGCGATCTTCGCAGCATCGCTGTTTGCGTTCGGGCGCTTCGTGCCGCAGCAGTTCTTCCCGGATTCGACCCGGCCCGAGCTGCTCGTCGATCTGCGCATGGCCGAGGGCGTCTCGCATCAGGCGACCGAGGCGGCGGTGCTGCGGCTGGAGGCCTTCCTGAGCGAGCAGGACGGTATCGAGAACTACGTGTCCTGGGTTGGCAGCGGCAGCCCGCGCTTCTACCTGCCGCTGGACCAGCAGTTGCCGCAGACCAGTTTCGCGCAGGTCGTCATCCTGACCGCCGGGCTGGCCGAGCGGGAGGCGTTGCGCGAGAAGCTGATCCGCCTGTTCCAGGATGAGCCCTGGCCCTTGCGCGGCATTGTCAACCGGCTCGAGAACGGGCCGCCGGTCGGCTTCCCGGTGCAGTACCGGGTGAGCGGGCCGGATCTTGGCGAGCTGCGCCGTCAGGCGCACGCCGTGGCCGAGGCGATGCGCGGCAATCCTCACCTGTCCAACGTGCATCTGGACTGGGAAGAGCCGTCCAAGGTGGTGCGCCTGGCCATTGATCAGGACAAGGCCCGCCTGCTCGGGGTGAGCACCCAGGACATTTCGAACCTGCTCGCAACCTCGCTGCAGGGCATGACCGTGACCCAGTTCCGCGAGGGCACCGAGACCATCGGCGTGGTGTTGCGCGGGGCGGAATCCGAGCGCGTTCACCTGTCCCAGCTGTCCGATCTGGCCTTGCCGGTGGCGGGCGGACGCAGTGTGCCGCTGGCGCAGATCGCGCGTCTGGAACACGACTTCGAGCCGGGCGTGATCTGGCGCCGCAACCGCATCCCCACCGTCACCGTGCGCGCCTCGCTCTACGGCGGCACGCAGCCTGCCGTCGTGGTGGGACAGCTGGCCGGGCAGATGCAGGGCATCCGCGACGCCTTGCCACTCGGTTACCGGCTTGATGTCGGCGGCTCTGTGGAGGAGAGCGCCAAGGGCACCACATCGGTCGGCGCCGGCATGCCAATCTTCGTGCTCGTCGTGCTCACGGTGCTGATGCTGCAGCTGCAGAGCTTCTCGCTCACCTTCATGGTCGTGCTGACGGCGCCGCTGGGCCTGATCGGCGTGACGGCCTTCCTGCTCGCGTTCAACAAGCCCTTCGGGTTCGTCGCCATGCTCGGCTCCATCGCTCTGTCGGGCATGATCATGCGCAACTCGGTGATCCTGGTGGATCAGATCCGTCAGGACATCGAGGCGGGGCGCACGCGTTGGGACGCGATCGTGGAGTCTACGGTGCGGCGTTTCCGCCCCATCATGCTCACCGCCGCCGCCGCCATCTTCGCCATGGTGCCGCTGTCGCGCAGCACCTTCTTCGGTCCGATGGCGGTGGCGATCATGGGCGGCCTGACGGTGGCCACCGTGCTCACCATCCTTTTCCTGCCGGCGTTGTACGCCGCGTGGTTCCGGGTAAAGCCTTCGCATGTCGAGCGCGGTGGCAGCGCGGATGGGGCTGCGGCTTCTGCGCTAGAATGACGCGGTTTGCCTGTACGGGTAACGCTAACAATTAGCGTGTGCTAATATTCTGCCGGGAGTCCCTGATGAATTTCGAGAAAGCGCGCTTCAACATGGTCGAGCAACAGATCCGCCCCTGGGAGGTGCTGGATCAGGACGTGCTCGACCTCCTGATGACGGTCAAGCGCGAGGAGTTCGTGCCTGCCGAACATCGCGAACTGGCCTTCGCCGACGTCGAGATTCCGATCGGCTGCGGGCAGGTGATGCTGAAGCCGGTGATCGAAGGCAAGGTGCTGCAGGCCCTGCGTCCGGCGAAGTCGGATTCCGTGCTCGAGATCGGCTCGGGTTCGGGCTATTTCGCCGCGCTGCTGGCCGCGCGTGCCGAGTGGGTGCGCAGCATCGAGATCGAGCCGGAGCTGGTCAAGCAGGCCAGCGCCAACCTCGAGCGCAGCGGTGTGGGCAACGTCGTGGTCATGCAGGGGGACGGCATCCATGGCTTCGCCGAGCGTGCGCCTTATGACGTGATTGCCGTTTCGGGTGGACTGTCCTCGGTGCCGCAGGCGCTGCTCGAGCAGCTCAAGGTCGGTGGCCGCCTGTTTGCATTTGTGGGGGAGGCGCCGGTGATGAAGGCCCGCCTGATCACTTGCGAGGCCGAAGGCCGCTTCCGCACCGAGGACATCTTCGAGACCGTGGTGCCGGTGCTGCGTAACGCCCCGGCGCGCGACCCGTTCAGCTTCTGAGCGACGCATGAAGCAGATCACTCCGCGCAAGCTTGCCGAACGACTGCAGGATGAAAGCCGGCCTGCACCCTTGCTGCTCGACGTGCGAGAAGCCTGGGAACTGCAGATCTGTCAGATCCCGGGGTCGGTGGCGATGCCGATGGGCAGCGTGCCGGCGCGCTACCTGGAGCTCGATCGCGAGCGCGAGACGGTGGTGATCTGCCATCACGGCGGGCGCAGCTGGCAGGTGTGCATGTTCCTCGAGCGCCAGGGCTTCTCCAATCTGGCCAATCTGTCTGGCGGCGTCGCCGGCTGGGCCAACGAGGTCGATCTGAACATGCCGCAATATTGACTGCGGCGCAGCACAACAGCGGAGCGGAGCACGATGAAGCGAATCCTGGCAGTTCTTGTCGCAGGCCTGTTTGCAGGGGGCACCGCGGCTGCGGACCTCATGCAGGTGTATCGGGACGCGGTTGCCAACGATGCGAAGTTCTCCGCAGCACGCGCGCAGTACGAGGCCGGGCAGGAGAAGGTGGTGCAGGGGCGTGCCGGTCTGCTGCCGCAGATCGGGATGTCGGCCAATACGACCCATAACGACTCCGAAATCACCCCCGCGACCGGCCCTGGACGGGACTACACCTACAATACCAACGGCTACGGTGTGCAACTCACCCAGCCCCTGTTCCGCTGGCAGAACTGGGTGCAGTACAAGCAGGGCGAACTGCAGACTGCGCTCGCGGAGACGCAGTTCGGTATCGCTCGCCAGGATCTCGTGCTGCGGGTCGCAGAAGCCTATTTCAACGTGCTCAATGCACAGGATGCGTTGGCCGCGGTGACGCAGTTGCGTACCGCCGCCGCCGAGCAGCTCGAACTGGCGAAGACCAGCTTCGAGGTTGGTACGGTCACCATTACCGACGTGCATGAGGGGCAGTCGCGCTTCGATCTCGCCTCGGCGCAGGAGATCGCCGCGCAGAACCAGCTCGAGGTCGCGCGCCAGAGCCTGGCGCAGATCATCGGCAGCCAGCCCGAGCCGCTCGCCGGCCTGCGCGAGGGCGTGGCGCTGCAGCGTCCGCAACCCGAGAACATCGCCGACTGGGTCGCAGCGGCGGAGTCCGGCAGTTTTGGTGTGCAGGCCCAGCAACTCGCGCGCGAGATTGCTGCGCGAGAGGTCGAGCGTGCGCGTGCCGGCCACTTGCCGACGGTGGATATCGTCGCCAGCCATGGCGTCAACAATCGTCCGCAGCCGGGCACCGACCGCTCCGAGGCGACTTCGATCGGGCTGCAGCTGAATGTGCCACTCTATGCGGGCGGGCGGGTTTCCTCGGTGTCGCGCGAGGCCGCGTCGCTGCGCATGAAGGCCGATGCCGATCTCGAGGATGCCCGTCGCACGGCTGCACTGCAGGCCCGCCAGTCCTGGCTGGGCGTGACCAGCGGCATGGCGCAGGTCAAGGCGCTCGAGGCGGCGCGGGTTTCGTCCATGTCGGCGCTCGACGCCAACAAGCTTGGCTACGAGGTCGGCGTGCGCATCAACATCGACGTGCTCAACGCGCAGACCCAGCTTGCCGACACCTTGCAGCAGCTTTCGCGTGCGCGCTACGACACCCTGCTCGCACAGCTTCGCCTGAAGGCGGCAGCGGGTACGCTGGGCGAAGAGGACGTGCAGGCGATCAACGCCCTGCTCGCTCCCTGATCCGGGCCGCTCTGGCCCTGTCACGGCAGGGTGCTGGCCTGCAGACTCTCCAGAATGGCAATCGTGCGCGCCGTCGCGCCTTGGTGCGTGGTGGCGAATGCCCGTCCGGCGGCCGCCATCGTCTCCCGCCGTGGCATATCCCCGAGCAGTGCCGCGGCCTGACGCATGCCTTCGTCTGCGTCCGAGGCGCGCAGCGCGGCACCGCTGCGCACGGCATCTTCGGCAACGGCCTGGAAGTTGAAGGTGTGCGGGCCGATTACCACCGGGGTGCCGGTCGCGCACGCCTCGATCAGGTTCTGACCGCCGAAGGGCAGCCAGCTGCCGCCGATCAGCGCGACGTCGGCAGCGGCATAGTAGGCGAACATCTCTCCCATCGAGTCTCCGAGCAGCACCCGTGTGCCTGCTGCGACGGCACCTTCTGCGCTGCGCCGCTGCAGCGCGACTCCACGGGCCGCGACCAGCGCCGCCACCTCGTCGAAGCGTTGCGGATGACGTGGCACCAGCAGTAGCAGCGCGTTGGCCGGCGCGTGCCGGAGGAAGGCCTCCAGCATGGGTGCTTCCTCGCCCTCGCGCGTGCTGGCGGCGAGCACGACCGGCCGTGTACCTGCGCGGGCGCGCAGGCGGTGCCCGCGTTCGAGCAGCGCATCGGGCGGGGTGATGTCGAACTTGATGTTGCCGGTGATGGTGACCTGTCGTGCGCCCAGCTGGCTCAGCCGGGCGGCGTCGGCCGCGGTCTGCGCGCCGACCGCGGCCAGCGCCTTCAGCGTCAGGCCGGTCAGAGCGGGGAGACGGGCATAGCGGCGGGCCGAGCGCTCGGACAGCCGGGCGTTCGCGAGCATCACCGGAATGCGGCGGCGCTGACAGGCTGCGAGCAGGTTGGGCCACAACTCGGTTTCCATGATCACGCCGAAGTTTGGACGGAAGTGGCGCAGGAAGGCATGCGCAAGAAAGCCGATGTCGTAGGGCAGGTAGGCGCACAGCACGCGCCGCTCGTCCCCGAATAGGCTGCGGCCGGTGTCGCGGCCGGTCGGTGTCATGTGGGTGAGCAGGATGCTGTGCTCAGGCCAGCGTGCGAGCAGCGCGCGCACGAGGGGTTCCGCGGCACGGGTTTCACCGACCGACACAGCATGCACCCAGATCACCTGGGCCGGTGCGCGCATTTGGTAGCATGCGAAGCGTTCGCCCAGATTGCGCAGGTAATCCGGCTGTCGCCGCGCACGCCATGCCAGGCGCAGCAGCACGAAGGGCAGGGCGAGCAACCACAGCAGGGTATAGGGCAGGCGCTTGAGCATCGGATCGGGAGAGGGCGCGACGCGCGCCAGTATACGCAAGCTGCGCAGTGGGCGCCCTGAACACGAAAGCGCCGCCTGTCCGAGATTTCATCTCCGGTTGGCAAGGCAGCGGCGCCGTTCAGGGCCCGGACGACTGCAATCTCGCTGCAATACGCTCACAGGATGCGTGCATGCGATAATCCCCGCCAACTTTCCCGTTGCGACGCCCATTCTCATGAAGATCCTCGTCACCGGTGCCGCCGGTTTCATCGGCATGCACACCACCCTGCGCCTTCTTGCCCGCGGCGATGAGGTCGTGGGACTCGACAATCTGAACGACTACTACGACCCCACGCTCAAGGAGGCGCGCCTGGCGAAGCTGCGGCCCCATGCCAGCTTCCGCTTCGTCAAGATGGATGTGGCTGACCGCCCCGGCATGGAAAAGCTCTTTGCCGAGGAGCGCTTCGATCGCGTGATTCATCTCGCGGCGCAGGCGGGGGTGCGCTATTCGCTGCAAAACCCGCACGCCTATGTGGACAGCAATCTGGTCGGCTTCATGAACATCCTGGAAGGGTGCCGGCATTCACGGGTGCAGCACCTGGTCTACGCGTCGAGCTCCAGCGTCTACGGCGGCAACACGAAGATGCCCTTCTCCGAACGCGACAGCGTCGACCATCCGGTCAGCATCTACGCAGCCACCAAGAAGGCCAACGAGCTGATGGCGCACACCTACAGTCATCTGTACGGCCTGCCCACCACCGGGCTGCGCTTCTTCACCGTGTATGGGCCCTGGGGTCGGCCGGACATGGCGCTTTTCCTGTTCACCAAGGCGATGCTCGAAGGCCGCCCGATCGACGTCTTCAACCACGGCCGCATGAGGCGCGACTTCACCTATGTGGACGACATCGTCGAGGGCGTCCTGCGCACGCTGGATCATGTTGCCGAGCCGGACCCGGCCTTCGACCCGATGCAGCCCGATCCTGGCACCGGCAGCGCGCCTTATCGCGTGTTCAACATCGGCAACCATGATCCGGTCGACCTGATGGAGTTCATCGCGGCGATCGAGGAGGCGTTGGGGGTGACGGCGGAGAAGAACTTCCTGCCCCTGCAGGACGGAGATGTGCCCGCGACCTACGCCGACACCGCCGCGCTCAACGCCTGGACCGGCTTCGCGCCGGCGACCAGCGTGCGCGAGGGGGTGGGGCGGTTCGTGGCTTGGTACCGCGAGTACTATCGGGTCTGATCTGGGCGTGGGGGAGCCCCCCCACACATCGGAACTCGATCCGCAGCTGGCCCCGGGCCGCTGCGACAGGAAAAGATGGCAACCTACGCAATCGGAGACATCCAGGGCTGCTACGCGCCACTCGAGCGCATGCTCGACCGGATCGCGTTCGATCCCGCCGTAGACCGGCTGTGGATCGTGGGCGACCTCGTCAACCGTGGGCCGGATTCGTTGCGCGTGCTGCGCCTGCTGCGCGATCTCGGCGATGCCGCAAGCATTGTGCTCGGCAATCACGACCTCTATCTGCTGATGGTCGATGCGGGCCTGAAGCGCAGCCTCGGCGATGACACCCTGTACCAAGTGCTCGAAGCGCCCGACCGTGAGGAACTCATCGACTGGCTTTCCTGCCTGCCGTTGCTGCGTGTGCAAGGCGAGTACGTGCTGGTGCACGCCGGTCTGTTGCCGGGGTGGACGGTGACGCGTGCCGAAGCCCTGGCAGGCGAGGTGTCGGCGGCGCTTGCGGGGAAGAGGGCAAAGGAATTTCTCCTCAATCTCGCGGGAAACCAGCCCGAGCGCTGGTCGGACGGCTTGCGCGGTTGGGATCGCCTGCGGGTGATCGTCAATGCGATGACGCGGCTGCGCTTCTGCTCTGCAGAGGGGCGCATGGATTTGCGTGCGAAGGGGGCGCCGCAGAAGGCGCCGCCAGGCATGATGCCGTGGTTCCGCGTGCCCGGGCGGGCAAGCCTGACACACACCATCGTGTGCGGCCATTGGTCGGCGCTCGGCTTTTATCGCGAGCCGGGTCTGATTGCGCTCGACTCGGGCTGTGTGTGGGGTGGCAAACTCACTGCCCTGCGCATCGAGGACGGCGCCGTGTTCCAGGTGCCTGGCTGATCCGGAAGCGCTGAGAAGCTAATTGGCGCGGGTTTGAAGGCGCCCCAAGGCGATTTGAAGGCGCTCGTGCGCGGCACTCCAGCGGCCTCAGTCGGGCAGTTCGACGCCGATCGCAGCGGCGATCTCGCTGCGCGCGCGGACGGCAAGGACGCGGCGATCGGTCCCTTCCGTGGTGGTGATCGGCTCGGCCACCGTGATGCGGGCGAGGGTCTTGCGCCGGGCGACGATGTTCGCCACACACGCACCGAGGCTCATCTCGCCGATATACGCTGGCGCGCTGCTGAAGTGATCCTCGGGTGTGCGGTACTGCAGGGCCAGCGTCTGCACCGCATGACCGCAGGCGATTGCCGGCTGCAGCAGCGCCGCATGGAAGTGCAGCAGCGTGCCGCCGTCCGTGGTCGTGCCTTCCGGGAAGATCGCCACGTTGCTGCCAGTGTCGAGTAGCGCCGCGGTTTCGGCATTGATGATGCGGGCGTGACCACGGCTGCCGCGGCGCAGGAAGATGGTGTCGTTGCGGGCGGCGAGCCAGCCGATCACCGGCCAGTCGCGCACTTCGGCCTTGGAAACGAAGGCTGCGGGCGCGAGTGCGTTGATCACGAAGATATCCACCCAGGAGATGTGGTTCGCGATCAGCATGCAGCCCGGGGCGATTGGGCTGCCACGATGCTCGAGGCGGATGCCGAGAACCTCCAGCATGCGTGCGGACCAGCGCTGGCGCAGCGCCCTGCGTCGCGCTGCGCTGCAGAAGGGGTAACGCAGCGCGACGGTCGCCACGCCCCGGGCAAGGAGCAGAGCGAGGTGCGTATAGCGCCAGGCGCGAAGCAGGCGAGGTGTGGTGGCCTCCCGTCCGCTCGGGGCGTCTTCGCGGAGGTCTCGCGCGTCCTCGCCCGAGCCCATGGCGCCGGGCGAGCGGGTACGCGCTGTGCAGGCGTTCGTGGTCATCGCGGACGTGTGGTCGGGAGGAGATCGGAGTGGTGTCTTCAGTCCTTGCGTCCCATGAAGTGGCGCGCATAGCGCTCGTCGAACCGCCCGACGGGCATCAGGATGGGCAGGTCGGCGGTGTTGAAGTCAGGGTCCCAGGCGGGCGCGCCGCAGATCCAGGCGCCTGCACGCAGGTAGCCCTTGATGAGCGGGGGGGCGTCGACCTCGAGATCGCCACGCAGCTTGTCGAGCGGCAGCGGATTGCGCGGAAACACGTGGTATTCGAGCGGCGCCATATGCGCCTGGCCGAGCCGATTATACAGGCTGGCCGCGCGGTGGCCGCCGTCCCCCATGGCGATCGATGCGCAGCCGATGAGGTAGTCGTAGCCGTTCTCCAGCATGTAGCGGGCGAGTCCGGACCACAGCAGTGCGATCACGGCGCCGCTGCGATACTCCGCGTCGATGCACGAGCGCCCGATCTCGACCAGACGGCTGCGCAGATGCTGCAGGCGGGTCAGGTCGAATTCGTTCTCCGAATAGTAGCCGCCCACGCGCCGCGCCGCGGAGGGTGAGAGGATGCGGTAGGTGCCGACGATGCGTCCAGCCGCCTCGTCGCGCACGATGAGATGCTCGCAGAAGGGGTCGTAGATGTCGCGGTCGACGCCGGGTGTGCGGGTCGGCAGGCGTGCCCCCATCTCCTCGGAGAAGACTCGGTAGCGCAGCCGCTGGGCCTCGAGGATTTCGGTCTCGCAGCTTGCAAGGCTGACGTTCAGGCGTCGCGGCGCGCGCGCCGGGCTTTCCTGGCGGGGCTGGATGTGCTGGAGCATGGTGTCCTTCCGTCCTGTTCGGGTCGGACCATTCTCGAAAGCCTGTGTTGCGACGCGTTGACGTGCCCGTTACGATGGGGTGACGACCATGAACGACAAGGAGTTGCCTGGGCATGACAGTGAGTGATCACGATGAAAACTGTGTTTTCTGCCGCATCGTCCGCGGTGAGTTGCCTGCCGCGAAGGTGTACGAGGATGCGCATACGCTGGCGATCATGGATATCCAGTCGGTCAATCCGGGGCACATGCTTGTGCTCGTCAAGCCGCACCGGGCGAACGTCTATGCGCTCGACGATGAACTGGCTGGAGCGGTTTTTCGCACCGCCGCGCGCATGGCGCGCGTGGTCAAGCGTGCCACCGGCTGCCAGGGTGTGACCCTGCTCCAGGCCAACGAGAAGGCGGGTGCGCAGACCATGTTCCATTTCCACATCCATGTGCTCCCGCGCTGGGAGGGGGACGGCATGGAACTGGCCTGGCCGGTGAAGAATCCGCCGCGCGAGGCGCTGGAGGCGATGGCGGAGAGGCTGAAGGCGGCGCTGCACGACGCGACTGAGAGATGAGCGAGGGGTCAGGCTACGATTTCGCGTATCTGGCTGATGCGAGATTCTCGATATCAACCTTCGGTTCGCTGGCGGCGGACGCCCTCCAAGGAGCATCCATTGTATGATGCTTGCCCCGCGGGCCTGCTTTCAACCCCCTGGCGCGATCCACACGCCATCGACAGGGATACGCCGGCTCAGCGACATCAAGAATACGATCATCATGGACCTGTAGATGAGTGCCGAACGTAAGATTCCCTTCTTTCTTCCTGGCGCATCCAACCCGGAAGCGTTGCTGTCGCGCTCGATTTCCCGCGTGTTGGCCAGCAACTGGTTCGTACTCGGGCAGGAGGTGACTGCCTTCGAGAAGGCTTTTGCGGAGTATATCGGTGTATCGGACTGCGTCTCGGTAGCCAATGGAACGGATGCGCTCGAACTGGCCCTACGGGCGGTCGGCGTCCGCGCGGGAGATCGCGTCGTGCTAGCCGCGAATGCTGGCTACTATTCAAGCACCGCAATCAATGCGATCGGCGCGGTTCCATGCTATGTCGACATTGATCCCCGGACCATGTCGTTGGCGCCGACCTTGGTGGAAGGGGCGCTCCAGAACCGCCCTGCGGCGGTGATCATCACTCATCTGTATGGGCAGTTGGCCGATGTCGAGCTGGTGGGCGGTCTGTGCAAACGTGCCGGCGTTCCCTTGATCGAGGACTGTGCCCAAGCCCATGGCGCAAGGCGGGCTGACCGGTTGGCTGGCAGTTTCGGGACTGTAGGTTGCTTCAGTTTTTATCCGACCAAGAATTTGGGCGCAATTGGCGATGGCGGGGCGGTAACTACGGGCGACGACGAGATTGCAACTCGATTGCGTGCGCTCAGGCAGTATGGCTGGGAAGGTAAGTACCGGGTTGCCGTACAAGGGGGGCGTAACAGCAGACTGGATGAAATCCAAGCCGCGGTGCTGCTGGACAAGCTGCCCCTGCTGGACGCGTGCAATGAGGCGCGCAGGGCGATCGCTGTCCGTTACAGCGCCGGGCTTCGAGCACTCCCGCTGGAGCTGCCCGTCAGCGTGGGCCCCGACTACGTGGCGCATCTCTACGTCATCCGCTCAAACCTTCGGGACCAGTTGCGAACTTTCCTGGCGGAGAGGGGGATATCCGCTGAAGTGCACTACCCAATTCCGGATCATCGGCAGGCCGTAAGCGCTCCTCTCCATGGTGATCAACCGTTGCCAGTCACCGAACGAGCCTGCGACGAGGTCCTGTCTTTGCCGTGTTATCCGGGGCTGGACCTTGAGGCGCAGGCGCTGGTCATTGAGGCCATCGAAGACTTCTTTCGCGAGCAAGGGCGCTCTTGATGCTCAGTCTTGTTGTTCCCGTATTCAAGAATCAAGACTCGATTCCAGCTTTGCTGGAAGTCATTTCCGGAATGGGCCGAAGTCTCGATGGCCAACTGGAGGCGGTGTTCGTCGTCGACGGAAGCCCAGACCGTTGCTTCGAGATCCTGCGCGATTCGCTCCCGGGGTGTGGCTTCAGATCGAAGTTGCTGCTCCTCACAAGGAATTTTGGCTCTTTTTCTGCCGTGCGAGCTGGACTCGAGGCAGCAAGCGGTGAGCGTTTCGCAGTCATGGCTGCTGATCTGCAGGAGCCTCCTGAGTTGATCCTTGAAATGGATCGAGTGCTTCGTGAAGAGCCGATCGACGTCGCGATCGGAACACGTGAAGCGCGGGAGGATCCCCTTTCCGTACGGATTCCTGCCCGAATCTTCTGGGGCTTCTACAGGCGATACATCGTCGCCGACATGCCGCGCGGTGGCGTTGATATCTTTGGCTGCTCGCGGGAGTTCCGGGATGCTTTGCTGGCGCTCAAGGAAAGCCATAGTTCCCTGATCGCTCAAGTTTTCTGGCTGGGCTTCAGGCGAAAGTATCTCACGTATGTTCGTCGCCGCAGGGAGCATGGAGTTTCGTCCTGGACGGCGCGAAAGCGCATCAATTACTTGATGGACAGCGTGTTCTCGTTCTCCGACCTCCCGATAAGGTTGCTGATACGAGTAGGTGCCGGCGGGGTGGCGCTGTCCGTCGTGCTGGGGCTTGCCGTCCTGCTGGCAAGGTTCGGCGGTGCCATAGACGTACCGGGTTACACGATGACCATGGTGGCCATTCTATTCTTCGGTGCGCTGAATCTGCTTGGACTGGGTGTGGTGGGTTCGTATGCCTGGAGGGCGTACGAGAACACCAAACAGAGGCCGCTCAATGTGGTCTTGAGTTGTTCTGAATTCAATGTGCGCCATCTGGAGGAGAAATCGTGATTCACCCTACCGCCTTGGTTTCGAGCACTGCGATAATTGGAGAAAGGGTTGAGATTGGCCCGTTTACGATTGTCCATGACAATGTGGTCATAGGGAACGACGTCAGGATCGGCGCCCATTGCGAGCTTGGCGTGGCCAACCACCTTTCGGGAGGCCGCCCCCTGAGCATAGGCGACAATTCATTGATACGTTCGCACAGCGTTTTCTATGAGGGATCAACGCTTGGAGCTGAACTCGTCACTGGGCACAGAGTGACGGTCAGGGAAGGTACCATCGCCGGGCGAAATCTCCAGATTGGGACGCTCGGTGACATCCAGGGGCACTGTCGAATTGGTGACTATGTCCGTTTCCATAGCAATGTGCACATTGGTCAGAAGAGTGTCATCGGCGACTTCGTCTGGATATTTCCTTATGTTGTGCTCACGAATGACCCGCATCCACCCAGTGAACACTTGGTCGGGGTGACCGTGGAGGACTACGCGGTGATCTCCACCATGTCGGTCGTATTGCCGGGAGTGACCGTTTCGCGCGGTTCACTTGTTGGCGCGCATGCGCTCGTGACGCGAGACACCGAGCCTGCAATGGTGCATGTGGGCTCTCCTGCAAAGGCCGTCTGTGCCACAAGCAAGATCCGCCTGCAGGATGGCTCTGAGCGGCCTGCTTACCCCTGGACATCGCATTTCACGAGGGGATATCCAGAGGAAGTTCTGAGCAAGTGGCGCGGAGAGGAATCTTGAGAAATGGCGAGGTGTCCGGGGACGGGCATGGTGAGGTGGCTGCGCTGACCTATATTGGTCCCGATGTGATCCTTGGGACTGGGGTATCAATTGGGATTGGGGCTGTGATCCTTGATGGCAAGTCAGAAGCGCCAGCGAAGGGTGTTGGGCTAGCCACGGTCATACACGATGGTGCCAGCATTGGGGCGAACGCCACCGTTCTTCCCGGGGTCGCCATCGGAGAGGGAGCGGTGGTTGCTCCGGGTGCAGTCGTATCCCGTTCCGTGCCTGCGTTCGCCAGAGTGGAAGGGAATCCTGCGCGCATCGTGGGGTATTTGAATGCGGTGGAAGAGGGTGTAACCATCCTCAGGCCCGGTTCGGGCGAGGAATGCACCGTCGAAACTTCGGTCAGGGGGACTTTCCTTAAAAGAGCGAAGCGTGTGGAGGACCTTCGTGGAGCGCTCGCGGTGGGTGAGTTCCCGGTCGATGTGCCGTTCGTTCCACGGCGCTATTTTCTGGTGTTCGATGTGCCGTCGGCCGAGACGCGTGGAGAGCATGCGCACCATAGGTGCGCACAGTATCTGATTGCGGTTTCGGGTTCTCTGCACGTGTTGGTCGATGACGGGCATGCTCGTGAGGAAATCCTTCTTGATCGTCCGGAGCTAGGGCTGTACATCCCCCCCATGGTTTGGGGCGTTCAATACCGCTATTCTCCCGGTGCAGTCCTGCTGGTCTTTGCATCCGATCCCTATGATCCGGACGATTACATCCGAGATTATCAGGCGTTCAGGCGCATTGCCCTGGGAGTGGCCGCGGGATCATGATCGATCCAGGCGCCCAACCCCTGTTTTCGCGCGTCTTCCGGTTTTTGCTGTCGGGTGCGGGAAACACGGTCCTCAGCTATGGCCTTTATCTGGTGCTCATCGGCTTTCTGCCGTACTGGCTCAGTTACTCGCTGGCTTTTGCATTCGGGGTGGCGTACTCATACTTCATGTTCAGGTACTTCGTCTTTCGCGCGAAGGGTGTCCGTCATGCTTACGTCCGTGTCGTCCTCATTTATGCCATTCAGTATTTGCTGGGCCTCGCGCTGGTGAGGGTGTGGGTGGAGCTTCTGGCACAGCCCGAATGGCTTGCCCCCGTTTTTGCGACAGCGCTTTCCCTGCCTTTCACGTATTACATGAGCAGCAGGGTTTTTCTGAGGCGACTGGATGCAAGCGACGAGTCGGCGAGTGAACCCAATGTGTGAGTCATCGTGTTTCTGAATGTCATGTTCCGGCTCTTGCCGGTCATCAGCCTGGTACTCTGCGCCATTGCGTGGCTCGTGTATGGGCTGGATTTTCCCTTCTTCGATGACTGGCGAGGGTATTACAGCGGGAACATTCACTCGCTTGATCCGGCTTATCTATTCACGCCGATCAACGGCACCTTATCCCCGGTTGGTCTCGCGTTGGACGCGCTGGCACAGCGCTGGCTGAAGGGCAACTCCATTGCGTACCAGTTCCTCAGCATGGTGACTGTTCTCGGGGCGCTGCTTTACTTGCAGTGGAGACTTCTCAGTCAAGTCACCAATGATCGCGTTATCGCGGCGACCTGCTTTGGTCTGACGATATTCATGCTTCAGCCCGGCTCCTATTGGGGTCGAGAGAATCTCGCCTACCATCAGGCTCTTCCTCTCGTTTTCCTGCTGGCCGCATTCGTTCTGATGCATTCGCGCCACGTCCGATCCTGGTGGGCGGGTATCGTCGTAGCGCTGCTGGGGTTCGCAGCGGGGTTCAGTTATATATCAGGCGCTTTTGCCGCGATGACAGCGGGCATTGCGCTCTGGGTGTCGGGCCGCTTCGTGGAGAAGCCGGTCGCAATTGCGCGCTCGAATCTTGGAGCGGTGCTTGGTGCGGTCGGTGCAATTGCCGCCGCAACGCAGTTCTACCTTGCGGTCTTTCCTTTTGCCGGGTCTGAGGAGCGAGCCGGATTCCGAATGGCCTTCCCCGGTGAGCTTGAATACTGGATCTTCCTGCTAGGGAAGATCGCACGGAGCCTCTTGCTCCCGCAGGAGCACCCGGCGGTTTCGTTGGGACTCATTTCGATCCTGTGTGTCATTGCGTTGACGTTGCCGCTCTTCGCCTTGAAAAGGCTACGCGGTGCCGGGCGCGCGGATCATGAAGTTTCAGCGGTGCTCGGTATCTATCTTGCGCTGGGGGCGGCGGTCTTCAGCTACCTGATGCTTGTCGCAGCTGCTCGAACGCACCTTAGACCCGATGACGTGCAAGGCTGGCGCGGAGTATTTACGTTTGCTTTCCAGCGCTTCCATTTCTTCTGGGCTACCCTGCTCTGGCCCTGGCTGCTGGCTCTCGCCCTTCTATTGTTTCGAAACAGGCGTACTGTGGTGCTGCGACTGGGGTCTGTGGTCGGTGTGCTGGCGATAGTGCATGCAGTGGATGGGGGGGCGTTGCATCATGCGCACAGTTTCCGCAGCCACATCCAGACGCGACTGCCGACCGTAAGCTGCCTTCACGCAGGGCTTCTGCAGGGAGGTAGCATGAATTGCCCCGAGTTCAATCTGCCGGACTTCACGCCAGCCTATATCTACGCATACAAGACCAAGGCTTCCTTTGTCCGCTATTTTCCACTGCCGTTTGTTGGCATGGGTATGGACGACCCTGCGCCCCTGTTTCGCCTCTCGCGTGATGAAGAGGGGGTGGTTCGAGACCAATTGACCGAGTGGAGCGAGAACAGGGACGTGCTCGAGGCGGGTGCGGATCCAAAGCTCTTGGTTCATGTGAGACCAGAGGTGGATATGACCCAGTGTGCGGTAATCGACTTCTCGGTCATGATCGCCGCCGAGCGGGACGACGCCGCTCAACTCTTCTTCCGGGAGGCCGATGACGCCGGATTCAGTGAGGAGCGATCGACGTGGCTTGCCGTTGGCGGGGGCGCACGGTTCCAGCGGCTCGATTTCCGGCTGTTCAGCGAGAAAGGGTTTGCTGGCGATCTACGCCTGGATCCCGTGTCCGGCTCGCAGAAGATCATGCTTGGGGAGGCGGAGTTGCGTTGCAGGCTGCGTTTGCGGGATCTTGCACAGCCCGGGAACTAGGTTGTTCACATGTTCATGATTGATTCCTATGAGTTCTGAGCGCAATACGGGGGAGCGGCTTGGTGACCGACTGGTCGCAAGAGGGCTTCTCGCAACACGCAATCTGGAGCGGGCACTACACGCCCAGCAGGAAACGGGTGGGCTCTTCGGCAAGGTTCTGGTCAGTCTCGGGCTCGTTTCGGAACTTGACGTTGCGAGGGTGCTCTCCGAGCAACTGGGCGTGCCCGTGGTCTCGGCCGACGATTACCCGGCCGTTTTGCCTGAAGTGGAGGGCCTGAGGACCGAGTTCCTGCATGCGGCGCTTGTCTGTCCGCTCAAGGTTGAAGGGAACGTTCTCACGGTTGCGATGGCGCAGCCTCAGGATGCCTTCACCCAGAAGGGCTTGCACCTCGCGACTGCGCTCGAGATCCGCCCCGTGCTAGGTCTGGAGAGCGACATCGAGGAGGCTCTCAGGCGCTCCGTGCTCGTGCTGGAGGATGCTGAGGAGGATGCGGGGGAGGGCGGCAGCGAAGGTGCCGATTTCGTAGAGCATCTCCGCGATCTCGCGACTGAAGCGCCTGTGATCAGGCTGGTCAGTTCCATCGTCAACAGGGTGGTTGATCTCAGGGCCTCGGATATTCATCTCGAACCGTTCGAGGACGGGCTGCACGTTCGTTATCGCGTCGACGGGATCCTGCAGCCGGTGGAGAGTGTGCCCGGACAACTCGCGGCTGCGGTTGTGTCGAGGGTGAAACTGCTGGCACACCTCAATATTGCCGAGCGACGCTTGCCGCAGGACGGCAGGATCAGGATGCGAGTGAAGGGAAAGGAGCTGGATCTGCGCGTATCCTGCCTCCCCACGGTGCATGGTGAAAGCGTCGTGATGCGGGTGCTGGACCGGTCCAGCGTGCGCTTCGGGCTTGAGGAAATGGGCTTCAGCCCGGACAACCTGGCGGGCTTCAGCGCTCTGCTGGAGCGGCCTCACGGCATCCTTCTCGTGACGGGCCCCACTGGCTCGGGAAAGACTACGACGCTCTACGCTGCGCTATCGAAGCTCGATGCCACGAGCCTGAAGATCGTGACGGTCGAGGATCCCGTTGAGTATCAGCTTGAAGGCATCAACCAGATTCATGTGCATCCTCAGATTGGTCTGACCTTTGCAAGTGCCCTCCGCGCAATTCTCCGGCAAGATCCCGACATCATCATGATCGGCGAAATGCGGGATGGGGAAACAGCCCAGATTGCGGTGCAGTCCGCGCTCACCGGGCATCTCGTCCTCTCCACGCTGCACACCAACACCGCGGCCGGCGCGATTGTCCGGCTACAGGACATGGGCGTGGAGCGCTACCTCCTGACCTCCTCCGTGAATGGTGTGCTCGCGCAGCGTCTCGTTCGGCGCCTGTGCCCGCATTGCAAGGAGCGCGCGCATCTTCCGCAGGGGGTTCTCGGTCACGCGCTCGCCTCGCGCTATCTGCCGGCAGGTGAGGTCTATGTTGCCAAGGGATGCGGACAATGCAAGGGCAGCGGCTATCTCGGACGCAGCGCGATTCATGAACTGATCGTGCTCGACACGGTGTTGCTCGAAGCCATCAACCGAGGGGAAGACTCCGTTTCGCTCCAGGCGCTGGCACGAGAGCGGGGCATGGCCAGCCTTTTCGAGGATGGTCTGCGCAAGGTGGCCGCGGGCGAAACGACGCTGGATGAGGTGATGCGGGTTACACAGGATCAGAACGGTGGCTGAGTTTCGCTATCGTGCAGCCAGTCCGGCTGGCGTTCTCCTGGAGGGAGACTGCGACGCGGCCTCGGTCGAGGCCGCGGTACGAAGCCTCCGGGCTCGCGGGCTGACGCCCATTCTCGTAGAGCCGATGGAGGCCCCCCGTCCGCAGACCGGTGCGCTTTCCCTGGGCTCCCGGAAGCAGGGCCGTGGCGTCTTTCGGCGGGCCGGCAGGATCGGCGCTGCGGATGTTCTGGCGATCAGCACTGAGCTGTCGGTCATGCTGAGGGCCGGCCTCTCGCTCGATGGCGCGCTGCGGGTGCTGATCGACATGAGCCATGGTCCCGCGACCACGGCGTTGTTGCAGGACATCCTCGAAAGGGTCAAGGAAGGCTCCACGCTGAGTGCGGCCCTGACCGCGCATCATGGCCTCTTCGGCGATTTCTACATCAACATGGTCCGCTCCGGGGAGGCAGGCGGCAATCTGAGCGACGTTCTCGCGCGGCTCGTCGAGCATCTGGAGCGCATGCGTTCGTTGCGCGAGAGTGTCGTGTCCGCGACGATCTATCCGAGCATCCTGTTGGTGGTGGCCGTTCTATCGCTCGTCGTGATGCTCGGCTTCGTGGTCCCGCAGTTCGAGTCGATGTTCTCCGATCTTGGTGATGCGCTGCCCTTGCCTACCCGGCTCGTTCTGGAGGCCGGCGACTGGTTCAAGCACTACGGACTCTACGCCGCCGTGTTAGCACTGCTTGGCGGGGCGGTGCTTTCGCAATGGGGGCGCTCGCCTGCAGGGCAGGCCCGGCTGCAGGGACTGGCGCTTCGAGTGCCCGTGCTGGGTGGCGTACTGCGAAAGTACGACATCACGCGATTCGTCCGCTCCTTCGGTACCTTGCTGGGGAATGGCGTACCGATTCTGGTCGCACTCGACATCGCGCGCCAGACGGTGGGCAATCTTCAGTTCCGGCAGATCCTTGCGCGTGTCACGCCTGCAATGAAGAGTGGCGGAAAATTGACGGACGCTCTCGGTGCCACGGGTTTCTTCGAGCCCATGGCGCTCAACCTGATCAAGGTCGGAGAGGAAACGGGGCGCCTGGATGTCATGCTGCTGGAACTCGCGAGGCTGTTCGATCGCGATGTCGAGACGTCCATCAAACGAGCGCTCACCATGCTCGAGCCGATCCTGATCCTGACTCTCGGCCTGCTCATTGCGGTCATTATCGTTTCAATTCTTATGGGGATACTGTCGGTCAACGACTTGGCTCTATAATCCAGCGCTTCCACGAATTTCCATGAGCGGCAAAATGTTCGTCCCTTTCTCCAGACCTGAGCTTCGGCGAAGCGCGGGCTTCACCTTGGTCGAGCTTCTCGTGGTGCTAGCCATCCTGACCCTGCTCGTCGGCCTCGTCGGACCACGCGTCCTGGGCCAGTTGGGCGGTGCGAAAAGCAAGACGGCGGCGGTGCAGATCGCCGATATCGAAAAATCCCTCGAGCTGTTCAAGCTAGACGTGGGGCGCTTCCCGACCAAACAGGAAGGCCTGGACGCGCTGGTTACCAGACCCGGGGTAGTCAGCGGCTGGAACGGACCGTACCTCAAGGGGGATGCAGTCCCGCGCGACCCGTGGGGCAACCCCTACCAGTACGCACCTGCGGCGGGGCAGGGAGGGGTTGAAATACTCTCGCTCGGCGCGGATGGCGCGCCAGGGGGCGAAGGCGAGAATGCCGACGTCCGTAACCGGTGAACGACAGCGAGCCAATCGTGCGCGCAGAGGCCACCAGGGGTTCTCTCTCGTAGAGTTGCTGGTCGCCTTCGCCGTGCTTGCCCTTGTCATGGGGGTGATGCCCTTTGCCGTATCGAAGTTTCACGAGTCTGCCGAGTATCGGAGCACCGTGAGGCAGATGCGCGCAATGCTTATCGAGGCTCGCCGGCAGGCGGTGGGGCGTGGAGTCAGTGTCGCGTTCGAAGTGGATCTTCATGGCCGCAGCTTCGGTCTGGAAGGCGCCGTGGTGCAACGCATGCCGGCCGATCTCCAACTGCGTCTGGATGTCGCCGCGAACGAGCTCGACTCCGGGCGTCGTGCACGCATTCGCTTCTATCCCGATGGCGGAGCCACGGGGGGCAGTATCGACATCCTCCGGCCCGGCGGGGGCGGGGCCCGGTTGCGGGTGGACTGGTTGCTTGGTCGTGTCAGCCAGGAGCCTCTTTCGTGACTCCTCCCGCCCATGCCCTCGAGCGGGGTTTCTCTCTCCTCGAATTGCTGGTCGCGTTTTCCATCATGGCCGGCTCCCTGGTGGTTTTGTACAAGGCCACCGGGGGGGTCATAGACACCACGGGGCGCCTCGATCGACACGCCCGGGCGCTGCAGCTTGCAGAATCGGTCCTCGCCGGGCGTGACTGCATCGAGCCGGCCAACCCGGCCGCACGGGGCGAATGGTTTGCGTACCGGTGGACGCTTGCCTCTGCGCCCTATCCGGCAAGAGAAAGTGCGGATGGCTCGGTCGTGCTCCACCGTGTCGAACTGTCCGTGTCCTGGCCGGGCGAGGGGGTGGATCAGAGCCTGGGCCTTATAACCATCCTGCCGCAATGCATCGAAAAAGCACCCACAAAAGGATGAGGCGGCGGCGTCGCGCGGGATTCACGCTGGTCGAGGTGCTGGTTGGCCTGGTGCTCTTCTCGCTCATCATGACAGGCTTGCTCGGCGCGCTGCGCGGCTTCGCCTCTGTCGGCGGGAAGGTCGATGCCCGCCTCCAGGCGCAGGACGCCGACCGTGTCGTCCTCGGATTCCTGCGCTCGGTGCTCGGCAGCGCACAATCCCTTCCGCGCAGCGCTGCTGGCCCGCGCCGCGTCTGGTTTGATGGAGATGCGGTCGGTCTTGCCTGGGTCGGCGTCATGCCGCCCCGCCATGGTTTCGGGGGCCTGCACCACATGCGGCTTGCCGTTGCGGGCCCTGCCTCCGGCGGGGGGCTGGACCTCGTGCTCCAGTACGCGCCCTATGAGGATGCTCGCGCGCCGGTGAACTGGGCTGCCGCCTCATCTCGTGCCCTGTACTCGGACGTCTTGGGTCTGGAACTCGCTTACGAGGATCCCAGCGCAGATCCGGGGGGACGATGGGTCACAACCTGGCGGGATCAGGAGCGTCTGCCGGCGCGGGTGTCCGTTGGCATCCTGCGAGCGGGAGGTGCAGCGCCGCCCCCCCTGGTCGTACAACTGCCCGGAAGGCCCGCAGGCAGCGCGGGGGGAGGCGGATTCGTGATTGGAGGCAGTCGTTGATGGACCATGCGGCCGCCCGATCGGGTTCCCCCATGCAGGGCATTGCGCTCGTTGCAGTCATGTGGATGATCGCTGCCTTGAGCCTGATCGCCACCAGTCTGATCGCCGCCACCCGCCCTGAACTGCGTGCCGTGGCGCAGCAGCGTGACGCGCTCGTTGCGGCCGCCACTGGCGACGCAGCCATTGCCCTCGCCCTGCAGGATCTGGTGCGCAAGGATGCCTTGCCAGCGCTCTTCCAGGAGCGAACCGAGTGGGTCGACGGACAGCCGGTTCGCGTGAGCGTGACCCCAATCACGGGGCTGGTCGATGTCGCGCACGCGCCCGAGTCCCTGTTGGCGGCCTTGTTTTCGGTCGCTGGCGGCATTGGGGGGCAGGAGGCCTCGATGCTCGCCGCGCGAATCGTGGCGGCCCGCTCCGCCGCGGATCCTCAGGCGCGGGAGGCGCTCCTCGTCGTGGAAGACCTGCTCCGTCCCGGGGGCATCGACTACCCCCTTTATGCTAAGATTTCGCCCCTGATCACGGCAGGGGAAGGCAGTGGCGACGGCAAGGTGAATCCCCTTGCTGCGCCGGCTCGCGTTCTGCAGGTTCTGGCCGGTGGGAACGGAGCGCTGGCTGCCGGTTTCATTGCAGCACGCGAATCCAGGGGGCGGCTTGCGGATACCACGGTATTTCCCGGAGCCCTCACTGGAAACGCAGTCTCCCCACTCCTCCGGATCGAGGCCTTTGTCCCCGCGGGGGATGTCGTGCTTCGATGGAGCCGGTCGGTGGATATCCGGCAGGCCTCCCCTTCAGGTGCGCCATGGAGCGTCTATCGCAGCGAGTCGACGCCGATGCCCCCCGATGTTACGGATGATTCGCACTGATGACTGGCGTATCGAACAATATGGAGCTGTTTGGCCTCGATCTCGCCGCGATCCCGGGGCACTATCGCGCGGGTTGGGCCGAAGCCCTGCGCTGGCCGGCGTTTTCCTGGCTGCGCCCTGCGCGTGTCGTGCGTGTTCTCCACGCGGACGGTACGGTCCGCATCCAGACGGACGACGGGCGTGCTTCCGGCGCGCCCCCGTCGGCAGCAGCAGTCGTGCTGCCCGATCAATGGGTGCTGTGCCGCACCCTTCGCTTGCCCCGCCTGGACGAGCGCGAACTGCATGCTGCCGCTGCGCTCGAAGCCTCATCTCTCAGTCCGTTCCCCGAGGAGGATCTGGCTTGGGGGTACGCGCTCGTCCCCGGGGGCGACTCCGCTTGCGAGCTTCGTCTGGCAATGGCGTCGAAGCGGCAGATCGATGCCTATGTCGAGGCCCTGCGCGCCCGCCCCGGTATCGACCTTGATGGCCCGCTCGAAATCTGGAGCGAGGGTAGTCCGCCCGTGGTTCTGCAGAAGCCCGAGCGCGGCACGCGCGCAGGGGAAGAGGGGGCGCGTAGGCGGCGCTGGGTCTGGAGCCTGTTCCTGCTGGCCGCACTGCAACTGGGCGCGCTGCTGGTGACCCCCGCGGCGCAAGCCAGGCTGCAAGCCATCCAGGCGCAGCTGGCCTACGATGCCCTCGCAGCCCGAACCTCGGCGCAGGTGGATCTTCGCGCCGAGCTCATGGAAGCCAATGCCCGTCTGGATGTCGTGGGCCGTGCGCTGGAACGGCAAGGCAATCCTCTGCAGATGCTCGATGCGCTCACACGTCTCCTGCCGGATGATGTGGTCCTGAATCGGCTCGATGTCTCCGAGGGTTCGATCCGCATCGCCGGAATGGCGGACAATGCATCCGGCCTGATGAGCGAGCTCGGCGCGAGCGGCCGTTTCCGGGACGTCACCGCTCCCACGCCCAGCACGCGCCCTCCAGGGGCTGCAAAGGATAACTTCACCTTCGACATGCGTTTCGTTGCTGAGGGCGAGGCGTCCCGATGAAGGTCATCGCGTACCGCGCGCACATCGTGGTGGGCCTGACGGTGGTCGCCATCGCGGCTGCGGTGCTTGGTGTGGCTGGCTATGTCGTCGCAAAGCACGACTGGGCCGAGGCCAGACTGGCCGATCTTGAGCCGCGCTACGCGCGCCTGGCCGGGTTGGCGCAGTCTGGGCAGTTGCTTGGGGATGAACTCTCCAGCGCACGCGCGCAGCTGGGTCGCCTGGCGTTTCCGCCCGAGCAGACGGACAGTCAGGTCGGTTCTGCAGCCCAGCAGCATGCGCGGGCGCTGGCCGAGGCCGCGGGCTTTGCCGTGTCCAGCATCCAGGGGCTCGCCGCGCAGAAGCAGGACGGCTATGAGCTCATTCCGGTTTCCATGCGGCTGGAGGGAGACCTTCCCGCCCTGCACAGCCTGCTCGCATCGCTCGCAGAGCGTGCGCCCCTGCTCCTGCTCGAGTCGCTCTCGGTACAGGCTGGCGCCAGGTCCGTGGGCCAGGAGCCGCGCCTGAACATTCAACTCACCCTTTCTGCGGTGCGTCTCCAGTGACCTCCGTGCGCTTGCTGCTGATCCTGTTGGGTCTCAACGCCATTCTTGGTCTCGGGCTTGCCTACGCCTGGCTGGGCGGGGAGGATGCGCCGATTCGCAAGCGGTGGGCTCCGCCTGTCGCGATCGACCCCGATCCACGCTCGTTGCGCGCGCTGACCTTGCCGCTGCCTCAGGCGGATGCAGGCGACGAGATTCTTTCGCGCCCCATCTTCTCGCTCGATCGCAGGGCGGTGCCCGCAGCGGAGAGCGGGGGGGAGGAGGCGCCTTCCCCTGCGCCGTTGTCGGAGCTCAGGATTCACGGCTTCGTGAAGGGGGCGGGCTTCCGCGCAGTGATCGGCGTGAAGGGTGGCAAGGCGATACGCATCCCCCTGGACGGCACGATCGAGGGCTGGCGTCTCGTTGCGATCGAGGGCGAGGAGGCGGTCTTCCGTGCCGAAACGGGCGAGGAGCGCAGGCTGTCCCTCATCCGCGTTCGCGCCCCGGCGGCCACAACGCCGGCGCCACAGGCCATGACGCAGGGCTCAGCGCCGGCGGCGGCCCCGAGCCCCGAAGATCTCGCCCGCGAGCGCCTGGCCCGGCGCAATGCCTTGCGCCAGGAGCACGGACTGCCGAGTGTGGAGCGCTGAATGCGACCCAGAACATTGACCATTCCTTTGTCGAGCATGATCACGATGCCCTCAACCCGAGTTTCCCTTCGCGCGCTGCTGCTGGCCGTCCTCCTGTTCATGGCGGCGGGCGGGGCGGTGGCGACGGGGCCGGATCACGTGGCCCCCGACCTGTCCTCCCAGCCGCCTGCGCCCGTTCGCGAAGCCGACATCCGCCCTGTTCAGAGCGCGCAGTCACAGTCGCTCGGTCTGCCTCAGGCGTCTGCCCTGGCGGAGGGCGCCCAGGATGGCGACGGCCCCGCCCCACGTATCGTCCGGGGCAACGACCGGATGATCGCGGTGCAGGCTTCGGCGCGCGGCATCCAGCTCGACGGAGATCGAGCCTCGCTCCGGTTCGAGCAGGCGCCCGCGCTGCAGGTCGTGCATGCGGTGTTTGGCGACATGCTCGGGCTCGATTACATCGTCCACGAACCGCTGGATGGCACCATCACGCTTTCGACCCAGGAGCCGATCCCGCCCGAGCAGATCCTGCTCGTGCTCGAAAGCGTCCTCCAGGCGAACGGGATCGTCATGGTCCGCGACTCCGGCGGCCTCTACCACGTCGGCAAGCCAGAGAACCTGAGCGGGGTCGTCGCCCCGCCCCGGGTTGCGACCGGTCGGCGGCTGGCCCCTGGCTCGGGGGTGGTGATCGTGCCGCTCAGGTTCATCGGCGCCGCGGAGATGGCTGACATCCTTCGGCCCGTGGCGCCCGCCGAAGCCTTCGTCCGGGTCGACACCCTGCGCAACCTGCTCGTTCTGGCGGGTGCGCGCCCCCAGGTCGAAGGCTGGCTGGAGCTGGTGAACACCTTCGACATCGACATCCTGGAAGGCATGTCCGTCGGTGTCTTCCCGCTTCGCTACGCATCGGTACGCGAGGTGCAGGCCGCGCTCGAACTGATGGGGCCGGCCGGTGCGGCGGCGGCGGGATCGGGTGACCCTGCCCGGCAGTCGGGTCAGGCGGCCGGCACAGCGGGGGGCAGCACCGGGCTGCCCGGGGCGGTGCGCATCCTGCCCATCGAGCGCCTCAACAGCATCCTGGTGGTCACGCCGCGCGCCGCTTATCTCGACCAGGCGCGCCGCTGGATCGAGCAACTGGACCAGCCCGGCGGGGGCGATGCCAGCACCCAGCTCTACGTCTACCGCGTGCAGAATGGCTCGGCTTCGCATCTCGCCACCGTCCTGAACGGACTCTTTGGAGGGGGGGATGGCGCAGAAGCGGCCGAGCAGGCCTCGAGCGTGGCGCCGGGTCTGCGGCGGGCCGGCGCATCCACCGCCGGACGCACGGCGCAGCCCTCCGGTGCCTTATCGGCAAGCGGCACGGCGGGGGGCGCTGGGCAGCTCCCGGGCGACGCGGGGCAGACGCAGGCCGGCGGTCTGGTCCAGGCAACCTACGCTTCCGGCGTCCGTGTCATCGCGGACGAGCTCAACAATGCGATCCTCATCTACGGCCCCCGTGCCGAGTACGGCAAGATCGAAGCCGCGCTGCGCAGGCTGGACCTCGCGCCCACCCAGGTGCTCATCGAGGCGAGCATCATCGAAGTGTCGCTCAATGATGAACTGAGCTATGGGCTGCAGTGGTACTTCCAGGATTCCACTCGGGGGGGGCTGTCCGGCGCGGGTACGTTGAACCTTGCGGCCAGCGGCGGCCTGGCTGCGCGGCAGCCCGGGTTCTCCTACACCCTGACCGGTCCCCTCGGCGACGTGCGTGCGGTGCTCAACGCGCTCGCCGACAAGTCACTCGTGCGGGTGATCTCGAGCCCCTCGCTGATGGTGCTCGACAACCACACCGCCGCCATACAGGTGGGCGATCAGCAGCCGGTACAGTCCGGCGAGACGATCACCGACGGCGGCGTCCGGTCCGTGTCGATCGAATACAAGGACACCGGCGTTAACCTCTCCGTCACGCCCTCCGTCAATGCCGGCGACGTGGTCACGATGCGCATCCTGCAGGCGGTGACGGAGGTGGGGCCAGTCGATTCCGCCACCGGCCAGCGTTCCTTTCAGCATCGGCAGATCGGCAGCCGGGTTGCCGTGCGCTCGGGCGACAGCGTTGTCCTGGGGGGCTTGATCCGCGACAATTCGACGCGCGGAAAGGTCGGCGTCCCGATCCTTCACGAGCTGCCGCTCGTCGGGGCACTTTTCGGCAGCACGACCGTCGACACCGGGCGCACCGAACTGCTCATCGTGGTCACCCCCCGCGTGGTGCGTTCAGCGCAGGAGGCCAACGAACTCTCGCAGGAACTGCGCCACAGGATGCAGGGGCTGCGCGACATGTCCTGGCCTCCCGCCCGGGGTGACCGTCCGGAGTGAGGGCGTGTGCGCAGTGGGCGGGCGTCTCGCAGGGTGCGCCGGCCCCGGCGCCATGCCCGCTAACCTGTCTTTCGATTCAATGGAGGTTTTCTTGCCGTGATTTCAGTGCAACCGACGCATGTTACCCCTCGTTTCAAAGCCGCCCGCTGGAACGGCATGCTGTGTGCGTTCGTCGCTGCAGCCGCGCTGTCGGCCTGCGCGCACGTGGCCACATCTGCCACGACCGAGGAAATCGTTCACGATCGGGCGCAAACCCGCTGGAACGCTCAGGTTGCGGGGGATTGGGAAAAGGCTTATAGTCTCTTCGCGCCGTCATACCGAGCGGTCGTTTCAAGCGACGCGCATCGTGCCCGCCTGGGCGCCGCGGCGAAGTTGACCGAAGCTGAAGTGACCAATGTGGTCTGCGAGGCTGAAGTCTGTACCGTGCGGGTCCGGCTGGGGTTTGCTCCCGTTCTCAAATCGAGAGCCTTGCCGGTCGAGAGCACCCACTTCGAAGAACGTTGGGTGCTCGAAGAAGGACATTGGTGGCTGTTTCAGGGCTTGTAGCAGTCGAAAGGAGAAAGGAGGAGGGCCCGATATAGCAGAACGCTGGTGATGTTGTTGCATTCCCGCAACTGGCGTGTTGAAATTGCTCGCTCCAAGTTGCTCCTGTAAAAATCGCTGTGCTACTTTAGCGCTGCGTTACATAAATCTCCCTTGAACTACATTGGTTTCAACCAAGGAGTCATCTTCATGAAGAAAAAGCTTCTCGCTCTTGGCGTCGCTTCCGTGTTCGGCGTGCTCGCCATGCCTGCTTCCGCTGGTGTGGTTACCGGTACCGGTCCGGCGGTTGTTGTTGCAGGCGATGGTCTTATCGCAACGCCCACTGGTACGACCCTCGAGTTCAATGAGGGTGGTGTTGGTCACATCCTGCTGGTTCCGTACTACACCGTTCAAAATGGCAACGCCACGCTGATCAACCTGGTGAACACCGATACGGTGAACGGTAAGGCGGTGAAGGTTCGCTTCCGCGGTGCGCAGAACTCGGATGACGTCTTTGACTTCCAGGTCTATCTGTCGCCGGGCGACGTCTGGGCTGCTTCGGTGACCCAGGCTGCCGACGGTCGCGCCCAGTTGAGCACCGCCGACAATAGCTGCACTCTGCCTTCGAACGTCAATCAGCCGTTCGTGACGGGTCGTCTGCCCGGTGATACCGAGGCCGCCAAGGCTGCCGGTACCCGCGAAGGTTATGTCGAAATCCTCACGATGGCCGACATTCCGCCGAATGTGACGGTTCCGCCCGCGGCCGAAACGCTGTACATGACGACGAAGCACAAGGCCGACGGTTCGGTTAACTGCGGCACGGCACTCACCAGCTTGAATGCTGACATCCTCCTTGAAGGACCGGCCGATACCGCCGGCCTTGAGTCGCCGACGACCGGTCTGATGGCCAACTGGACCATCATCAATGTGCCGCAAGCTTCCGCTTGGAGTGGTCAGGCTGCTGCGATCGAGGCGCGTGTCGCTGCTGGTGGTGCTGCTGGTACCGGCAACTTCGTCTGGTTCCCGCAGATGAGCACGCCGGTGGCCGGTTTTGGTGGCCTTTCCGCCGATCCGCTGCTCCTGGCCGGTAAGATCGCTGGCGCGTACTATGACCTTCCCGATCTTTCCACTCCGTACGTGACCGCTTTTGCTGCCGGTGCTCCGGAAGCGCAAGCGAGTGCGCTGACTGATGCGATCGCCAAGATCTCGGTGAGCAACGAGTACATTACCGATCCGGGTGTGTTTGCTCAGACCGACTGGGTGTTCTCGATGCCGACCCGTCGCTACGCCGTCGCCATTGACTACGCAGCAGCGGTTGCCGCTAACCGCATGATCTTCAACCCGGGTGTGTTTGTTACGGGTGCGGCATATGCAACCGGCTCGTATTTCGCAGCCGCTCCGGGTACTGCCCAGCAAGTTGGTGCAGCGACGCCGGTCAACACCAACTCGGCGCTGGCAGCGAACATCGCTGGTTCCGGTGCCAACGTGACGCGTGATGGCTTCTCGGTTTGCACCCAGCTGGGCGCCGGCGCAATCCGTGTGACCGACCGTTCGGAGCGTACGCTGGCGGGTAGCGATTTCGTGATCTCCCCGGGAACCCCGACCACACTCGCGTTCTGCGGCGAAACCAACGTCCTGAGCTTCAACGCGGGCGGTGGCATGTCGGTGCTGGGTGGTGAAATTGCCCGTGCCAACATCGACATCGGCAGCTTCGTGGATGGTTGGGCGCGTATCAACACGCAAGGTAACCCGGCGCCGGTTCTCGTGAACCCTTCGGCTCGCGCTGGTCTGCCGGTTCTGGGGGCTGCCTTCGTGCAGGCCACCAACCCGAATGCCGCCCCTGGCGTGTCGGGCAACTACGGCGCAGCCTACGAGCACCGCTTCGTCCGTCCGTAACCCGGGCATGAAGTTGGTGTAGGGAAAGGGCGGGGGTCTCCCCCGCCCTTCTTCGTTTCTGCCCCGTCTCAAGGCTTTCCCTTCTGGTCAGTTCCGCTTGCGGAGAACGAAAGTTTCATCAAGATGAAGAACGGCTTGTTGTTTCTGGCTTGTGCCACCCTATTCACTACGTCGGCCGCGCTGCGCGCTGCATCGCCTGCCGACGCGTTTGTCCTGGTCCGCGGCGAGGGCGTCTCCATCACCGCGCTTGACGTCGAGGCCGATCTCGCCAATCGTGCGCCCGAGCAGCGCGACCTGGTGCTGACGCGGCCGCAGGACGTGCAGCAGATCGCGATGTCCCTTTACATCCGGCGAGTGCTCGCCGAGCAGGCGCGCCGCGCCGGCGAGGCCGACACCCCGCTGTTCTGCGCACGCTTGCGCCTGCTCGAAGAGCGCGCGCTGTCCGATCTCCGCCTCGAAGGTGCGGAGGCCGCGGCGCTTGCCGACACGTCTGCGCTCGAGAACCTTGCCCGGGCCACCTACCGGGCACAGCCCGAGCGCTTCGACGCCGGCGAGCAGGTGCGGGCCCGTCATATTCTCGTGCGTGCCGACCGGGACGACGCGGAAGCCCTCGCCCGCGAGATCCTCGCCGAGGCTTCGGCACCGGGCGCGGACTTTGCCGACCTGGCCCGCCGAAAGTCGGACGATGTCTCGTCGGCCGCGCGTGGCGGAGACCTCGGCGCCTTCGGGCGTAACCGTATGGTGCCCGCCTTCGAGAACGCAGCTTTTGGCCTGAAGGCCCCCGGGCTGGTCCCCGAACCGGTGCAGACCGAGTTTGGCTACCACGTGATCCTGGTGGAAGAGATCCGTCCCGCGGGGCGGCAGGCCTTCGAAGACGTGCGCGCATCCCTGCTGGACGAGGCGCGGACCGCGCTCGCGAAGCGCACGCGATTCGGGCTCACCGAGACTCTCGAGAAGGGTGCGTCGATCGACGGCGAGGCCATCGAGCGCTACACCCGTTCACGGCAGCGCTGAATGGCGCATGGGTAAGGAGCTCGTTCTCCAGTGCAGCGGCCTCGTGCGCGCCCGCAGCCTGTTGTGGCTGATGGCGCGGCGCGAGGTGGCGGCCCGGCACGCCGGTTCGATCATTGGCGTGGGCTGGGTGTATGCGCAGCCGCTGCTCACGATGGCCGCGTACTACCTTGTTTTCGATGTGGTCTTCGGCATGCGCCTGGGTGAGGGCGCGCCGACGCGGGCCGTCGGTGCGTTCCTGATCGTGGGCATGCTGCCGTGGATGGCCTTCTGTGATGCGGTTTCGCGCGGCATGGGCAGCCTGGTGGAGGCGGGCGACCTGCTGCGCAAGAACCCCTTGCCGCCGGCCCTCTTCCCGGCGCGGGCGGTGCTTGCCAGCGCGCTCATCTTCGCCCCGCTGCTTGTCTTGCTCGCGGTGGCGTACGCCCCCATGAATGGCCTCCGGCCAAGCCTGCTCGCGCTTCCTCTGCTCGTGGCGGGGCAGGTGGTGCTGGCGCTGGCGCTGGCGTGGCTGCTCTCGATCATCGCGGCGGCCGTACGTGACACCCTTCAGGTAGTGGGGTTTCTGCTCTCGATCGGGGTGTTCACGGCGCCGATCCTGTTCCCGCTCAGCCTGTTCCCCGAGGCGATGCGCCCCTTGCTCTGGCTGAATCCGATGACGCCGCTGGTGCAGGGGTATCAGGCCGTGCTGCTCGAAGGGCGTTGGCCGGACCCCGTCACGTGGCTCGGGCTTGGCGCCTGGCTGGTGCTTACCTGGGTTGTGCTCCAGTCGGCGGTGTCGCGGAGCCGTGAACAACTCGTCGATTGGCTTTAGACGGAGCGGAGAGCCGGATCATGCAGCCTGTGGTTTTGCGTGCCGAAGGCCTGGGCAAGGTCTACAGGCTCTACGAGTCGCCGCGCGCGCGACTGTTCTCGTTGCTGGGAGCGACCGGGCACTTTCGCGAGCACTGGGCGCTGAGGGACGTTTCCTTTACGCTGGCGCGGGGGCAGTGTCTGGGCCTGATCGGTGACAACGGCGCGGGCAAGAGCACCCTGCTCAAGCTTGTCGCAGGTTCGCTGCAGGCCTCGTGCGGCCTGCTGGAGCGACAGGGCAGGGTAACGGCCATCCTTGAACTGGGGGCTGGCTTCCACCCGGAGTTCACGGGGCGCGAGAATCTGTACTTTGGCGGTGCCCTGATCGGGATCAGCGAGCGCGAGATGAACGCGCTGGAGCCTTCGATCGTCCAGTTCGCCGAACTCGAGGACGCGATCGACCGGCCGGTCAAGACCTATTCGTCGGGCATGGTCGTTCGCCTGGCCTTTGCCCTCGTCACCGCGGTGGAGCCAAAGGTGCTCATCATCGACGAAGCGCTGGCCGTCGGCGACCAGCACTTCCAGAAGAAGTGCGTGGAGCGCATCGAGTCGTTCCGCAGCAATGGCTGCACCATCCTGTTCTGCTCGCACAGCCTGTACCATATTCGCCACCTCTGCGACGTGGCGATCTGGCTGGACGGGGGGCGCGTGCGTGCCAGAGGGCCGACCGAAGGCGTCCTCGCAGCCTACGAAGCGCATGTGCGGGCGCAGGACCAGGATGGCCGGGGCAGCCTGCCGGCGGCGTCGGCACAGCCTGCTCGCAGCGGCAGGCAGGCGGCCATCGAGTCCTTCGTGCTGGTGGGCGCTGAGGGTGACGGTGCGCTCGAGGGGCCGGACCTGGCGATGGAGATCGAGGTGCGGATGCCCGGCGATGAGGTGCCGCAGATCGGTATCATGCTCGAGCAGGTCAATGGTGTGGGCATCACGTCGGTCGGCACGCACGTGGATGGGGTCACCGCACGGCGTTCCGGCGCCGGGACCTGGCGTATCGGACTGTGTTTCCCCGGTCTGCCGCTGCACAGCGGTGAATATGTCTTGAGTGCCTATCTGTTCGATACGGCGGGTCTTGTGGTCTACGATGAGTGGTTGCACCACCTGCGGTTCACCTGGGTGGATCCGGACTCCACGCCGGGGTTGCTGCGACTGGCGCATACGTGGTGCTGACGCGCATGTGGAGGCGGCTTGGCACCGAGTTGCGTGACCTGACTGAATGCGTGCTGTTGCCGGGTCTCGCTGCGCTGCTGCCCTGGCGTGTGGGGTTTCGCTTGTTGCGCGTCTTTTCACGCTTCGGATGGCTGTACCGCGAGCGGTGCGAGGCCGCGCTGCGACATGCGGTGTCCCTGGGGCAGGTTGGTGCCGCGGACGCGGCAGCCTGGGTGCGGGCCGCGCGTCTGGTGATTCTGGTGGACCATGCGGACTTCATGCTCGCGATCACGCGCGGGGATGGATGGATGCGGCGGCATCTGCGTGTAACGGGCCGTTGGCCAGACGGTGGCGCGGCGATCCTGTGCACCTTTCATTGGGGGGCGGGCATGTGGGGCTTGCGCCACGCCGGTGCCAGCGGGCTGAAGCCCCACGCGCTGGTGGCGCCCCTCGAGCGGGCGGCTTTTCCGCACAACATGGTCCTGTATCACTACTACCGTCTGCGCAACCGCGCCGTACAGCGGGCGCTCGGTAGCGCGCCGATCGATGCGACGAAGGGGCTGCGCCGTGTGGTGAGCGCCTTGCGTACGGATGAGCAGGTCATGGCCGCAGTGGATGTGCCTGCGGATCAGGTGAGCGCCAGCGAGATCATCCCGTTCATGGGGTACTCGGCGCGCGTGCCGCGGGCTCTTTTCAAACTCGCGGTGGAACGGCAGATGCCGCTAACGGTGTACGTGACGGGCTTCGATCCAGGGACGGGCATGCGCAGCCTGCAGATCGAGGAGGTGCTGCCGCAGGAGAGCGTCGAGCGCATGGCCGCCGCGGTGTTCACTCACCTGGAGCAGGCGATCCGCACACAGCCACCAGCCTGGCATTTCTGGGCTGTGGCGGACCGCTTCTTTGTGCAGGCGTCGACTTAGGACGCTCAGGACTGAAGCCAGGTTTTCATCCGCGTTTGCCAGCGCAATGGTATCCGCCGTGCGAGTGTGCGAAGCAGGCGCGTGCTGCGAAGCCGCACGAGGATGCCGAAGGTGCGCGCCTTGACCGAGGACGTTAGGGTCCGTGGGCGACCGTCGCCGCCGCAGCGGAAGCTGCGCAGATAGGCGCTATCGAGCGGCCGCCGGGGTGCTTGCCCGGAGATGGTAGGCAGGTAGTCCTGCCGGTAATCATGCGCGGGCGGGGCGGTGTTGCCCGGTGTGAGCTCCGGCGGGCTGCCATCCCGGAAGTGCGTCGCGCGGATGTGCTCGAAAAAGTCCGCATGATCTTCCGTTCCGTGCTCCCAGGGTACCAGCCAGGTCCATTGGCGCGCGCCAAGCCTTTCGCTGAAGGCGCCGAGCGCGGGCGCCACCACGGGCAGGCCTGCCTGCAGGCAGGCGCTGAGCGTGTAGCTGTACGTTTCCGGCCACTGGGCGGGAAACCACACGACGTCTGGCTCGAGCCAGGCGAGCAGTTCGGGCAGGTCCTCTTCATCGTACTCGCCATGTATGGTCAGGCGCGCGCGGGGCTGTGTGCGCATTGCGCGGTAGGCGTAGCCGAGCAGGTGAAAATCCAGCGCCAGCCCCCGACGCGCTGCAGCGATCGCGGTGGTTTCGAGGACATCTGCTCCCTTGATTGGGCTGAGGGCGCCAATGACGGCGACGCGCAGCGGCCGATCACCGATGCCGGTTACCGGCCCTTTGGCGGGTGGAATCGGGGCGGCGAGGTCGGCATGGGGCGCGACGATGATGTTTGCAGAGGGTGCGGCCCGGTGCAAACGTTGCGCGGTGTCCGCGCTTGGCGCGAACACCTTGCGTGCGCCCTCGAGGATGCTGCGCCCGTGCGTGCGCCAGTCGAGGATGTCCACGCCGCCCGGGGCCGGACTGGATTTCAGGCACTGCCGGCAGCGTTCGAGGCCGGCGCCGGTCTGTTCGCTGTTCCCCGTTTCTCCGCAGAACCGGTTGTCCTTGCCGGTGAGACTGATCTGCGGGCAGATGCTGTAGTAATCGTGCGCGGTGAAGTCGTACTCCACGCCGAGTTGCCGGGCGATGGATTCGACGATCGGATGCAGCCCGAGCAGATGATGAACATGCACATGGACGACGCCTGCCGTCCTCAGCGCGATGAGCAGTTGCTCGAACTCGTCGGGCAGCCGGAAGCAGAGACTGAACGCTTCGCCCCGATTGATCCACTCGAGCGTGGTGAGGCCATCGCTTGCGGGGCGCAGCAGAAAGGCTTGCGCAATGCCTTCGAGCGCGTCGGCCAACTCGTGAATATGGCGCTGCGTGCCGCCGCCACGGTTATGCCCTATGAACAGCAGGGTGGGCAGGTTGGTGCGCTGGAGCCGAGCGATGTCCACCGCGAGGCGGTACGGCTGGGCCGGGTCCCTGGCGACGTGCCGGTGTACGCGGGTCTCGTAATCCGGATACAAGCCTCGGAGGATCTCGAGGGCGTCCCGTTCTCGTGGGCTCTTCTCTGCGCCGAAGCTGACGCCCCCCGCGTGGCGGACGAAAACGTCGAGTGCGAGCAGATGGTGCCAGCCATGCGCCGCAGCGCGCATGCAGAAGTCGTTCTCCTCCCCATAACCCTTGCCAAAACGCTCCATGTCGAACAGGCCGGTCTGGGTCAGGCAGTCGCGCCGGATGTACATGCAGAACCCGACCGCAGTCGGTATCTCTACGGCAACGCCTGCATTGGTCGCGGCGAACAGCGCGTCGAGTTCAGGGGTTTGAATGCCGCGCGGTAACGCGTTTGCAGCGCAGAATCTGGGGTAGCTGCAGATGGTGGCGTTATTCGAGGCAGGGGTGACGGTGCCGGCCTTCGGGTTGCTGTAGGCGCAGGCACGGAGGCGGTCGAGCCAGTCTCCGGCGACTTCGGTGTCGCTGTTGAGCAGCAGTACGTCATGGGTGTCCGACAGTGCCATGCCTCGGTTCACCGTGCCGACGAACCCGAGGTTGGTTTCGTTCTCCAGCAAGACGATGCGCGCGTCGCGTGCGGGAAGGGTGTGAAGCCATGCCGCAAGCTCAGGCTCGGGGCCGGCGTCGTTGATCACGATCAGCCTGAACGGTGTTTGCACGTTCGCCTGAGGTGAAAGAACGGATTCGATGCAGCGGCGGGTATCTTCCAGTCCCCTATAGACGGGAACGATCACGTCGACCGGCTTTTCTGGCGGCGTGACGGGGGCGATGGGCGGGCGCACTTCATCCACGGTGGGAGGTGTTCCCTTCAGAAAGGTGTCGATCTTCATTTTTGCGTTGACCAGCGGCCGGGTCGCGCGGAATACGGTCGATCGGTGGATGTCGTCCAGGTGACTGCGCAGATCGGCAAGCTGTTCGGTCAACTCGCTGAGGTGCTCTTCACGATCATGGCACCTCTGTGCCAGGGCAAGTGCGGTTTCCTGCGCGCTGAGGCGTGCTGCTTCATGTGCTGCCTCAAGCTCGACGACATGCTGTTTGAGACCAGCGAGTTCGTGTGAGAGCGCAGCTTTGTTCTCCAGCAGTTGCCGGGCATGAGCCTGTTCATCGTCAAGCAGGGTCTTCTGTTGGGCAAGTCGCTCCTGCTGTTGGGTAAGCAGCGCCTGCTGTTCGGCAAACCGCTGGGCGTAGATGACGCAATCCGCCGACATGGGCCAGGAGAGGGCGATTCGCAATCGTGCGTCCGGAGACTGTGCTAGGGTCTGCGCGGGCACCGGGAGTTCGATCCAGGGGTCTTCCCCGGTGAGCAGGAGCATTGCTCCATCGCCGGACGGCCAGGGGAAGGGCTCAACGATGGACTGGTGGGCGGGGCATGTGGCGAGGCTGGTCGCCTGGCCGTCCCATGCCCATACCTGCGAGTCCTCTGCCGAGTGCAGTTCGATGGCGTGGATTCGAAGAAGGCCGGGCCGGTCGGCCGGGTCGAGGCGAAGCCGGGTGGGCGGGCTGGCAAAGCCACGCAGATCGAATGTCAGCCATTGGCGCTCGCTTCCGATGCGTCCGGAGCCGAGCAACTTGTGTGCTTCATCGTAGGTGCCGTCGCAGTGCCCGTACAACTCGACCGTATAGAAAGCGAGCGTGCGGCTCGCCTGGGTGCTGTCGGGCGTCGGCTGGCCTAGCGTATCGGCTGCCGGGCAGGGGCGGCAACTGATGACGAATTGATACGTGAGCCCGTCGTCGAAGCCCAGCAGGTAGCGAGACACTGCGGGCGGGAGAAGGTCGAACACCGGGCCGAACTCGGAGTCCGGGAGCTCACGGACGATTTCCTGGATCGACTCGGATGCGAAGCCATGCTCGGCGAGAAAGCGCAAAAGCGAGTGGCGTGTATAAAAGCGTAAGTGCGTACGGTCGAGAAGCCCCTCTTCCCGGTAACGGAACTCTCCCGCCATGAGTTCGCCGATCAGGCCGATGTATCCCGCGTTGGGAACGGATACGAGCAGCCTGCCATCTTCCGCGAGCTTTGCATGGCAGGCGTTTAGCACGCGCTCGGGTGCGCGGAGATGTTCGAGTACGTCTGCGCACACGATGTAGTCGTAGCGGGCGTCTGCAAACAGATCGGCCAGTTCCGCGGCGTCGAGGTCCGCTACGACCACGCTACGGTAGTGGGCGCGCGCAAGCTGTGCCTCGGCTTCGTTGTGGGTGATGCCATCGACGATGCACGAAAGCTGTTGCGAAAGATACCGGCCAAGTGCGCCGCTTCCCGTGCCGACGTCCAGCACTGAAGAGCCGCGAGGTATCATGCTGCATATGGCAGTCAGTGAGTCTGGCTGATCAAGGTCGATGTTGCGCTGATAAACGTGCTTGATGCCGTCTGGTGCGGTCATGGAGAACGGGCTGCGGGCGCGCCTTGGTGTGCTGTCGAAGGGCTGGAATCTAACATGGGCGTGGGACGATAGGAATGGAAGCGACACGACGGGGGGCGCTTTGAGCGTTGTGCGGCACGACGCCACGCAGGCGTGCGATCTGCTCGTCAGCGTGGTCGTATTCAAGCCGGATCGCCATCAGTTGCAAAGGACGTTGCAGACTTTGGGGGAATCGGTTCGCCGGGCGGGCCTGAGCGCGCTACTGGTGATCGTCGACAACACCCCGGCCGGCACGCCGTGGCTCGAAGAGGTCTTGCCGGTGTCGCGCATCGACCAGCCACGCATCATGAGCGGGCACGGCAACGTGGGTTTCGGGCGCGGGCACAACATGACCATTGGGCTGGTTCGTGCTTCGTATCATCTGGTTCTCAATCCCGACGTGGAGTTCGAGCCGCTGGCGTTGCGCAATGCCATGGCGTTCATGGGAAACCAGCCGGATTGTGCGCTGGTGGTGCCGGAGGTCGTCTCGCCCGCCGGTGAGCGAGAGCACCTCTGCAGGCGCTATCCATCGGTGCTCGTGCTTGCGCTCCGTGGGTTTGCGCCAGGGTGGGTAAACAGGCGATTCACGCGGTTGTTGGCGGCCTACGAGATGCGTGATGCGCCCGACGGCATACTGTGGGATCCGCCCGTTGCGGGGGGGTGCTGCATGCTGTTTCGTGCAGATGCGTTGCAGGCGCTCATGGGCTTCGACGAGCGGTTCTTTCTCTATTTCGAGGATTTCGACTTGAGCATCCGCACCCGCAGGCTGGGGCGGGTGGCCCGGGTGCCCTCCGTACGCATTCTTCATCACGGGGGAGGCGCAGCGAGAAAGGGGCACGTTCACGTACGCGCATTCGTTCGCTCGGCGTTCGCCTTCTTTTCGCTGCACGGCTGGAGGTGGGTTTGAGTGCGCTCATGCTGATTACCGGGGCGCACGGATTCGTGGGCCGTGCCTTGCTCGCGCGTGCCTTGGCTGATGGCAGGTCCGTGCGCGCTTTCGTGCGCAGAGGATATGTCCCGGGGGTGCAGACGGTGGAGGGGGATCTGGTGGATGCCGGGTCGGTCCTGCGCGCATGCTCTGGGGTCGACACCATTGTCCACTGCGCCGGCCTCGCCCATGTGGGGGGTGATGAAGCCTTGCACTGGCAGGTCAATCATCAGGGCGTGCGGATGCTGGCTGAGGCGGCGGTGCAGAAGGGGGTGCGGCGGCTGGTGTTGGTTTCTTCGGTGAAGGCGATGGCGGAGCCGGGGGAGGTATGCGCGGATGAGGATTGGCGCGCTGGTGTCGAGCCCGAAACCGCATATGGCCGCTCGAAGCGGGCCGCCGAGCGGCTTCTGACGGGGGTGTTTTCGCCAATGGGGCTCGAGGTGGTCATCGTGCGGCCCTGCGCAGTTTATGGACCGGGCTGCAAGGGGGGATTGGCGGCCTTTGTGGAGAGTGTGGCACGGGGCCGTGTTCCGCCGCTGCCCGAGACCGGCGCGAAGCGCTCGCTGCTGCACCTCGACGACCTCGTTGAGGGTCTGATTCTCGCAGCCGATGAGCCATGTGCTGCGGGGCGAACCTACGTTCTAGCCGGCCCGGATTGTGTTTCGAGCAGGGGCTTGCAGGCGGCGATCCTGGCAACTGCGGGGAAGACGATGCCTGCATGGTCGGTCCCGGCGTGGGCGTTGCGCGCAGCAGCACGAACGGGAGACTGCTTGCGTGGGCTCGGTTGGAAGGGTGTTCCCTTCGACTCGGATGTGTTGTCCCGTCTGTTTGGCGGCGGATGTTACCGGCCGGCCCGGGCAGAGGCCGAGCTGGGGTGGCGGGCTCGCGTCCGGCTCGAAGATGGGCTGCGCAGCATGCTTTCCGGGGTGGCCGAACGTGAAGGGTGTTGATGTGACGAACCTGCTGCTGCCTGCGCTCGGCGCACTGGCGCTGTCGATGGCCGTAGTGGGTTTGCTGCTCCATACCGGATGGGCGTGGCGCATGGCGGTCGATCGGCCGAACCGCCGCTCTCTTCATGATCGCCCCATTCCCAGGGTCGGTGGGTGGGGCATCATCGTCGGTGCGCTCGGCTGGGTCGCGATGCTTGATCCGGTGCTCGGTGCGTGCGCCGCTGGACTGGCGCTGCTCTCGTTCGGGGATGACCGCATGGGACTGTCAGCGTCGTTGCGTTTACTTGCGCACCTGTGCATCGCTGCCTTGTGGCTCTTTTCGACCGGCTGGCTTGGCGAGGAGCACTTACTGTTGACGGGCTGCGCGGTAATTGGGGTCGCATGGGGGATGAACCTTTATAATTTCATGGATGGCGCCGATGGACTTGCCGGCGGCATGGGTTTCCTGGGCTTCGGTTTCCTTGCGGCGGCCGCGGGGATGGGGGCGCACCCCGGTCTGGCTGCGGCTTGCGCCGCAGTCGCTGGCTCGTCTCTGGGATTCCTGCTGTTCAACTTTCACCCCGCGAGGGTGTTCATGGGCGATGCTGGGTCGGTGCCGCTTGGATTCCTGATGGCCGCCATGGGCATGCATGGGTGGAGCGAAGGCGTCTGGCCCTTGTGGTTTCCGCTGGTCGTTTTTGCGCCCTTTGTTGCGGATGCGACATTTACCCTGGTACGGCGCGCATTGCGTCGAGAAGCGGTGTGGCGTGCGCATCGAGACCACTTCTATCAGCGCTTGGTGCTGAGCGGATTTGGTCACGGGCGAACTGCGGTCGCTGAATACGGTTTGATGTTTTTCTGTGGCGCGATGGGGCTTGTGGGCCTGATTTTGAAGTCCGAGCAAGCGCTGTTTGGCGTTTTTGCTGCCGTCGCGGTGGCGTTGATTGTCTTTGCTTACTGGATTGAACGCAGATGGGCAACATCCCTGCTCGCCCCGTCCCGGTAGCCGCCTTGAAGTATCTGAACAGGTCGGCACTTGTCTTTCTGTTCGACCTCTGCTGCGGGCTGCTCGCATGGTCCTGTGCTTTTGTGCTGAGGTTTTCGTTCGATAGTATCCAAGCCCATCCAGATCTGTTCTGGGGGGTGGCGGCATGGATGGTGCCTCTGCATGCACTTGCGTGCAGGGTAGCCGGACTGTATCGCGGGCTGTGGGCGTTCGCGAGCCTGCCCGACCTGAAACGGCTTCTGAAGGCGATCGCAGCTTCGACCGTTGGGCTGGGCGCGTTTTCGTTCGTCGTGGGGTCATCGGAGCCACTCGTGCTTTCGCTCTTGCTTCTCTACCCGATGTTCCTGCTGGTGTTCATGGGAGGCGGGAGAGCCCTGTACCGTATCTGGAAAGAGGACACGCTGTACCGGGAAGCCCTTGGAGCGGGCAAGCCCGTCATTGTGGTGGGCGCTGGCAGAACGGCTGCGATGCTTGTGCGCGAATTGGCCAAGAGCCCTGACTGGCGGGTGGTCGGTTTGCTGGATGATGATCAGGGGAAATGGGGGCGTGAGATCGGCGGCTTCCGGGTCATGGGGCCGATCGCGATGCTCGAGCATGTCGCCAAGGCGTCCCGCGCCCATCACGCTGTTGTTGCGGTGCATCCGGATCAGCGCACCATTCACAGTGTGGTTACCAGCCTCGCGGTTCAGGCGGGGGTTCAGGTGCTCACGATTCCGAGAATCGAAGACGTCATGGCGAACGCCGTGACGGTGTCCAATTTGCGTAAGGTGGAGATTGAGGATTTGCTGGGCCGGGAGCCTGTGTGGATCGAAACGCAGTACGTGAGTGCAATGCTGGAGGGGCGCGTCGTTCTGGTAACCGGAGCGGGTGGATCCATCGGCTCGGAGTTGTGTCGGCAATTGGCCCGATTCAGGCCGGAAGCCGTTGTGCTGTTCGAGCAGTCCGAATTCGCCCTCTACAAGGTCTCACAGTGGTTCGAGGATAACTTCCCGGGCGTTGCCTTTTATCCGATTGTTGGTGACGTTAAGGATCGAGACCGGGTTTACGATGTCTTTCGGCGTTTTTCGCCAGAGGTGGTGTTTCACGCTGCAGCCTATAAGCATGTGCCTCTGATGGAAGTAGGCAATGCCTGGCAGGCGGTGCGCAACAATGTTCTCGGTACCCATGTCCTCTGTTGCGCAGCAAAGGATTTTGGTGTGGATCGGTTTGTCATGATCTCGACGGACAAAGCGGTTAACCCCACCAATGTCATGGGCGCCTCGAAGCGCCTCGCCGAGATGGTGTGTCAGGCCATGCAGGCTTCGGCTGCGAAGACACACTTCGTGATGGTGAGGTTTGGCAATGTGCTGGGCAGTACCGGCAGCGTCATTCCCCGTTTCGAAGAGCAGATCGCTCGTGGCGGCCCCGTGACCGTAACGCATCCGGAAGTTACGCGCTATTTCATGTCGATTCATGAAGCGGCTCAGTTGGTTCTGCAGGCGGCAACGATGGGGCAGGGCGGAGAGATTTTCGTCCTCGAGATGGGGAAACCGGTTCGGATCGATGACCTGGCGAGGAACATGATTCGCTTGTCTGGTTACTCGGAAGATGACATACGGATCGAGTATACGGGTCTTCGCCCCGGCGAGAAGCTATACGAGGAGTTGCTCTCCGGTCACGAGCTCACGCTTGAAACCCCGCATCCGAAGCTGCGCGTGGCAAGGGCATCGCCCGTAAGAATGGATCTTTTGAACAGGATCCTGTCCTGGTTGGGGCAGGGGGGCGTGGTGACGGATGCGGAGGTGCGCTTAATGCTTGCGCAGTGGATTCCCGAGTATTCGCCGCCGCCGGAGAGGCGTCCGGTCCTGAGCGTGGTGGAGGGAGGGGCTGCTGTCGCGCAAGCAGATGCTTGATCCGGTCTCACGCTGCGGGTGAGTTTGCGAGTTGATTACAAGATAGAGAATTTCCCTTAAAACATGTCCATCCTCGTCTGTGGATCGGTCGCCTACGACTCGATCATGGTCTTTCATGACCGCTTCAAGAACCACATCCTCCCTGAGCAGATCCACATCCTGAACGTTTCCTTTCTGGTGCCCGACATGCGCAGGGAGTTCGGCGGCTGCGCAGGCAACATCGCCTACAACCTGAAGTTGCTGGGCAGCGATCCAAGCATCGTGGCGACCGTGGGTGAGGATGCCGGTCCTTACCGTGCGCGCATGCGTGCGCTTGGCCTGCGCGAGGACTTCGTGCGCGAGGTGCCGGGGACCTTCACGGCGCAGGCTTTCATCACCACCGATCTCGACGACAACCAGATCACCGCGTTTCACCCGGGGGCGATGTTCCACTCCCACCTCAACGATGTTCGCGAGGCGAAGGGGGCGACCCTGGGCATCGTTTCGCCCGATGGCGCGGACGGGATGCTGCGTCACGCCGACGGATTTGCTGCGGCGGGCGTGCCCTTCGTGTTCGATCCCGGCCAGGCGCTACCGATCCTCGGTAGCGAGGCGTTACTGAAATGCCTGCAACAGGCGCGCTACTGTACGGTCAATGACTACGAGGCCCGCCTGATGTGCGACAAGACCGGACGCAGCGAAGAGGAACTCGCGCGCGAGGTCGAGGCGCTGGTCGTGACCTTGGGTGCCGAAGGGTCGCGCCTGTACTGGAGGGGCGAGCGCCATGTCGTTCCCGCGGTGCAGGCCGATGCGGTCGTCGACCCCACCGGCTGCGGGGATGCCTATCGTGCAGGTCTGCTGCACGGCATTGCCAGCGGCTGGGACATGGTCAAGAGCGCGCGTCTGGCAGCGGTCATGGGGGCGATCAAGATCGCCCATCGCGGCGGACAGAATCATCAACCCACGCGGACGGAGATCGGTTCCCGCTTCCGCGCGGCCTTCGGGGAGGAGCTATGGTGAGTCGAAAGGGCATGAAGATGCAGGCGGCAGTCGGTGCGATGCTGGCGGCCCTGGTCCTCGGCGGTTGCGCGCAGGGGCTGGGGGGCGGGACGTATTCGCGTACGGAGGCAAGGCGTGCCATGACCGTGCAGTTCGGTACGATCGAGTCCGTGCGCGCGGTGCAACTCGAAGGCACGAAGACGCCGGTCGGCTCGGTGGCCGGCGCCGCGGTCGGCGGCATCGCGGGCAGCACGATCGGCGGCGGCCGGGGACAGGCGGTAGCGACGGTGATCGGTGCAGTCGTGGGCGGTGTCGCGGGCGCGGCGGTTGAGGAAGGCGCGACGCGCACGCCGGGCGTGGAAGTGACGGTGCGCCTCGACAATGGGCAGTTTCTCGCTGTAGTGCAGGCGGATGAAGGTGAGCGCTTCCGGGCGGGTGAGCGGGTGCGCGTGTTGCGGGACGGCGGAACGACGAGGGTGTCGCGCTGACTCCTTCGTGCGCGTGATGGCGTCGTGGTCTTATCCGGCCGGGGCCTTGCGGGGCCCCGGCTGCGTTTACGCGCCGTTCATGGGTAGAAGGCGTAGATGCGGTAGCCGGTGGGGGCGATTCCGGTCGTTTCGAAGGGGATGCGCAGGTCGACCAGCCTGCGTGCGGCGAAGGCCGGCGCGCTGCGAGTCTCCGCCAGCCACTCCGCGGGCGCGAGCACGCGGCGCGAAATCGGGTTGTCGCCGGCGTCGGTCAGCGTCAGTTCGAGATGGGGCCATTGCTGCGCGTACTGGGCGCGGTTGTTGAGCGTTGCGCGGAGCATGTAGTACCCGGGCTTTCCAGGCTCGGCTTGCAGGTCGGATGCCTCGATGGCGATCTGCTCTGCGTCGCGTGGGTAGGGAACGATGCAGCCGATGCGCGCGCAGGTCTGCTCCAGCACCGGGCGCAGGCCGGGAAGTTCGCGTGCGATGTCGGTCCGGTACAGGTAGACGGCCTGGGCGCCCAGGCCAATCGCCATCAGCAGCACCAGTACGCGGCCCAGGGCATTCGCCAGCGGGCTCCGGGCCTGCGTCGGTCGCCCGTAGGTGGCATCCAGGCGGGCGAGGTCGGGTTCTGCGGAATCCGCTTCGGATCGATCCGCTTCGCGCTGTGCCATCGACGCCGTCCGGACCGCACTGGGGGGCTCGGGGGAGGCGGGGGCCTCGGAAGGCTCCGGGATGGCGATGGCTCGTGTGCTTGAGAAGGCCCCCGTGCTGTCCGCGGTCATCGGGTGCTGGCTGCGGTCGAATGCAGGCAGCGGTGCTTCTGCCGGCGACGGTTGAGCGGACGGCCGGCCGCGGAGGGCATCGTCGAGCGCTGGGTCTGAATCGTTGCTCGTGGCGCGCCGTACATGGCGCAAGACCTCGGGGAAATGCGGCGCAGCCTGTTCCGTTCGGGCTGGTGGAGCGAGTTCGAACTCGGTCACAGGGGGCGCGAGGCCGGCTTCATCGAAGGGCGCTGGGGGCGGCGTGTCCTGCGCCGCATCGAATGGGCTGCCCGGGATGTCGAAATCCAGTGTCGTCAGCGATGCGGGCGCCGTCGGCGTGCCCTGTGCGGACTGCGTCTGGACCTGCGGAGGGGGCTGCCTGGCAGCAGCACGGGCTTCCTCCCTTTTGGCTTCTGTGGGTGGCTCGAAGGCGTGCGCGCGCGCGTTGAAGGGATGGAAGCAGTGCCCGCAGCGGACTTCGCCGCCTCGTGCGTCCAGCTGTTCCGGGCGAAGCCGGAACACGGTCTGGCAGGCAGGGCAGCGCGTGAGCATCATGGCCCCGGGCGGCGCCCTTCCAGTCTCACCCAGCCCTCGAGCGTGGCGCCGGCCCGCAGGGTGATGAATGGCGCCCAGGCTTCGATGACCTGCTCGGCCTGGCTCTCCAGCACGCCGGACAGTGCGACCTGACCGCCCGGTGCGACGCGTGCCGCGATCGCCGGGGCGAGTACGCACAGCGGGTTGGTGAGGATGTTCGCCACGACGCACTCGAAGGTCTCGCCGGTGGGCTGTGCGGAGTGCTGCAGCCGCAGCCGCACCCGGTTGCGCTCGGCGTTGTCCCGCGCAGCCTCGACCGCCTTCTCGTCGATATCGATCCCGAGCACGTCGCCTGCGCCCAGGCGTGCCGCCGCGATGCCGAGGATGCCCGAGCCGCAGCCGTAGTCGAGTACGCTGCAGCCGGGCGTAACGGTGTCGCACAGCCATTCCAGGCACAGCCGGGTGGTGGGGTGCGAGCCGGTGCCGAAGGCCATGCCCGGGTCGAGCTCGATGTTGATTGCATCTGCGTCCGGCGCCTCATGCCACGAGGGCACGATCCACATGCGATCGGTGATGCGGATCGGGTCGAACTGGCTCTGGGTGAGCTGCACCCAGTTCTGTTCGGCCACGGTTTCGGTCGAGAACGGCGGCACGGCCGCGAAGCCCGCTGCGCTCGCCGCCTCGCCCAACATGGCGGCGAGCGTCTCGCCGCCGGTGTCGCCGTCGAACAGCGCGATCACCTTGCTGTGCGCCCACAGGCTGGTGGGCAGATGGCCGGGTTCGCCGAACTGCGGCGTCTCGGCCTCGGTCCCTGCGTCGGCATCCTCGATGGAGACGGACAGGGCGCCCGCCTCCATCAAGGCATCGGAGAGTGCTTCGGCCTTGTCGGCGTCGGCCTGCAGGGTGACCGAGATCCACATCGTGTGTCAGCCCTGGACTTCGTTGCGGTCGGCGAGCTTGTGCTCGAGATAGTGGATGCTGGTGCCGCCCTCGACGAAGCGCGGGTCGAGCATCAGCGTCTGGTGCAGCGGGACGTTGGTCTTGATGCCTTCGACCATCATCTCCGACAGCGCGATGCGCATGCGCCGGATCGCCTGGTCACGCGTGTCGCCGTAGGTGATCAGCTTGCCGATCATCGAGTCGTAGTGCGGCGGCACCGTGTAGCCGTTATAGACATGCGAGTCCACGCGTACGCCGGGGCCGCCCGGGGTATGCCAGTTGGTGATGCGCCCCGGCGAGGGCGTGAATTTGAACGGATCCTCGGCGTTGATGCGGCACTCGATGGCGTGTCCGCGGAACGCGATGTCGCGCTGGCGGAACCACAGCTTTTCGCCGGCAGCGATACGGATCTGCGCCTGCACGATGTCGATGCCGGTGATGAGTTCGGTGACCGGGTGCTCGACCTGCACGCGGGTGTTCATCTCGATGAAGTAGAACTCGCCGTTCTCGAACAGGAACTCGAAGGTGCCGGCGCCACGGTAGCCGATCTTGCGGCAGGCCTCGGCGCAACGCTCGCCCACGGCGGAGATTGCCTTGCGGTCGATGCCCGGCGCGGGCGCCTCCTCGATGACCTTCTGGTGGCGGCGCTGCATCGAGCAGTCGCGTTCGCCCAGATACACGGCGTTGCCGTGCTGGTCGGCCAGTACCTGGATCTCGACATGGCGCGGGTTCTCGAGGAACTTCTCCATGTACACGACCGGGTTGTTGAACGCGGCCTGGGCTTCGGTGCGTGTGGTGGTCACCGCGTTGAGCAGGGCGGCTTCGGTGTGCACCACGCGCATGCCGCGACCGCCGCCGCCGCCGGCCGCCTTGATGATGACCGGGTAGCCGATCGCGCGCGCGATCTTGACGATCTCTTTCGGGTCGTCGGGCAGGGCGCCGTCGGAGCCGGGTACGCAGGGCACGCCGGCGGCCTTCATCGCGTCCTTGGCTGAAACCTTGTCGCCCATCAGACGGATGGTCTCGGGGCGCGGCCCGATGAAGACGAAGCCGGACTGCTCGACGCGTTCGCCGAAGTCGGCGTTCTCGGACAGGAAGCCGTAGCCGGGGTGGATGGCCTCGGCGTCGGTCACCTCGGCAGCCGAGATGATGGCCGGCACATTCAGGTAGCTCTGCAGCGAGGGCGGTGGGCCGATGCACACCGACTCGTCGGCGAGACGGACGTACTTGGCGTCGGTGTCCGCCTCCGAGTGCACCGCCACGGTCTTGATGCCGAGCTCGCGGCATGCGCGCAGGATCCGCAGGGCGATCTCTCCGCGGTTGGCGATCAGGATCTTTTCGAACATCGTGCGCGCGCTCAGTCGATGACGAACAGGGGCTGGCCGTACTCGACCGGCTCGCCGTTCTCGACCAGGATGGCCTTGATGACGCCGGCCGCGTCAGCCTCGATTTCGTTCATCAGCTTCATCGCTTCGATGATGCACAGTCGGTCGCCTTCGGAGACCGACTGGCCGATCTCGACCAAGGGCTTGGCGCCTGGCGAACTGGCGCGATAGAAGGTGCCGACCATGGGTGACTTGACGATGTGGCCGCTGGGGAGCGCACTGCTGACGTGGGCGGCCGGCGCGTCACCCGCCACCAGCGCGCCCGGTGCGGGCGCCGAAGCGGGAAGCTGGGCGTAATAGGTGGTCGGTGCTGCCGGACTGTGCTTGGCGATACGGACTTTTTCCTCGCCTTCGGTGACCTCGAGTTCGGCGATGCCCGACTCCTGGACGAGGTCGATGAGTTTCTTCAGCTTGCGCAGATCCATGATGTTCTCCGGACGCGACCGTCAGTGAAGTGTGCTTGACGGCCTGGGGTGACTGGTATTCGCGGGCCCGTCGGTTTGCGGCGGGCCGGGGGCGTCGATGAGCCGACGCGGGGCGAAGCATGACGTGCCAAGACGGCGGCGTCGCCATCTGTCGCAGTGCGTGCCTGAGGGCGAGCCCTTCAACGCTGTGGGGGTGGCCGCATTTGTTGTTTTGCGTGCTTCATGCCTGCAAGTTTGACGCATTTCGCGGCATTTTGTCCACGTTGGGTGCCGGTTTGCGCAGGCGCATCAAGTGCGGCACGAGGATTTTTGTGCGCGGATTGTGCGCCCGAGTCTCGTCCATCGCAAGCGATCCCGCGCGGTCGCACGTCCGCAACGGGTCGGGGCGACACACCGGAACGATGCAGCACGAAGCGCGCGCAAGGGCAGATCAGAAGGGGGCGGGCGGCGTGTCCGTGGCGAGTCCGTCCGCGAGCAGCGCCTCGACCTGGGCGAGCCGTGCGCGATCCTGGCCGCGGCGCGGGCTGCGCTCGGCAGACGAGGGGTAGATGGAGACCTTCACCGGCACCTCTCCCCAATCGAAGCTCAGCACGGCCTCGGGTGCATGCGGTGCGGGCCGTCTCGGCTCACGGTGTTCGTAGGGGAAGTCCTGGTTGAGGAAGAAGATCTCCACGTCCTTCGTGCTTTCCGGAAAGATCTCGATCTCCAGTTCGGAGTAGCGCCCCGCGGTGCCGTCGAGTGCGCCGCCGGTCAGATAGGGGCGGAAGTCCGCAAGCAGGCGCATCACTTCGACGGCGGCGCTGCGCATCTCGAACAGGCGCTCGGGCTGCTCCTCGTCCTGGTAGAGCGCCAGCCATGCGCGCAGTTCGGCTTCGACCTCGCTGTTGTTGGGGAGCGCGTCCAGGTCGGTCGCGCCCAACTGCTTGGCGGCCTTGCGTTTGGCGAAGCCGAAGTCGCTGATGCCGTCTTCGGCCATCATGCGCGCGGCCAGCGCGGCGATCTCGCGCCGCAGGCCGCCACTGCGTAGGGATTGGGCGTGTGAGGGCATGGTCGGGCTCGGGTAGAATGCGCGTCCATTGTACACGGGCGGATTGCAGCTGCATGACCGCCCCGTGTCGCGCGGCGCCGACCTCCTCGCAACGCCTCGCAACGCCTCGCAACCCTTCCGGCGCGCTCTTGCGGCGCGCTCGCGGCATCCTCGGAGCGACTTCGCCATGCATCTCCACATCCTCGGTATCTGCGGCACCTTCATGGGCGGCGTCGCGCTGCTGGCGCGTGCGGCCGGCCACAAGGTCACGGGATGCGACGCCAATGTATACCCGCCCATGAGCACCCAGCTCGAGGCGCAGGGTATCACCCTGATCGAAGGCTACGATGCCGCCCAGGTCGATCTGGCGGCCGATGTATTCGTCGTGGGCAATGCCGTCTCACGCGGCAATCCCTTGCTCGAGGCGATCCTCGACCGCGGCCTGCCCTACGTCTCCGGCCCGCAATGGCTGGCCGAGCATGTGCTCGCCGGACGCTGGGTGCTGGCGGTGGCCGGAACCCACGGCAAGACGACCACCACCTCGCTGCTGGCCTGGATGCTTGAGGATGCGGGGCTGAACCCGGGCTTTCTCGTGGGCGGCGTGCCGCAGAATTTTGGCGTGTCGGCGCGCCTCACGGAATCGCCCTTCTTCGTCATCGAGGCGGACGAGTACGACACTGCCTTCTGCGACAAGCGCTCGAAGTTCGTGCATTACCGGCCGCGCACCGCGATCCTGAACAATCTCGAGTTCGACCATGCCGATATTTTCGTCGACCTGGCGGCTATCGAGACCCAGTTCCATCATCTGGTGCGGACCATTCCCGCCTCCGGTCGCATCGTGGCGAATGCGCGTGAGGACAGCCTGAAGCGTGTGATCGGGCGCGGTTGCTGGTCGGAACTGGAGTGGTTCAACGACCCCGCGCAGTGGACCGCGCAGGCGGGGGGGTGCGATGCCGAGGCAGTGTTCGCGCTCGCCGGGACGGAGCAGGGACGGGCGGAACTGCCGCTGGCCGGCAGCCATAACCGCGAGAACGCCCTGGCCGCGGTCGCTGCGGCGCGTCATGTGGGGGTCGCCCCGGCCCAGGCGATCGCCAGCCTCGCGCGCTTCGCGGGCATCCGGCGCAGGCTGGAACTGCGCGGAACGGTGGTGGGCGTGCGCGTGTACGACGACTTCGCGCATCACCCGACGGCGATCGCGCTGACGGTGGAGGGTTTGCGCCGCCGCGAGCCCGGGGGACGTATCCTCGCCGTGCTGGAGCCGCGCTCCAATACCATGAAGATGGGCACCATGAAGGCGCAGCTTCCCGCCAGCCTCGAGGCGGCCGACGCGGTGTTCTGCTACGCCCAAGGGCTGGACTGGGACGTTGCGGCCGCACTCGAGCCGCTGGGGGAGCGGGCACGGACGTATGTGGCTCTCGAACGCCTGGTGGACGACGTGGTCGCTGCCGCCCGGGGCGGAGACCACGTGCTGGTGATGAGCAACGGCGGCTTCGGCGGGGTGCATCAGAAGCTGCTGGACGCGCTCGCCGCGCGCGCGCCGAACGCAGCCACCTGAGCCCTGCGGCCGGGAGGCTGCCGGCTGCTGCCTCCCGGCCGGCGCCCTGCGTGGGCGCGGCCGGAGGTGCCGCTCAGCGCTTCGCGTTGGTGGGGTTGTCGCGGCGGCGGGCTTCTTCTTCGCTGATGTACTCGAATACGCGCACGACCTTGCGTACCCCCTTGCTGGTGCGGGCGATCTCTGCGGCCGCATCGGCCTCGGCGCGGGTGACGATGCCGAGCAGGAACACGACGTTCGCCTCGGTCACGACCTTCACGCTGTGCGCCGAGAAGCGCTGTGCATCCACGAAGCGGGCCTTGACGTTGGAGGTGATCAGGGTGTCGTTGGCCCGCGCGGAGAGCGTGGAATTCGGACCAACCACGACTTCGTTGACGACGCCGCGTACGTTCTCGACCCCGGCCACGACCTCATTGAGCTGCGCGCGCATGTTCTCGCTCGGCGCCTCGCCGGTAAGCAGCACGTTGCGGTTGTACGAGGTCACGTTCACGTGTGCCATGTCGCCGAGTCGCTCGCGGATGCGCGCAGACACCTTCCACTCGATGCCTTCGTCCTCGACGTAGGTGCCGCTCGTGCGCCGATCGGCAACCATGGCGGCGCCGGCGCCGACGCCGGTGGCGACCACTGGGAAGCAGCCCTGGAGCAGCGGCAGGGCCGCAACGCCAAGGGCGAGAAGGATCCGGCGCCGGCCGATGTGCGGCGTGTCCTTGTCGAGGGTGGGCTGCGGGGTGAGGGATGTATTCATCAGTCTTCTTCTCCGAGTAAGACACAGTCGATACCGTCGCACAGGCAGTGCAGAATGAGCAAGTGCAGTTCCTGGATGCGCGCGGTGCGTGTGGCGGGTACGTCGAGCAGGATGTCGGCAGGGGTCAGGATTTCTGCGATCGCCGTGGCCTGGGCCCCGGTGAGTGCGATGACGCGCATGTCGCGTTCGTGTGCGGCCTGGATGGCGCCGAGGACGCGCGCGCTGTCGCCGCTGTGCGATAGCGCAACGAGCAGGTCGCCCGGGTGGCCGAAGGCAGCAATCTGGCGCTCGAAGAGCGCCTGCGGGTCGATCCCGGCGGTACCGGGCGCGAGGGTGGACGCGTCCGCGCTGAGCGCCATCGCCGCGAGCGCCGGGCGCTCGAGCTCGAATCCGTTGACGAGTTGCGCGGCGAAGCGGCGTGCGTCGCCTGCCGAGCCGCTGCCGCCGCAGACCATCACCTTGCCGTTCTCGAGCAGACAGGCGGTGATCAGCTCAACCGCGCCGGCGATCGGCGCCGCAAGCAGCTCGAGCGCCTCGAGCGTGCTGCGCATGTTGTCTTCGAACTGATGCGAGATGCGGTCGATGAGGTTCATGCCCATGGCCTTGCGTACAGGGCGACGGAGTCTAGCACGCCGCTTCAGCTGGCATCGAAGGCGCCGCGTAACCAGGTGATTCGGGCGGGGTCGAGCGCGTCGAGCAGCACGGCGTCGAAGCGGCAGGGTGCGCCCCGCTGATGGCGCCCGGCGCCGCCCAGCCACCACTGCGCCGCAATCAGTACGCGCCGCCGTTTGGCGGCGGTGATGCTCGCAGCGGCCCCGCCAAAGCGGCCGCTGCTGCGCAAACGGACCTCGACGAACACCACCTCGCCGTGTTCCGCGCAGATGAGGTCCACCTCGCCGCCGCGGCAGCGCACGTTGCGCGCCAGCACACGCAGACCGTTGCGCTCGAGATGGGCGGCGGCAAGCGCTTCCGCAGCGGCGCCGCGCGCTTGCGCGGGGGTTCGGCGTGCGTCGATACTGTCCGTCCGTGTGCGGCCCTGATGGCCGCTGGTCCCTTGCCAGAGATCTTTCGTTCCGCTCATGCCTGCCTCCATCTCCCTGCCCGAACGCCCGCTTTCAAGTACGCCGTCATTGTATGTGGTGGCGACGCCGCTCGGGAATCTTCATGACATCAGCCTGCGTTCGCTTGCGGTCCTGGGGGCGGTCGATGTCGTGGCGGCCGAGGACACGCGCCACACCCAGCGCCTGCTCGATGCGTTTGGTCTGCGCGTGCGTACCATGGCGGTGCATCAGCACAACGAGCAGGCGGCCGCTGGGCAACTGATCGATCGGCTTGCCGCCGGGCAGCATGTGGCGCTGGTGAGCGATGCCGGAACGCCGGCGGTTTCGGATCCAGGGGCGCGGCTGGTGGCACGGGTGCGGGCGGCAGGCCACCCCGTGGTGCCCTTGCCCGGAGCATGCGCTGCGGTTGCCGCGCTCTCTGTGTCGGGTTTTGCGGAGGGGGGCTTCCGTTTCGTGGGCTTCCTGCCCGCTCGTCCGGCGGCGCGCGCGAGCGCCCTGTCGGTATTGCGGGACGAGCGTGCGACGCTGGTGTTCTATGAGGCGCCGCATCGTGTCGTGGAGTCGGTGACGGACATGGTGGCGGCCTTTGGAGGTGCGCGCGAGATCGTCGTCGCGCGGGAGATGACCAAGCTGCACGAACAGATCGTGCGCATGGCGCTGGCGGATGCGCCGGCCTGGTTCGCGGCCGACCCCAACCGCGTTCGGGGTGAGTTCGTACTTGTGGTGGAGGGGGCGCCAGCCGCGGAAGGGCTGGATGCGGAGGCCGTCCGCGTGCTGGATCTGCTGCTGGGCGCCCTGCCGGTGAAGAGTGCAGCGCAGCTTGCTGCGGACATCTGCGGCGCACCGCGCAAGGCCCTGTATGCGCTGGCGCTGGCGCGCCGCGCGGATGCCAGCGAGCGTGATGAGGTGGACGAGGACGGTTGACCATGGCCCGGTGGCCACGGCCCGGAAGTCCGCGCGAAAGCCTATAATTCGGCCACCCAACAAGGAATTGCCATGCAATCGATCACTCTTGTCCGTCCCGACGACTGGCACCTCCATGTGCGGGACGATGCCGCGCTCGAAGCCGTCGTGCCGCACACCGCGGCGCGCTTCGGCCGCGCACTGATCATGCCCAACCTCAAGCCGCCGGTGACGAGCACTGCGCAGGCCCTGGCGTACCGCGAGCGCATCCTCGCTGCGGTGCCGGGGGCGGCGTTCGAGCCTCTGATGAGCCTGTACCTCACCGACAATCTCGATCCGGACGAGATCGACCGGGCGCAGGACAGTGGGCGCATCGTCGCCTGCAAGCTCTACCCGGCGGGTGCGACCACCAACTCCGACGCAGGCGTGACGGCGATCGACAGGATCTATCCGGTGCTCGAGCGCATGGAGAAGCGGGGCATGGTGCTGTGCGTGCATGGTGAGGCGACCGGCGCGGAGGTGGATGTGTTCGACCGCGAGCGCGTGTTCATCGAGCGTACCTTGTCGCCGCTGGTACGACGCTTCCCAGGGCTGAAGGTGGTGTTCGAACACATCACCACCTCGGAGGCCGCACAGTTCGTGCGCGCGGCGGGGGCCAATGTCGGAGCGACCGTGACTGCGCATCATCTTCTGCTCAACCGCAACGCGATCTTTGCGGGTGGCATCCGGCCGCATCATTACTGCCTCCCGGTGCTCAAGCGAGAAACGCATCGCGAGGCGCTGGTGGCGGCGGTGACTTCGGGCAATCCCCGTTTCTTCCTCGGCACCGACTCCGCGCCGCATGCGCAGAGCACGAAGGAGAACGCCTGCGGCTGCGCCGGCTGCTACACCGCGCATGCGGGTATCGAACTGTACGCCGAGGTGTTCGAGGCTGCGGGGGCGCTCGAGCGCCTGGAGGCCTTTGCCAGCCTGAACGGACCGGCGTTCTATGGCCTGCCGCCCAATGCAGGTACGATCACGTTGCGTCGAGAGCCGTGGAGCGTGCCCGCAAGCTATGCCTACCTTGGTGCCGATCCGCTGGTGCCGCTGCGTGCGGGTGAGCAGGTGGTTTGGAAGCTCGTCGAGGGAGCGTGAGATGCGTGCCAACCGCAAGATTCTGACCCGTGTACTGGCCGCGCTCGGCCTGGTCGCTGCGCTCGCTGGCTGTGAGAACAGCGCCACCGCATACATGATCGACGGCAGCCAGCACGCGCTGATCCTGGTGCGCGAGCAGAAGTTCTTCTGGGACGACGAGCTTCGCCAGGCGGTGGTGGTTTCCCGTCTGCCTGCTTGTCAGAAGCGCATCCGCATCCATCCGGGTTCGACCGAATTGGTGGAAATGCGGGTCTATCAGGCGGGCGACATGCTGTGGGCCTTGCAGCAGGGTGCGCGTTGGTATCTGGCGGGCACCGAGGAGTGTCGCCTGCAGGACTGGGACAACCCTGGCAACCAGCCGCCAGGCGCCTTGGTCGGCAGCTTCATGCTCAAGGAAGGCCAGCCGGTCTTCGTTGCTGCGCCGCCTGCAAACTGAACGCTGCATCTCGAGCACACGCCCGGGGCCGTGGCTGCGTATAATCCACGCGGGAAGTTCGCCAGGCAGTCGCTGCGCACCGCGTTGTGCGTGGAGGAAAGTCCGGGCCCCGCAGAGCAGGATGCCGGCTAACGGCCGGGCGCCGTGAGGCGACGGAAAGTGCAACAGAGAGCAGACCGCCGATGGCTCGGACTCGGCCGCCGCAAGGTGGAAAGGTCCATATTGAAGAGTTCGCTCTTCAATGGAGATCAGGCAAGGGTGAAACGGTGTCGCGGCGTGCGCAAGCGCGGCGCGGGCCGGCGCGAAAGTGCCGGCAGGTAAGAGCTCACCGCAGGACTGGCAACAGGACTGGCACGGCAAACCCCATCCGGGGCAAGGCCAAATAGGGGAGCATTGGCGTGGCTCGCGTCGCTCCCGGGTAGGCTGCTAGAGCGCCGTGGTGACACGGCGCCCAGAGGAATGACTGCCCGACATTGCCGGCTTGCCGGCGTGTTCGACAGAACCCGGCTTATCGGCGAACTTCCCAATCGCCTCGCCGCTTCTTGGTCATTCCCGCTTCGGCGATTCCCGCTTCGGCGATTCCCACTTCGGCGATTCCCACTTCGGCGATTCCCACTTCGGCGATTCCCACTTCGGCGATTCCCACTTCGGCGATTCCCACTTCGGCGGCCGTATTCCTGGCCGCTCGTGCGGCGCGGGCGGTCCGCTGCTGCGCGCGACGCACATGAGCAGCCTTTTCGCGTTCCTCCTGCGCCGTTTTCAGGCTTGCTGCCCCACTTTCTCCCACAGGGGCTTCGCGGCGTTCAGGTTGAGGCCGAACTCGAGCACATTTTCCATCCCCTTTGATTTTGCAGGATTTATTGCACGATTTCGGCCGTGCGTTAAGTCATTGTGTCACAAAGAGATTCCCAGGTTGCTGCCTTGACCATGCAAGGCCTTTCCACTAAAGTGGGATCAAGTGGAAAAAAGTGGGAAAAAGTGTCGAGTCGATGCTTTTCCGATGCCGCCAGGGGGTGTGATGTTTCAGGGAGCTGCCGCGCTCAATCTCGATGCGAAGGGTCGTCTTGCGATCCCGGCGCGGCATCGTGACGCCCTCACCGCCGAGAGTGGTCAGCTCGTGCTCACGGCGCATCCTCACGGCTGCTGCCTCGTCTATCCGGTGCCTGCCTGGGAGCCGATCCGAGACCAGGTGCTTGCCGCGCCAGGGCTCGATCCACGCTCGGCGATGCTCAAGCGCCTGCTCGTGGGCTTTGCCCAGGAAGAGTCGCTCGATGCCGCTGGCCGCGTGCTGGTTGCACCCTCGCTGCGCAAGTTCGCGAAGCTCGAGAAGCAGGTCTGGCTGGTCGGTCAGGGAACCCATTTCGAGCTCTGGTCGGACGAGGCTTGGGAGAAGCAGCAGCAGGCGATGCTCGATCTGGTCGCGACCGGGCTGCCGCCGGGTTTCGAGAGCCTGGCGCTGTGACGGCCGCGCAGGTTCACGTCAGCGTCCTGCTCGCCGAGGCAGTCGACGCGCTCGCGATCCGTGCCGACGGAATTTACGTCGATGGCACGTTCGGGCGCGGCGGTCATAGCCGTGCGGTGCTCGAGCGGTTGGGGCCGCATGGCCGGCTGATCGCATTCGATCGCGATCCGATGGCGATTGCTGCGGGAAGGGCGATCGAAGATGCCCGACTGACGCTGGTGCACTCCGCCTTCAGCGCGCTGGACGAAGCGTTGAGCGGGTTGCAGGTCGAAAAGGTGGACGGTGTGCTGCTCGATCTGGGGGTGTCCTCACCCCAACTCGATGAGGGCGCCCGGGGTATGAGCTTTCGCTACGACGCGCCGCTGGACATGCGCATGGATACGAGCCGCGGGCAGACCGTGGCGCAATGGCTGGCGGAGGCCTCGGTCGGCCAGATCACGGAGGTCATCAGGGATTATGGAGAGGAACGGTTTGCTCATGCGATTGCAAAGGCGATTGCAGCTGCTCGGGCAGGGGGGGCTGTCGCAACCACTGGACAACTTGCCGCGCTCGTGGAAAAGGCGGTCCGCACGCGCGAGCCGGGGCAGCACCCTGCGACACGCACCTTCCAGGCTCTTCGGATTTTCATCAATCAGGAGCTCGAGGAGCTGAGTCGTGTGCTGCCGGCCTGCGTGGCGCGCCTCGCACCCGGCGGGCGTCTGGCCGTGATCAGCTTTCATTCGCTGGAAGACCGCATCGTGAAGCGTTTCATGCGTGACGAGTCGCGCCCTCCGGTGTTGCCGAGGCGTCTCCCGCTGCGGGCGGCCGACCTGCCTGCGCCGCGGCTGCGGTTGCTCGGCAAGGCGATTCGCCCCACGGAGCAGGAGGTCGAGGCCAATCCGCGTGCACGCAGTGCGGTGCTGCGGGTGGCCGAGCGCACGGAGGCGCCGCAATGATCCGCGTCGATGCCGTCCTGGTCGCACTCGTGGTTTCCAGTGCGCTTGGCGTAGTGGCCGCGCAGCACAAGGCGCGCCAGCTCCACGCTGAGTACGAGCGCGAGCAGGCGCGCGCGCAGGCACTCGAGGTGGAGTGGGGGCAGTTGCAACTCGAGCAGAGCACCTGGGCGACGCACGGCCGCGTCGAAAAGCTGGCGCGGGAGAAACTGGGCATGCGCCTGCCGCCTGCCGGGCAGGTGATGGTCGTGGAGCCGCAGTCATGAAGAAACAGCGTTCGGTCACCTTCAACCACAATCCCTTGCTCAAGCGCGAGCTTCCGGCCTGGAGGCCGCGGCTGGTTATGCTCGCGCTGATGGGCTGCTCGCTCGCCCTTGCAGGGCGTGCGCTCTACCTGCAGGGAATCCATCACGACTTCCTGCAGGCAAAGGGTGAATCGCGCTACGCGCGTACGCTCGAGGTGCCTGCCACGCGTGGCCGCATCACCGATCGTCACGGCGACATCCTTGCCGTGAGCACGCCGGTGCGTGCGGTGTGGGCGCTGCCTTCGGACGCGCGGTTTGAGCCCGCGCAGGCGCGCGAGCTTGCGCGCATGCTCGAGATGGACGTGAATGAACTGAACCGGCGGCTGGCTTCCGGGCGAGATTTCGTCTATCTGAAGCGTCAGGTTCCACCCGAGGTGGCCGCGCAGATCGCGGCCCTGGGGCTACCGGGAATTCATCAGGAGCGGGAGTACCGTCGTTACTACCCCGGCGGCGAGGTGATGGCCCACCTGATCGGCTTCACGGACGTCGAGGACAAGGGTCAGGAGGGCATCGAGCTTGCGTTCGAAAAGCGCCTGGCGGGTCAGGCGGGTGCACGCCGCGTGATCAAGGATCGCCGCGGCCGGATCGTCGAGGACGTCGAGCCGATCCGCTCGCCGCGCGACGGGGAGGACCTTGCGCTGTCGATCGACGGCAAGATTCAATACCTGGTGTGGTCGGCCCTGCGTGACGCGATGCACGAGCACAAGGCCAAGGCGGCCTCTGCGGTGGTGCTCGACACGCGCACGGGCGAGGTGCTGGCGCTGGTCAATGCACCGACCTTCAACCCCAACAACCGCTCCGGGCTGACGGGCGCGCAGCTGCGCAACCGGGCGTTCACCGACTCCTTCGAGCCCGGTTCGGTGATGAAGCCCTTCATCGCCGCGCTCGCGCTGGAGCGCGGCAAGGTGCGTGCCGATACCGCGATTGATACCGGCAACGGGCGCATGACCATCGGTGCCGCCACGATTTCTGACACCAAGCGCCATGGCGTGATGACCGTGTCCGAGATCGTGCAGAAATCTTCGAACGTCGGCACGGTGAAGATGGCCCAGCAGTTCAGCCCTGACGAGATGTGGCACCTGTTCGATCAGCTCGGCTTCGGCGCGGCGCTGAATCTTGGTTTCCCCGGAGAGACGTCCGGACGTGTGCGGCCGGCCAAGAGCTGGCGCCCCATCGAGCAGGCTACCATGTCGTATGGGCATGGCATTTCCACGAGCCTGATCCAGATGGCGCGCGCCTACATGGTGTTCGCCCGCGACGGTGAACTCGTGCCGCTGTCGCTGACTCGCGTCGACGGCCTGCCGTCTTCGGGCAGGCGCGTGTTCTCGAACGAGACTGCGCGCCAGATGCGCGCCATGCTGCACCTGGCGGCAGGCCCCGGCGGAACTGCGCCCAAGGCACAGGTGCCCGGATACACCGTCGCAGGCAAGACCGGCACCGCGCACAAGCTCGAGGATGGCCGCTACGCGCGCAAGTACATTTCGTCCTTTGTCGGCTTCGCGCCGGCGAACAATCCGCGCATCGTGGTGGCGGTGATGGTGGACGAGCCCTCGGCAGGCCAGTACTTCGGCGGCGCGGTGGCTGCGCCTGCGTTCTCGCGCATCGCCGAAGGCGCGCTGCGCACGCTGGGCGTTGCGCCCGATGTGCCGCTGACGCCGCTGCAACTGGCCCGGCGCAGCGCCGCGGATGAGCCGGCCGCTGAGGTCTCTCGGGAGCGCATGTGAGCACCGAACGGGCCCTCGCCCTGCTCGAGCGCCTGCGTGCAGCGGGTGTGGCAGCAACCGACATCACCGCCGATTCGCGCAAGGTCGTGCCCGGCTGCATCTTTGCGGCCTGGCCCGGTGTTCGCACCGACGGACGTCGCTATCTTGCCGACGCTGCGGCGCGGGGCGCAGCCGCGCTGCTGTGGGAAGAGGGCGATGGATTCGTCGCCAGCGGCTTTGGCGTTCCCGCCTTCGGGGTGCAGGGGCTGCGCGAGCTGGCGGGATTTCTGGCGAACGAGATCCATGACCAGCCGTCCTCTTCCCTCTGGCTGGCCGGGGTGACCGGCACCAACGGCAAGACCACGGTGAGCCAGATGCTGGCGCGCGCCTGCGGCGAGTTGGGTGAGCGCTGCGGCGTGGTCGGCACGCTGGGCTGCGGTTTCCCCGATGAACTCGAGGAAGGTCTGAATACCACGCCGGATGCGCTGGAACTGCATCGCTGGTTCGCGCGCTTTCGCGCCGCCGGCGCGTCGTCTGCTGCGATGGAAGTGTCCTCGATCGGGCTGGATCAGGGCCGTGTGAACGGCGCTCGCTTCGATGTCGCAATCTTCACCAACCTCAGTCGTGATCACCTCGACTACCACGGCACCATGGACCGGTATGCGGAGGCGAAGAGCCGGCTCTTCAGTCGACCCGAGCTCCGTGCGTCGGTGATCAACATCGATGATGCCTTCGGCCTGGTCCTTGCGCGCCGGCTGGTTGACCAAGGGGGTAGCGTCATCGCGTGCACCCGCTATGGCGCGAACCTGACCGCCGTTCCCGGTGCGCGGGTTCTGCTCGCTGACCGCCTGCAGGCTGCGCCCGCAGGCTTGCGTTTCACGCTGGCTTGGGAAAGTCGTGAGGCCGAGGTGAACGTGCGCATGGTCGCTCCGTTCAACGTTTCCAACGTCGTCGCGGTGGCTGGCGCCCTGCTTGCGCGCGGCGTCAGCTTTGACGATCTGGTTCCGGTGCTGTCGCGCCTGGTTCCTCCGCAGGGGCGCATGCAACTTGTGGGGGGCGTCTGCGAGCCGCTGGTGGTGGTCGATTATGCGCACTCGCCGGATGCGCTGGCCAAAGTACTCGAAGCCTTGCGCGGGACCGTGCATACGCGGCGCGGAAGGCTGGTGTGCGTGTTCGGTTGCGGCGGGGACCGCGATCCGGGCAAGCGGCCGCTGATGGGGGAGATCGCCCGCAACCTGGCCGACCGTGTCGTGGTCACCAGCGACAACCCGCGTTCGGAGGACCCGCTGCGGATCATCGATGCCATCGCGGCCGGCGCAGGTGCCGACGCGGAGCGGATCGTCGATCGTGCGCAGGCGATCGTGCGCGCGATCGTGGAGGCGGGGCCGGACGATGTCGTGCTCCTCGCCGGCAAGGGGCACGAGCCCTATCAGGAGGTCCTCGGGGAGCGCCTGCCGTTCTCCGACATCGAGCAGGCCCGCAAGGCACTGCGCGCCTGGCACGTAAAGGGGGGCGAGCGATGATGAGCCTGCACGACGCGGTACGGGCGCTGGTCGCGCACGGCGCACGCCACGTGGGTTCGGCTCGCTTCGAGCGCGTGGGCACGGACAGCCGCTCCGTCGTTCCGGCGCAGCTCTTCGTCGCCTTGCGCGGAGAGCGTTTCGACGGACACACATTCCTGGCGGCTGCGGCCCGCGCCGGCGCGGCTGCGGCGATGGTGGATGCGGCCTGGGCCGCGGCCAATCCCGATGCCGGTGAAGGTCTGCCCCTGCTGATCGTCGACGACACCCGGCGCGCGCTCGGCACGCTGGCTTCTGCCTGGCGCGCGCGCTTCGCGCTGCCGGTGATCGGCGTCACCGGCAGTAACGGCAAGACCACGGTGAAGGAGATGTGTGCCGCGATCCTGCGCGCGCAGGCGCACGCGGACGGCTACGGCGATGAGTCCGTGCTGGCGACGCGTGGCAACCTGAACAACGACATCGGGCTGCCGCTGACCCTGCTCGAGCTGCGCGACTTCCACCGTGCGGCGGTGGTGGAGATGGGCATGAACCACCCAGGCGAGATCGGCTACCTGAGCGGGCTCGCGCAACCCACCGTGGCCCTGGTCAACAACGCCCAGCGCGCCCACCTGCAGGGGCTGGGCAGTGTCGAGGACGTCGCCCGCGAGAAGGGCGCCATCTACGGCGGCCTTGGCGCCGCGGGCGTGGCGGTGGTCAACGCGGACGACCCGCATGCGGCGTACTGGCGCGGTATCAACGAAGGCCGCGCGATTGTGACATTCGGTATCGAGCACGCGGCCGATGTCCGCGGCCGGTGTACCCTCCGCGGCCTCGGTTCGCGGCTCGAACTCGACAGCCCGCAAGGGTGCGTGGAGTTTGCCCTGCAGGTGCCGGGACTGCACAACGCACACAACGCGCTCGCTGCCGCAGCGACGTGTCTCGCGGCAGGCGCCGGGCTCGATGCGGTGATCGAAGGGCTGAGCGGTTTCGCGGGCACCCGCGGCCGGCTCCAGCGTCGCGAGGGCCCCCGGGGCGCGTTGATTCTGGACGACAGCTACAACGCCAACCCGGATTCGGTGCGGGCGGGGATCGACGTGCTCGCGGCGACGCCCGGCAACACCTGGCTCGTGTTGGGTGACATGGGTGAGGTCGGTGAGACCTGCGCCCAGGTGCACGACGAAATCGGTGGCTATGCGAAGAGCAAGGGCATCGACGGCCTGTTCGCGCTGGGCGACATGAGCACGGTGGCGGTACGCAACTTCGGTGAGGGCGGGCGTCATTTCGCCTCGCCCGAAGCACTGGTCGGCGCGCTCGCGCTGCGGCTGAATGCAGACTCGGTGGTGCTGGTGAAGGGCTCGCGATTCATGCGGATGGAAAGGGTGGCGGATCTGCTCGCTGCGATGCAGGGCCCAACCCCTTCGGAACACGGCGGATCCTGAAATGTTGTTGGAAATTGCACTCTGGCTTGGCCAGGACATCCGGGGCTTCAACGTCTTTGGCTACATCACGCTGAGGACGGTGCTCGCGGCGCTCACCGCGCTGGCGATCTCGCTGATTGCGGGGCCCGGCGTCATCCGCTGGCTCGCCGCCAAGAAGATTGGCCAGGCGGTGCGTGATGATGGCCCGAAATCCCACCTCACGAAGGCGGGGACGCCGACCATGGGCGGCGCACTGATCCTGATCGCGATCGGCATCACGATGCTGCTGTGGGGCGACCTGAAGAACGATTACGTGTGGGTGACCCTGTTCGTCACTCTCGGCTTCGGTGCGGTGGGCTGGGTAGATGACTGGCGCAAGGTGGTGCATCGCGACCCGAAGGGGCTGGCAAGCCGGTGGAAATACCTGTGGACCTCGGCGATTGCGCTCGCTGCGGCCATCTACCTCGGCCTTACGGCGAGCACGCCGGCCGAAACCGAGCTGATCGTGCCCTTCTTCAAGGCGGTCGCCTATCCGCTGGGCATCTTCGGCTTCGTCGCGCTGACCTATTTCGTGATCAACGGTACCAGCCATGCGGTGAATCTCACCGACGGTCTGGACGGGCTGGCGATCATGCCCACCGTGATGGTGGCGGGTGCGCTGGCGATCTTCGCCTACGTGGCCGGTCATGCCGGGTTCGCCAAATACCTGGGTGTGCCCTACGTGGCCGGTGCCGGTGAGCTGGCGGTGTTCTGCGGTGCGATCTGCGGCGCCGGACTTGGTTTCCTGTGGTTCAACGCCTATCCAGCCGAAGTCTTCATGGGCGACGTCGGTGCGCTCGCGCTCGGTGCCGCGCTCGGCACGATCGCGGTGATCGTCCGCCAGGAGATCGTGCTCTTCATCATGGGCGGCCTGTTCGTCGCCGAAACCCTCTCGGTGATGTTGCAGGTGCTGTACTTCAAGGCCACCGGCGGCAAGCGCATCTTCCGCATGGCCCCCCTGCATCACCACTACGAGCTGGGCGGCTGGAAGGAGACGCAGGTCGTGGTCCGCTTCTGGATCATCACCATCATGCTGGTGCTGTTCGGGTTGTCGACGCTGAAACTGAGATGAGCGCACTCACGGGCAAACATGTTCTCGTCCTCGGGCTCGGTGAATCGGGCCTCGCCATGGCGCGCTGGTGCGCGCTGCGGGGTGCGCGCCTGCGCGTGGCGGACAGCCGTACTGCGCCGCCGGGGCTGGATGCACTGCGGGCGGATGCGCCGCTGGCCGAGATCGTTACCGGGTCGTTCGGTGCCGAGGTGCTGGATGGCATCGAGTGCATTGCCCTGAGCCCGGGCCTTGACCCCCGTACCGGCGTGGCGGCCGAGGCGCGCCGCCGCGGGTTGCCGCTTACCGGTGAGATGAGCCTGCTCGCCCAGGCGCTCGATGAGCTGGGCGTGCGCAAGCAGACGCGTATCCTCGCCATTACCGGCACCAACGGCAAGACCACCACCACCGCGCTGACCGCGGCGCTCGCCCGCTCCGCCGGCGTCGACGCGGTTGCGGCCGGCAACATCAGCCCGGCTGCGCTCGACGTGCTGATGCAGCGCCTCGAGATCGGTGCCGAGCTGCCGGAGTGCTGGGCGCTCGAGCTTTCGAGCTTCCAGATCGAAACCATGCGGGGCCTGGACGCCGAGGCGGCCACCGTGCTCAACATCACCGATGATCACCTCGACCGCTACCGCGACCTCGACGAATACGCTGCCACCAAGGCTGCGATCTTTCAGGGCGAGGGCGTGCAGGTCATCAACCGCGAGGATCGGCGCGTCGCGGCCATGGCCCGGCCGGGGCGGCGCGTACTCTCCTTCGGCGTCTCCGCGCCGAGCGCCGATGCCGAGTACGGTCTCGCCGATGTCGATGGGGCGCCGTGGCTGATGCGCGGCGGCGAACGCCTGCTTGCGCTGGCCGATCTTCCGCTCGCCGGGCGCCACAATGCGGCCAATGCCCTCGCCGCGCTCGCCCTGTGCGAGGGCGGGCTCGGGATCGCGCCGCGCCGCCTCGTGCCCGGCCTGATCGCCTTCTGCGGCCTGCCGCACCGGGTCGAACGGGTGGCGGAGCGTACCGACGGAGTGCGCTTCTACGATGACTCCAAGGGCACCAATGTCGGTGCAACGGTCGCCGCGCTGGCCGGAATGGATTGCCCCGTGGTGCTGATCGCCGGCGGCGACGGCAAGGGGCAGGATTTCACGCCGCTCGCGCCCGTGCTCGCGCAGCGCGGGCGTGCGCTGGTGCTGATCGGACGCGATGCCGCGCGCATCGAGGCGGCCGTCGCAGGGTGTGGCGTTCCCCTCGAGCATGCGCAGGACCTGGAGGCTGCGGTGCTGCGTGCCAACGCGCTTGCGTGCGCGGGCGATGTCGTACTGCTGTCGCCTGCCTGCGCCAGCCTGGACATGTTCCGCAACTACGCGCACCGCGCCGAGGTCTTCGTCGCTGCGGTACGCCGTCTGCCGGGGGTGAGTGCCTCATGAAACTCGCGGGCGGCTTCTCCGGGCTCTTCCACCGCGGCAGTCAGGCGCCGGACCCCGCACGCTCGGCGGCAGGGCGGCTCGCGCGGCAGGCTTCCGCGCCGGCGCGCGAACTCGACCTGCTGCTGATCTGGTCGACGGTCGCGCTGCTGCTGCTGGGCTTGGTCATGGTCTATTCGGCATCGATCGCGATCGCCGAGGGGAGCCGCTTCACCGGTCATCAGTCGCACTATTTTCTCATGCGCCACGCGGTCTTCCTCGCCGTAGGCATCGGCCTGGGACTGGTCAGCTTCCAGTTTTCGATGGCGCGCTGGCAGCAGCTGGCCCCCGCGCTCTTCGTCGCCGGCGTGGTGCTGCTGGTCGTGGTGCTGATCCCGGGGGTAGGGCGCGAGGTCAATGGTGCGCAGCGCTGGCTGTCGCTCGGGCCGGTGAACATGCAGCCCTCGGAGCTGATGAAGATCTTCGCGGCGCTGTACGCAGCCGACTACACCGTGCGCAAGCTCGACGTGATGGGAAGCTTCATCAAGGGCTTCCTGCCCATGCTCGTAGTGATCCTGTTCGTAGGCTTCCTGCTGCTGCGCGAGCCGGATTTCGGCGCCTTCGTCGTCATCACTACCATCGCCTTCGGGGTGCTGTTCCTCGGTGGCCTCAACGTGCGGGTGTTCGGCCTGCTCGCGGTGCTCGCGCTGATCGGCTTCGTGATCCTGATCTGGACCTCGCCGTATCGCCGCGACCGCATCTTCGGTTTCATGGACCCGTGGCAGGACGCCTTCGGCAAGGGCTACCAGCTCTCGCACTCGCTGATCGCCTTCGGGCGCGGGGAGTGGTTCGGGGTCGGCCTCGGCGGCAGCGTGGAGAAGCTGTTTTACCTGCCCGAAGCGCATACCGACTTCCTGCTCGCGGTGATCGCCGAGGAGCTCGGCTTCGTCGGTGTGCTCACCGTGGTGGTCCTGTTCGCCCTGATCGTGCAGCGAGCCTTCCTGATCGGCCGTGAGGCGATCAAGCTCGAGCGCTACTTCTCCGGGCTGGTGGCGCAGGGTATCGGCCTGTGGATCGGCGTGCAGTCCTTCATCAACATGGGCGTCAACATGGGGCTTCTGCCGACCAAGGGCCTGACCCTGCCGCTGATGAGCTTCGGCGGTTCGGGCATCGTGGCCAACTGCGTCGCGCTCGGCATCCTGCTCCGTGTCGACTGGGAGAACCGACAGCTCATGCGCGGAGGCCGTGCATGAAGACGCTGATGGTGATGGCCGGTGGCACGGGTGGCCACATCTTCCCCGGGATCGCGGTGGCAGAGGAACTGCGCGCACGCGGCTGGCGCATCGTCTGGATGGGCAACCCGGATGGCATGGAGGCGCGCATCGTCCCCGCGCGCGGCTATGAAACCGCCTGGGTGCGCTTCGGCGCACTGCGTGGCAAGGGGCTGGTCCGTAAGCTGCTGCTGCCGCTGAACCTGCTGCGCGGATTCTGGCAGGCGCTGCGCGCGCTGCGTCGTGTGCGCCCCGACGTGGTGCTCGGCATGGGCGGCTACATCACCTTCCCGGGCGGCATGATGGCGGCACTGCTCGGCCGCCCGCTGGTGCTGCACGAATCGAATTCGGTCGCGGGGCTCGCCAACCGGGTGCTGGCGAAGGTCGCCGACCGCGTGCTGAGCGGGTTCCCCGAGGTGCTGGAGAAGGCGGAGTGGCTGGGCAATCCGGTGCGTGCCGACATCGCTGCGGTGGTCCCGCCCGCAGAGCGCATGGCAGGACGCGAGGGGCCGCTGCGCGTGCTCGTGGTCGGTGGCAGCCTGGGGGCCGCGGTGCTCAACGAGACCGTACCGCAGGCGCTGCTGCGGCTTCCCGCAGAGCAGCGTCCGGTGGTCGTGCACCAGGCGGGCGAACGCCAGATCGAGGCCTTGCGCGCAGCCTATGCACGCGCCCAGGTCGAGGGCGACCTGCGGCCCTTCATCGCCGACATGGCGGCGGCTTATGCCGACGCCGATCTGGTGATCTGCCGCGCGGGCGCGCTGACCGTGGCGGAACTCGCCGCGGCGGGTGTGGCCAGCCTGCTGGTGCCTTTCCCGCATGCGGTGGATGACCACCAGACCGGCAACGCGCGCTTCCTCGCCGACCGCGCGGGCGCCTACCTGCTACCGCAGTCCGAACTCACGCCCGAGCGTCTGGCGGGCATCCTCGCCAGCCTCGATCGCGGCCGACTGCTGCAGATGGCCGAGAACGCCCGGGCGCTCGCCAAGCCGCTCGCCGCAGTGGCGGTTGCCAACGCATGTGCCGAACTGGCCGGTGGAGTACAGCAATGAAGCATAAGGTGCGGAACATCCATTTCGTCGGCATCGGCGGCTCCGGCATGAGCGGCATCGCAGAGGTGCTGGCCAACCAGGGCTACCGTGTGAGTGGCTCCGATCTCGGCGACAACGCCGCCACCCGCCGCCTGCAGAGGATGGGGGCGCGGGTCGTGCGCGGCCACGACGCCACCAATGTCGATGCGGCAGACGTGGTCGTCGTCTCCACGGCCGTGAAGGCGGACAACCCCGAAGTGCTCGCGGCGCGCGCCCGCCAGATTCCGGTGGTGCCGCGCGCACAGATGCTCGCCGAGCTGATGCGCTTCAAGCATGGCATCGCCATTGCGGGAACTCACGGCAAGACCACCACCACCTCGCTGGTCGCGAGCATTCTGGCCGAGGGCGGCATCGACCCCACCTTTGTGATCGGCGGACGCCTCAATGCAGCCGGTGCCAACGCCCGCCTGGGCAAGGGCGACTACCTGGTGGCGGAGGCGGACGAATCCGACGCCTCCTTCCTGCTCCTCAATCCGGTGATCTCGGTGGTGACCAATATCGACGCCGATCACATGGACACCTATGGCCACGACTTTGGTCGCGTCAAGCAGGCCTTCGTCGATTTCCTCCAGCGCCTGCCCTTCTATGGCGTGGCGGTGCTGTGTGCGGACGACCCGAACGTGCGCGAGATCATGCCCCGGGTCGCGAAGCAGATCGTCCGCTACGGCTTCTCGCCGGAAGCCAATATCCGCGCCGAGAACGTGCGCGCGGAGGGCGGGCGCATGCTGTTCGATTGCGTGCGCGTCAATGGCACGACCAGCCGGCTGGCGATCGAGCTGAACCTGCCCGGCATGCACAACGTGCTCAACGCGCTCGCCGCAATCGCGGTGGCGACCGAGGTGCAGGTGCCCGATGCAGCGATCGTGAAGGCGCTGGCGGATTTCCGCGGCGTTGGCCGCCGCTTCCAGCGCTACGGCGAGGTTGCGCTGCTGGACCAGGACGGTGACGAGGCCGGCAGCTTCACCCTCATCGACGACTACGGGCATCACCCGGTGGAGATGGCAGCGACCATCGCCGCGGCGCGCGGTGCCTTCCCGGGCCGCCGCCTGGTGCTCGCCTTCCAGCCTCACCGCTACACGCGCACACGCGACTGCTTCGAGGATTTCGTGAAGGTTCTGTCCACCGTCGACGGTCTGCTGCTGGCCGAGGTCTATGCCGCCGGCGAGGCCCCGGTCGTCGCCGCGGACGGCCGCTCGCTGGCGCGTGCGATCCGCGTGGCGGGCGCGGTCGAGCCCGTCTTCGTCGAGGACATCGCCGACATGCCGCGCATGATCCTGTCCGCCGCGCGCGACGGCGATGTCGTCATCACCATGGGCGCGGGCAGCATCGGCGCAGTGCCGGGCAAGCTCGCCAGCATCGAGGAAGCAGCGTGAAGGCCCGGTTCGGAAAGGTTGCGGTGTTGTTCGGCGGCTCCTCCGCCGAGCGCGAGGTTTCGCTGATGTCGGGCAGCGCGGTGCTCGCGGCGCTGCAGGCGGCGGGGGTGGATGCGCACCCCTTCGATCCCGCCGAGCGTGATCTGCACATCCTCAAGGAAGAGGGCTTCGAGCGCGTGTTCATCGCCCTGCATGGCCGTGGCGGCGAGGACGGCACGGTGCAGGGCGCGCTGGAGCTGATGGCGATCCCATACACCGGCAGCGGCGTCATGGCTTCGGCCCTGTCGATGGACAAGTGGCGCACCAAGATGGTGTGGCTGTCCGCCGGCCTGCCCACGCCGCGCTACGCCATCCTGGAGCGCGATACCGACTGGGATGCGGTGGTGACCGAGCTCGGCTTGCCGATCTTCGTCAAGCCCGTGCATGAAGGGTCGAGCATGGGCGCGACCAAGGTCACCGAGCCGGGGCAACTGCGCGCGGCGTGGGAACTTGCCGCGGGTTACGACAGCCTGGTGATCGCCGAGGAGTTCATCGTCGGCGACGAGCTCACCGCGCCCTTCCTCGAGGATCATGCCTTGCCGCTCGTGCGTATCGTCGCGCCGGACGGCAACTACGATTACCAGCACAAGTACTTCACCGACGACACGCGCTACGATTGCCCCTGCGGCCTGCCGGCCGAGCAGGAGGCCGCACTGCAGGCGCTGGTGATGAAATCTGCGCGGGTGCTGGGCTGCCGCGGCTGGGGGCGTGCCGACCTCATCCTCACCACCGATGGCCGGCCCTATCTGCTCGAGATGAACACCTCGCCGGGCATGACCGGTCACTCGCTGGTGCCGATGTCGGCCCGCGTCGCCGGGCTGGACTTCACCGCGCTGTGCCTGCGGATTCTGGAAGGAGCTCGCCTTGGCTGAGATCCAGGCCCGCCCTGCCTCGATCCGTTCCGCCCGTTCGGCGGCAGCGGGCGGTGCGCGCCCGCGCGCCGGGCAGGAGAAGGGCCTGTGGCACCGTCCGGCCTTGCTGAACCTGATCTCCGACCTGCTCACCCTTGCCGCTGCGGTCGCGCTCGGCTGGGCGCTGGTGACCTGGTTCCTTTCGCGTCCGCTGTTTCCGCTGCGCGAGCTGGTGGTTGCGACCAAGCCCGCACAGGTCACCGAGGAGCAGCTCGAATACGCCGCCCGTCTCGCCGTGCAGGGAAATTTCTTCACGGTCGATCTCGCCGCGGTGAAGGCGACCTTCGAGAAGCTGCCCTGGGTGCGCAAGGCCGAGGTGCGCCGGCGCTGGCCGGATGCGCTCGAACTGCGCCTGCAGGAGCACGAGGCCGTCGCCTACTGGACCGTGTCCGACAGTGGCGAGGCGCGCCTGGTTAACCGCCAGGGCGAAGTGTTCGTCGCCGCCAGCAATGGGGACATGCCTCAGTTCGACGGCCCGCAGGGGTCCTCGCAGTGGCTGCTGGCGCGCCATCACGAGTTTTCCAGCATGCTCGAGCCGCTGGGCGTGCGCCTGGTCGGACTGGCGTTGTCTGCACGCGAAGCGTGGCAGCTGCAGCTCGACAATGGCATGACCATCGTGCTCGGCCGCGAGCGTGACAAATCCCCGCTGGCCGAGCGGCTGCAGCGCTTCATCGCCGTGTGGCCGCGGGTGCAACAGGAAATCGACATCGACATCAGGCTGGCGGATCTGCGCTACCCGGGTGGGTTCGCGCTGACGCCGGCCGACGCCTCGGTACTGCAACAGGCCGAGCCCTCCTCCGGCAGGAAAGGCAGGAAATGAGCAAGGAATACAAAGAATTGATCGTCGGTCTGGACATTGGCACGGCCAAGATCACCTGCATGGTGGCCGAGGTGAAGCCGGACGGCAGGCTCAACGTGATCGGCCTCGGCACGCAGCCGACGAACGGCCTCAAGCGCGGCGTGGTGGTCAACATCGAGGCCACGGTCGACGCGATCTCGCGCGTGGTGCAGGAGGTCGAGGTCATGGCCGACTGCAAGATTGCCGAGGTCTATACCGGGATCGCGGGCAGCCACATCAAGAGCTTCAACTCCAGCGGCACGGTCGCGATCAAGGAGAAGGAAGTCTCGACCATGGACGTGGAGCGCGTGATCGAGGTTGCGCGCGCGATGCCGATCCCGGCCGAACAGCAGATCCTGCATATCCTCACGCAGGAGTTCATCATCGACGGCCAGGGCGGCGTGCGCGAGCCGATCGGCATGAGCGGCGTACGGCTCGAGGTGAAGGTGCACATCGTCACCGGCGCGGTGTCCGCGGCGCAGAACGTGATCAAGTGTGTGCGCCGCTGCGGGCTGGAGGTCATGGACCTGAGCCTGCAGCCGCTCGCCTCCAGCCATGCGGTGCTGACCGAGGACGAAAAGGAGCTCGGCGTGTGCATGGTCGATATCGGCGGCGGCACCACCGACATCGCGGTGTTCACGCAGGGCGCGATCCGCCACACCGCAGTGATACCGGTCGCGGGCGACCAGATCACCAACGACATCGCGATGGCGCTGCGCACGCCGACCTCCGAGGCCGAGGAGATCAAGATCCGCCACGGCGTGGCGATGCATCAGATGGCCGACCCCGAGGAGATGATCGAGGTCCCCGGGGTGGGCGATCGCCCGCCGCGCAAGCTCTCGCGCCAGGCCCTGGCCGACGTGATCGAGCCGCGCGTCTCCGAGCTCTTCGAGCTGGTGCAGGCCGAGCTGCGCCGCAGCGGCTACGAGGAGCTGCTGTCCTCGGGCATCGTGCTGACCGGCGGCTCGTCGGTGATGCGCGGCATGGCCGAGCTGGCGGAGGAGGTGTTCCACATGCCGGCGCGGGTTGGCGCGCCGCAGTACGACGGTGGTCTGGCGGACGTGGTGTGCCAGCCGCGCTACGCCACCGCGATGGGCTTGGTGATGGAAGGTGCCGCACAGCGGCGCAGGGGCATCCAGGCGCGGGAGACGCGCAGCATTAAACAGGTTTTCGGGCGCATGAAGGCGTGGTTTGAACGTAATTTCTGAACCGTGCCGGGTGCGCAAGTCATTTTGAATGAATGCTGGATCATCGCAGGTTATTTAGTAGTAGACTTCGCGGAAAATACTAGATGCAGGCAGATCGGCGTTCGGTGTTGAGCAGGACCGTCAATTCAGGAGGCGAGGCAAATGTTTGAAATCGTTGAGAAGGAACCGACCGGGACCGTGATCAAGGTCATCGGCGTCGGCGGCGCTGGGGGGAACGCGGTCGATCACATGATCCGCGAGGGGGTGAAGGGCGTGCACTTCATCTCTGCCAACACCGACGCCCAGGCGCTCAAGCGCTGCCTGGCGCCGGTCAAGGTTCAGCTCGGCAACACCGGTCTCGGTGCCGGCTCCAAGCCCGAAGCGGGCCGTGCGGCCGCGCAGGAGTCGCGCGAGGACATCGCCGCGGTGCTCGAAGGCGCACACATGGTGTTCATTACTGGCGGCATGGGCGGTGGTACCGGCACCGGTGCAGCGCCCGTGGTGGCCGAGATCGCCAAGGAGATGGGCATCCTGACCGTCGCGGTGGTGACCAAGCCGTTCGACTTCGAGAACCGCATCCGTGTCGCCGAAAGCGGCGTCGAGGAGCTGACCCGCCACGTCGATTCGCTGATCGTGGTGCTCAACGACAAGCTGCTCGATGTGTATGGTGACGACGCCGGCTTCGAGGAGTGCTTCCGCTCCGCCGACAACGTGCTGCGCTCGGCGGTGGGAGGCATCGCCGAGATCATCAACGTCCCCGGTCTGGTCAACGTCGACTTCCAGGACGTACGCACCGCGATGGCCGAGATGGGCCGTGCGATGATGGGCTCGGCCGAGGCCGCCGGTCTGGACCGCGCCCGCATCGCAGCCGAACAGGCCGCCGTGTCGCCGCTGCTCGAGGGCACCGAGCTCTCCGGCGCGCGCTGCGTGCTGATCAACATCACCGCCAGCAAGTCGCTGAAGATGTCCGAAGTGCGCGATGCAGTGAAGACGGTGCAGGCTTTCGCCGCGCCCGAGGCCTTCGTCAAGTACGGCACCGTGTTCGAGGACGCCATGGAAGACCGTATCCGCATCACCGTCGTGGCTACCGGGCTCGGTGCGCCGCGCGCGGCGCGCCAGCCGGTCATGCAGGTGGTGCAGGGCACGGGCACCTACGGTCCGTCCATGGGCGGCAACGTCGACATGAACAGCCTGGACGTGCCGGCCGTGATCCGCAACCGCCGCAGCTCGACGGTCGAGGCCATGAGCACCAGCGGTGTCGGCACCTACGACATCCCGGCTTTCCTGCGCCGTCAGGCCGACTGAGCTTCGTCCGTGGGCGTGGGAGCAGGAGTGCAGTGCGAGTAGGAGCAGGAGTGGGCCCGGCCGTGAAACCGCCTCGTTCGCGGGCAGGCCCCGCTCCCGCGCAGCGCGCGCCTGCGCCAGGTTGACGCTGCCGCGATGTGTGCAGAGACGTCCCCGAAAACCCGCATCCAGACCGAAGCCTCCGGTCCGGTTGCGGGTTTTTCGCTTTATGGTTGCTGCTTTGCAACATCCGCTTTCGCAAGAGCCGTTCCGTATCGGAGCGATAGCCGGGACCTGCCGGGGGTGCGTGATAAAATCCGCGTTCGCAAAAGGAAAAGACCATGATCAGGCAGCGCACCCTCAAATCCATCGTCAAGGCCACGGGGGTCGGTCTGCATGGCGGGCGCAAGGTCAACCTGAGCCTGCGCCCGGCGGCGCCCGACACCGGCATCGTCTTCCACCGCATCGACCTGGATCCCCCTCTGACCCTGCCTGCTGACCCCTATTCGGTATGCGACACGCGCATGTGCTCCGGGCTGGAAAAGGGCGGGCAAAAGGTCGGCACGGTCGAGCACCTGATGTCCGCGCTTGCAGGCCTTGGCATCGATAACCTGCACGTCGACGTCGACGCGCCCGAGATTCCCATCCTTGACGGCAGCTCGGCGCCTTTCGTTTTCCTGCTTCAGTCCGCGGGCATCGAAGAGCAGAAAGCGGCGAAGAAATTCCTGCGCGTGAAGAAGCCTGTCGAGTACGTCGAGGGCGACAAGTGGGTGCGGCTGGAGCCGTACGACGGTTTCCGTCTCTCCTTTTCCATCGTCTTCAACCACCCCGCAATCGACTCGACCTCGACCAAGGTCATGATCGACTTCGCCGAACACTCCTATGTCCGCGACGTCGCGCGGGCGCGCACCTTCGGCTTCATGCAGGACGTGGAGTTCATGCGCGCCAACGGGCTCGCGCTGGGCGGCAGCCTGGAGAACGCGATCGTGATGGACGAGTACCGCGTGCTCAATGCCGAAGGGCTGCGCTACGGGGACGAGTTCGTAAAGCACAAGGTGCTGGACGCGATCGGCGACCTGTACCTGTGTGGCCACCCCTTGCTTGCGGCGTACTCCGCCCACAAGGCGGGGCATGCGCTGAACAACCAGATCCTGCGCGTGCTGCTGGAAGACAAGGAAGCCTGGGAGATCGTCAGCTTCGAGCGAGAAGCCGTCACGCCGGCCGCCGTCTCGCACCAGTTCGCACCCCTGGGCCACGCCTTCGCATGACGATGCGCATGCGCACAGTCGGTTGCTGCATGAAACGAAACGCTCGTCCCGCGGCGCCGGGAGGCGCCCCGGCATGCTGATCATGCGCCTGCTCCTGCTGCTGGCAGTGCTCGCGATCGGCGGCTCGGTGATCCTGTGGCAACTCACCGGCAACCCGCGCTACAAGGCCTGGGCGTGGAAAGCCTTTCGCGCTGCGGTCGTGCTCATCTTCGTGTTTCTGTCCCTGTTCGCGATCGAGCGCATTCTGGCGCCGATGATCTAGTCTTCCGCTGTCGTGACTGCCGAGTTGTGTGGTGATCAGCGGGCGCGTATGGTGCCGGTCAGCCACTTCCCATGCCTGAGCGCCGCGGCCGCGGCCGCAGCGGGCGCGTCATTGCGTTCGGGCGCGGCGTGCGAGGCGCTCGATCGCGCTGCGCAGCTCGGAGTCGGCGGGTAGCGAGGCGGCGAAATCCGCGAGGTGGTCGAGGCTGGCGCTGGAGAGCTTGCGCTGCGTGGCGGGGCGCTCGGGAGGGGGCATAGCGTCGGGGCTGAGAATGCGCACCTTGATGCCCTGCACGCTATGGCCCGCCATGCGCAAGTGCTCGGTCAGGCGGGGCAGGATCTGCTTGAGACGCACTGCGGCGGCGGCCGTCTGCGCGAAGACCACGAGATGCTCGTCCTTGAGGTTGCCCACCCGGTACTGCGCGATGGCCTGCGCCGGCAGGGCGGTGGCGAGCGCGGACTCCAGCGCGGTTTGCAGGCGGCGCAGCCGGCTGGCGTGGTCCTGCAGCCGGGCGAGGGTTTCGCCGCTGCCAAGAAAGCGTCGTAGCGGATTGCTCATGTAGGGCGAGGCGCGGTCCCGATGGAGGCGCGATGAGGTGCATCGGATTGCCATGATAAACTCCCGCCTTTGCCGAATCGACCTCGACCCCAAAACATGATCTCCGGCCTGCTCAAGAAGATTTTCGGTAGTCGCAACGACCGCCTCATCCGCCAATACAAAAGCACCGTGCGCAAGATCAACGCGCTCGAGCCGGCGATGGCCGCCCTGTCCGACGAGGCCTTGCGTGGCAAGACCGCGGAGTTCCGCCAGCGCGTGGCCGACGGCGAGACGCTGGACGCCCTGCTGCCCGAGGCTTTCGCGGTGGTGCGCGAGGCCGGCAAGCGGGTGCATGGCATGCGCCACTTCGACGTCCAGCTCGTTGGCGGCATGGTGCTGCACAACGGCAAGATCGCGGAGATGCGCACCGGCGAGGGCAAGACCCTGGTCGCGACCCTGCCGGCCTACCTCAACGCGCTTGGCGGCAAGGGCGTGCATGTGATCACGGTCAACGACTATCTGGCCAGTCGTGACGCGGAGTGGATGGGGCGGATCTACGGTTTCCTCGGCCTGACCACCGGCTGCAACCTGTCGCGCATGCCGCACGACGAGAAGCAGGCCGCCTACGCAGCCGACATCACCTACGGCACCAACAACGAGTTCGGCTTCGACTACCTGCGCGACAACATGGTCTATGCGGCCAATGAGCGTGTGCAGCGCGGGCTCAACTTCGCGATCGTCGACGAGGTGGACTCCATCCTCATCGACGAGGCGCGCACGCCGCTGATCATCTCGGGGCAGGCCGAGGATCACACCGAGCTCTACCTCAAGATGAATCAGGTCGCGCCCATGCTGAAGAGGCAGGAAGGCGGGCTGGACGACAAGGACGCGGTGCTCGAGCCCGGCGACTACACCGTCGACCTCAAGGCCAATCAGGTGCTGCTTACCGAGCAGGGCCACGAAACCGCCGAGCAGATCCTGGTGCGCATGGGCATGCTGGCCGAAGGCACCAGCCTGTACGACCCGGGCAACATCCTGCTGGTGCACCACCTGTATGCCGCGCTGCGTGCGCACGCCCTCTACCACAAGGATCAGCAGTACGTGGTGCAGAACGGCGAGGTGGTGATCGTCGACGAGTTCACCGGCCGCCTGATGGCCGGCCGGCGCTGGTCGGACGGCCTGCACCAGGCGGTCGAGGCCAAGGAGGGTGTGCGTATCCAGGCCGAAAACCAGACCCTGGCCTCGATCACCTTCCAGAATTACTTCCGCATGTACGGCAAGCTCGCCGGCATGACCGGCACGGCCGACACCGAAGCCTACGAGTTCCAGCAGATCTACGGCCTCGAGACGGTCGTTATCCCGACCAACCGCCCGATGCAGCGCAAGGACGGGAACGACAAGGTCTACCGCACCGCGAAGGAGAAGTGGGATGCGGTGATCGAGGACATCCGCGGCTGCGTCGAGCGCGGCCAGCCGGTCCTGGTGGGCACCACCTCGATCGAGACCAACGAATTCCTCGCTGCGGAACTGAAGAAGGCGAAGATCGCCCACCAGGTGCTCAACGCCAAGCAGCACGACAGCGAAGCGCAGATCGTCGCCCAGGCCGGTCGTCCGGGCATGGTGACCATCGCGACCAACATGGCCGGTCGCGGCACCGACATCGTGCTCGGCGGCAACATCGAGAAGCCGGTTGCTGCCGTGCGCGAGGATGCGAACCTGTCCGACGCCGACAAGGAGGCGAAGATCGCCACCCTGCGCGCCGACTGGCAGAAGGTGCACGACCTGGTGATCGCCAACGGCGGCCTGCACATCATCGGTACCGAGCGCCACGAGTCGCGCCGCATCGACAACCAGTTGCGCGGCCGCGCCGGCCGGCAAGGGGATGCGGGTTCCAGCCGCTTCTATCTGTCGCTGGAAGACCCGCTGATGAAGATCTTCGCCGGCGAGCGCCTGAACGCGATCATGGTGCGGCTGAAGATGCCCGAGGGCGAGGCCATCGAGCACGCCATGGTCACGCGCTCGCTCGAGTCGGCGCAGCGCAAGGTCGAACAGCGCAACTTCGATATCCGCAAGCAGTTGCTCGAGTACGACGACGTCTCCAACGACCAGCGCAAGGTGATCTATCAGCAGCGTAACGAACTGCTCGAGAGCGAGGACATCTCGGATACCGTCCGCGCGATGCGTCAGGGCGTGCTGCACGAGATCTTCCGCCGCTACGTCCCTGCCGACAGCGTGGAGGAGCAGTGGGAGATCCCCGCACTGGAACAGGCGCTGCTCGGCGAGTGCCAGTTGCGCGTGCCGGTGGGTGAATGGCTGAAGGCCGAGCCCAGCCTGGACGACGACGCCATCCTGGAGCGCGTCATTCAGGCCGGCGAGGAAGCCTACGCCGCCAAGACGGCGATCGTCGATCCGGCGGCTTGGCACCAGTTCGAACGCAATGTGATGCTGCAGAGTCTGGACAACCATTGGCGCGAGCACCTCGCCGCGCTGGACCACCTGCGCCAGGGCATCCACCTGCGCGGCTATGCGCAGAAGAACCCCAAGCAGGAGTTCAAGCGCGAGGCCTTCGAGTTGTTCGAGTCCTTGCTGGACACCGTGCGCGCCGACGTCACCAAGATCCTGATGACGGTGCAGATCCGCACCGAGGCGCAGCTCGAAGAAGCCGAGAAGCCGCAGCAGGTCGAGAACGTGCAGTATCAGCATGCCGACTATGACGAGGCACTGGGCACGGGCGATGGCGAGAAAGGAGCGGCGCAGCCGCAGGTAAACGCCGGCCCCAAGGTCGGGCGCAATGATCCCTGCCCTTGCGGCTCGGGCAAGAAATACAAGCACTGCCACGGTAAGCTCAGCTGAGCCGGGCCCGGGGAGGACGACTGTCCGCGCCGGGTAAGGGTGTGAGCGAACGAGGGGGGCGGTTCCGGAAGGAGCCGTCCCCCTCGTTCGTTCAGGCACGCGGTCATGCGCACGTATTTCGGGTCGACGTTTTTCGGCGCGCTGCCCGCATGAAAGCGGTCATCCGGCGTTGTAGGCATGCCTGTCGCATCGGCTTGCCGGCCTGGCCGAGGGGGCGGAGGGGGGCGTGCGGCGTTTCCGCCGCTTGCGCCAAACCCTTTCCGGTAGCCTGAATCCGCTATCATTCGGCGACTCGACGCCGCCGGCCTTCCCGCTGCCGGTGTGTGCACTTCCGGAGATCCGCATGGCCGTCAATCTGAACACCCCGAACCCCGCCGATCTGCTGCCCGTTGGGGGCGTCCGCCTTGGTGTTGCCGAGGCGGGCATCCGCAAGGCCAACCGCCGCGATCTCACGGTCATCGCGCTGGAAGAAGGGAGCCGCGCCGCGGGCGTGTTCACCACGAACCGCTTCTGTGCCGCGCCCGTTCAGGTGTGCAAGGCGCACCTTGCGGGCGGCGCGATCCGCGCGCTGGTGATCAACACGGGGGTGGCCAATGCCGGTACCGGCGAGCCGGGCCTGGCCAACGCGAATGCCACCTGTGCCGCGCTGGCGCAGGAGATGGGTATCGAGGCTGGCCAAGTGCTGCCGTTCTCGACCGGGGTGATCCTTGAGCCGCTGCCCATGGACCGCCTGGTCGCGGGTCTGCCGAGGGCGATGGCCGACCTGCGCGCCGAGGGCTGGTTCGACGCTGCGCATGCGATCATGACTACCGACACGCTGGCCAAGGCAGTGTCGAAGCAGGTGCAGATCGGCGGCTGCACGGTCACGCTCACGGGTATCAGCAAGGGTGCGGGCATGATCAAGCCGAACATGGCGACCATGCTCGGCTTTCTCGCCTGCGACGCGGCAGTGTCCCAGACGCTGCTCGAGGGCTTGGTCAAGGAAGCGGCCGACCTGTCCTTCAACAGCATCACCGTGGATGGTGACACCTCGACCAACGACTCCTTCGTGCTCATCGCCACCGGTGCTGCGGGCAATGCCGAGATCACCGACGCAGCGAGTGCCGACTACAAGGTGCTGCGCGATGCGGTGGTCGAGGTCTCGATCGCGCTTGCTCAGGCCATCGTGCGCGACGGTGAGGGGGCGACCAAGTTCATGACCATTGCCGTGGAGGGGGGCAAGGATCGGGAGGAGTGCCGCAAGGTCGCCTACGCAGTGGGACATTCGCCCCTGGTCAAGACCGCCTTCTTCGCTTCCGACCCCAACCTTGGACGCATCCTCGCTGCAATTGGCTATGCGGGTATCGATGATCTCGACGTGTCAAAGCTGCGCGTGTGGCTTGGCTGTCCTGAGGAGTCCGTGCTCGTGGCCGAGCACGGCGGGCGGGCGGCGAGCTATGTCGAGGCGGCCGGCGCACGGATCATGCAGCACGCCGAACTCACGGTGCGCATCGATCTTGCGCGCGGCGATGCCGCGGCGACCGTCTGGACCTGCGATTTTTCGTACGATTACGTGAAGATCAACGCGGATTACCGCAGCTGATCCGCAATAAGGCGTTGCCGTTCCGGCCAGCGAGGGCGTGACGTGCTTCACTGACCGAGCCGGATGCCCCGCTGCAGTGTTTCCGTTCCGGGCACAATCCGGCTCGTGGAGCGCGGAGGCGTCAGGGGACGGAGCGTGGGTAAACCGAGCCTGCAGAGAGAGCGAGGCATGAAGAGATTGTATTCGGGGGGCAGGCGTGGCATGCACAGGACCGTCGCGGCTTTGCTCGCGTCGTCCTGCCTGCTCGCGCCGGCGGTCAGGGCGAGCGGCCCCTTTTTCGACGAGATCCCGCTCGTGCTGACGGCGTCGCGACTTGCGCAGTCGCCGCTGGATGCGCCAGCGCCTGTCACGATCATCGATCGCGAGATGATCGCAGCCTCGGGTTTTACCGAGATCCACGATCTTTTGCGTCTGGCACCTGGTTTTCTGGTCGCCGATATCGCCGACTCGCAGCCTTCGGTCGCGCGTCATGGGCTCGGCGATGCTTACGATCGCCGGATCAAGGTCATGATCGACGGGCGCACCATCAACAGCCCGCTGTGGGGCGACACCCGGTGGGACAGCCTGCCTTTGCGCGTCGACGATATCGAGCGCATCGAGGTCGTGCGTGGGCCGAACGGCGCTGCCTATGGGGTGAATGCCTACCAGGGGGTGATCAACCTCATCACCCGTGCGCCAGCGACGGAGGCGGGCAAGACGGTGATCCTGCGCGCCGGCAAGGACCGCTTCTACGACTACGGGGTTCGCATCAACGGCGCGGCTGAGGGCGCTCTCGACTGGAGGCTCTCGGCTTCGCGCCGCTCGGCGGTCAATTTCGAATCCCATTTCGAGAATCTGCCCACGTTCAAGCGCTGGCACGGGGCGGAAAGGCTGACGCGTAATGTGGCGAACTTCAATGCGGCGCTGCAGATGACGCCGCAGGACAGCCTCGCGCTACAGCTGGGCTTCAGCGAGGGGCCGAGCTGGCGCGGATCGCCCGACTACGATGACTTCCCCGAGCATGTCGAACGCGACCGTTCCCTGTATCTGCAGGCCGGTTGGGAGCGCGCGATTGGCATCGACTCCCTGCTGAGTGTGCAGTTCTATCATCAGAACGAGCGTTCCCGGGGCAACTGGCCGGTGCGCCAGGTCGACGCGGCGGGCGTGCCGCACACTTTCGGCACAGACCGTGACAGCGAGGTGCAACGCAACGACCTCGAGCTGCAATACAGCACGCGCCTGTCCGCATCCCTGACCGGCATGCTCGGCCTGGGCCTGCGCTCGGAGCGTGCGCGATCGCTGGGGCTCTTCGGTACGAGCGACTGGCTCGACGCGACCCATGGGCAGATCTTCGGCAGCGTGGAGTGGAGGCCCATCGAGGCCCTACGGCTGAATCTTGGCGGGACCTTCGAGGATCATCACTACAACGGCGGCTTGTTCTCCCCGCGGTTTGCGGCCAATTACATGCTGGACCAGACGTCTGCGCTGCGGGTGTCGGCCGGCACGGCGTATCGGGCCCCGAGTCTGATGGAGTCGCGTGCGTTCCAGACATACCGTGAAGGGGACCTGATCCGCCGGATCCTGTTCCGGAGCCTGGGGCCACTCGAGGCGGAGCGCATGCGCTTCGTCGACCTGGGCTACATGGCGCAGCTCCCCTCCCTGGGGCTGACGCTGGATGCACGGGTCTTCCGCGAGCACTACGAGCGCTTCATCGATGACCGGAGCTGCAGGACCTACCCGCAGGGCTTCGATCTCGGCACGCTGCCGGACGACTACCAGCTTGCGGCCTGCAAGGCCGAGTCTCCGTCCAATTTCCAGCCGTTTGCGCTCGGCCAGAAGGCCTTCTACTTTTTCAACGGCAACGATTTCCGCATGACCGGTGCCGAGTTCACCGTAGACTGGCGGCGGCCGGGGTGGGGGCGCGTGATTCTGTCGCAAGCCTTCGTCCGCATCGACAAGGGTGCGCCCTACACCGACCAGGACATCCCGAACAGCGCACCGCATGCGACCACATCGCTGCTGCTGATCAAGGAGTTGCCCGACCGCTGGCGGGCCAGCGCCGGCTATTACCACAACGGTGAGTATTACTGGATGAACGGTGGCGACTACATTCCGCGCACAGACCGCTTCGATCTAAAGCTCGCCAAGCGTTTCGGTCCGCCGGGCAGCGAAAACGAGTTTTCGATCACCGCGCTCAGCGTGAAGGGTTCGTATCCGGACTTCCATGGCGGGAAGTTCCGCCACCAGCCTCGGCTGTTCGCCTCCCTGCAGATCGGATGGTGATGTCCATGCACGGAATGACCGGTGGCATGCGATGCTGGGCCCGGGCGCTGCGCCCGATGGCCTTCGTCGCTGCGCTGGTCGTGCTCGTGCTCGCAGCCCCTGTGGCGCGGGCGGTGGAGGTTGCGCTGCTGCTGTCCGAGAACAGTGGCCCCGAGCAGCAGTTCGCCGATGCCTTTCGTGCAGCCTTGAAGCCGGGCGCCCATCGTGTCGTTCATGCGGGTGCAGTGCGTGAGGGGATGAAGGTGGATGCGCTCTCGTCGGCCGGTCTGGTGCTGACTACCGGGGCGCTTGCGGCGGAGATTGCGCTGCGGGATACCGATCGACCGGTGCTGATGGTGCTGGTGGGCATCCGTGAGGTGCAGCGGCTGCAGGCCGCCTACCCCGCGCGCAGCGTGGGTGCGGTCGTGCTGGACCAGCCGCCCGAACGCCATATGCGCTTGATCCGCGCGATCCTGCCCGAGGAGGCAAGAATCGGTGTGCTGATGGGGCCCGAGAGCCGTTTTCAGGAGCAGGAGATCCTGCGTGCGGCCGAGGGTACGGGCTTCGTGGTCGAGTTGGCCAATGTTGCGGACCCGAAGGAACTGGTCGGGGCGCTGCAGGCGGTGCTCGACAAGGCCGGGGCACTGCTGCCACTCCCGGACGGGCTGGTGTCGAGTCCGGGCGCGGCCCGTACGATCCTGCTGACTAGCTACCGCTATCGGCGGCCGATCTTTGCCTTTTCGTCCGCCTATGTGAGCGCAGGCGCCCTGGCTGCGGTGTTCAGTTCTGCTGAGCACATCGCGAGCGACATCGCGGATCTGCTTGGGTCCGAGTCGGTGCGGGCGGGGGATGTCGCGCCCCTGTTGTCCGTGCTGCGCTTTCCCGAGCGCTTCGACGTGGCCGTGAATCGTACCGTAGCGCGTGCGCTCGGGATCGTCGTTCCGGAAGAGGACGTGCTGCGTGAACGCGTGGCGGGCGGGGAGGGCACGCGATGAACTGGCTGCGCAGCTTTTCACTCGGACGCAGGATGATTCTGGTGCTGCTCATGCCCAGCGTGCTGTTCGCGCTCGTGCTGGGTGGCTTGTTCCTCCACCAGAGCAGCCGCGATCTTGATGAGGCGACCCTGGCACGTGGGCGCGCGATCGTCAGCTTCCTTGGTCCTGCGGCGGAGTATGTGCTGGTCTCGGGCAATCCGATGGTGCTGGAGGGCTTGATGGCGCGGGCGCTGGAACAGCCCGATGTGTCGGCTGTCGCGTTCTATGACGCCGAGGGGGCCTTGCTCGGCGTTGCCGGTCGCGGGCTGGCAACATTGCCTGAAGCAGCTCGCGCGGCGAACGGCGACGAGGTCGTGGTCGAGGTGAACAAGGGGCATCTGAGCTTTGCCGCCGCAGTGCTGAGCCTTGCACCGGAGGTCGAGGATTACCCTGCGCCTGGCGGAGCCGCGCCCGCGGAGCGTCTCGGCTGGGTGCAGGTGGATCTGGATACCAGTGTCCGTGACGCCGCCAAGCGGCGGCTGTTCCTGGTCGTGGGCGCGGTGGCTGCGCTGGCGCTGCTCAGTGCGATGTTCATGGCGCTGCGCCTGGCGCGCTCGGTCGCCAACCCGGTGGAAGCCTTGGTGCGCGCGGTCCGCCGCATGGCCGCGGGCGATCTGAAAACGCGCGTTCCAGCACAGTCGGGGAGTGGAGAATTGCGTGCGCTCGAGTCCGGGTTCAACGCGATGGCGGAGTCGATCGCCGAGAGCCAGCGCACACTGCAGGCGCGTATCGATGAGGCGACCGCACTGCTGGCGCATCAGGCCCGCCACGACCCCTTGACTGGCTTGCCCAACCGGCGCGCGTTCGAGGAGTCGATCGAGCAGGCGGTGACCACGCACCGCCGCGCGGGTGATCAGGTGACCTTGCTGTACATCGACCTGGATCACTTCAAGCCGGTGAACGACACCTGCGGTCACGCCGCGGGCGACCGGCTGCTGTGTGAGCTGGCAGGACTGCTGCGCATGCGCCTGCGGGTCGGCGACCAGGTCTTCCGTATCGGCGGCGACGAGTTTGCGGTGATCCTGCGTGGCTGTGCGCGGGACGATGCCCTCGTGATCGCCACTTCACTGTGCGAGACCGTGGGTGGGCATGACTTCGTGTGCGATGACCAACACTTCATGGTTGGAGCGAGCGTGGGGCTTGCACGCATGGAGGAGGGGCTGGATGACGCATCGATGCTGATGCAGGCGGCCGACCACGCTTGTTATGCCGCGAAACACGCCGGTCGTGGGCGAGTCGTCGAGTATGGACAGCATCGGGTCTGAACCATCGGGGTGCCGGCGGGAGCTCGCCGCTCTTTCGCGGCGGCATGAACTGGGAGCTGGTGCCGGTTGCGCTCGATGACATCGAGCGCATCGAGGTGGTACGGGGCTCGAACACCACCTCGTACGGCACCAATGCCTTCCTCGGCGTGATCAATATCGTCACCGTGGCGCCCGCCTTTGTGCAGGGCTGGTCGGTGGCCACCCGCCAGGGGAGTGGTGGTGTGCGCGATTACAGTGTGCGCGGTGGCGGTGCCCTTGGAGAAAGCGGTCTTTTCCGGTTGAGCGTCGAGGAGCGCGCGGACGACGGCCTGGACTACCGGGCCGTTGCGCCGGCCGATCGCGACTGGCGTGATCAGAACCGCTCCCGCTTGTTCGATTTCAGGGCTGAGTTCCAGCTTGCTGCGCGCAGCTTGCTGGAGCTGCAGTTCGGCCGTGTCGAAGCACGCCACCTTGTTGGGCGGCTCGCGATCAACGACGACGGCACCGCCATCGGGCCCCGTGCGTCCGACCCGCTGCGGCCCTCGGATCAGGCATCGACCTGGGTGCAGGCACGCTGGTTGCAAACCTTGTCCGAGACTGCAGACCTTTCGCTGCGCTACACCCATCACGTGGATCGCCTCGATGCGGGTTTCGCGGTCGAGGGTCGGCCGGAGCTGGGGCGTCTAAACCCGAGCGGGGGGCGTGGCGTACGCCATGAACTGGAGGCGCTCCATACCTTTCTGCCCGCCGACTCGCTGCGCATGGTATGGGGCGGGGGCTGGCGGCATGATGCGCTCGAGTCGTCGACCATGCTCCATGGCATCGGCCGTGTCAGCCGTGATGTCGGCCGTCTGTTCGCCAACATGGAGTGGAAGCCGCGCGACTGGCTCACCGGCAACGTCGGCCTGTCCCATGAGTACGATTCGCTCGCGGGCGAACACCTCGCGCGGCGGGCCAGCGCGAGCTTCCACTTCGACGGGCAGAACACGGTCCGTCTGGGCTACGTGCGAGCCTGGCGCACGCCGGGCACGCTCGATTACACGGCCAACCAGATCGACCGACGCGGGCAGATCGAGTGGGCGGGCAACCCAGCGCTACCGGCCGAAGGGCTCGACAGCTGGGAGCTCGGCTACCTCGGAGACTGGTCCGCGGCGCGCATGAGCCTGGACGTGCGTGTCTTCCGGGAGCGCTTGAGCGACCGCCAGATCCACCGCATCAGGACGACTGCGACCGGCCCGGATACGGTGCAGGCTGTTCATGATCTGGAAATTCGTGGCCAGGAACTGCAATGGAAATGGCAGCCGGTCGACGCCACACGGATCGTGGTCGGGCATGCCCATGTCGACATCGACGCCGGGTTCAGCGCGGTCGGGCGTGCGCTCAACGCCACGACCGGAAGCAACTTCGCCGGTCCGGCGCGGGCCGCCCTCTATTTCGCCTTGTCCGAACAGTCTGCGCCGCGGCGGGCCACTTCGCTACTCTGGATGCAGCGTCTGCCGCTGGGGCTGGACCTTTCGGTGGCGCGGTACTGGGTGCACGACATCAAATGGACCCGTAACACCGAAACCGACAGCTACAACCGCACCGACCTGCGCCTCGCCTATCCGATCAAAGGAATTGCCAGCGGCGGCGAGATCGCCTACACGGTGCAGTCGCTCAACGGCGCACACGCCGAAGAGCGCATGGAGCGCATCGTCGGTCGCCAGCACTGGTTGTCCCTGCGGCTGGATTTCTGACGCACATCTCCCGGCGCGCTCAGTGCAGGGCGCGGGGCATCGCCAGTGTGAAAGGGGGAATTTCCGCTTCGAAACGGTCGGTGCCGTCCCCGAGCATGTGGTAGCGCCCCTGCATGGTGCCGACCGGGGTTTCGAGCACGCAACCGCTCGTGTAGCGGAAGCTCTGCCCTGGCGCGAGCGTGGGTTGCTCACCGATCACCCCTTGGCCGTGTACTTCCTGGACCTTGCCATTGCCGTCGGTGATCACCCAGTGACGGGCGATCAATTGGGCTGGGGCCGTGCCGGTGTTGCGGATCGTCACGTGATAGGCGAACACGTAATGGTTGTCCTCCGGGCGGGACTGTTCGGTGACGTATTCCGCGACGGCAGTGACTTCGATCCGGTAGTGCTCCTGGGTACTCATGGTTTTTTGTTCTCTGGTGCGGGGAGGGGAGGCGTTAAAATATCAGCTTTTTCCCGGAAGCCCACGCCATGTCCAATGCCGTTCCGTCCCCGCTGACCGCCCTGTCCCCGCTCGATGGCCGCTACCACGGCAAGGTCGCCGGCCTGCGCGACCATTTTTCCGAGCATGGCCTGATCCGCAATCGCGTCAAGGTCGAGGTCGAATGGCTGAAGGCGCTCGCGGCCGAGCCCGCGCTGGCGGAGATTGCGCCCTTTTCGGCGGCAACGGTGGCCGAGCTCGACGCTGTGGTGGCGAGCTTCTCGACCGAAGACGGCGAGGCGGTGAAGGCCATCGAGGCCACCACCAACCACGACGTCAAGGCCATGGAATACTGGCTCAAGAAGCGCCTCGGCCACAACGCCGAGGTGATGAAGGTGTCCGAGTTCATCCACTTCGCTTGCACCTCGGAGGACATCAACAACACGTCGCACGCGCTGATGCTGGCCGAAGGCCGCGACCGCGTGCTGCTGCCGGCCCTCGATGCGGTGATTGCGCGCTTCCGCGAACTGGCGCACGCGCTCGCCGACCTGCCGATGCTGTCGCGCACCCACGGCCAGCCCGCCAGCCCGACCACGCTCGGCAAGGAGATGGCCAACATCGCCGCGCGCCTGATGCGCGCCCGCGCCGCCATTGCTGGCGTCGCGATGTGCGCCAAGTTCAACGGCGCGGTGGGCAACTACAACGCCCACCTGTCGGCCTGGCCGGAATTCGACTGGGAGGGCTTCAACCGTCGCTTCATCGAGTCGCTCGGGCTCACCTTCAACGAGTACACCATCCAGATCGAGCCGCACGATGCCATGGCCGAGTTGTTCGACGCGGTCGCGCGCGGCAACACCATGCTGATCGACGCCTGCCGCGACATCTGGATGTACATCTCGCTCGGCTACTTCAAGCAGAAGCTCAAGGAAGGCGAGGTCGGCTCCTCGACCATGCCACACAAGGTCAACCCGATCGATTTCGAGAACGCCGAGGGCAATTTCGGCCTCGCCAACGCAGTGCTCAAGCACTTCTCCGAGAAGCTGCCGATCTCGCGCATGCAGCGTGACCTCACCGACTCGACCGTGCTGCGCAACATGGGCGTGGGCTTCGGCCACACCGTGCTCGCGCTCGACAGCTGCCTGCGCGGCCTGGGCAAGCTCGAGGCCGAGCCCGCTCGCCTGGCGGCCGACCTGGACGAGTGCTGGGAGGTGCTCGCCGAACCGGTGCAGACCGTGATGCGCCGCTACGGCATCGAGAATCCCTACGAGCAGCTGAAGGCCATGACGCGCGGCAAGGGCATCACGCGCGAGGCACTGCACGACTTCATCCGCACGCTCGCCATCCCCGCCGAGGCTCGTGACCACTTGCTGGCGATGACGCCGGCGAGCTATGTCGGCAAGGCGGCCGAGTTGGCGCGGCGCATCTGATCCCTGTTTGACCGGGCCGACCCTTCAAACCGGCCCTTGCTGTGCAATCCGCGTTACAAACCATCCCGGCGCCACCCTCGAGGTGGCGCCGTCACGACAAGGAGCCCGCAATGGCCTTCGCCGACAACCTCAAGACCCTGCCCGGCATCTCCCACCTCGCTGCACTGAACCTGATCGATGCCGCCGACGCGGTCGTCGCCACCATCGAAAACAAGCCCGGCCAGGCCGGTTCGCTGGCGGTCTACAATCACCTTGCCCAGCTCTACGGCGCCATCAGTCCGGAAGCGGCCAGGAAGGGCCTGGAGCTCTACGCCGAGCACAGCGAGGACGCTCGCAGCAACCCCGGAAAGCATCCCAACATCGACCGTTTGATCGGCCTGATTGAGCGAGGAGAGACGCTCAGGGTGAAGCAGGTTTTTGCGATGTGAGATCTTGCGCGGCGCATGAGTGCTCAAGATTTCAGCGTGGATCGCTCCGCCCGGAAAGACAAAGGCGCCCGCAGGGCGCCTTTGTCTTTCCGAAGAGGGCGGCCTCAGACCACCGCCTCTTCCTTCTCCTTCTTCGGCTTGATGAACTGTTCGCGCGAAACGCCCAGCCACATCACCAGCGGGCTGGCGACGAAGATCGAAGAGTAGATGCCGAAGCAGATGCCGATGGTCAGGGCGAGCGCGAAGTAATACAGCGTTTCACCACCGAAGATCAGCATCGAAACCACCATCATCAGGGTGCTGCCGTGGGTGATCACGGTGCGCGAGATCATTGCCGTGATCGCGTGGTCGAGCACGGCCGGCGTGTCCATGTTGCGCTTCTTCTTGAAGGTTTCGCGTACGCGGTCGAACACCACCACCGACTCGTTCACCGAATAGCCCAGCACCGCCAGCACCGCCGCCAGCACTGGCAGCGAGAACTCCCACTGGAATGCGGCGAAGAAGCCGATGATGATGATCACGTCGTGCAGGTTGGCGATGATCGCCGACGCAGCGAAGCGCCACTCGAAGCGCGCGGCAAGATAGACCATGATGCCGATGATCACCAGCAACAGCGCCATTGCGCCGTCGGTTGCGAGTTCCTTGCCCACCTGCGGACCCACGAACTCCACGCGGCGCAGCTGCGCTTCGGGGCCTTCGACGGACTGCAGGGTGGCCATCACGCGCTCGGAGATGCGGCTGGTGTCCAGGTCCTCGCGGTTGGGCATGCGGATCAGGATCTCGCGCGCACTGCCGAAGTTCTGCACTTGCGCGTCGGGGTAGCCGTCGCGCGCGAGCGCCTGGCGGATGTCCTCGATGCGCGGCGGTTCGGCGTAGCCGATCTCGATCAGCGTGCCGCCGGTGAACTCGACCGAGAGGTTGAGGCCGCGCAGCACGATGAAGAACACCGCGAGCACGAAGGCGAGGGTGGAGACGATGTTGAACTTCAGCGCATGGCGCATGAAGGGGATGTCGGATCGCTGACGGAAAAATTCCATGATCTTTTCTTCCTTGCCCCTTAGTTGGCCGACTGGCCCAGGTGCAGCTTGGTTACCTTGCGCTGGCGGCCGTAGATGAAGTTGATCGCCATGCGCGACACCATGATGGCGCTGAACATCGAGGTCAGGATGCCGAGGCAGTGCACCACGGCGAAGCCGCGCACCGGGCCCGAGCCGAACACCAGCAGTGCCACGCCTGCGATCAGGGTGGTGATGTTGGCATCGAGAATGGTGTCGAAGGCGCGGTCGTAGCCCGCTGCGATGGCCGCCTGCGGGCTGGCGCCGTTGCGAAGCTCCTCTCGGATACGCTCGTTGATCAGCACGTTGGCGTCGATCGCCATGCCGAGCGTGAGCGCCATGGCCGCGATGCCCGGCAGCGTCAGCGTGGCCTGCAGCAGCGACAGCAGCGCCACCAGCAGCACCAGGTTGAAGGTGAGCGCAACCACCGAAACCAAACCGAACAGGGTGTAGTACACGATCATGAACACCGCGATTGCGAGGAAGCCCCAGATCACCGAGTTGGCGCCCTTGGTGATGTTCTCGGCGCCCAGGCTGGGACCGACGGTGCGTTCCTCGATGATCTCCATCGGTGCGGCCAGCGAACCGGCGCGCAGCAGCAGGGCGACGTCGTTGGCCTCCACGGTGGTCATGCGGCCGGAGATCTGCACGCGGCCGCCGCCGATTTCGCTGCGGATCACCGGTGCGGTTACGACCTCGCCCTTGCCCTTCTCGAACAGCAGGATGGCCATGCGCTTGCCGACGCTCTCGCGCGTGACGTCGCGGAAGATGCGCGCGCCGGCGGCGTCGAGGGTGAGGTGCACCGCGGGTTCGTTCGTCTGGCCGTCAAAACCGGGTTGCGCATCGGTAAGACGGTCACCAGTGAGCACGACCTGCTTCTGCACCAGCAGTGGCGAACCGCCGCGCTCGTTGTAGAGCTCGGTGCCGAAGGGCACGCTGCCAGCGAGCGCCTGCTCGATCGCGCCGGGGGTGTCATCCACCATGCGCACTTCCAGGGTTGCGGTGCGGCCCAGGATGTCCTTGGCCTTGGCGACGTCCTGCACCCCGGGGAGCTGCACCACGATGCGCTCGGCCCCCTGCTGCTGAATCACCGGCTCGGCGACGCCGAGTTCGTTGATGCGGTTGTGCAGGGTGGTGATGTTCTGCTTGATCGCGAACTCGCGCATGGTCTGCTGCGCCTGTGCGGTGAGCGTTGCGACGAGCTTGAAGTCGTCTGCGGCGTCGTCGCGGTCGGCGAGCTGGAGGTCGTTGGTCGAGTCCAGGATGGCGCGCCGGCCAGCTTCGCGCTGCGCAACATCGCGGAAACGGATCACGACCGTGTTGCCCTCACGGGTGATGCCCGCGTGGCGCACGCTCTTGTCGCGCATCAAGGTGCGCAGGTCGCCCGTGGTGGAGTCCAGACGCTTGGTAAGCGCGCCGGGCATGTCGACCTCGAGCAGGAAGTGCACCCCGCCGCGCAGATCGAGGCCGAGATACATCGGCAGGGCCTGGATCGAGGTGAGCCAGGTCGGTGAGGCCGACAACAGGTTCAGCGCGACGACGTAGGATGGGTCGGCAGGGTCGGGGTTGAAGGCCTGCTCGATGACGTCCTTTGCGCGGAGCTGCGTTTCGGTGTCGCGGAAGCGGGCACGCACGCTATTTGCGTCGGAGAAGATGCCGGTGTGCTCGATGCCCGCTGATTTCAGTGCATTGCCGACACGGTCGGTGGTGGTTGCGGGGTCGAGCCTGAGTGTGGCCTTGGCGCTGGACACCTGCACCGCCGGCACCTCGCCGTAGAAGTTGGGCAGGGTATAGAGCAGGCCCCAGATCAGCACGAGGCCGATCAGGATGTTCTTCCAGAGAGGGTAGCGATTCATCGTCGGCGGGAGAGTGGGTGGAGCGAGGCCCGGGGCGCTGCTGCGGCCTGTCTGGCCTGCTGTGTGCAGGCGGCGAAGGCGGCGGGCAGCTGCGGCGGACTGGCGACGCGCCGACGGCGGGACCGTCGGCTGTCGCCGCGGAGATTACAGCGCCTTCAGCGAGCCTTTGGGCAGCACGGTGGCGACGGCCTGTTTCTGCACGGCCACCACGGTGTTGGGGGCGACTTCGACCTGCACGAAACTGTCGCCCACCTCGACGATACGGCCAGCGATACCGCCGCCGGTCACGACCTCATCACCCTTGGAGAGCGCCTCGACCATGGCCTTGTGCTCTTTTGCGCGCTTCATCTGCGGGCGGATCATCAGGAACCACAGCACCACGAACATCAGGATCAGGGGCAGCAGGCCCATCAGGCCACCCGTAGGGTCGGCAGCGCCAGCGGCTTGGGCGTAGGCATTTGAAATCAGCACGTTGAAACTCCGGTTAGGCAGAAAAGCGTTGAAGTATAGCAGTAGCCGGGACGGTGCCCGGAATGGGTGAGACGGTGCAGGCGCGCAGGGGTTCAGGCGGTTCCGGTCGCTCGCTCGCTGCGGAAGCGCTGCACACAGGCTGCGAAGGTGCCGGCTGCGATGGCCTCGCGTAGCTCCGACGTCAGCGTCTGGTAGTAACGCAGGTTGTGCACCGTGTTGAGCATGCTGCCGAGGATCTCGCCGGTGCGGTGGAGGTGGTGCAGGTAGGCGCGGCTGAAGTTTCGGCAGGTATAGCAGTCGCAGGAGGGGTCCAGCGGCCGGGTGTCGGCCTTGTGCACCGCGTTCTTGATCTTGATGTCGCCGTAGCGGGTGAACAGCCAGCCGTTGCGCGCATTGCGGGTCGGCATCACGCAGTCGAACATGTCGATGCCGGCGGCGACGCCGTCGACGATGTCCTCGGGCGTACCCACGCCCATCAGGTAGCGCGGCTTGCCCTGCGGCAGGCGCGGCGCGGTGTGGGCGAGGATGCGCGCCATGTCTTCCTTGGGTTCGCCCACCGACAGGCCACCGATGGCGAAGCCGTGGAAGCCGATCTCCTCGAGCACGCCCTGCGATTCGTCACGCAGATCCTCGTACATGCCGCCCTGGACGATGCCGAACAGCGCGTTCCTGTTCTCCAGGCGATCGAACTCGTCGCGCGAGCGCTTGGCCCAGCGCTGTGACAGGCGCATCGACTTGGCGGCCTCGTCGCGGGTGGCGGGGTAGGGCGTGCATTCGTCGAAGATCATCACGATGTCCGAGTTCAGCACCGTCTGGATCTGCATCGAGATCTCGGGCGTCAGGAACAGCTTCGCGCCGTCGATCGGGCTGGCGAATTTGACGCCTTCTTCGGTGATCTTGCGCAGTGCCCCCAGGCTGAAGACCTGGAAGCCGCCCGAGTCGGTGAGGATGGGCTTGTCCCAGGCCATGAAGCGGTGCAGGCCTTCATGCGCGGCGATGATGTCGAGTCCCGGGCGCAGCCACAGGTGGAAGGTGTTGCCCAGGCAGATCTGCGCGCCGATGTCGGCGAGCATGGCCGGCGTCATCGCCTTGACCGTGCCGTAGGTGCCGACCGGCATGAAGACCGGGGTTTCGACGATGCCATGGGCAAGCGTCAGGCGGCCGCGGCGGGCGCCGCCGTCGGTGGTCAGGAGTTCAAATTGCATCGTTTTCGGATTCGTTGCGGCGGGTGATGAACATGGCGTCCCCGTAGCTGAAGAAGCGGTAGCGCTGCTTGACCGCGTGCGCGTAGGCGCGGCGCATGCTGTCGAGGCCAGCGAAGGCCGCGACGAGCATCAGCAGCGTGGACTTGGGCAGGTGGAAATTGGTCACGAGCGCATCGACCACCTGGAAGCGGAACCCGGGGAGGATGAAGATCTCCGTCTCCCCGCTGCCGGCTTCGATCGGGCCGTCCTGCGCCGCGGCTTCGAGCGCGCGCATGCTGGTGGTGCCGACTGCGATCACACGTCCGCCCGCTGCATGGGTGGTGGTGATAGCGTCAACGGTTTCCTGCGGAATCACGTAGCGCTCGCGGTGCATGCGGTGCTCGCCGAGGTCGTCCACGCGCACCGGCTGGAAGGTGCCGGCGCCCACGTGCAGGGTGAGCCAGGCGCACTTTGCACCACGTGCGGCGATACGTTCGAGCAATGCCTCGTCAAAATGCAGGCCGGCGGTGGGCGCGGCGACCGAACCCGGTTCGCGTGCATACACGGTCTGATAGCGGTTCTCGTCGGCTTCACCGGCGGCGCGCTGGATGTACGGCGGCAGCGGTAGCTTGCCGTGGCGCTCGAGCAGGTCGAAGAGGTTTTCCCCACGCGGGAAACTCAGGTGGAAGAACTCGCCCACACGGCCCAGCACCTCGACCTCGAAGGCGTCTGCCAGACGCAGTCGGCTGCCAGTCTTGGGTGACTTGCTCGCGCGCACCTGGGCGAGCGCCTCGTGCGGGCCGATCGCGCGCTCGATCAGCACCTCTATCTGGCCGCCGCTGTCCTTGACGCCGTGCAGACGGGCATGGATCACGCGGGTGTCGTTGAAGACCAGCAGGTCGCCGGGATGGATCAGGTCGGCCAGTTCGCCGAAGTTTGCGTCGGAGAGCGCGGGTGCAGCGCCGGTGTGGGGGTTCACCACCAGCAGCCGGCTCGCGCTGCGCTCGGGCAGCGGTGCCTGCGCGATCAGTTCGGTCGGCAGCGCATAGTCGAAATCGTTGAGCGTCAGGGGCATGATGTGGGAGGTCTGGCGTCTGGTTGGCGTACGGCCTGCTTGCCGCGCCGAGGATTGTTCGGAGATAATGCGCGACCCGTGCCGGGATGGCGGAATCGGTAGACGCAGCGGATTCAAAATCCGCCGCCGCAAGGTGTGTGGGTTCGAGTCCCACTCCCGGCACCAGCTTCAAGCGCTCTCATCGCTGCAGGCGGCTCTTGCGTGCACGGCTGGATCGTCGATCCAGTCCGAGCGCTGCGGCCGGCCCGCGATTCTGTAGCGTACGTAGCGGAAAATCAAATCTGCCGCCCGGGCCCAGCCGCGGGTTGCGGTCCCCCGCAGACGACGCATTCAGCCGAATTTTGTCTTCTCCCGCGCGGCATCGCTGATGGCGCGGACTGCCGGATGCGTCAGCCTGCGTTCGACCGAGATCGCGTAATAGGTTTCCGTCACGCCACTGGCGTCCCCCAGGAGTACCAAGCCACTCTGGCGGCACAACTGCTCGCCGACCAAGGATGCGCTGGGGAAGATACCTGCGCCGGCCTCCGCGAACGCGCGCATCAGCGCGCTGTCGTCGAATTCGCCCACGATGCGTGGATGCAGGCCGGCCGCTTCGATCCAGCGCAGGAGCGGGCCGCGCACGCTTGCTTCCACCCCCGGCAGCAGCAGGGGGGCGCCGTTGAGCTGTGCCGGGAAGTCGTCCTGCAGCGATGCTGCCAGTTCAGGCGCGGCATAGAAGCCGATGGTCGACTCGCCCAGCGCATGGCTGAACCCGCGTACGCCCATGTTCGGCGGCAGTGGGCTGTCCGCAAGCACCACGTCGAGCTTGTGGATCGCCAACTCACCGAGCAGCGCATCGAACTTGCCTTCCCTGCACACGATTCGCATGGGGTCGGGCAGGTCCAGGGACGGCGCGAGCAGCAGCCAGGCGATGGCCTTGGGGACGACGTCGGCGATCCCCACGCGGAAGGGTACGGTGCGCCCGGTGGCGCGGCTGCGCAGGGCTTCTTCCAGTTCGCTGCCAAGGCGGAAGATCTCTTCCGCATAGTCCAGCACCATGCGCCCGGTTTCGGTCAACTCCAGCCCCCGCCCCTGGCGCTTGAAAAGGTTGACGCCGAGGTCCGTTTCCAGACTGGCGATCTGGCCCGACAGAGTTTGTGGGGCGAGTCCGGAACGTTCTGCCGCGCGCACGATCCCACCCGCACGTGCCACGGCCCAGAAGTGGTGCAGCTGTTTGTAGTTGAGCATGGCAGTGTCCCCGGATGGCTGGCGTGGTCAATACTTCGAAAAAATCAGATGAACATTCTGTTGAACTGAGATTTTATCGAACAGTCTGAGCGGTAGTATCCATCGGAGCACAGGGCCCGATGGATCCGTGTGACAACAACAGGAGACTGAACATGCGTATCGACCTGCAATGCGATGGTGTTGAAGCCGCCCCCGGCCTGCGCGAATACGTGGCGCGTCGAATGAAATTCGCAGTCGGCCGTTTCCGCGACCACATCCAGTGGGCGCGCGTGAAAGTCGCCGACGTGAACGGTCCCAAGGGCGGCGTCGACAAGCGTTGCGTGGTACAACTGCGACTGCGCAACCTGCCCGACGTGGTGTTCGCCATCAACCAGCTCGACGTGCGCGCCGCGGTCGATGAAGCGGCCGACCGGGTCGCCCGCGTACTCGCGCAGCGCGTGCGCCGCCATCAGCGTCCCGATCGCACGGCCGGGGCCGTCATGCCGGCCTGAGTTTCGCCCCAGGCCATCGCCTGAACGACCGGGCAGTGCCACGTGTCGGGACCGGCCCCAAAACAATTCACACTCTCTTCCTTAGGAGGACATTCGATCATGGAAAACCGCATCACAGGCTTCGGCCGTGCCGAGGCTTCGGTCCTGCAGACCAACAAGGTCATCCGCAACACTTACATGCTGCTGTCGCTGACGCTCGCGTTCTCGGCGCTGACTGCCGGTGTGTCGATGGCGATGGGCGCGCCGCGCCTGGGCATCCTGATCACCCTGGCCGGTTACTTCGGCCTGCTGTTCGCCACGACCAAGTTCCGTAACAGCAGCCTCGGTGTCGTCTTCGTGTTCGCGCTGACCGGCTTCATGGGCTTCACGCTCGGCCCGATCATCTCTGCCTACCTGTCGCTGCCGAATGGCAGCAGCATCGTGATGCAAGCCATGGCCGGTACGGCGGCGATCTTCCTGGGCCTGTCCGCCTATGCGCTGACCACCAAGAAGGACTTCTCCTTCATGGGCGGCTTCCTGATGGTGGGTATCCTGGTGGCCTTCCTCGCTGGCCTGGGTGCGATCTTCTTCTCGATCCCGGCGCTCTCGCTGACCGTGTCTGCCGCCTTCGTGCTGCTGATGTCGGGGCTGATCCTGTATGAGACCAGCAACATCATCCATGGTGGTGAAACCAACTACATCATGGCAACCGTGTCGCTGTTCGTGTCGATCTTCAACCTCTTCACCAGCCTGCTGCACCTGCTGGGCTTCGCCAACAACGAGTGACCCCCTCCTCCCCGGTCACGATCGGGCCGAGGCGCACCGGGGCGGCTGCCGCAAGGCGCCGCCCCGGTGTTCTTTTGAGGTCTGCCTGCTTTTGCGCCGCAGCATGCAGTGCTCGCGTGGCACAACGCAGGCGTTACAATGGCGGACATTTTTGACTTGGACAGGCCGGGATGAAGACCACCTTTCTCGATTTCGAAACGGCGATCTCCGAACTTGAGGAAAAGATCGACCAGCTGCGTTTCGTGCAGGACGATCCGGCGGTCGACATCTCCGACGAGATCAAGCGGCTCGAGACCAAGAGCCAGTCGCTGACCAAGGATCTTTACGCCAAACTGACGCCCTGGCAGGTCGCCCAAGTGGCGCGTCACCCGCAGCGTCCCTACACGCTCGATTACGCGAGCCTGATCTTTACCGACTTCCAGGAACTGCACGGCGACCGCAGCTACGCCGACGACAAGGCCATCGTCGGCGGCCTGGCGCGCTTCAATGGCCAGGCCTGCGTGGTGATCGGCCATCAGAAGGGGCGCGATACCAAGGAAAAGATCGCGCGCAACTTCGGCATGCCGCGGCCCGAGGGCTACCGGAAGGCCATGCGCCTGATGAAGATGGCCGAGAAGTTCGCGCTGCCGGTGTTCACCTTCGTCGATACGCCGGGTGCCTATCCCGGCATCGGCGCCGAGGAACGCGGCCAGTCAGAGGCGATCGGCCACAGCATCTACCTGATGGCCGAGCTCAAGACGCCGATCATCAGCACCATCATCGGCGAAGGCGGTTCGGGTGGCGCGCTCGCGATCGCGGTGGCCGATCAGGTGCTGATGCTGCAGTACTCGGTCTACTCGGTGATCTCGCCCGAGGGCTGCGCCTCCATCCTTTGGAAGAGCGCAGAAAAGGCCGCTGATGCTGCCGAGACCATGGGCATCACCGCACAGCGCCTGAAGTCGCTCGATCTGGTCGACAAGGTCGTGGACGAGCCGGTGGGCGGCGCGCACCGTGATCCGCGCGTGATGGCGGCGACCCTGAAACGCGCACTGACCGATGCCTTACGCGAGCTCGAGGTGCTGACGCCGTCCGAGCTGGTTGCTCAGCGCTACGAGAAGCTGATGCGCTACGGTCGCTTCAAGGACAAGGCGGCCTGAGGCCCTATCGCGCCTGGGGCCGGCGGCATTGCGCTTGCGCCTCGGGTGGCGCGTGTCCTGGAGCCGGCGCTGGCAGCGCACCGTGACCGTCACCGACGTACCCGCCGCAGTTTCGGCTGCGCTGCGCCTTGCAGGCGTGGGGCAGGGGAGCCGGCTGTGCTGTGCGCTCTCCGGGGGGGTTGATTCCGTCGTCCTGTTCGAGGCCTTGCGCGTAGTGCAGGGAGCGCTCGGGTTTTCGCTCAGCGCCGCCCACGTTCACCACGGCCTGAGCGGGAACGCACCGGCCTGGGCCGAGGCTTGTCGGGTGCGCTGCGCGCAGGCTGGCGTTCCGTTTCAGATCCTTGCGGTGGAGGTTGTACGCGATGGGGGGCAGGGGCTCGAGGCCGCCGCCCGCAGCGTGCGCCTGGCGGCACTGCGGGCGTTGCCCTGTGACTGGCTGGTGTTCGGCCATCACCAGGATGATCAGGCTGAAACCCTGCTGTTCCGCCTGTTCCGTGGTGCAGGCGTGCGGGGCTCCTCGGCCATGCAGGCGCTGCAGCCTGCCGCAGGCGGAGTCCCCGGCAGCCTGCGCCCCCTCCTGGGGCTGCGTCGGGCGCAGATCGTCGGCTGGGCGCGCGCTTGCGGCCTCGACTGGGTGGAGGACGAAAGCAACGCTGACCTGCACTTCACCCGCAATGCGATCCGCCATCGCCTGCTGCCGGTGGCGGGCGAGATCTTTCCCGCCGCGGTGCCTGCGCTGGCACGCGCAGCCGCGAATTTCGCAGAGGCCGATACGCTGCTTGGGGCGCTGGCGGAAATCGATCTGCAGGCCTGCGGAGGGGAGGCGCTCTCGCGTACCGCGCTGCGCGGGCTGAGTGCCGCGCGTCAGGCCAACCTCGTGCGCTGGCGGATGCAGGCGGCGGGCGTGCAGGCGCCCCCGGCGCGCAGACTGGCTGAAGCGCTACGCCAACTGGACGCGCTACCCGCCGAACGCGCGCTCGACATCGGGCTCGGTGCGTGGGCCTTGCGCGCTTACCGCGACCGTGTGTGGCTGGAGCCGGCGCAAGGACCGCTGCCCGCGCCCCGCGCGTGGGTGGGCGAGGCGGTGCTGCCCTGGGCCGGAGATTCGGTGCGTTTCGAATCCGTGGTGGGTGAAGGGCTGAGCCTCGCGCGCCTGGAGGGTGCAGCGCAGCGTGTGCTGGCGCCGCGGCAGGTCGGCATGCGGCTGCGCTTGTCCGCACAGCGTCCGCGGCGAGAGCTGCGCAAGCTGTGCCAGGAGGCCGGCATCCCGGTCTGGCTGCGTGAGCGCCTGCCGGTGCTCTGGGTGGACGGGGTGCCGGCCTGGGTCGGCGGCCTGGGGGGGGCGGTGGAGTTCTCCGCCGCTGAGGACGAGCCTGGAGTGGTGTTGCGCTGGCCGGCGGGCTGAGTATCAGCCGCGCAGCGTGGTCAGCAACTGCGCCAGCTCGACCGCCGAGCGCACCGCCATCTTGTCGAAGATGCGCGAGCGATGCGCCTCCACCGTACGCATCGAGATCGCCAGTTCGTCGGCGATGACCTTGTTGTACTTGCCCTCGAGGATCAGGTTCATCACCTCTCGTTCGCGCTGTGTCAGCGTCGACAGCCGCGCTTCCACCGTTTCCCGACTTGCGGCTGCGCGCAGGCGCTCGTTGTCGGCGGCGAGGGCTTTCTCGACCAGATCGACGAGGTCATGATCGTTGAATGGCTTCTCGATGAAGTGGAACGCCCCTTTCTTCAGCGCCGAAACGGCCATCGGTACGTCGCCGTGACCGGTGATGAAGATAACCGGCAGCTCGCAGCCGCGCGCGAGCAGGGTGTCGAAGCACTCCAGGCCGGTCATGCCCTGCATGCGGATGTCGAGCACGATGCAGCCGCGCCACTCCGGCTGCCAGGCCTGCAGGAATTCCTCGCCGCCCGGCCAGGTCCGGCACGCGACGCCGCGCGTCTTGAACAGCCATTGCAGGGCATCGCGAATGGCTTCGTCGTCGTCGATGATGTGGGTGCAGGCATCAGTCATGCGCGTCGTTCTCAACGGGGAGCGATAGGGTGAAGATGGTACCGCCCCCGGGGCGGGCACCGAAAGCCAGGCGGCCGTGGTGGAGCTCCGCGATCGAGCGGCAGATGTTCAGCCCCATGCCCATGCCCTCCTGCTTGGTGCTGAAGAAAGGCTCGAAGAGCCGCGCTGCGGCCTCCTCGCTGATGCCCGTGCCGCGGTCGCCGACGGCCACGTTGACGAAGCGGCCTTCCTGGCCCGTGCAGATGTCGACGCTGCGCGCGGCGAGCGGGGTGTCATGCATCGCATCCATCGCGTTGCGCACCAGGTTGACCACGATCTGCTCGATCATCACCGCGTCCGCAGGCACGCTTGGCAGTGCGGGGGCCAGCTGAACGCGCAGCTGAACATGGCGCTTGCGCGCGTCCGCCTCGATCAGGCCGACTGCGTCGCGCACCACGCCGTTCAGGTCGAGCGGCACCCGCTTGGGCTCCGAGCGGCGCACAAAGTCATGCACCCTGCGGATGATCTCACCCGCACGTCGTGCCTGCCGGCCGATGCGCTCCTGAATGTCGAGCAGTTCTCCACGGTCGATGGGCTGCGCGCTCTCGAGGCGATTGACGCAGCCGCTGCTGTAGCTCGCGATCGCTGCCAGCGGCTGGTTGAGTTCGTGCGCGAGCGTGGAGGCCATCTCGCCCATGGTGATCAGGCGCGAACTCTGCTGCAGGCGCTCCTCCTGCTGCCGTGCCTGCTCGCGTGCACGCTTCTGCTCGGTAATGTCGAGCACTGAACCCATCCATCCCGAATGCCGGCCAGCGGCGTCGATGAGCGGCGCTTCGAAGACGAGCGCGTCGAGCGCCTCACCGTTCTTGCGCCGCAGCCGGACCTCGGTGCCCTCGGGGTCGCTGCCCGCAGCCATGATCTGGCGATGCAACTCGAGGGTCTGCTCCAGGTTCTCCGGGTCCCAGTACGGCATGGGTGGCCGGAGCCCGATCAGCTCCTCGCGCTCGAAGCCTGTCATCCGGCAGAAGGCGGAGTTGACGTAGGTGAGCCGCCCGTCCAGGTCGCGGGCGCGCATGCCGGTGAGCATCGAATCCTCCATTGCCTTGCGGAAGGCTGATTCGGAGCGCAGTGCAAGCTCGGCCTCCTGACGTCGGGCGAGCTGGCGGCGCAACTGGGTCACGCTCCAGACGATGATGATCGCGAGCAGGACGATCGATGCCCCCAGCAACATCGGTATCCAGCGCGTGTCGGATCGGTACGCGGTGATCTGCAGCATCAACCCATGACCTGGGGGGTCGAAGGGCATGGTGTAGGCGAGGCTGGAGGAGACCGGTGCAACCTTGGATTTGGAGGCGATCTCCCTTTCGTCGGCATCGAGCACGGCCACCCGGTAGCGCTCGGAAAACCACCACGGCAGTTCGCGCATGACCAGGTCGGGCAGCGAATAGACGCCTACCACGACGCCGAGCGGTTCGTCATCAGACCAAACCGGCACATATACGTCGAACAGCGGCAGGCCGCCGGGGCCGATGTAGTGCGCCCCATACACTGCGCGCCCGATGCTGCTCGCGAGGCGGAAACCCGTTTCGCGCGCGTCGGTCTGGTTTTCGCCGTTGCCGCTGCGGGCTGGAGGGGGGCGGTCGCCCGTCAGCGGTGGGATGGCGCCAGCCAGCGTGCCTTCGGGGGATAGCCACAGGATGCGGATCAAGCCACGCTCCTGGCCGAGAAGGGCTGCGACGCGGGCCTCGGTCTGGGGCTCGAGTGCTTGCGGGCCGAACAGTTCGGGGCCGATTTCCTGCAGATGGATCTCGTTGCGGTCGAGATGGAAGCGCAGGTTCTGCTCCATCCACAGCACGTCGTTGATCAGGGTCGTGCGCTGCTCGTCGGCGTCGTAGGCGCGGGTCAGCCAGACCAGGGCGGCAATGGCAGCGAGGAACAGCGCGAGGCTCAGGTACGGCAGGTACTGCAGCCACTGGCGGCGCGGGAGGTGCGGGAGGGGCGAAAGATGGGAGACTGGGGCGTTCATGTGCCGGGTGGAGAGGCGCCGGGTAAAGAAGAGGTGTCGGGGCGAGGGTGGCTGAGGAGGGCGGGTCGTGGCAGGCGGCCTGCGGTTTTCACGGTTGCGGACATCCACAATAGCAGTCCGCCGGACCCGAAAGGATACTGATTCAGGGCACAGCAAAACTTATCGCCGTGTCCCTCACGCGCCCGGCAGCCGCCGGAACGCTCAAGGAATTCAAGCCGTTCTCTCGGAGGAGATGTGTTCATGAAGATTCGTGCGCTTCTGGTTGGCCTGGCGGCCGTGGGACTATCGGCAACTGCGGTTGCAGCAGACCCGATCGTGATCAAGTTCAGCCACGTCGTGGCCCAGGACACGCCCAAGGGCAAGGCCGCGGAAAAATTCAAGGAGTTGGCCGAGCAGTACACCAACGGCGCGGTCAAGGTCGAGGTCTACGCCAACAGCACGCTGTACAAGGACAAGGAAGAGATGGAAGCACTGCAACTCGGCGCCGTCCAGTTGCTCGCACCGTCGCTCGCCAAGTTCGGCCCTCTGGGTGTGCGTGAGTTCGAGGTTTTCGACCTGCCCTACATCTTCGACGGCTACGCCACGCTGCACAAGATCACCAAGGGGGCGGCCGGCCAGCAACTGCTCGCCAAGCTCGAGCCCAAGGGCATCAAGGGGCTGGCGTTCTGGGACAACGGCTTCAAGTCCCTCTCGGCCAACTCGCCGATCCGCACGCCCGACGACCTGAAGGGCAAGAAGATGCGCATCCAGTCGTCCAAGGTGCTCGAGGAGCAGATGCGCACCGTCAAGGCGCTGCCGCAGGTGATGGCATTCTCCGAGGTGTACCAGGCGCTGCAGACCGGCGTGGTCGATGGCACCGAGAACCCGCATTCCAACCTGTTCACCCAGAAGATGCATGAAGTGCAGAAGCACATGACGCTGACGGACCATGGCTATCTGGGCTATGCCGTCATCACCAACAAGAAGTTCTGGGACGGCCTGCCCGCAGAAGTTCGCACCCAGCTCGACAAGGCGATGGCCGAGTCGACCGACTATGCGAACCAGATCGCGAAGGAAGAGAATGACAAGGCTCTCGAGGGCGTGCGTGCTTCCGGCAAGACCGAGATCTACACGCCGACCGCAGAAGAGAAGGCTGCCTTCATGAAGGCACTTGCCCCGGTGCACAAGAAGATGGAGTCGCGCATCGGCGCCGACCTGATTCAGTCGATCTACAAGGAAACCGGCTTCGATCCCTCCAAGCTGTAATCGAGTCTTCTAGACGCCCAGTAGCGCCCGTCAGGCCACGCAGACCAGACGGGCGTTTTTTCGGGGGAAAACAATCATGAACAAGCTTCTCGACCGCCTCGAGGAGTTCATCATCGGCGCCCTGATGGCAGTGGCGACGATCGTGATCTTCATCTCGGTGGTGCACCGCTATATGTCCGGGTACGAAATCCCGGGGCTGCAGGACTGGCTGCTCGAGCTGAACGTCGGCTGGGCGCAGGAGTTCTGCATCATCCTTTTCGTGTGGATGGCGAAGTTCGGCGCCGCCTATGGCGTGCGCACCGGCATCCACGTCGGCGTCGACATCCTGGTGAACAAGCTCACTGGTGCTTCGCGAGCCGCCCTCATCCAGACCGGTCTGGTGTGCGGGGTGGTCTTCACCGGTCTCATCGGCCTCTTCGGCGCGCTCTTCGTGTGGGAGAACGGCCTGGCCTACGAGACCCTGACCCTGCTCGGTCGTGACGCCGGAGATTTCTTCGAAGGTCCGACGACGCCCGACCTCGAGTGGCCGACCTGGATCGTGTACTCCGCAGTGCCGCTGGGTTCCTTTCTGATGTGCTACCGCTTCGTGCAGGTGATGGTGAGCTTCGCCCGTACCGGCGAATTGCCCACGCACGATCACGGTCATGTCGAAGGTCTGGACGAAGACGACGACGAAAGCGTGCTGCTCGGCGGAGAGGCGATCTCCATCGCCGAGGACATCGAGCACGCTCGCCATGACGGGGACGTGAAGCGTCCGGGTCAGGGCAAGTGAGGAGGACGAAGAAATGACCAATACGATTGCAATCTTCGGCCTGCTCGTCGTCCTCATGGCGATCGGCATGCCGGTGGGTGTGGCGCTCGGCCTCACCGTGCTGAGTTTCATGTTCATCTTCACCGACGTGCCGCTGGAGTCCGTGGCGCTCAAGATGTTCACCGGCATCGAGAAGTTCGAGATCATGGCGATCCCGTTCTTCATCCTCGCGGGCAACTTCCTCACCCACGGCGGGGTGGCGCGGCGCATGATCAACTTCGCCACCGCCATGGTCGGCCACCTGCGTGGCGGCCTGGGCATGTCGGCGGTGCTGGCCTGCGCGCTGTTTGCCGCGGTGTCGGGTTCGAGCCCGGCCACCGTGGTGGCGATCGGCTCGATCCTCATTCCGGCCATGATCAAGCAGGGCTACCCGGTGCGCTTCGGTGCCGGCGTGGTGGCTTCGGCCGGCGGTCTGGGCATCCTGATTCCGCCGTCCATCGTCATGGTGATGTATTCGGTGACGACCAACTCCTCGGTCGGTGCGCTGTTCATGGCGGGCGTGATTCCGGGCCTGCTGCTGGCCTTCATGCTCGGGCTGACTACCTGGTACGTGGCGCGCAAAAACAACTACCCGGTGATGCCGTCGGCAACTTGGGGCGAGCGCATCAAGCACTTCCGCAAGGCCTTCTGGGGCCTGATGCTGATCGTCGTGGTGATGGGCGGTATCTACTCGGGCATGTTCACCCCGACCGAGGCTGCGGCGATGAGCGCGGTGTATGCCTTTTTCATTGCGGTGTTCGTGTATAAGGATCTGACCTTCAAGCAGATCCCGCGGGTGCTGCTGGATTCGGCGAACATGAGCGCGATGCTGCTGTTCATCATCGCCAGCGCGGTGCTGTTCTCCTTCATCCTGACCAGCGAGCAGATCCCGCAGCGCATGGCCGACGCCATCGTCGCCAGCGGCATGGGGCCGATCGGCTTCCTGATCGTGGTGAACATCCTGCTGCTGGTGGCTGGCGCGCTGATGGAGCCGTCATCGATCATCCTGATCCTGGCGCCGATTCTTTTCCCGGTTGCGGTGGCGCTGGGGATCGATCCGATCCACTTCGGCGTCATGATCGTGGTGAACATGGAAATCGGCATGATCACGCCGCCGGTAGGGCTGAACCTGTTCGTCGCCAGCGGCGTGACCAAGGCCGGCCTGACCGAGATGAGCAAGGCAGTCATGCCGTGGCTGTACACGATGCTGGTGTTCCTGATGCTGATCACTTACATCCCGAGCATTTCCACCTTCCTGCCAAAGGCGCTCGGCATGATGTAAGCGTCCTGGCCCGGTCGCGTCAGGCGATTCGGGGGGCTGGTCGCTGCAATCCCCGCGGGGCGGTCAAGCCCGGCGGGGATTTGCGCTTTTGACGGCCGCGCATTTGCGCCGGCTTACATTCGCACGCACCGCGTGCGCATCGGTGTCACGCGAAACCTGTTAAAATTTCGCGCTTTTTTCTTAACCTCGCGCTTCGTACAAGCGCAGTCCCGGAGTTTTCCATGGCAATCGAACGCACCCTGTCCATCATCAAGCCTGACGCCGTCGCCAAGAACGTGATCGGCCAGATCTACGCCCGCTTCGAAGGCGCTGGCCTCAAGGTCATCGCCGCCAAGATGGCTCACCTGTCCGAGCGTGAGGCCGGCGAGTTCTACGCCGTGCACAAGGAGCGTCCCTTCTTCAAGGATCTGGTGTCCTTCATGACCTCCGGCCCGGTGATGATCCAGTGCCTGGAAGGCGAGAATGCCATCGCCAAGAACCGTGAACTGATGGGCGCCACCGACCCGAAGAAGGCCGACAAGGGCACCATCCGCGCCGATTTCGCCGAGTCGATCGACGCCAACGCCGTGCACGGCTCCGATGCGCCCGAGACGGCTGCCGTGGAAGTGGCGTTCTTCTTCCCGGGCATGAACGTTTACTCGCGCTGAGCGGTCCGTACCAACGGCCCGTCGCGCACGCTTCGCGGTGCCTTCCGCACCGCGTGCGGCGTGTTCGGGCCGTTTGCATTACGGTCGGTCCGTCATTGCGGGCCTCCGCTACCGACAAGTGAAGTTTCAGGCATGAGCACTCCCAATCCGGTCAATCTGCTCGATTTCGACGTCGACGGCCTCGTCGCCTGGTTTGCCGGGCTGGGCGAGAAGCCGTTCCGTGCCCGCCAGGTGATGCGCTGGATGCATCACGAGGGTTGCGACGATTTCGATGCGATGACCGACGTCGCCAAATCCCTGCGCGCCAAGCTCAAGGACATCGCCGTGATCCGCCCGCCGGTGCCGGTGCGCGACTCGATCTCGGCCGACGGCACGCGCAAGTGGCTGCTCGACGTGGGTAACGCCAACGCGGTCGAGACCGTGTTCATCCCTGAAACCAGCCGCGGCACGCTGTGTGTGTCGTCGCAGGCCGGCTGTGCGCTCGACTGCGCTTTCTGCTCGACCGGCAAGCAGGGCTTCAACCGCAACCTCAGCGCGGCGGAGATCATTGGCCAGCTCTGGCTGGCCAACAAGCTGCTCGGTGCCGCCCGCGATGAAGCGCAGGATCTCGAAACCGGCGAGAAGGACAACGGGCGCATCATCAGCAACGTCGTGATGATGGGCATGGGCGAGCCGCTCGCCAACTTCGACAATGTCGTCACTGCGTTGCGCCTGATGCTCGACGACCACGCCTACGGCTTGTCGCGCCGCCGCGTCACGGTGTCGACCTCTGGCATCGTGCCGGCGATGGATCGCCTGCGCGAGGAATGTCCGGTGGCGCTTGCGGTCTCGCTGCACGCCTCCAACGACACGCTGCGCGACCGTCTCGTGCCGATCAACCAGAAATATCCCTTGCGCGAACTGATGGCCGCCTGCCAACGTTACCTCGAGCGCGCGCCGCGCGATTTCGTCACCTTCGAGTACGTGATGCTCGACGGCGTCAACGATAGCGATGCGCACGCGCGAGAACTGGTGGCGCTGGTGCGCGACACGCCGTGCAAGTTCAACCTGATACCGTTCAATCCTTTCCCGAACTCGGGTTTCCAGCGTTCATCCGCGGAGCGTATCCGCCGCTTTGCCGGTATCCTGATCGACGCCGGAATCGTGACCACGACGCGCAAGACCCGCGGAGACGATGTCGACGCGGCTTGCGGTCAGCTCGCCGGACAGGTTCAGGACAAGACCCGGCGCACGGTTCGGCTGCAGCCGGTCATGGAGGAACGCAAATGAAATCCAGATGGATGCTCGCCGCACTCGCGGCCGCCACGCTCACGGTGGGGGGGTGCGCCACGCAGCAGGGGGGCGGGGTAGCCGAGCCGTCTTCCACAGGGAGTCGGCCGATGTCGGACCTCACGCCGACCACCCCGCTCGAGCGCAGTGCGCGCGTACATGTGGACCTGGGCATGGCCTACTTCGAGATCGGTCGCTACGACGTGGCGATCGACGAAGCGCGTGTCGCCCTCGCCAGCAGCCCTTCGTATGCGCCGGCCTTCCACCTGCTCGGCTTGGCCTACATGCTCATCGAGGAGAACACCGGCGCGCGCGAGAACTTCGAGCGTGCGCTGCGTGAAGCACCGGGCGATCCCGATTTCAACAACAGCTATGGCTGGTTCCTGTGCTCCCAGGGGCAGATCCCGCAGGGGCTGGAGCGGCTCGCGATCGCTGCGCGCAACCCTTATTACCGCTATCCCACCCGCCCGCTCACCAACGCTGGTCTGTGTCATTTGCGTGCGAACGAGGATGCCGCGGCGGAGGTGCAGTTCGTGCGTGCGGTCCAGGCGGACCCGGCCAACGGTGACGCGATCTACCAGCTCGCTGACATCGCTTACCGGGGCGGTCGTTACGAAGAGGCGCGCAGCCATCTCATTCGTCTCCACCAGCAGCAGGGGCCGAGTCCCGCGTCTGCCTGGCTGGGCTTGCGTACCGAGCGCCGCCTGGGCAACGGAGATGCCGAACAGAGCTACGCCGCGCAGTTGCGCAGCCGCTTCGGCGAATCGCCTGAAACCAAACTGCTGGAGCGGGGGGCGTACGAGTGAGCGACATGCAAGATCAGAGCCTGCACAAGCCTGCGACCATGGTGTCCTCGCCCGGGACAGTGTTGCGCGGCGCGCGTGAAGCGCGCGGGGAGAGCGTGGGCGAGGTGGCCTTTGCGCTCAAACTCAGCCCGCGCCAGATCGACGCGATGGAGAACGACGATTTCGCTGCCCTCCCGGGCATGGCCTTCGTGCGCGGCTTCATGCGCAACTATGCGCGCTACCTCGGTATCGACGCAGCGCCCCTGCTGGAGGCGGTGCAGCGCCTGGTCGATGTCGATACCCCGGACCTGTCGCCGATCCGTAATGCCGAAGGGCAGATCCCCATGGGGGATGCGCGTCGTAGCGGAGGCTTTCCGTTTGGCGTGGTGGTCGTGCTTCTGGCGGTGGCCCTTGCCGTCGGCTGGTATTTCGATTGGTTCCGTACCGAGCCGGTGACCGCGGTTCTGGAGCCCACGCCCGACTTCGTGCCGGCTCCGGTGCAGCCGCTCGACATGCCGCCTGCGGAGCCGGTGCTGCCGCCCGCAGCGGCGGAGGACGATTCGGCTGCACAGCAGGCGGCTGCCGTGACGCCGGATGCCGGCGGTGCAGTGGACCAGGTCGACGGAAAGGACTCGGCGGCCGAAGCGTCGGCTCCGGCTGTGGCGCCGGCAGCCGAAGCGACCGCCCCCGCAGGCGTTGAGAACGAAACGAACGCAGCGGATGCGGCGGGTACCGAAGCGCCGGAGCCCGCCGCCGCGCTGGTGGATGGGGCCGAAGCGACTGCCGGAACGCTTGGCTTCCGGTTTGCGGCCGACTCGTGGATCGAGGTGCGTGACGGCAAGGGCACGATCCTGCATTCCGGCGTCAACCGGGCGGGGAGCGCGCGCACGGTGCAAGGCACGCCCCCGTTCGCGCTGGTGGTGGGCAACTCCGCCAGTGTGACCCTCGAACACGACGGCAAGCCGGTCGATCTCGCGGCACATACGCGCGGCTCGGTTGCACGTCTGACCCTTCCCTGAAGAACGACCCATGAATCCGCAACAGGACCTCGAACCGATCGAAACCGGCGCACTTGGTCGCCACCGCACCCGCGCGGTGCGGGTGGGGCAGGTGCTCATCGGCGGTGATGCGCCGGTGGTGGTGCAGTCGATGACCAACACGGACACCGCCGACGTGCTCGCCACCGCGATGCAGGTTGCCGAACTGGCGCGAGCGGGTTCCGAGATCGTTCGCATCACGGTCAACAACGAGGCCGCAGCGGCGGCGGTGCCGAAGATCCGCGATCGTTTGCTCGCGCTCAACATGGACGTGCCGCTGGTCGGCGATTTTCACTACAACGGTCACAAGCTGCTCACGGATTTCCCGGCCTGTGCCGAGGCGCTCGCCAAGCTGCGCATCAACCCGGGCAACGTGGGTGCGGGTGCCAAGCGCGACCCGCAGTTCGCCGCCATCGTCGAACTCGCCTGCCGCTACGACAAGCCGGTGCGCATTGGCGTCAACTGGGGCAGCCTCGACCAGTCGGTGCTCGCGCGCATCATGGACGAGAATGCCAAGCGTGCGGAGCCGCGCGACGCCGGCGCGGTGATGCGCGAGGCGCTCGTCGTTTCCGCGCTCGAATCCGCCGCCAAAGCCGAGGAATACGGCCTCGGCCGCGACCGCATCATCCTCTCCGCCAAGGTCTCCAGCGTGCAGGATCTGATCGCGGTGTACCGCGACCTCGCGCGCCGCAGCGACTACGCGCTGCACCTCGGGCTCACCGAGGCCGGCATGGGCAGCAAGGGCATCGTCGGCTCCACCGCCGCGCTTGCGGTGTTGCTGCAGGAGGGCATCGGCGACACCATCCGCATTTCGCTCACCCCTGAGCCGGGCGGCAGCCGGACGCAGGAGGTTGTGGTCGCGCAGGAGATCCTGCAGACCATGGGCCTGCGCGCCTTCACGCCCATGGTTACCGCCTGCCCGGGCTGCGGGCGGACCACCAGCACCTTCTTCCAGGAGCTTGCCTCGGGCATCCAGGCGTATGTGCGTGCGCAGATGCCGGTTTGGCGCGACCAGTACGATGGCGTGGAGAACATGACGCTCGCCGTGATGGGCTGTGTGGTCAATGGCCCGGGCGAGTCCAAGCATGCGAACATCGGCATCTCGCTGCCCGGTACCGGCGAGTCACCGGCGGCGCCGGTGTATGTGGACGGCGAAAAGGTGGTGACCTTGCGCGGCGACAACATCGCAGCCGAGTTCAAGGCCATCGTGGACAACTACGTGGCCACCCGATACGTCAAGAAGGGCACCTGAGCGCCCCGATCGAGAACGACAACCGCGTTTCAGCGCGAAACAGAAGAACAGAACAGATGAGCCAGACCTTGCAGGCCGTGCGCGGGATGAACGACATCCTCCCCGCCGACGCCGAAACCTGGGAATACTTCGAAGACATCGTCCGCGACTGGCTGCAGAGCTACGGCTACCGCCCCATCCGCATGCCGCTGGTCGAGCCCACCCCCTTGTTCAAGCGCGCGATCGGTGAAGTCACCGACATCGTCGAGAAGGAGATGTACTCCTTCGAGGATGCGCTCAACGGTGAACAGTTGACCTTGCGCCCGGAAGGCACTGCCTCCTGCGTGCGCGCCGCGATCCAGCACAGCCTGATCCCCTCGGCCGGGCCGCAGCGGCTGTACTACTACGGCCCGATGTTCCGTCATGAGCGCCCGCAGAAGGGTCGTTACCGACAGTTCCATCAGATCGGCGTGGAGGCGCTCGGCTTCGCCGGCGCGGATACCGACGCCGAGCTGATCCTGATGTGCGCGCGCTTGTGGGAGGACCTTGGCCTGGAGGACGTTTCGCTCGAGATCAACTCTCTCGGCGCGCCTGAGGAGCGGGCGTTGCATCGCGCCGCGCTGATTGCCTATCTCGAACAGCACCAGGACCGACTCGACGAGGACGGCAAGCGTCGCCTGCACACCAATCCGCTGCGCATCCTGGATACCAAGAATCCCGAGCTGCAGGCGATTGTCGAGGCGGCCCCCAAGCTCGCCGATTACCTTGGCGGAGAATCGAAGGCGCATTTCGATGCGGTGCAGGTCTTCCTCAAGGATGCCGGCATCCCCTACCGCATCAATCACCGCCTGGTACGCGGTCTGGACTATTACAACCGCACCGTGTTCGAGTGGGTCACCACCCGCCTCGGCGCGCAGGGAACGATCTGTGCCGGTGGGCGCTACGACGGCCTGTTCGAGCAACTGGGCGGCAAGCCCCAGCCGGCCGCAGGTTTCGCGATTGGCATCGAACGCCTGCTGCTGCTGTGGCAGGCTTGCGGTGGTGAGGCCGAGCGGCCGCTTCCCGACGCCTATGTGGTCAGCGTGGGCGAGCAGGCGCAGCGCGTGGCGATGCGCGCCGCGGAATCGCTGCGCGAGCATGGCTTCGCGGTGCTGATGCACTGTGGGGGCGGCAGCTTCAAGTCGCAGATGAAGAAGGCCGACGCAAGCGAGGCGCCGGTGGCGATCGTGATCGGCGAGGACGAGGCTGCGGCGGGCGAGGTCGGCCTCAAGCCCTTGCGCGGTGCGGGCGCCCAGCAGAGGGTTGCGCTCGACGGGCTGCCCGAAGCGATGGCGGCATTGCTGTATTCCGAAGAACCCGAACAGGATGAACAAGGGGCTTGATGATGGCGGTCTACGATCTCGAAGAACAGGAACAGATATCCGAGCTCAAGGCGTGGTGGGCCCAGTACGGCAACTTCGTCGTCACCCTCGCGGTGCTTGCCGCGCTGGCCTCGGTGGGGTGGCAGGCCTGGCAGTGGTATCAGAACCGCAACGCGGCCGAAGCAGGCACGCTGTATTACGCGGTCCAGCAGGCGGCCGAGAAGCAGGATGCGCAGAAGGCGCGGGAAGCCGCAGGCCGGCTGATCGGAGAGCATGGCGGCAGCGTCAGTGCGCAACTGGGCGCGCTGCTCTCGGCGGCGATGCAGTTCGAGGCGGGCGATCTGGACAACGCGCGCGCCCAGCTCGAATGGGCGGCCGAGAAAGGGTCGGATCCGGCCCTGCGGGATCTCGCCAGGCTGCGCCTGGCAGCCGTCCTGTTGCAGGCCGGTGAGCCCGAGGCCGCACTTGCGCGCTTGCAGGCTGCGCCGACCGTGGCTTTCATGGCACGCTTCGACGATCTGCGTGGCGACATCCTCGCGGCGCAGGGAAAGGCGGCCGAGGCGCGCGCAGCGTGGCAGGCTGCGATCGATGCGCTCGCCGCACAAGGGGATGATGCCGCCAGCCTGCGTGAGGTGGTGCGCGTGAAACTCGAATCGCTTGGAGCCTGATCGATGAAAGCAATGAACGCTCGGCTCCTGCCCCTGCTCGCGGCTGCGCTGCTCGCGGGCGGCTGCTCATCCCTGAACCCCTTCTCCAGTTCGGCGCCCAAGCCGGCGGCGCTGCAGGATTTCACCCCGAGCGCCGAGCTTGCGGTGAGCTGGCGGGCCAGCGTCGGCAGTGCGGGTGAGTACCGCTTCCAGCCCGCAGTCTGGGGGGATAGCGTCTATGCCGCAGGGCATCGGGGCACGGTCGCCCGCTTCGAGGGCGGTCGCCAGGTCTGGGGCGCCGATACCGATATGCGTCTGTCCGCTGGCGTAGGTACGGACGGACGCCTGGCTGCGGTCGTGACCACCGACGGCACCGTGATCGCGCTCGACGCCCAGACTGGCGCGGAACGCTGGCGCGCACCGGTAGGGGCGGAAGTGCTCGCGCCCCCCGCGGTCAGCCTCGAGTTCGTGATCGTGCGTGCTTCGGACAATCGCCTCATCGCCCTCGACGCGCGCGACGGGAGCCAGCGCTGGACCTATCAGCGCAACAACCCGCCGCTTGCGCTGCGCAGTTTCGCGAGCGTGGTCATTGAAGGCCCAGTGGTGCTCGCCGGCTTTCCGGGGGGCAAGCTCGGCGTGATCAACCTTGCCAATGGCGGCGCGATCACTGAACTCAACGTGGCGTTGCCGCGCGGCGCGACTGAACTGGAGCGTGTGGCCGACATCGTCGGCACGCCGGTGGTCGGACGGCGGGAAGTGTGCGCCGTTGCCTACCAGGGGCGTGCCGCCTGCTTCGATACGTCGAGCGGAAATCCCCTGTGGGCGCGTGACTTCTCGAGCAGCGTGGGGATGGACCGCGACGCCCGCTTCGCGATGATCACCGACGACCGGGATGCGGTACATGCGCTCGACGCGTCCAGCGGCGCCAGTGTATGGAAGCAGGATGCGCTCGCGCGCCGTGCAGTTTCGCGCCCGCTGATTGTCGGCGATCACGTGATCGTGGGCGATGTCCAGGGTTATGTCCATGCACTCACGCGCGATACCGGCAGCTTCGCCGCGCGCGACCGTGCGGGCAACGATGCGATTTCCGCCGATCCGGTAGCGTATGGTCGCGGATTCGTCGTGCAGGGCGCGGGTGGTGACATCACCGCCTACGAAGTCCGTTGAGGCAATCGAACCCGTGAAACCCACCATTGTTTTGGTCGGCCGTCCCAACGTCGGCAAGTCGACCCTGTTCAACCGCCTCACGCGTACCCGCGACGCGCTGGTCGCCGACCAGCCTGGCCTGACCCGTGACCGCCACTATGGGGTGGGACGCGTCGGTGAGCGCGACTACCTCGTGGTTGATACCGCAGGCTTCGATCCTGTGGCCAAGGACGGCATCATGCACGAGATGGCGCGCCAGGCCGAACAGGCGATCGCCGAGGCGGACGTGCTGCTGTTCCTGGTCGATGGTCGTGCCGGACGAACTCCGCACGACGAGAACATCGCCGCGCGCCTGCGCCGCGCGGGACGCCCGGTGCATTTGGTCGTGAACAAGGCTGAGGGGATCGACCGCGCGATGGTTGCCGCTGACTTCCATGCGCTCGGGCTGGGCGACCCGCTGCCGGTATCGGCCGCGCATGGCGATGGCGTCAAGCAACTTGTCGAGCTTGTGCTCGCGCCCTTCCCGGTAGACGACGAAAAGGCGTCCTCCGAGGATGAAGGGCCGCGTGTGGCGATCGTCGGGCGTCCCAACGTCGGCAAGTCCACGCTGGTCAATACCTTGCTCGGCGAGGAGCGAGTGATTGCCTTCGACCTCCCGGGTACCACCCGCGACGCGATTTCCATTCCCTTCGAGCGCGGTGGCAAGCGCTACACTCTGATCGACACCGCCGGGCTGCGCCGTCGCGGCAAGGTGTTCGAGGCGGTTGAGAAGTTCTCCGTGATCAAGACCCTGCAGGCCGTGCAGGAGTCCAATGTGGTGGTGCTGGTGCTCGATGCCGCGCAGGACATCTCGGATCAGGATGCACACATCGCCGGCTTCGCGCTCGAGGCCGGGCGCGCCCTGGTGGTGGCGATCAACAAGTGGGATGCGGTGGATGACTACCGGCGCGAGCGCCTCAAGGCCGACATCGCGCGCAAGCTATCCTTCCTGTCTTTCGCGCGCTTCCACCAGATTTCCGCGCTCAAGTCGCAGGGCATCGGGGGCCTGCTCGCATCGGTGGATGCCGCCTATGCCGCCGCCACGGCCAATCTGTCCACGCCGCGCCTGACGCGCGCGCTGCAGCAGGCCGTCGCGCGCCAGGCGCCGCCGCGGCATGGCATGGCCCGCCCAAAGATGCGCTATGCGCACCAGGGGGGCATGAACCCGCCCGTGATCGTCATCCACGGCAACGCGCTGGACGATATCCCGCAGTCCTACGAGCGCTATCTGGAGCGCTGCTTCATGGAGGCCTTCAAGCTCCAGGGCACGCCCTTGCGCGTTCAGTTCCGCACCACGCACAATCCTTACGCAAGCCGGAGTTGACGAAATTCCGGCGAGAGCCTTTTTCCACACCCGGATTTCGTAGCATACTGCCATGTCGCAGCGCAGCAACAAATCCACAACATTCTTATAAACACAATATAAAGAGGTTCAATAATGAGCAACAAAGGGCAACTCCTGCAGGACCCCTTCCTGAACACCCTGCGTCGCGAACACATCCCCGTGTCGATCTATCTGGTCAATGGCATCAAGCTCCAGGGCCAGATCGAGTCCTTCGACCAGTATGTCGTGCTGCTCAAGAACACCGTCACCCAGATGGTCTACAAGCACGCCATCTCCACCGTGGTGCCCGCGCGCCCGGTCGTCATCCAGCAGGAAGAGGGCGGCAACTGAGCCCCGTGACGAAGCTGCGAGCCGGTCGCGCGCCGGCCGCAGGAGGCGCGCATGTTTGAGCGCCCCGCGTCCGGCGAACGCGCGGTCCTGGTTCAGCTCGATCTTGGCCAGGGTGCGATCGAGGAGCGGCTCTCCGAACTGAAGCTGCTCGTCGGCAGCGCCGGCGCGAGCGTCGAGGCGGTCGTCCAGGGGCGACGTGCGGCGCCCGACTCCAAGCTCTTCGCCGGCAGCGGCAAGGTGCAGGAGGTCGGCGAGGCGTTGCGCGCCCACGGTGCGGACATCGTGATCTTCAATCACGCGCTGTCGCCGGCGCAGCAACGCAACCTCGAGCGCGAGCTGCAGTGCATGGTGATCGACCGTACCGCGCTCATCCTCGACATCTTCGCCCAGCGCGCGCGCAGCCACGAAGGCAAGCTACAGGTGGAACTCGCCCAGCTCGAGCATCTGGCTACCCGCCTGGTGCGCGGCTGGACGCACCTCGAGCGGCAGAAGGGCGGTATCGGCCTGCGCGGCCCGGGCGAGAAGCAGCTCGAAACCGACCGCCGCCTGCTGGGTACGCGGGTCAAGATGCTCAAGTCCCGGCTCGCGCAGATCGAGAAGCAGCGCAAGGTTCGTCGACGTGCCCGGGAACGCCGTGACGTTCTCTCTGTCTCTCTCGTCGGGTACACCAATGCGGGCAAGTCCACCCTGTTCAATGCGCTGACCAAGGCCGGCGCCTATGCAGCCGATCAGCTCTTCGCCACCCTCGACACCACCTCCCGCCGGCTTTACGTCGGCGGCGACCGGAGTGAGGAGGGGGCAGGCGTGAATGTGGTGCTGTCGGACACGGTGGGTTTCATCCGCGATCTTCCGCATGCGCTGGTTGCGGCCTTTCAGGCCACGCTCGAGGAAACGGCGCAGGCAGACCTCCTGCTGCATGTCGTCGATTCTGCGAGTGAGGATCGCGACGCGCAGATCGAGGCGGTGAACCTGGTTCTCGCCGAGATCGGTGCGGCCGACGTGCCGCAGATCCTGGTGTGGAACAAGGTCGACCTCACGCGGGCGGCTCCAGCGGTCGAGCGTGGGGACTGTGATAAGATCAGGCGCATTTTTTTGAGCGCCCGAACGGGGGAAGGTCTCGACCTGCTTCGCGACGCGCTCGCCGAAGTGGCGCGCCAGACCTTTGGTGACAAGGCCGGCCGGAATGACGGCACGGCGGAAGGACGACCACAACAACCGTGATAACAGGCATTCTCATGTCACTCAACGATCCACGCTGGGGTAGCCAGGGCGGCGGCGATGGCGACCGCGAAGACGGCAACCGCGGCGACGACCATCGCAATGACGATCTCCGCGGCGACCGCAATCGCGGAGCGAACCAGGGCCCGCCCGACCTCGAAGAGGTATGGCGCGATTTCAATCAGCGCCTGACGGGCATGTTCGGCGGCAAGCGCAATGACCGCCGCCCCGCCGGCGGTGGTGGCAATGGCGGGGGCGGCGGTCCGCAGTTGCCGAGCTTCTCGTTCAAGCAATTCGGTGGCGGCATCGGTGTGCTGCTCGTGCTTGTGCTCGTCGTCTGGCTTGCCAGCGGCTTCTACACCATCGACGCCAACCAGCGCGGCGTGGTGCTGCGTTTCGGCGAGTACGTCTCCACGACCGAGCCAGGCCTGCGCTGGCGCCTCCCGGCACCGATCGAATCGCATGAGGCGGTTGACCTGACCGGCGTGCGCACCGTCGAGGTAGGGTATCGCGCGTCCGAGCGCAACAAGGTGCTGCGCGAAGCGCTGATGCTGACCGATGACGAGAACATCATCAACATCCAGTTCGCCGTGCAGTGGGTGCTTAACAGCCCCGAGAACTACCTGTTCAACAACCGCTTTCCCGATGAGGCAGTGGCGCAGGCGGCCGAAACCGCGATGCGCGAGATCGTCGGCAAGAGCCGCATGGACTTCGTGCTGTACGAAGGACGTGAGGAGATCGCTGCGACTGCGCACGAGCTGATGCAGCGCATCCTCGATCGCTACGAGACGGGGATCCAGATCAGCCGTGTCACGATGCAGAACGCCCAGCCACCGGAGCAGGTGCAGGCTGCATTCGATGATGCCGTCAAGGCCGGTCAGGACCGCGAGCGACAGAAGAACGAGGGTGAGGCGTATGCCAACGACGTCGTTCCGCGTGCGCGGGGTACAGCGTCGCGCCTGATCGAGGAAGCCAATGCCTACCGTGAGCGCGTGGTCGCTAACGCAGAAGGTGAGGCGAGCCGCTTCAATCAGGTGTTCGCGGAGTACAGCCGCGCGCCGGAAGTCACGCGCGAACGCCTGTACATCGAGACCATGCAGCAGGTGCTTTCCAATACCTCCAAGGTCATGGTCGATGCGCAGGGCAACGGCAACCTGTTGCTGCTGCCGCTCGACAAGCTGATGCAGCAGAGCAGCACCGGTCCGGCGCCGGTCAAGGTCGACCCGCAGTCGGCGGCGGGCCTGTCCGCAGATGCGCCGATGCCGTCTTTCGACCCGCGCAACCGGGATGGAATGTTCAGTCGTGAGCGGGGGGTTCGGTGATGCGTGACAAGATGTCCCTGATTGGTGGCGTGCTGGTGTTCGCCGGCCTGATTGCCTCGATGTCGTTGTTCACCGTGGATCAGCGCCAGTATGCGATCGTGTTCCAGCTTGGCGAGATCAAGGAGGTCATCTCCGACCCCGGTCTCAACGTCAAGCTGCCCTTCATCCAGAACGTGCGCTACTTCGACAAGCGCATCCTGACCATGGATACGCCGGAGCCGGAGCGCTTCATCACCTCCGAGAAGAAGAACGTGCTGGTCGACCACTTCGTGAAGTGGCGCATCATCGACCCCCAGCTGTACTACGAGTCGGTGGCTGGTGACGAGGCGCGGGCCCGCACCCGGCTGACGCAGACGGTGAACGCCGGCCTGCGTGAGGAATTCGGCCGCCGTACCGTGCATGACGTGGTGTCCGGGGAGCGCGATGCAATCATGGAGCAGATGCGCGAGCGCGCCGACCGCGACGCCCGCACCATCGGCGCGCAGATTGTTGACGTGCGTCTGAAGCGCGTCGATCTGCCCAATGAGGTGTCGGAATCGGTCTACCGCCGCATGGAGGCAGAGCGTACGCGCGTGGCCAACGAACTGCGTTCTCTGGGCGCCGCGGAAGCCGAGCGCATCCGCGCGGATGCCGACCGTCAGCGCGAGGTCATCATCGCCGAAGCCTACCGATCCTCGCAGGAGATCAAGGGTGAAGGCGACGCGAAGGCGACGTCCATCTATGCCGAGGCCTTTGGCAAGGACACGGACTTCTATGCCTTCTACCGCAGCCTGGAAGCCTATCGTTCCAGCTTTGCGGGCAAGGACGATGTGATGGTCGTAGACCCGAGCTCGGATTTCTTCCGTTTCCTCAAGGACTCAGGGGGCGCTGCGCGCAACTGACGCCCGCATGGGAAATTCGCTCCTGACCGCCTTCGCGCTGATGCTGATCATCGAAGGCCTGTTACCCTTCGTCGCGCCGGCCGCCTGGCGCGACACCTTTTTGCGCCTCGCCAGCATGGCGGACGGCCAGATCCGCTTCATCGGGCTGACCTCCATGCTGCTGGGGGTGATCCTGCTCTTCCTCTTCCTCTGACACGCTCATGCGCTGGGTATTGCCCGATCACATTCAGGACGCCCTGCCGTCCAACGCTCATCAGCTCGAAACCCTGCGCCGCAGGCTGCTCGACGCTTTCCGGTTGCGCGGCTACCAGCTCGTGATGCCGCCCATGCTGGAGTATCTGGACTCGCTGACCACCGGCGCCGGCCAGGATCTCAAGCTGCGCACATTCAAGCTGGTCGATCAGCTCTCCGGGCGCACCATGGGTGTGCGCGCGGACATGACGCCGCAGGTCACCCGCATCGACGCCCACCTGCTCAACCGGCAGGGGGTGTCGCGGCTGTGCTACTGCGGCAGCGTGCTGCATACCGTGCCCTCGTCGCTCACCGCCACGCGCGAGCCGATCCAGGTCGGTGCCGAGGTTTACGGCCATGCCGGCGTCGAAGCCGACATCGAGATCCTGCGCCTGCTGGCGGAGGTGCTGCGCCTGGCCGAAGTGCCCGCCTCGCGCATCGATATCAGCCACGTCGGCCTGTTTCACGCGCTGGTCGCGCGCACCGGCCTCACCCCCGAGCGCGAGGTCGAACTCTTCGATCTGATCCAGGCGAAGGACGTGCCGGAGCTGCGCAGGGTGCTCGCTGACGTGTCCGAGCCGGTGCGTGGCGCGCTGCTCGCGCTGCCGGGGCTGTATGGTGGCGCCGAGGTGCTGGATGAGGCGGCTGCGCGGCTGCCGCAGGATGCAGAGATCGCTGGTCCGCTCGGAGAGCTACGTGCGCTCGCGCGTGCCCTCGCCGATCTGCCGGTGAGCTTCGATCTATCCGACCTGCGCGGATACCACTATCACAGCGGCATCGTGTTCGCCGCTTATGGTGCGGACTCGCCTGCAGCGCTTGCGCTGGGTGGGCGCTATGACCGGGTGTCCGAAGCGTTTGGGCGCGCGCGTCCGGCGACCGGATTCAGCCTCGATCTGCGCGAGCTTGTCTGGCGGCTGCCCCAACTGGCGCCGATGACGGGCGCGATTCTGGCGCCCCTCGAAGGTGGCGCGGCGCTGGCGGAGGAGGTGGGGGCATTGCGCGCCCGTGGCGAGATCGTCATGAATGCGCTGCCCGGGCACGAAGGGACTTGGAACGAAGCCGGCTGCGACCGGCAACTGGTGAAGCGGGGCGATCGCTGGGCGATCGTGCCGTTACAGGGAGAGTAAGAAAATGGCAAAGAACGTCGTCGTCGTCGGCACCCAGTGGGGAGACGAAGGCAAGGGCAAGATCGTCGATTGGCTGACCGACCATGCGAAGGGCGTCGTGCGCTTCCAGGGCGGACACAATGCCGGTCATACGCTGGTGATCGGGCAGACCGAGTACAAGCTCAACCTCGTGCCCTCGGGTATCGTGCGTGAGGGCGTGGCCTGCTTCATCGGCAACGGTGTCGTGCTCGATGCGCATCACCTGCTGTCCGAGATCCGCACGCTGGAGGCCGGCGGCATCAAGGTGCGCGACCGTCTGCGCATCAGCCCGGGCTGCCCGCTGATCCTCGGCTACCACAGCGCGCTCGACCGCGCACGCGAAGCCGCCAAGTCCGCCGACGACAAAATCGGCACCACCGGCAAGGGCATCGGCCCCACCTACGAGGACAAGGTGGCGCGCCGCGCGCTGCGTGTGTACGACCTGTTCGATCGTGCGCGCTTCGCCGCCAAGCTCAAGGCCAATCTCGAATATCACAACTTCGTGCTGACGCAGCACCTCGGTGCCGAGCCGGTCGATTTCCAGGCCGTGTTCGACGAGGCGATGGCGGACGCCGAAGAGTTGCTGCCGATGGTGGCCGACGTCTCCGCCGAGCTTTACGCGATCAACAAATCGGGGGGCTCGCTGCTGTTCGAGGGTGCGCAGGGTACGCTGCTCGACATCGACCACGGCACCTATCCCTTCGTCACCTCGAGCAACTGCGTGGCCGGACAGGCCGCGGCGGGCTCGGGCGTCGGGCCCAGCCGCCTGCACTACGTGCTGGGCATCACCAAGGCGTATTGCACCCGCGTCGGCGGCGGCCCGTTCCCGACCGAACTCGACATCGAAACCAAGGGCGTGCCGGGCGAGCAGATGTCGACCAAGGGTCGCGAGTTCGGCACCGTTACCGGTCGAAAGCGCCGTTGCGGCTGGCTGGATCTTGCTGCGCTCAAGCGTTCGATCATCATCAACGGCGTGACCGGCCTGTGCATCACCAAGCTCGACGTGCTCGACGGCCTCGAGGAACTCAGGCTCTGCACCGGCTACATGCTCGACGGCAAGCGCATCGACCTGCTGCCCATGGGCTCGGAAGAGGTCACGCGCTGTGAGCCGATCTACGAAACCATGGCGGGCTGGAGCGGCACGACCTTTGGTGCGCAGAGCTGGGACGCTCTGCCGCAGGAGGCACGCGCCTATCTGCACCGCATCGAGGAGATCTGCGAGATCCCGATCGACGTGATCTCCACCGGCCCCGAACGCGACGAGACTATCCTGCGGCGCCACCCGTTTGGTGCCTGATCGAGGTTTGCAGCCGAAGCAGGCCCTCGCGGGCGTGCTCAAATCTGTGGGGGCGGGCGTGTCCGCGAGTGTTGCCTGCGCCGCAGGCGTTCGTGGATGCGCCCGCTCCCGCAGTGCTTTCCAGCCGCTTCGCGTGAGCAGAGCGGTGAACGAAAAAAGCCGGCTCAAAGCCGGCTTTTTCCTGCAACTGGTGCCCAGAAGAGGACTCGAACCTCCACGCCTCGCAGCGCTAGTACCTGAAACTAGTGCGTCTACCAATTCCGCCATCTGGGCAGGGACGCGCATAATAGCAAAGTGGCTCGCGTGCGTGAAGCGATTTGTCGGCTTCTCTGCTGCGAGCCCCGAAGCCGTACGACAGCGGAAAGAGACGGACAACAACAGACAACAAAAAAGCCGCTCCGAAGAGCGGCTTTCCTGTGAAACTGGTGCCCAGAAGAGGACTCGAACCTCCACGCCTCGCGGCGCTAGTACCTGAAACTAGTGCGTCTACCAATTCCGCCATCTGGGCAGGAAGACGCGCATTATAAGCACGAAATGAAGATTGTCAATGACTCGCAAAACGAAAAAAACTGAAAAGAAACGTGGCAACGCTGCCGCACCTGCAACAAAGAAGGCCCCCGTGGCGCGCAAGTCCGAGCCCAGGAAGGCGTCCGCTGACCGGGTTGGCGCTGCCGCCAAGCGCGCGGACGCGCGCCCGGCGCCGCAGCCAGCCAGCCACGAAAAGCCCGTTCGCGGTCCGGGTCGCAGCCGCGCGGCGCGCAAGGCCGCCGCAGTACAGGCGAGCGCAATCCGCCTCGCCGACCCCTTCCACGCCCGCGAGGCTATGCAGTACGAGAACCCGCTCCCCAGCCGTGAGTACGTGTTGCAGGTTCTCACCGATCGTGGTGTTCCGATGCCGTTCTCGGAGCTCAGTGCCGCGCTCGATATCGCTCCCCATGAGCTGGAGCACTTCGATCGCCGACTGCGTGCGATGGAGCGCGACGGCCAGCTCATCCGCAACCGGCGCGACGCTTACCTGCTGCCTTCCAAGGCGGACCTGATCAAGGGCCGCGTCGAGGGTCATCCCGACGGTTTCGGCTTCGTGCGTCGCGATGACGGTGAGCCCGACATCTTCCTCGGCCCCAAGGAGATGCGCGAGGTACTCCATGGCGACCGCGTCATCGTGCGCATTTCCGGCACCGATCGACGCGGCCGCCCCGAAGGCAAGCTGGTAGAGGTGCTGGAGCGCGCCAACACTCGCGTCGTCGGCCGCGTCATCAACGAGCACGGCGTAATGATCGTCGTGCCCGAGAATCGCCGCCTGGCGCAGGACATTCTGGTCGCCCCCGGTGGGCGCAAGAAGCCCGAGCCGGGCCAGATCGTCACCGTCGAGCTGGTCGAGCAGCCCACCAAGTACGCCCAGCCGATCGGCCGCATCGTCGAGGTGCTCGGCAACTATGCCGACCCCGGCATGGAGATCGAGATCGCGCTGCGCAAGCACGATCTGCCCTTCGAGTTCTCGTCCGAGGCCAAGGCGCAGACGCGCAAGCTGCCCGACGTTGTGCGCAAGAAGGACTGGGCCGGCCGCGAGGACCTCACCAAGCTGCCGCTGGTGACCATCGACGGCGAGACCGCGAAGGACTTCGACGACGCGGTGTATTGCGAGCGCCAGGGCAAGGGCTACCGCCTGATCGTCGCGATTGCCGACGTCTCGCACTATGTGGACGCCGCCAGCGCGCTCGACAAGGACGCCTTCGACCGTGGCAACTCGGTGTACTTCCCGCGCCGCGTCATCCCGATGCTGCCCGAGAAGCTCTCGAACGGCCTGTGCTCGCTCAACCCCCAGGTCGAGCGCCTTGCGATGGTCGCTGACATGGCCATCTCGGCCACCGGCGAGATCAAGAACTACCGCTTCTACCCCGCAGTGATCTGGTCGCACGCGCGCCTGACCTACACCAAGGTCGCCGCCGCGCTGTACGAGCAGGATCCGGCGGTGCGCGCCGAACTCTCCGCGCTACTGCCCCACCTCGAGAACCTCGACAAGCTCTTCCGCGTGTTGCTCAAGGCGCGCGCCAAGCGCGGCGCGATCGACTTCGAGACCACCGAAACCCGTATGATCTTCGACGATAACGGCAAGATCGCGCAGATCGTGCCCGAGGTGCGCAACGACGCCCACCGCCTCATCGAGGAGTGCATGCTCGCCGCCAACGTGTGTGCGTCCGACTTCCTCGCCACCCGCGAGCACCCGGCGCTGTATCGCGTCCATGACTCGCCCTCCGAGGACAAGCTCGCCAAGCTGCGCGAGTTCCTCAAGGAGTTCGGCCTCGGGCTGGGCGGCGGTGACGAGCCGCGCGCGAGTGATTTCGCGAAACTGCTCGAGCAGGTCAAGGATCGCCCCGACGCCCAGCTGCTGCAGACCGTGATGCTGCGCTCGTTGAAGCAGGCGATGTACAGCCCGGACAACGTCGGCCATTTCGGCCTCGCTTACGAGTCCTACACCCACTTCACCTCGCCGATCCGGCGCTACCCCGACCTGCTGATCCACCGCGGCATCAAGGCCGCGCTCGGCGGTGACCAGTACCGCCCCGGCGACTGGGAGCAGATCGGCCTGCACTGCTCGATGACCGAGCGCCGCGCCGACGACGCCACCCGTGACGTGGTCGCCTTCCTCAAGTGCTACTTCATGCAGGACCGCGTCGGCGAGGAGTTCACCGGCAGCGTGTCGGCGGTCGTGCCCTTCGGCCTCTTTGTCGCGCTCGACGACATCTTCATCGAGGGCCTGCTGCACATCTCGGATCTCGGGAGCGACTACTTCCACTACGACGAGATGCGCCACGCGCTCATGGGCGAGCGCACCGGCAAGCAGTTCCGCCTCTCCGACCGCGTGAAGGTGCAGCTCGTACGGGTGGATATGGCGACCAACAAGATCGACTTCCGCCTCATTGAAGGGCCGCTGCCGGCCGAGCCGCCCGCGAAGCCGGCCGGGCCGGTGGCTGTCGCAGCGATCCCCGAAGCCGGCAAGAAGGCGCGCAAACCGCGCGCGAAGAAGGGCGAGGCGGGGCCTGTGGTCGAAGCTGCGCCTGCGCCTGCAGCCGCACTGCCGGTCGCTGCCCCCGAGTTTGCCCCATCGAAGGCGGACAAGGCCCGCAGCAAGCGGGCGAAGCAACCCGCCACCGAGCAGGTCGCCGAGGCCGCGCCCGCGCCGGCCGTCGAGTTGCCCGCCGCAGTGCCGGAGGTCGCTGAGCCGAAGCCTCGCAAGGCCCGTGCGAAGAAGCTTGTAGTCGAGCCGGTCACTGTGCCCGAGCCGGTGGTCGAGGCACCTCCCGCCGCGCCGCAGGGCGCCGAGCCCAAGCCGCGCCGGACGCGGGCGAAGAAGACTGTTGTCGAGCCGATCGCCGCAGCGCCGGTCGAAGCGCTAGAATCCGCGCCCCCGACTGCGGCTCCGGCACGACGCGCCCGCCGCAAGACCACCACCAAGGGCACCGACCGTGGCTAAAGCACCCGAGAACACTCCCACCAAGCTGATTTACGGCTTCCACGCGGTCTCTGCCAAGCTGCGCCATGCGCCCGAATCGGTGCTGGAGATCTACCTCTCCGGTGACCGCAAGGACGCGCGGGTGAAGAAGTTCATTGCCCAGGCCGAGGCTGCCGGCGTGCGCATCCTGCAGAGCGAGGGCGACAAGCTCGACGGCATGGTGGGCACCCGTCGCCACCAGGGCGTGGTCGCCAAGGTCGACGCCACCCGGCGCGAGATCAAGCTCGCCGACGTGCTCGACAGCCTGGACGAGAATGCGCTGATCCTGGTTCTCGACGGCGTGCAGGATCCGCACAACCTCGGTGCCTGTCTGCGTGTGGCCGACGCCGCCGGTGCACATGCGGTGGTCGCACCCAAGGACCGCGCGGTGGGCCTCAACGCCACTGCGGTCAAGGTCGCCAGCGGCGCCGCCGATACCGTGCCCTACATCACCGTGACCAACCTTGCCCGCGCCCTGCGCGAGATGCAGGACGCCGGCGTGTGGATCGTCGGTGCCGCAGGCGAAGCCGACAAGTCCATCTACGACATCGACCAGAAGGTGCCGGTGGCGTGGGTGCTTGGCGCCGAAGGTGACGGCCTGCGTCGCCTCACCCGCGACACTTGCGATGCGCTTGCCCGCATCCCCATGCACGGTAGCGTCGAGAGCCTCAATGTGTCGGTGGCGAGCGGGATCTGCCTGTTCGAGGCGCGCCGCCAGCGGGGTTGAAACCGGCCAGGCGCGTGCGCCCGTTTGCTTGTCCGGTCCACGTCCGGTATTCAGCGTGCGGGCGCTGCAGGAACGTACTGACCCAGCGCACGTCTTTTGCCGCGGCAGCCCGTTTGCGGCTAAGCTTACGCCCCTGTTTGCTTCGAGGTGCCCGCGCGCTGCGCGGGAGAATCGGGAAGGTGGTGCAAACCCACCGCGCGCCCAGCGCCGTGAAGGGGATTGTCCGGGCAAGGTTCGCCCAGCCACTGGTCCGCAAGGACCGGGAAGGCGTCCGGACGAGTTGATCCGCAGCCGGAAGACCGGCCTCGAAGTGCCCCCAGCAGCCGCCTGGTCGGTGGCTGTCTACTGCTCGACGACAAGGGGAATACTTCATGAGCAGCCCGACGCAGGCGCATGCCGCGCCGGCGCGTACCGACGCGCCCGCATTTACCCAAGAACCGGTCACGAACGACCTGGCCGGCAGCGCCGGCCCCGCGCGCTTCCAGGCCGATCCGCGCTTCGATGCGGCCGAGCGCGACGCGGTCTATCGCGCCATCCATACCCGCCGCGACGTGCGTGGCGAGTTCCTGCCCGATCCGATCCCCGACGAGGTGCTCGCGCGTGTGCTCGATGCCGCTCATCACGCGCCCTCGGTCGGCTTCATGCAGCCCTGGGATTTCATCGTGGTGCGCTCGCGCGCGGTGCGCGAGCAGATCCATGCTGACTTCCTTGCCGCGCACGCCGAGGCCGAACAGATGTTCGACGAAGGCAAGCGCGACACCTACCGCAACCTGAAGCTCGAAGGCATCCTGGAATCGCCGGTGAACATCTGCATCACCTGCGACCGCAGCCGCCATGGGCCGGTGGTGATCGGCCGCACCCACATCGGCGCGATGGACGTGTACAGCGCGGTGTGTGCGGTGCAGAACCTGTGGCTGGCCGCGCGTGCCGAGAACCTCGGCGTGGGCTGGGTCAGCATCCTGCACCCGCAGGCGCTGCGCGAGGCGCTGGGCATCCCGCGTGAGATCGTGCCGATCGCCTACCTGTGCATCGGTCACGTGAGCGCGTTTCACGCCCGGCCCGAACTCGAGGCTGCGGGCTGGTTGCCGCGCATGCCCTTGCCCGAGTTGCTGCATTTCGATGGCTGGCAGGGGCCCGCGGACGAGGCTGGCGAACAGCTCATCGAGCAGGTGCGGAAGCTGCCTCCTCACCCGCGCTGACGCTGGCTGCGCACGGCTCTTGCTTGGTTCTACCCCTGCGGCCTCGGCCGCAGAACAAGAACCCTCGGGAGCCCCGCATGAAATCGACCCTGGCCTTTCTCGTCGCTGCTCGTCGCAGCGAGATCCACGAGCTGGAACAGCTTGCGCGCAGCTGCGAGCTCGTCCAGCTCGTGGGCGAACTCGTGCACCGCCTGCAAGGCGAGCGCGGCGCCTCGAACCTTTTTCTGGCTTCCGCGGGCGTGCGCTTCGGTCCGGAGCGGAAAGAGCATGCCGAGGCAAGCCGCAGCGCGGAGGCGGCCGTGCGCGCCTGGCTGGGGCGGCCGGAGATCCGTGACGCCGTGCCAGGTTTCGCTGTGGCCGGCGGCGCTCGGCTGTTTACCCGTATCGCCCTTGCGCTGCACCGCGTCGACATGCTCCCCGATCTGCGCGAGGCGATCGTGCGCCAGCGCTGCTCAGTCGCCGAGGCGACAGCGCACTTCAGGCGGACCATCGCCGCCCTGCTGGCGCTGGTGTTCGAGGCGGCGGACGTGGCAGCTGATCCCGCGATTTCACGGCTGCTCGTGGCGCTGTTCAACCTCATGCAGGGCAAGGAACTCGCTGGCCAGGAGCGTGCGCTGGGCACTGCAGTGTTTGCTGCGAAGGCCGATCCGGCAGTGGATGGCCCGCCGCTGCTGTACCTGATCGAGGGCCAGGAGGCGTGCTTCCAGCGCTTCGAGGCCTTTTCTCCGGAGGATGTGCGGACGGCCTGGCGGGGCGTGCAGCAGGCGATGCCGCTCGTCGAACTGGAGCGCCTGCGCCGCAAGCTGCTTGCAGATGGGCAGGATGCTGCGGGCGTGCCCGAGCGGGCCCAGGACTGGTTTGCCTGCTGCTCGCTGCGCCTCGACCGCGTGCGGGAGGTCGAAGTGCTGCTTGGTGTGGCACTGAGGACGGAATGCCTGCGGCGCAGCGAGGCCCTGCAGGCAGATCCGGATGACCCGCAGCGGCTCGCATCTGCACTGGACGGACTGGTGGGACTGGACGCCGCAGGGGCCACGCCCGGCGTGCGCATGGGTGAAGAAGGGGCGGAGGAAGGATGCGCCGGTGAGTTCGGCGGGCTGGATGGTGGGCTGGAGGGCGGGGCGGGCAGGCCCGCGGTGCCCGATCCGATGGGGCGCCGTCTGGCCGCTTCGATCGTCGATGTACTGCATGCGCAGTCGCGCCGGCTGCAGGCGATGAGTGACGAACTCGCTGCCGTACGTGCGAGCCTGGAGGAGCGCAAGCTCGTCGAGCGCGCGAAGGGGGTGCTGATGCGCCACCAGGGGCTCGCCGAGGATGAGGCCTACCGCCTGCTGCGGCAGACGGCGATGAACCAGGGGCGCCGCATCGTCGAGGTTGCCGAGGCCGCGCTCGCGATGGAGGCATTTCTGCCGGGGCGGAGCTGAGGACAGCCTGCTGCGTTGCGATGGCTGGGCTCCAGCCGCGGCATTGCGTTGCGGGGCGTGAGCCATGCGCGCCTGAGCTGCTGGTGCGGATTGCACCATCGGCGTGCATCGGGGCTTGACTGCTGCACTGCAGCAGTGCGGTCGAAGACGTTGCGAGGCCGGACGTTCGTGCGAGCTGCAGCGCAGAAACCGGATCTATGCCCCGGATTCCGGGCCTGTGCTGCGGCCTGCCCGGCTTGGCATGTTTGATGCTTTGAAGTGTTCAGCAACCGGCCAAAGGCGGTCGGGCACCCGGCAGCGAGCGCTGCCCAGAACTTTCCAGCTTCAGGACAACGGCGTCCATTCCGCTACGGCCCAAAGGGCTGGGCGGAGTGGGCGCCGTTTCCGTTTCGAACGTACTGGCCTTGTCGCGGAGAAGCACCATGAAGAAGATGAAACTCGTCCTTGTCGGCAACGGTATGGCCGGCGTGCGCACGATCGAAGAGCTGATCAAGCTCGCGCCCGACCTCTACGACATCACCGTGTTTGGTGCCGAGCCGCACGGCAACTACAACCGCATCCTGCTCTCGCCGGTGCTGGCAGGCGAGATGACCCTGCCCGAGATCATGCTCAACGATCTCGACTGGTACCGCGACAACGGCATCAAGCTGCATGCGGGCAGCACGGTGACGAAGATCGACCGGGTGAGGCGCAGGGTGGTCGCCGAAGCCAAGGACGGCAGCGTCACCGAGGCCGACTACGATCGGCTGCTGCTCGCTACCGGCTCAACGCCCTTCATCCCGCCCATCCCCGGCAACGATCTGCCTGGCGTGCTCGGTTATCGCGACATCGCCGATACCGAGGCGATGATCGAGGCCGCCGGCAAGTACCGCCACGCGGTCGTCATCGGTGCCGGCCTGCTCGGCCTGGAGGCCGCCAATGGGCTGATGCTGCGTGGCATGGACGTGACCGTGGTGCACATCGGTGACTGGATCATGGAGCGCCAACTCGACAAGGTGGCAGCCGACATGCTGCAGGCCTCGCTCGAAGCCAAGGGCATGAAGTTCCTGCTCGCACGCCAGACCGAGGCGCTGCTGCCGGCGCGCAGCGCCCATGGCGACACCGGCGGCGAGGAGGGTGCCGGGGGTGCCGGGCGCGTGGGTTCGGTGCGCTTCAAGGACGGCATGGAGATCGCCGCCGACCTGGTGGTGGTCGCTGCAGGCATCCGGCCCAACTACGCGCTCGCCGAGTCGGCCGGCCTGTACTGCGGCAGCGGGCGGGTGCGTGGCATCCACGTCTCCGACACCCTGCAGACCGTCACCGATCCGCGCATCTACGCGGTCGGTGAGTGCGTGGCGCACCGTGGCGTCGCCTACGGCCTGGTGGCGCCGCTGTTCGAGCAGGGCAAGGTGTGCGCCAACCACCTCGCCAACCATGGCATTGGGCGCTACCTCGGCTCGGTGACCTCCACCAAGCTCAAAGTGACTGGCATCGACGTGTTCTCGGCGGGCGACTTCAGTGGCGGCCCGGGCACCGAGGACATCGTGCTGCACGACAAGCTGGGCGGCGTGTACAAGCGGGTGGTGCTCAAGGACGACCGCATCGTCGGCTCGGTGCTGTACGGCGACACCGCCGACGGTTCCTGGTACTTCCAGCTCATGAAGGACCGCCAGAGCGTTCATGAGCTGCGCGGCCAGCTCATGTTCGGCCAGAACCGCTTGGGCGACGCCGGCCACAAGGGCGAGAACCGCGCCGCCACCATGCCCGACAGCGCCGAGGTGTGCGGCTGCAACGGCGTGTGCAAGGGAACCATCGTTAAGGCGATCAAGGAGAAGGGCCTGTTCTCCCTCGACGAGGTGAAGAAGCACACCAAGGCGGCATCGTCCTGTGGCTCCTGCACCGGGCTGGTCGAGCAGATCCTCGCGTCCACGGTGGGCGGTGCCTACCAGGCGGTGAGTGCGAGTGACAAGCCGGTGTGCGCCTGCACCGAGCATTCGCACAAGGTGGTGCGCGAGGCGATCTACAAGCACCACCTCGTCACCAAGGAGGCGGTGTTCGGCATGCTCAACTGGAAAACGCCCGACGGCTGCGACAAGTGCCGCCCGGCGATCAACTACTACCTGATCTCGTCCTGGCCGCACGAAGCGAAGGACGACCCGCAGTCGCGCTTCATCAACGAGCGCGCCCACGCCAACATCCAGAAGGACGGCACCTACTCGGTGGTGCCGCGGATGTGGGGCGGGGTGACTACGCCGGCGGAGCTGCGCGCCATCGCCGACGCCGCCGAGAAGTACAAGGTGCCCACGGTCAAGGTCACCGGCGGCCAGCGCATCGACCTGCTCGGCATCAGGAAGGAGGACCTGCCTGCGATCTGGGCCGACCTCAACGCCGCTGGCATGGTCTCCGGCCACGCCTATGGCAAGTCGATCCGCACCGTGAAGACCTGCGTCGGCGCCGAGCACTGCCGTTTCGGCACCCAGCTCGCCATCGACATGGGCATCAAGCTCGAGAAGATGCTGTTCGACATGTACGCGCCGCACAAGGTCAAGCTCGCTGTCTCCGGCTGTCCGCGCAACTGCGCGGAGTCCGGGATCAAGGACGTGGGGGTGATCGGCGTCGATTCCGGCTACGAGATCTATGTCGGCGGCAACGGCGGCATCAAGACCGAGGTGGCTCAATTCCTGTGCAAGGTCGGCAGCGACGAGGAGGTCATGGAGTATTCGGGCGCTTTCCTGCAGCTCTACCGCGAGGAGGGCTGGTATCTCGAACGCACCGTGCATTGGCTCAACCGTGTCGGCCTCGACTACGTGAAGGCGCAGGTCGTGGAGGACGCCGAGAACCGCCGCCGGCTGCACGCGCGCCTGCTCGACGCCCTCAAGAACGCCCGCGACCCCTGGCAGAGCAGCCGCGAGGGCGAGGCGGCCAGGCAGTTCATCCCGATCCGGGTCGAGGCGTGATCGGCGCCATCGTCCCGCTTGCCACCTGACCCATCCGAACGAAGGAATCCATCATGACCGACTGGAAGCGCATCTGCCTGCTCGAAGACATCCCCCGCCTCGGCGCGCGTGTCGTGCAGCGCCCCGGCGAGGAGGACATCGCCATCTTTCGCAACGCCGAGGACGAGGTCTTCGCGCTGCACGACAAATGCCCCCACAAAGGGGGACCGCTGTCGCAGGGCATCGTCCATGGCCGCAAGGTCACCTGCCCGCTGCACGGCTGGAACATCGGCCTCGAGGACGGCCAGGCGGTGGCGCCCGACAGCGGCCATTGTGGCCGTTTCGCGGTGAAGGTCGAAGGTGGGGAGATCTTCCTCGCAATCTGAGACCCCGTATCCCCAACCCCACACGCCTGCAGAACGACAACGCACACAGAGAGAAGAAATTATGGCCTACCTTGCTCCCTCCGAATTCGTCACCAAGATGGTCGACGCTGGTGAATCCAAGATCTGCATGGCGCCACGCGACGTCCTGATTCGCGCTTTCATGGCGGGCGCCATCCTCGCCCTGGCCGCGGTGTTCGCGGTCACCGCCACCGTGATGACCGGGCAGCCGCTGGTTGGCGCGATCCTGTTCCCGATCGGGTTCTGCATGCTCTATCTGCTCGGATTCGACCTGCTCACCGGCGTCTTCGTGCTCACCCCGCTGGCCTGGCTGGACAAGCGCCCCGGCGTCACGATCAAGGCGATCCTGAAGAACTGGGGCCTGGTCTTCGTCGGCAACTTCGCCGGTGCGCTGACCGTGGCCTTCATGATGGCCTTCGTGTTCACCTATGGCTTTTCGACCGAGCCCAACGAGATCGGCCAGAAGATCGGCCACATCGGCGAGGCGCGCACGCTCGGCTATGCGCAGTATGGACTCGCCGGCTGGCTCACCATCTTCATGCGCGGCATGTTGTGCAACTGGATGGTGTCGACCGGCGTGGTGGGCGCGATGATCTCGACCACGGTGAGCGGCAAGGTGATCGCGATGTGGATGCCGATCATGCTGTTCTTCGCGATGACCTTCGAGCACTCGGTGGTGAACATGTTCCTGTTCCCGTCCGGGCTGATGATGGGCGGCGAGTTCTCGATCATGGATTACCTGATCTGGAACGAGATTCCGGTGGTGCTCGGCAACCTCGTCGGCGGTCTCGCCTTCACCGGGCTCACGCTCTACACCACGCATGTGCGCACCGCGCCCAAGCGCAGCTTCAGCTGATCCGCTGCGTGGGCTGTCGAATCCTCCCCGGCGCGGCGAGGCGCCGGGGTTCCATCGTGGATCGAGCATGAGCACAGGACTCGCCGTTCGCGTCGGCCAGCATTCGACGGCCGGACGCAAGCAGCGCAACCAGGACTTTCACGGCGTCTGCATGCCGCAGGGCGCCGAGCTCGCCGCCAAGGGCATCGCGTTGGCGCTCGCCGATGGCATCAGCAGCAGCGACGTGAGCCTGGCCGCCGCCCAGGCCGCGGTGGATGCCTTCGTCACCGACTACTACTGCACGTCCGAGGCCTGGTCGGTGCGCACCGCCGCGCTGCACGTGCTCTCCGCCACCAACGCCTGGCTGCACGCACAGACGCGCCGCAGCGAACATCGCTTCGACCGCGAGCGCGGCTATGTATGCACCTTCAGCGGGCTGATCCTCAAGTCGACCACCGCGCACCTGTTCCACATTGGCGACGCGCGCATCCACCGCTTGCGCAATGGCCGAATCGAGCGGCTCACCGAGGATCATCGCGTGCGCGTGTCGGCCGAAGAGAGCTATCTCGCCCGCGCCCTCGGCATGGATCGTCGGGTGGATGCGGATTACCGCGTGCTCGCGCTCGAGCGGGGCGACCTCTTCATGCTCTCTACGGACGGTGTGCACGACTACATGGACATGGGCTTTGTCGCCAGCGCGATCGCCGCGGCTGAAGGGCTTGACGGCGCGGCGCGCACCATCGTGGACGAGGCCCTGCGCCGCGGCAGCCCCGACAACCTCACCGTGCAGCTGGTCGAGATCACGGCCCTGCCCGATGCGCAGGCGAGCGAGCTCGGCCGCCGGCTCGCGGAGCTGCCGCTCGCGCCGGCGCTGCAAGCCCGCATGCGGCTCGACGGCTATACCATCGTGCGCGAATTGCATGCCAGCGCCCGCAGCCATGTCCATCTGGCGGTGGACGACGAGAGTGGGGTGCGTGTGGCCATCAAGACGCCGTCCATCGAGCTGCAGCAGGACTCCGCCGCACTCGAGCGCTCCCTGCTCGAGGAGTGGATCGCGCGCCGGATCGACTCGCCTCACGTGCTACGCCCATGGCGGCCGGAGCGCCCGCGCAGCTGCCTCTATGTGGTCACCGAGTTCGTCGAAGGCCGCAGCCTGCGCCAGTGGATGACCGACCATCCGCGGCCCGCGCTCGATGCCGTGCGGGACATCGTGCGTCAGACTGCGCGTGGGCTGCAGGCCTTCCACCGCCAGGAGATGCTGCACCGCGACCTGCGCCCCGAGAACATCATCATCGACGCCTCGGGTACGGTGCGCATCATCGACTTCGGTGCGGTGAGCGTGGCCGGCATCGCGGAGTGCGCTGGCGCGGGCGAGGTCATGGCGATGGCCGGTGGCGTCCCCGGCGACAGCGCCTACGCCGCGCCCGAGTATTTCCTGGGCGAGCCGGGTTCGACGCGTTCCGACCTGTTCTCGCTCGCTGCGATTGCCTACGAGCTGCTCACCGGCCGGCTACCCTATGGCGTCGCGCTCGCGCAGGCGCGCACGCGCAAGGCGCAGCGCCGCCTGCGCTACCGTTCGGTGGTGGATGACGAGCGCGACATCCCGGCCTGGATCGACGACGCGCTCTCGCGTGCGCTCGATATCGACCCGGCACGGCGGCAAGCGGAGCTGTCGGAGTTCGTGCATGAGATTCATCATCCGGACGCCGAGCACCTGCGCCGCCTGCGACCCGCACTCATCGAGCGCGATCCGGCGAAGTTCTGGAAGGTTCTTGCGCTCGTCGCCCTGCTGCTCAACCTTGTGCTGCTGCAGCAGCTTTTCGGGCGCTGAAAAGAAAAAGCCCGGGCGTCTTGCGAGGCCCGGGCAAATCCACACCAAAGGAGGAGGGTGGAGGAGACAGGTGCGATGGTAGGGGAAAAGATGCTGCAGTGCAACAAAAAATAGTGCTTCATCCATAAACGAATTTTTGCCTCGGCTTGATGCTCGGCAGCAGATTGTGCTGCAGCCGATCGGCTCAACTCTGCATCGTTCCGAGCGTGTGACGCAGGCGACGATGCGCGAGCGCCAGGAACACGGCACCGATCGCCGCCACCATCGCAAATGATGGCCACACCACGTCCAGCCCGGCGCCCCGGAACAGGATGGACTGCGCGAGCGACACATAGTGGGTCGTCGGCGTCAGCGACATCAGGGCCTGGACCGTCTCGGGCATGCTCTCGCGCGGGGTCACGCCGCCGGAGAGGATCTGCAGGGGCAGCAATACGAGGATGGACATCAGCCCGAACTGCGGCATCGAGCGGGCGATCGTGCCCATGTAGATGCCGATCGAGGCAGCGGCAAACAGGTACAGCAAGGTGCCGGCGCCGAACAGCACCGCGGAGCCGGCCACGGTGATACCGAGCACGCCCTTGACCATCACCTGCAGCGAGAAGGACGAGGCCAGCAGCACCACCACGCCCATCGACCAGATCTTGGACAGCATCAGCTCGAGCGGGGTGACCGGCATCACCAGCAGATGCTCGATCGTGCCGTGCTCGCGCTCGCGGATCAGCGCCGCGCCGGTGAGCAGGATGCCGAGCATGGTGACGTTGTTGATGATGGCGTTGATCGCGGCGAACCAGCTCGCCTGCAGGTTGGGGTTGAACATTGCGCGCGGTACCAGCTCGACCGGCTGTGGCGCGGGCGCGCGCACGCGCTGGACGAAGGCGCGCACTTCATCGTTGAGGATGTTCTGGATGTAGCCGGTGCCGGTCTGCGCCTGGCTCTGGCGGGTGGCGTCGACGTTCAGCTGCAGCGCCGGGCTGCGGCCGGCGAGCACGTCGCGCTGGAAGTTGGGCGGGATGTCGAGTACGAAGGTGTGCAGGCCGGCGTCCATGCCGCGGTCCATGTCGGCCAGGCCGACGTGCTCGGGCGGGATGAACTGCGGCGGCTGCAGCGCGGCGACGATCCGTGCCGAGAGCTGCGAGCGGTCCTCGTCCACCACCGCGATCGAGGCCCGGTTCAGGCTCTCGGGCTTGGCGCGGGCGTCGGCGTAGATCGAGGCGCTGAACATGAACACGATCAGGAACATCATCGCGAGGTCGCGGGAGAGGCTGCGGAACTCCTTGACCCCGAGGTGCCAGGTGTTGCGCAGATGGGTGCTTGCGGTCGTGATCACTTGGCGTACCTTTGCTCACTTCGCCTGTTTCTTCAGCAGTGTCGCCGACAGCAGCGTGAGCACCGGGATTGCCAGCAGCAGCGGGATGAAGGCGCCGCCCAGTTCCGCGAAGCCGAGCGCCTTCGAGAAGGTGCCGCTGGCGATGGTGAGGAAGTGGGTGGTGGGATACATTGCGCCGATCCAGTAGCCACCGCCTTCGAGGGAGCTCACCGGGTCCATCAGCCCGGAGAACTGGATCGCCGGCAGCAGGGTGCCGATCGAGGTGCCGGCGAGCGCGGCGACCTGGCTGTTGGTCAACGTGGAGGCAAGCAGGCCCAGGCCGGTGGTGGCGGTGACGTAGAGTAGCGCGCCGGTCGCCAGCGCGAGGAAGCTGCCCTTGAACGGCACCTGGAACAGCGTTACCGCGAGCCCGAACATCAGCACGAAGTTGAACATCGACAGCGCGATGTAGGGCAGCTGCTTGCCGACCAGAAACTCGAGCTTGGTCACGGGTGTGGTGTACACGTTGAGGATGGAGCCGAGCTCCTTTTCACGCACCACGCCGAGCGCGGTGAGCATGGCGGGGATGAACACCAGCAGCAGCGGAATCACCTTCGGCACCATCGCCACCAGGCTCAGCAGCTCGGGGTTGTAGCGGTAGCGTGGCTCGACGCTGGCGAGCGCACGCACCGGGCCGGCGCCCGACTCGGCGATCACGTCGGCGAGCGTCTGCGCGTGCACGCCGGCGACGTAGGCGCGCGCGAGCTCGGCGCGCAGCGGCATCGAGCCGTCCAGCCACACCGCTACCTGCGGCGCCTTGCCACGGGCGAGGTCGCGGCCGAAGCCGGGTGGGATCTCGACCGCCATTGCCAGCGTGCCCGCACGCATGCGCGCATCGAGGTCGGCGTGGCTGGCGAGCGGTGGCTGCTCAAGGAAGTAGCGCGAGCCCGCGATGCGCAGCGTGTAGCGCTGGCTCGCCACGCTGCGGTCGTGGTCGAGCACTGCGTAGTGCAGGTCTTCCACGTCCATGGTGATCCCGTAGCCCATGACCAGCATCAGCACCAGGCTGCCGAGCAGCGCCAGCGTGAGCCGCACCGGGTCGCGGCGCAGCTCGGTGGCTTCACGCGCGGAAAAGCTCAGCAGGCGGGTTAGGCTGAAGCGGGCCAGGCGCTCGGCATGGCGCTCGGTCTCGCTCGGGGGGGATGTGTGCGGAAGCGGTGGGGTCGCGGCGGCTGTCGTCGCCGACTTGTGGGACGGCATGCCCGCGGGGGGCTGAGCGGTGGCTTCGCTGGCTTCCTCGAGGTAGGCGACGAAGGCATCCTCGAGCACGTCGGTGCCGCGTGCGGCCGCAAGCGCGGCCGGCGTGCCGCTGGCGAGGATGCGCCCGGCGTGCATCAGCGAGATGCGATCGCAGCGCTGGGCCTCGTTCATGAAGTGGGTGGTGATGAAGATGGTCACGCCGTCCTTGCGTGACAGGTCCGCGATCAGCGCCCAGAAGTGGTCGCGTGCCACCGGGTCCACCCCCGAGGTGGGTTCGTCCAGGATCAGCACATCGGGCCGGTGCAGCACCGCCACAGCGAGCTGCAGGCGCTGGCGGATGCCGAGCGGCAGCGCGTCGGGCTGCGTGTTCATCACCGGGTCGAGGTCGAAGCGGCGGGCGAGTTCGGCGATGCGCGCCTCGCCTGCGGCCTGGGGCAGGTCGAACAGGCGCGCATGCAGGTCGAGGTTCTGTCGCACCGAGAGCTCGCCGTACAGGGAAAAGCCCTGCGACATGTAGCCGACGCGGCGACGGGTGGCGATGTTGCGCGCGTCCAGCCGGCTGCCGAGCAGGCGCGCTTCGCCCGCACTGGGCTCAAGCAGGCCGGTGAGCATTTTCATCGTGGTGGATTTGCCGCAGCCGTTCGAGCCGAGGAAGCCGAAGATCTCGCCGCGCCGTACCTGCAGGCTGACGTCGTCGACCGCCACGAAGTCGCCGAAGCGCATTTGCAGGCCGCGAGCCTCGATGACGACCTCGCCCGCCACATGGGGCGGAATCGCCAGGCGCTGGTGGTCCCGGCGGCGCGCTTCCGGCAGCAGGGCGATGAAGGCCTCTTCGAGCGTGCCGGCGTTTCCGGCGGTACGCAGCGCATCGGGCGTACCGGTGGCGAGCACGCGGCCGGCGTCGACCGCCACCAGCCAGTCATAGCCCTCGGCCTCTTCCATGTAGGCGGTGGCGATCAGCACGCTCATGCCCGGGCGCTTGGCGCGGATGCGCTCGATCAGCGCCCAGAACTGGCGGCGCGACAGCGGATCGACGCCGGTGGTGGGTTCATCCAGGATCAGCAGATCGGGGTCGTGGATCAGTGCACAGCACAGTCCGAGCTTCTGCTTCATGCCGCCGGAGAGCTTGTTGGCGGGGCGGTCGGCGAAGGCGGCCATGCCGGTGGCAGCAAGCAACTCGTCGATGCGCTGCCTGCGCTCGGCCTCGGGCTGGCCGAACAGGCGGCCGAAGAAGTCGATGTTCTCGAACACCGACAGTGTGGGGTAGAGATTCTTGCCCAGCCCCTGCGGCATGTAGGCGATGCGCGGGCAGATGCGGGCGCGGTGGCGGGCATCCTTCATGTCGCCGCCCAGCACCTCCACCGTGCCCTGCTGGATTTGGCGTGCGCCGGCGATCAGCGCCAGCCAGGTGGACTTGCCCACGCCGTCCGGGCCGATGAAGCCGACCATGCGCCCGGCAGGGAGGTCGAGCGTCACACCGTCTGCGGCCGCGGTGGCGCCGTAGTGGTGGCGCACGTCCACCAGGCGCGCTACCGGGGGCGCGGCGTGCGCGGGTGCGGATGGGGTTTGGGGCGGTGCAGGCCTGCAGCTCATGTCGCCGCAGTGTGAGGTCACGGCAACCTCACCTGCAGTTCGGGCGGCCACTCGCGCTGCGGGTTCAGGCGCACGTGGGCCATGCCGGGCAGCCCGGTCTTGACCTGTTCGGGGTAGCGGGCGAGCAGCGCGGGGTCGACCCGGGCCTTGACCCGGAACACCATCTTCTGGCGCTCGCTCTGTGTTTCGACCGTCTTGGGGGTGAACTGGGCAACACTGGCGACGTAGGACACGTTCGCCGGAATCACCAGATCCTGCGCGGCATCCAGCACGATGCGCACCTCGCTGCCAAGCGCCACCCGCCCGGCGGCCCTCTCGGGCAGGAAGAAGGTCATGTACACGTCGCCGACATCGATCAGGCTCACCACCTTGCCGCCACCGCCGATCACTTCGCCCGGCTGTACCACCCGATACTGCACGCGGCCGCTGCGCGGGGCGCGCAGTTCGCCATCGGCGATCTCGGTCTGCAGGCGGGCGACCACCGCCTCGGCGGCATGGATCGCGGCCTCGGCCTGCTGGACCTGAGCCTCGGCAGCGCGCACACCGGCACGGGCGGCGTTGATCTGCGCCTGCGCGACGCTGATGTTGGCCTCGGCGGTGCGTGCGCGGGCGGCGTCGTCCTCGACCTTCTGCGCCGAGGTGGCGCGGTCGGCGAGCAGGGCGCGCGAGCGGGCCGCCGTGCTGCGGGCCAGGTCCCGCTCGGCGTGTCGCTGGATCAGCACCGCCTCGGCCATGGCCACGTCGGCCTGCCGCTGGGCTACCAGCGCCCGCGCGGTTTCCCGTGCGCTCGCCGCGTTGGCCACCTCGGCCCGCGCCTGCGCAAGCTGCGCCTGCAGCGACCGTACGTCCATGCGGGCGACCACATCGTCGCGGGTGACGAAGTCGCCCTCGTTCACCAGGATCTCGTCCACCCGGCCCGGCCCCTTCGCGGCGACATCGACCTCGGTGGCCTCGATGCGGCCGTTGCCACGAACGAAGCTGCCGTCGTCGGGAGCGGGGCGGAGGAATTGCCAGGCCGCGGAGGCGGCGATGGCGAGCACGCCGGTGCCAATCCAGGCGAGCCGGCGGTTTCCTGCGTGGGTCATGATGGAGCCTCGTCTCGCACCAGCGTCTGTGGGCGCAGGTGCGCTTGTTGCGTTGCGACAATTTCACGCCCGGAGCGTGACCGAAGTCAAGCTTTGGCCCGGATCGGGCGGGCACGGGGAACTGGGCACGGGGCGCGGCACGAGCGCTGATGTACCATGCCAGCCTTGTCTCACGAATCACGTTGCATGTCGACATTCTCCGCACCATCCACCGTTTCCCGGCCTGAGAATGCGCCTGGCGATGCCGAACTCCATGAGGAGGGCTACGCGGCCGTGCTGCGCCTGCGCGGGCAGTGGACCCTGGCGCATCACGCCCGCCTGGAGCGCTGCATTGCAGCGTTGCGGGGGCGCGTGGACGCCATGGCGGCCGGTGGTGCGCTGGAGGTGGACCCGGGTAGCCTGGAGGCGCTCGACACGGCGGGGGCGCGGCTGTTGTGCGGGTTGCTCGGTGCCGCGCACATCGCGCGCTTGCTTGAGGATGCGTCGCCCTTGCCGCGCGAGCGGCGTGCCCTGCTGCGGGCCGTTGCCGAGGCGATGCAAGGCAGCGCGGAGGCGACCGCGGCTGAGGGGGGGTATGCGCTCGGCGACGTGCTGGCCCACATCGGCCAGACCATGGGGGTGTTCTGGCGGCACCTCACCGGGCTCACCGGCTTCATTGGTCTCATCCTTGCGACCGTGCTGCGTGTGGCCGTGCAGCCGCGGCGCTGGCGCATGACGGCGCTGGTCGCCAACCTCGAGCGCACCGGGCTGGATGCGGTGCCGATCATTGCCCTGCTGACCTTTCTGGTCGGTGCGGTGGTCGCCTTCCTCGGGGCGACCGTGCTCGCCAGCTTCGGCGCCAGCATCTTCACCGTCGACCTGGTGGCCTATTCCTTTCTGCGCGAGTTTGGCGTGCTGCTGGCCGCGATCATCGTCGCCGGCCGCACGGCGAGCTCCTTCACCGCGCAGATCGGCTCGATGCGGGCGAACGAGGAGATCGACGCGATCCGCGTGCTCGGCCTCGACCCGGTCGAGTTGCTGGTGCTGCCGCGCGTCTATGCGCTGCTGATCGCGCTCCCCATCCTCACCTTCGTGGCGATGGTCTCGGGCATCATCGGCGGCATGCTGGTGTCGGCGACGACGCTGGACATCTCGCCGGTGCTGTTCCTTTCGCGCATCGAGGACAACGTCGGCCTCATCCATTTCTGGGTGGGCATGGCCAAGGCGCCGGTGTTCGCGTTCCTGATCGCGGTGATCGGCTGCCTGGAGGGCTTCCGCGTGCAGGGCAGCGCGCAGTCGGTGGGCGAGCACACGACCTCCGCGGTGGTGCAGTCGATCTTCGTGGTGATCGTGGTCGATGCGATCGCCGCACTGTTCTGCATGGAGATGGGGTGGTGACGGCGGGGCGGGTGAGTGCCGCATCCGATCGGCGCGACAACGTCATCGAGGTGCGCGGCGTGCGCAACCAGTTCGGCGCCCAGGTGGTGCACGACCAACTCGACCTCGATGTGCGCCGTGGCGAGATCCTCAGCGTGGTGGGTGGGTCGGGCACCGGAAAGTCGGTGCTGCTGCGCACCATCGTCGGCCTCAACCGGCCGCGTGCGGGCCAGGTGAAGGTGTTCGGCGAGGATCTGCTGGGCCTGCCCGACGCCCGCCGCAAGGCGGTGGAGCGGCGCTTCGGCGTGCTGTTTCAGAAGGGGGCGCTGTTTTCTTCCCTGACCGTGGCCGAGAACGTGGCGCTACCGCTGATCGAGCATGCCGGCCTGTCGAAGCGCGAGGCAGCGGCGTTGGCAGCGCTCAAGATTGCGCTCGCCGGGCTGCCGGCGATCGCTGGCGACAAGTTTCCATCGGACCTGTCGGGCGGCATGGTCAAGCGTGCGGCGCTGGCGCGCGCGCTCGCACTCGATCCCGACATCCTCTTCCTCGACGAGCCCACCGCCGGTCTCGATCCGATCGGCGCGGCGGCCTTCGATCAGCTCATCCTGACCCTGCGCGACGCGCTCGGGCTCACGGTGTTCATTGTCACCCACGACCTCGACACCATCTATACCATCACCGACCGCGTCGCCGTGCTCGCGCAGAAGAAGGTGCTGGTCAATGCCGGCCTGGACGAAGTCGCTGACACCGACGACGCCTGGATCCGCGATTACTTCCACGGCCCGCGCGGCCGCGCCGCAGCCACTGCGGTGGCCGCCGCGCAGACCGCACCCGCTGCAACGGAGAACCACTGACATGGAAACCCGCGCCCATCACGTGCTGATCGGCCTCTTCACCGTGCTCGTCGTCGGCGCTGCATTGTTGTTCACGCTATGGCTGGGCAAGAGCGATGCAGACCGCCAGTTCGAAACGTACGACATCGTGTTCCAGGAGGCGGTATCGGGCTTGTCCAAGGGGGGTACGGTGGAGTTCAACGGCATCCGCATCGGGGACGTCGTCAGCCTGCGCCTGGACCCGGACGACGCGCGCCGCGTGATTGCCCGTGTGCGTGTCGATGCCACTGCGCCGGTGCGCACGGACACCGAGGCCCGGCTGGTGCCGGCCGGCATCACCGGGCTGACGATGATCCGGCTCACCAGCGGCGATGATCCGGGCAGCGCGCCGCTACGCACAGAGGACGACATGGTGCCGCGCATCGTGGCCGTGCCTTCAGCCTTCGGGCGCCTGCTCGCCGACGGCGAGGATGCAGTCACCAACGTCAACGAGTTGCTGGTGCAGGCACGCGCGCTGTTCTCGGCCGAGAACGTGGCCGCCATCGGCCGCACCCTCGACAACCTCGAGCAGACCACCGCCGCCCTGGCTGCGCAGCGCGATGACGTCAATGCGGTACTCAAGCAGGTCACCCAGGCCAGCGCACAGGCCAGCACCGCGCTGGCCGAAGCCACACGGGTGCTCGGCACCGCCAACCGTCTGGTCGAGCAGCAGGGTACCCAGACGCTGGACAGCGCGCGCGACGCGATGCGCGCCTTCGAGCGTGCGATGGGCTCGGTCGAGGGCCTGATCGCCGATAACCGCGCATCGCTCGACGGCGGTCTGCGCGGCCTGGCCGAGATCGGACCGGCGGTGGCCGAGTTGCGCACCACGCTCGCCTCGCTGCGTGCGATCACCCGCCAGCTCGAGGACCGCCCCGCCGACTACCTGCTCGGCCTCGAACCGACCAAGGAGTTCACGCCATGAGAATCCCGCAATCCGCTCCGGGGCTGCGCCGCCGGAGCCGCGTGCGCGCTGCCGCGCCAGGCGCGGCCGCCCGCTGGCTGGCGATCGGCGCCGCGCTGCTGCTGCTGCAGGCTTGCACCATCCTGCCCAAGGCCGAGCCGCTCGACGTTTATCTGCTGCCGTCTGCCGCTCCTGTGCCCGCGTCCGCCGCGCAGGCGGTGCCGTGGTCGCTGCGCATCACGCGCCCGGCCGCGGGCGTGCATCTGTCCGGGCAGCGCATCGTCGTCGTACCCGAGGGCAGCCGCGTCAGCGTTTACAAGGGGGCGGGCTGGAGCGACCCGGCGCCGGTGCTGCTGCGCAACCGCCTGCTCGACGCCTTCCGTAGCGACGGCCGGGTTGCCGCGCTGAGTACCGACGACAAGCAGCTGCAGGCCGACTTCGAGCTCGACAGCGAATTGCGTGCCTTCCAGAGCGAGTACCGCGACGGCCGCCCCGAGGTGGTGGTGCGCCTCGATGCGCGCCTGGTCGATACCGGCTCCCGCCGCATCGTCGCGAGCCGCAGTTTCGAGTTGGGCATGGCGGCGTCCGGCCCTGCGGTGCCGGCCGTGGTGCAGGCCTTTGGCGCCGCGAGCGATCGTCTGGCGGCGGAGGTCCTTGACTGGGCCATGCAGGCGCTTGTGGCCGCGCCCCGATGAGCGGGGATCTCCCTCGTCGCGTGATTCCGATCGCCCTCGCGCCGCTGCCCGCTGCGCGCCGGCTGCAGTGGCGCCGCCGCCTGTTCCAGGGCGGCTTCTACCTGCTGTTCGTTTTCGCGCCGGTGTTCGACCTGTTCCGCTTCGATCTTCAGGCGGACCATGCTTGGCTGCTCGGCTTCGAGTGGCGCCTGGGGCTGGACGACTTCCTCGCCAAGCGCGCCACCACGCTGGAGGCGGGCGGCAACCTGCTGCTGCGGCTGTTCCTGCCGGTGTTCGGCGTCGCCGCGGTGGTGCTTTGGGTGGCGTGGAAATGGGGGCGACTGTTCTGCGGCTGGCTGTGTCCGCATTTCTCCGTCGTCGAGTTCCTCAACGAGCTGTTCATCCGTGCGAGCGGCAAGCCCACGCTGTGGGAGAAGTCGCCGCTGCCCGCGTTGCGACCCGATGGCACCCGCCTGCGCCGCGACCCGCGCTGGTGGCTGCTGGTGGCACCGGCGGGCGTGCTGCTCGCGTTCTCGTGGGCGGTGGTGCTGCTCACCTACGTGCTGCCGCCTGCGGAGATCTACGGCAACCTGCTCGCGCTCGAGTTCACGCGCATCCAGACGATCTTCCTCGTTCTCATCACCGCGGTGCTGAGCCTGGACTTCCTGTTCGCGCGCCATCTGTTCTGCCGCTATATGTGCTCGGTGGGCGTGTTCCAGAGCCTGATCTGGATGAAGAACCGCGACGCGATGGTGGTCGGCTTCGACCGCTCGCGGGCGAGCGCCTGCAGCACCTGCCTGCCCGAGCGCGAGTCGGCGTGCAACGCGGCGTGTCCGATGCGGCTGAAGCCGCGCAGCATCAAGCGCCACATGTTCACCTGCACGCAGTGTGCGTTGTGCCTCGAGGCCTGTGCCGAGACTCAGCAGCACAACCCGGACGGCCCGCTGCTGAGCTGGGTGAGTGGCGAGGCCGCGCGGCAGAACGAGGCGGGCTTCAGCGCCCTGCAGGACCGCCGGACACCCTCGAGCGGCGAGGCGCGGCAGGGCTGAAGGCCCCACCGGATCAGACCTCGCCCGCTTCCAGCTGGCGGCGGATCTCGCGCAGCCTTTCGCGCCGTGCGTCGCTGGTCTCCGGGTAGCGCATGTCCAGCCCGGCCAGGGTGTCGACCAGGATCTGCGACACGATCAGGCGGGCGTTCTTCTTGTCGTCGGCGGGCACCACGTACCACGGGCAGTCGGCGGTGCTTGTGGCGGCGAGGCAGTCGGCGTAGGCGGCCATGTACTTGTCCCAGTGCTGGCGCTGCTCGATGTCGCCCTCGTCGAACTTCCAGTTCTTGTCTTCCTCGTCGATGCGCGCGATCAGGCGGTCGCGCTGCTCGTCCTTGGAAAGGTGCAGGAAGATCTTGACGATGCGGGTGCCGTTGCGGTGCAGGTGGGCCTCGGCGTCTGCGATCGAGCGCAGGCGATCGCCCCAGAAGTCCTTTGCTGCCAGGGTCTCGTCGGGCAGCTTCTGCCCCTGCAGGATCTCGGGCAGCACGCGCACGATCAGCACCTCTTCGTAGTACGAGCGGTTGAAGATGCCGATGCGCCCGCGCTCGGCCAGCGCGAGGTGGGTGCGCCACAGGAAGTCGTGGTCGAGTTCGGTGGCGCTCGGGTGCTTGAAGCTGAACACCTGGCAGCCCTGCGGATTGACGCCCGACATGACGTGGCGGATGGCGCCGTCCTTGCCCGCAGCGTCCATTGCCTGGAAGATCACCAGCAGCGAGTAGCGGTCATGGGCGTAGAGCATTTCCTGCAACTCGGCCAGACGCTCGGTGCCGGCCTCGAGCATGTCCTTGTAGTCGCTCTTCGAGCCGTAGAACGGGGGGGCTTGCGTCGACCAGTCGGCAAGATCCACCTTTTTGCCGCCCTGAACGCGGTATTCGGCGATGTCGATTGTCTTGTGCTTGCTCATGGGGACTCCGGTTGAATGCAGAGGTTTAACGGCCTGCATGCGGTCGGGCGCGCGCGCTCACAGCAGCAGCACTGTTGCCAGCCCGAGGAAGGCGAAGAAGCCGACCACGTCGGTGACGGTGGTGAGGATGACGCTGCCGGCGAGCGCAGGGTCGATGCCCATGCGCTCGAGGATGAGCGGGATCGCCAGCCCGGCGAGCGCGGCGCACAGCAGGTTCAGCAGGATCGCCGCGGCGATGACGCCGCCGATGCCCCAGTCGCCGAACCACACCACGGCAAGCGCCGCCACCACCAGCGCCCAAAGCAGTCCGTTGAGGATCGACACACCGACCTCGCGGTTGAGCAGGATGCGGATGTTGCCCTTCTGCACCTGCTTGAGCGCGAGGCCGCGGATCACCAGGGTCAGCGTCTGGCTGCCGGCGATGCCGCCCATGCTGGCGACGATGGGCATCAGCACGGCAAGCGCGACGAGCTGCTCGAGGGTGCCCTGGAACTGGCCGATCACCCACGCGGCGAGGAAGGCGGTAAGCAGGTTGATACCCAGCCACAGCGCCCGCCGGCGGGCGCTCACAAGCACCGGGGCGAACATGTCGGCTTCGTCGTCGAGGCCGGCCATCTGCATCACCGCGCGCTCGGAGTCTTCGCGGATCAGGTCGACCACGTCGTCGACCGTGATGCGACCGATCAGCCGGCCTTCGCCATCGACCACCGGGGCCGACATGAGGTCGAGGTCCTGGAACAGGCGGGCGACCTCGCGGCTGTCGGTATCCACCTGGATGCCGGCGATTTCCGTCTGCATCAGATCTTCGACCCGCGTATCGAGATTGGCCGTGACCAGCGCCGACAGGCGTAGCGCGCCCTGGTAGTGGCCCTTGCGGTCGACCACCATCAACATGTCGGTCTGCGGCGGCAGCGTCTCGAGCAGGCGCAGGTAGCGCAGCACCGTGCCGGCCTTGACGTCGGCGCGCACCTCGATGGCGTCGGCGTTCATCAGGCCGCCGGCGGACTCCTCGGGGTAGGACAGCATCGACTCGAGCTGTTCGCGGCGCGCGCCGGTGGTGGAGAGCACCAGGCGGCTGCCGAGCTCGGTGGGCAGGGTCTGGATGAGGTCGACGAGGTCGTCGAGCTCGAGCGGGTGTACTGCAGCGATCAGGTCGTCGAGGTCGAGCTCCTGGGCGAGCGCGGTGCTGATCTCGTCGTGCAGGAAGCTGAGCACACGGCCGGCGCGTTCGGTCTCGACCATGCTCCAGGCCTGGCTGCGCTCGGCCGGCGGCAGGGCTTCGAGCAGGCCGGCGACCTTGGCCGGATGCATGCGGTGCAGCAGCTTGCCGACGCGCTTGAGCTTGCCGGCTTCAAGCGCTTCGCGCACGTCCTGCAACTCGCTCTTCGCGTCCTCCGGTGCCTCGCCCTGCGGCGAGGGCGGCGCAGGCGCAGCGTCGGCTTCGCTGTCCTCGCGCGACTCGTGCATCAGCGTTGGGCGAAGCTCGGTGCTCAGGTGGCCGAGCACGCGCTGTTCGACCGTGCCGCCGATCTGCTGCCAGAGCGAGATGCGCTGAACGGGCGACAGGCGTTCGAGCAGCGCAGCGATCTTGGCCGGATGCATGCGGTGCAGCAGCTTGCGTACGCGCTTGTTGCGGCCTGCGGCAAGCGCCTCCACGATCTGCTCGCTCAGGGTGAGCGGTCGCATCTCCGCATCAGCGCTACGCACGCTGCGGTGGGGAACGTCAGGTTCAAGTTCGTCGCTCATGTCGACGAGCATACCTTTCGCAGCGGCGGCAGGGCAGTGCTCGAACCGATCAGCGTCCAGGCGCCTCCGAGGGAGAGAGAGGGAAGAGAGTCCTCCCCATCCACCAGGAACGGGGTGTAATGCGCGGAGGAGTGCGACTTCCCTCACATGCGCGGTGACATGAAACGGTTGAAATCAGAAAGACTTGCTATATTCGCCAGAAAAGTTCTAAACAGTAAATAAGCGGATGGCGGTATCTGCTGTAATCCTCTGGAGCTTTGCGGTATTCCGGCGCTTCGGCCGGATGGCGCGGGCCACTGAGGCGCTGTCCCGCACGGCCTTACGCCCTTCTCTCGTGATCCGATGAATACACCTCTGACTTCTGCCCCCGGCACGATCCTGATCGTGGATGACATGGTGTAAAACCTTTCGGTGCTTGGGGAGTTGCTGCAAGGGCACTATCGCGTGCGTGCAGCGAACTCCGGTGAGCGTGCATTGCGTGCGGCTTCTATGGCGCCCCGACCGGACCTGATCCTGCTCGACGTGATGATGCCGGGCATGGACGGCTACGAGGTCTTGCGCAGGCTGCGGGCCGATGCTGCGACGCGTGGCATCCCGGTGATCTTCATCACGGCGATGGATTCCGCCGAGAACGAGGAGCAGGGGCTGGCGCTCGGGGCGGTAGATTACATCACCAAGCCCTTCAGTCCGCCGGTGGTGCTGGCCCGGGTGCGGACCCAGCTCGAACTCAAGCAGGCGCGTGATCGCCTCTCGACCCAGAACGAATGGCTGGAGCGCGAGGTGGAGCGCAGGATGCGGGAGAACGTGCTCATACAGGACCTCAGTGTCCGTGCGCTGGCGAGCCTGGCCGAGGCGCGCGACTCCGAGACGGGCAATCACATCCTGCGCACGCAAGCGTACGTCGAGCTTCTTGCCCGTCATCTGGCCGATCGCGACGGCTATCGTGAAGCACTGGCCGGCGATAGACTCGCGCTGGTCGTGAAAGCCGCGCCACTGCACGATATCGGCAAGGTCGGCATTCCGGATGCGATCCTGCTCAAACCCGGCCGCCTCACCCCGGAGGAGTTCGAGATCATGAAGACCCATCCGCAGATCGGGGCCGATGCGATCAGCCGGGCGATGGAGCAGGCGCTGGCCGGAAATGGCCTGCCCTCTCCCGAGCAGGTCTAGGGCGCGTTCGATTTTCTCGACGTTGCGCGCGAGATCTCCCTGGGGCACCACGAAAAGTGGGACGGAAGCGGCTATCCGGCAGGCGTGGCCGGGGAGGAAATCCCCGTTTCGGCGCGCCTGATGGCGCTGGCGGACGTGTTCGATGCGCTCATGAGCCGACGCGTATATACAAGGCGCCGATGAATCCCGAGGAGGTCACCCGCATCATCGTCGAGGGGCGTGGGCAGCATTTCGATCCGCAGGTCGTCGATGCATTCCTCGACCTGCAGGCGCAATTCGCCGAGATTGCCGGACAACTGGCCGACGTCGCCTGAGTCTTCGAGCGTCTTGTTGGCGCCGCTGAAAACGAAGGGTGTCGTGCTGCCGGCGTAGTGCGCCGCTACGTGCTCGATGGCCGCGTCGTCCGACAGATAGACCAGATCCGGCTTCCAGGTTTCGATCATTTCGCGCGCCAGCCGTCCGCGTTCAGCCTTCTGCTCGGCGGAGGCGTAGCGCTTGATGTCCATCTGGAAGACGCGGTACTCCGCGTTCACGTCCCCGAGCCCCTCCTTGAAACCCGCGTACTGACCATCCGTCCAGCGCCACGGTGAATCGAAGCTCATGACGTGAAAGATGCGCAGAGGCGTGCCTTGGGCGAAGGCGCTTTGCGTGAGCAGTGCCATCAGGACCAGCGTGATCTGGCGGAGCAGTCGGGTGAGGTTCGGCATTGGATGAATTCTTGCGAAAAGCTTGAGTAACGCATTAAAAACCAATTTTAGCAATTATGGCCGAGATGGATCTGGATCAAGCGCGATCCATTGCACGAATGCACCTTCCCCGCAGCCGTGAACCTCCGCAGCGAGCACCCCGCCCGGTCAGATTCGGCGGCCGTCTCCCCGAAGCGCCTGGGGTGTGAGTCGCGGTCTTGCACCGATACGCGATAGCGCCTCGCGTCCGCGCACGGTGAGGTCGGAGATAAAGCGGAACTGCTGGCGCGGGTCGACCGGGTAGGCGCGGATGCGGTATTGCGTGCCCCATTCCGTTTCCTCGGTGAGTACGCCGACTGGGGCGTCGAAGTAGAGATAGGGGCTGGTGAGTGCGACGTCCTCAAGCACGGCGCGGGCGCGCCGCGCGTCGTGCTCGGGGTGCACATGGAACACCGCCGAGCACTGCAGCACCGGGCTGCCGTTGTTGGCGTTGCGCACCGCCGAGGACCACAGCTTGAGGTGCGGCACGGTGATGGTGTCGTCGTCCGCGGTGACCAGGCTGACGGTGCGCATGCCCACGTGCACGACCTCGCCGTAGTGGCCATCGAGCTCCACCCAGTCACCTGGCCGGTAAGGTTGCTCGAACGCGGACACCACCCCGGCGATCAGGCTGCTGACGTAGTCCTTGAGCGCGAATCCGATTGCCAGGCCGGCCGCACCGAGCAAGGCCACCATGTTCTGTATCGAAGGCTCGATCAGGATTGGCAGGATCAGCGCCAGCGCGATGACGATCAGCACCAGGCGCAGCAGCGGAACCGAGGCGAGCAGGTAATGGCGCGGGCGGCCGTGCAGGCGGTTTGCGAGCCAGGGCAGGGCGCGCTGGGCGCTGCGGATGAGCGTGATGGCGACGAAGACGATGACGGCGAGTTCGATCCAGTCGCCGTGGTCGAGCGTGTTGAAGAGTCGTGCGAGGTTCGGGTTGTCTTCTGGCATGTTCAGAAACCGTCGGTCAGGTAGCTGCGACTGCGTAGGAATTCGCGCACCGTGGGGTAGGCGAGCGGCGCCACCTGCCAGCGTGCACCGTCGTGTTCGAGCAGCGTGAGCGCCCGCAGCCGCAGCAGGTGCGAGTGCATGCGTGCGTCGGGGATGGGCAGCAGGGCGCCGAGGGCTTCGGCATCGAGGCCACGGTGGAGCAGCAAGGCATGGAGCAGGAAGGCCACGTCCTCGCCGGATTCGGCGGGGAGCGTGGGTGTTTCGATGCCGGGCGCGACCCAGACGACCTCGTCGGCGGCGGCAAGGCGCTCGCGGTCCGCGCCGGCTGGCGGGTCGTGAGGGGCTTCCTCTGCCTGTTCCTGAGGCTGGTGCTCGGGCGCGGCGCGCAGACGCTGGCGCCAGTAGTGCCAGGCAAGGCCGGGGTTGCCGCGGCAGTGGGCGGCGAGCTGGCGCAACTCGGGGCAGGTGCTTTCCTCTGCCGCGGTGGCGTCCGCCTTGCCGTCGGCTGGGCGCTCGGGCAGCAGGGGTTTGCCGCTGCGCGCGCTCAGGAAGCGGACGTGGCCGCGATTTGCCTGCATCAGGTAGCGGGTGAGCGCAGGGCCGTCGAAGGCCTGCAGCGTCAGCCGTGGGGTGCCGGGCAGCGGCCAGATGCGCTCGATGAAGGCCAGCGCCCAGCTGTCGCAGCCGATCAGGCCGGGGCCCAGGGCGCCCGACAGGGCGCGGGCCAGAAAGCCGCGTAGCAGCTCCAGCCCGCTGGCGTGGCGCAGGAAGCAGCGCTCGAGCTCGGGCAGCACCCAGGGGTGGCCCTTGGCGGGTGCAAGATCGTCCAGCCAGCGTTGATCGGCAGCGAGGATCTGTGCGCTGTCGGGCGGCGTGAGCACGACCGCGTCATGCGTGCACGCCCAGTGCGCGAGGGTCGCGGCGTGGTCGCAGTACGGTTGGCCGATGAAGAGTCGGACCGGTGCGTGTGTGTCCTCGTCCGGCGCGCCGAGCGCGCGCGCGGCGGGCGCCCAGTCAATCGGGGGGACGAGGTTGGCGAGGCGCAGCTGTGGCAGCGCGCGCAGATCCGCCTCCGCCCGTGCGGGGGCGGCCTCGCCCTTGTCGTCGCCGAGCAGCAGGCGCCCGAGCGCGCGCCAGCGGCGCTGTAGCGTGGCGGGCTGGGAGTCGGTGGGGCGCTCGTAGTCGGCGGTGGGAACGATCTGCCAGAGGGGTGGCTTCGCGGGCGGGGGGCTTTCGGCGGAGGTCGCGTTCATGCGAAGGAGTGTGCCTCAGAGCGGCCAGACGAGGAGAAGCAGCGGGACGGAGACGCCCACCACGAGAAGTTCCAGCGGCAGACCGAGCCGCCAGTAGTCGCCGAAGCGGAAACCGCCGGGGCCGAGGATCAAGGTGTTGTTCTGGTGGCCGATCGGGGTCAGGAAGGCGCACGAGGCGCCGATCGCGACCGCCATCAGGAAGGCGTCCGCGCTGACCCCGAGCGCCGTCGCGGTGCCGATTGCGATCGGGCACATGACCGCTGCGGTGGCGGCGTTGTTCATCAGATCGGACAGGAACATGGTGACGATGAGCACCAGGCTGAGAGCGACGATGGTGTTGCCCTGCGCCACGCCATCGAGCAGGGCGTGCGCGATCAGGTCGGCTGTGCCGGTCGTCTCCATCGCCTGAGCGACCGGGATCAGCGCCGCCAGCAGTACGATGACCGGCCAGTCGATGCTCTCGTACACCGAGCGCAGCGGGAGGGTGCGCAGCGCCATCGAGGCAAGTACGCCGAGTGCGAAGGAGATCGCCGCAGGCAGCAGGCCCAGCGCGGCGGCGCCGACGGCACACAGCATGATCGCGCCGGCGGTCCATGCCTTGCGCCGGTCGGGGATGCGCAGTTCGCGCTCTGCCAGCGGCACGCAGCCCGAATCCGCCGCGAACTCGGTGAGCGCCTCAAGGGGGCCCTGCATCAGCAGCAGGTCGCCGGCCTGAATCTTCAGCGTGCGTAGGCGCGACTTCGAGCGCTTGCCGTTGCGCGACACGGCGAGCAGGTTCAGGCCGTAGCGGGTGCGCAGCGACAGGTCGCGCGCCGAGCGGCCGATCAGGCTGGCCTCAGGGCGCACGACCAGTTCCATCAGCATGACCTCTGCGTCGGCCGCGGACCGGACGCTGTCCTTGTCCTCCTCGGCGGCTTCGTCCTTGCGGCCTTCAGCGCGCTGCTTTTCGTCGTCCACGCTGCCGGCTGCGTCGCGGCCGCGTGCGTCGCCTCCATTCTTCCGGCGAGCCTGCTTCTCGTCCCGGCTGCTGGTGGGGTCCTGCGCAGGCTGCGCGCGTGCCGTCTTCTCGTGCGTGTTCGTCTCCTCCTCGCTCGACGAGCCTGCCTCCTCGAGCTGCAGCCCGAGCGTGGACAGCACCTCGGGCAGGGCCTCGATGTCGGCCTCGATCACCAGGATGTCGCCCGCCAGCACCTTGCGACTCGACTGGGGGGCGGTCATGCGCACCTCGTTGCGCACCAGGCCGATGATCTGCGCGCCGGCCTCGTCGAGCCGGGATTCGATCTCGCGCAGGAACAGGCCGGCGGCCTTGCTGTCGGGCACGACGCGAACCTCGGTGACATAGGCGCCGGTCTCGAAGCCCTCGGTGCTCGCCTTCTCGCGCGCGGGCACGAGGCGCCAGCCGAGCAGCACGATGAAAACCGTGCCGATGACCGCGATGGCCAAGCCGATCGGCGTGAAGTCGAACATGCCGAAGCTGCCCGCGCCCGTCTGCGCGCGAAAGCCCGACACGATCAGGTTGGGCGGGGTGCCGATCATGGTCGTCATACCGCCGAGGATGGTGCCGAAGGCCAGCGGCATCAGCACTCTGCCGGGGGGCAGTTCGAGTCGGGCGGCGAGCTGCATTGCGACCGGCATGAGCAAGGCCATCGCGCCGACGTTGTTCATGAAGCCCGAGAGCAGCGCCCCCAGGCCGACGAGCGCGGCGAGACTGAGCAGGATGCCGGCCTTGGCCGGCAGGAGCGCGGTAGTGAGCGCATCGACCGCGCCCGAGATCTGCAGGCCGCGTGAGAGTACCAGCACGCAGGCCACGGTGATCACCGCGGGATGGGCGAATCCCGCGAAGGCTTCGGCGGGCGCGACCAGCCCCCCGAGCACGCACGCCAACAGCGCGCCGGTGGCTACCATGTCGTGGCGCCAGCGCCCCCACAGGAACATGCCTATGGTGGCGGTGAGGATGGTGAGAACGAGCAGCGGATCCTGGTTCATCCGCCGTACTCAGCGCGAACGACATTGCGCCGGCGTACGCGCAGCACCGCCTTCTCGCCCTCGATGATCAGGAACACCAGCACGCCGATCACCATCGGCGGGCCCCAGGCCTCGATCGGCAGCGGGGTGGTACCGAACCAGGTGTTCATAAAGGGCAGATAGACGAAGCCGAGCTGAAGCACGCCGAGCAGTCCGACCGAGACGATCGCGCCCGGATTGGTGAACATGCGCGAGGGCGCGAGGCTGGAAGCGGTGAGGAAGCGGCTGTTGAAGAGGTACCAGGCTTGCGCCACCACCAGGGTGTTGACCGCCATCGTGCGCGCCGCGTGCAGTTCCATGCCCTGGACGAGCGAATACTCGAAGGACAGGATGGTGGCGCCGCCGATCAGCAGCGAGACGAACGCCACCCGCATGAGCATGAGTCGGTCCATGATCGGCGCGCCGGGCTTGCGCGGCGGGCGCTGCATGACGCCCGGCTCGGCTGGCTCGAAGGCGAGCGCCAGCGCCAGCGTGACCGCCACCACCATGTTCACCCACAGGATCTGCACCGGGGTGAGCGGCAGGGTGAGGCCGAGCACCACCGCGGCCAGCATGACGAAGCCCTGGGCACCATTGGTGGGGAGGATGAAGAGAATGGCCTTTCTCAGATTGTCGTAGATCGTGCGGCCCTCCTCGACCGCACGCTCGATGGTGGAGAAGTTGTCGTCGGCGAGCACGATCTCGGCCGCCTCCTTGGTGGCCTCGGTACCCTTGATGCCCATGGCCACGCCGACGTCGGCGCGCTTGAGCGCGGGGGCATCGTTGACGCCGTCGCCGGTCATCGCCACCACCTCGCCGCGTGCTTGCAGGGCCTTGACCAGGCGCAGCTTGTGCTCGGGGCTGGTGCGGGCAAAGATGTCGCAGTCCTGGGCGATCTGTTGCAGTTCGTCGTCGCTGGCGGCCTCGATCTCGGCGCCGGAGACCACCTTGAGTGCGTCGGCGGAGCCCAGACCCATCTCGATGCCGATCGCGCGCGCGGTGCCGGCGTGGTCGCCGGTGATCATCTTCACGCGAATGCCGGCCTCGTGGCAGGAGCGGATGGCCTCGATCGCCTCGGGGCGCGGCGGGTCGATGATGCCGATGAGGCCGAGGAAGACCATGTCTTCGTGCAGATCCTCGAGGTGGAGCTCGTCCTTGCTTTTCTGGACCTCGCGCGACGCGGCGGCCAGCACGCGCAGACCTTCAGCGCTCAGGGTCTCGATCTGCGCTTCCCAGAATCCGCGGTCGAGCGGCGCCTGTGCGCCGTCAGCGCCGAGTTCATGATGACAGCGGTCGAGCAGGCGGTCGGGCGCACCCTTGAGCAGGATGCGGCGTCGGCCGCAGGGACCGGTATTGAGCGTGGCCATGAACTTGTTGGCCGACTCGAAGGGGATGCTGGCATGGCGAGTGTGCGCGGCGGCATCGAAACCGGCCTTCTCGGCGAGGGTGCGCAGCGCGCCCTCCGTGGGCTCGCCCGTCACGCGCCATTGCCCATCCTCTTCGGCGATGTGGGTGTCGTTGGCGACTGCGGCGACCTCGATCACCGCGTGCAGATGACCATGGTGCTCCAGGTTGGCGGACTCGCCCCCCAGGGTGATCTCGCCCTCGGGCCGGTAGCCGGTGCCGCTGACATCGAACAAACCGCCCCGTGTGACCACGTGCCGCGCGGTCATCTCGTTCCTGGTCAGCGTACCGGTCTTGTCCGAGCAGATGACGGTGACCGAGCCCAGTGTTTCGACGGCGGTGAGCTTGCGGGTGATCGCGTTGCGATGGGCCATGCGCTGCACGCCGAGCGCAAGCGTGATGGTGAGGATCGCCGGCAGACCCTCGGGGATGGCCGCCACGGCAAAGCCGATCGCAGCGAGGAAGACTTCGGCGAGCGGCTGATCGTGCAGGAACACGCCGATCGCGAGCATCAGCACCGCCAACGCAACGATGACCACCGACAGCAGCTTGCTGAACTGCGCCATCTGCCGCGTGAGCGGAGTCTGCAGGGTCTCGACCTCGGCGATCATGCGGTTGATGCGGCCGAGCTCGGTGTCGGTGCCGGTGGCCACCACCACGCCCACGCCGCGCCCGGCAGCGACCAGGGTGCCGGAGTAGGCCATGCCGAGGCGGTCGCCCACGCCTGCGTCGGCGGCGACCGCCTCGGTGGTCTTGTCGGCGGGGACCGATTCGCCGGTGAGCGCGGATTCCTCGATGCGCAGGTTGGTGGCCTCGACCAGCCGCAGGTCGGCCGGCACGCGCGCGCCCGAGCGCAGGCGCACGATGTCGCCGGGCACCAGCCCGTCGGCGTCGATGCTGCTCCACTGCGCGTCGCGGCAGACGTCCGCGCGCAGGGACAGCATCTTGCGGATGCCTTCGAGCGCCTCTTCGGCCTTGCCCTCCTGGATGAAACCGATGATGGCGTTGATGACGACCACGCCGAGAATGACGCCCGTGTCGATCCAGTGGCCGAGCGTGGCGGTGATCGCGGCGGCGCCCAGCAGCACGTAGATCAGCACGTCGTTGAAGTGCTTGAAGAAGCGCTTGAGCACGCTCTCCTTTGACGCTTCAGGCAGGCGGTTGGGACCCACTGCGGCCAGGCGGCGGACGACCTCGTCGCTGTCCAGGCCCTGCGCACCGCTGCCGAGTGCGGCGAGTACGTCTGCGGGAGCGCGTGCGTGCGGGCGCTGGAGCGTGTCGTACGGTGGTGTTTCTGAACTCATGGGAGCGGCTCCGGGCCGTGCCTTCACGCGCCGCTTCGAGGGCGGAGCTGGCCGGTGATGTCGGTGGTTCTTACGCAGCGCTCAGACGGAATTGCTGCGCTGCCATATCAGAGCAGACCATACCGCCTCCCGAAGTTCAAAAGAAGACCCTGCGCAAGGCAGGGTCCAGGATTGCGGACGATGTGCAGACAGGCTCATTCACTGTCGTAACCGAGCAGGCGCGATTCGATGATGCGCTGCGCAACCGTCTCGGGTACCTCGCTCTCCCAGTCGCCGCGTCCGCGCCGCAGTCTTGCGAGGACGTCGGCGATGTCGATGTACAGGTGTTCCTCGTCGAGCGGCCGTACCGCCACCAGCTTGTCGTTTTCCTTCAGGTGGGCGAGCAGGTGACGCAGGTTGTCCGGGACCTGGACGTTGCCGAGCGTGATCGTCGCAGCGGCGTCGGTGCCGCGCGGGCGCGAAGGATAGACATACACGTGGGTGTTGTCCGGGAAGAGCTTGCCGAAGGCCTCGAGGATGCCGCCTTCCAGACCCTCGTAGTACTTCTCGTCGAACAGGAAGGCGAAGTCGCGCACCGACAGCACGATACCGATCGGCTTCTGCGTATAGCGGCGCAGGTAGGCGCGCAGGCGGAAGAAGCGCACGTAGTCGGAGATCATCACCGTGTAGCCCTGCGAGGCGAGCAGGTCGATGCGGGCGAGGAAGTCGGCCCCGTCCACGTTGTCGCCGCTGATCAGGGAGTTCATGGTGATCTCGGCGAGGGAGACGATCTCGTTCTCGTCCACCGCGGCGAGCTGGCTGAACTGACGCAGGCCGGCGGCCATCATGTCGACATTGACCAGGGTGACCGGCTTGAAGCTGCCCCGCATCACCATCACCGGCTTGCGGTAGAGGAGCTCGCCCGGCACCACCACGTCGCCCTGCGGGTTGAACACCACCGCGCGTGTGAGCCAGCTGCGGATCAGGTGCAGGTTCATCAGGCGATTTTCCACTTCCTCGAAGTAGGGGCCGGAAAAATGGATCAGGTCGACCTCGATCCGCTCCGAGCCCAGCCCGTCGGCAAGGCCCTCGACGACCCACTCGGGCTGGTCATGATGGAAGAATGCGCCGTGGATGAGGTTCACGCCCAGGATGCCGAGCGCCTCGGACTGCAGGGCATTGTCGTTGTCGAGCATGCGGACGTGCATGACCACGTCGCTGGGTTCCGCGCCCGGGTGGAGCTGCAGGCGGATACCGACCCAGCCGTGGCATTCGTTCTTCTGCTTGAAGCTGCGGGCGGTCACCGTCGCGGCGTAGGCGAAGAAGGTGGTGTTCTTCGGCCGAACGTGCGCGAGCCGCTTGACCACCTGGCTGAACTCCTTGTCAAGCATCTGCAGCAGGCGGGCGCGACTCACGTAACGGTCCACATGACCGTAGATGTCGTCGCTGACCGCCATGTCGTAGGCGGACATCGTCTTGGCGACCGTGCCCGCGGCCGCGCCGACCTGGAAGAAGCGGCGCGCGACTTCCTGGCCGGCGCCGATCTCGACGATCGAGCCATATTTGTACTTGTCGAGGTTGACCGCGAGGGCCTTCTGATCGGTGGTGAGCGTGTTGTCGCGCTTGCGCATGGGGAGCTTCCTCGCGTCGGGCGGGGGGGTTACTTGAGCTTGAAGCCGAGCGCGTGCAGGGCTTCGACCAGGCGATCGCGGCCGGACAGGCTTTCTGCCCCGGACACGCGTTTCGCGGAGTGCAGGCGCCAGGTGCCGCGCACGTTCATCTGCTGCTCGGCATAGAAGTCCGCCATGTTGCGGTCGTAGGCGTCGAGGCCTGTCTGCTGTGCGTCATTGCTGTACCGCTCGTGATGCAGCACCACGTGCTGCGGAGGGCGGGGCTTTACTGCGGCAGGGTGCGCTGGATCGGGGTGGCCGACGCACATGCCGAATACGGCGAAGGTTTCGGGCGGAAGGCCGAGCAATTCGGCGACCGCCTCGGGCTGGTTGCGCATGCCGCCGATGTAGACGGTGCCCAGGCCGATGGATTCTGCGGCGGCGGCCGCATTCTGTGCGGCAAGTGCGGCGTCTATGACCGCGGTGACGAACATCTCGGTGTAATCCAGCCCCTCGGACGGACGTTCGAGCGTGCGGGCAATCTGGCGCAGGCGGGCGAGGTCGGCCAGCCACACCAACTGCAGCGGGGCCTCGCGCACATGCGCCTGGTTGCCGACCAGCTCGGACAGTCGTCCGCGCCTGGCGGGGTCGCGTACCGCTACCACGCTCCAGAGATTGAGGTTTGAGGAGCTGGCCGCCGATTGTGCGGCCGCGATGATCGTGGCGAGCGCATCGTCGCTGACGGGAGTGGCCAGATAGGCGCGCACCGAGCGGTGCGACAGCAGTTGCTCGACGAAGGGATTCAGCCGGGCCAGTGCCGGTGCCTCGTCCTTGCCATAGCGTGCGATCAGGCTGGGGTGGGTGCTCATCGGGCTTCCTCTCGGGGGTTCTAGCGGTGGCCGGGCGCGGCGCAGGTCCGAAGTATACCGGCAGCCGGGTGGGCAGATGGGGGACTGCGGTGGGGAGGGGCGGTTCGTGCGAACGGTGGCAGGCGTTCAGGGGCGTTCAGAGGCCATGACGTGTGAGGCTGGCGAGGCGGCCGCCTGGCCGCAATGGGGTGTATCGTTCTGTGCATGCTCGTGCGGAACGACGTGAAAGGACAAAAACTTTGATCTCGGTTCACGAATTACGTTAACGTCAACGTAAAATATTGGTTTTTGGCAGGGTGCTACCCGGCCGGGCAAGATTTCAACGACGTACTCGAGAGGAGAGCTCATGAACGCTGTCACCGAATTTCTCGCCGCACGCGACTTCCTTCTGGAGCATCGCAGCGACTATGCCACCGCCTATGCCGGCTTCAAGTGGCCGAAGCTGAAGGAGTTCAACTGGGCGCTGGACTACTTCGATGCACTGGCAAAGGGCAACGACAACCCTGCGCTGTGGATCATCGAGGAGGACGGCAGCGAGTCGAAGCTCTCCTTCGCCGAAATGTCCGCGCGCTCCAACCGTGTCGCCAACTGGCTGAGCAAGCAGGGCGTCAAGCGTGGCGAGCGCATCCTGATCATGCTCGGCAATGAAGTGCCGCTATGGGAAACCATGCTCGCCGCGATCAAGCTGGGCGCGGTGGTGATCCCCGCGACTACGCTGCTGACCCCGGAAGACCTGGTCGATCGCGTCGAGCGCGGTCAGGTCAAGCATGTGGTGATCGGCAAGGCCCACACGGAGAAGTTCGCCGACCTGCCGGGCAGCTTCGGCCGCATCGTCGTCGGTGGCGCGACCGAAGGCTGGAAGACCTTCGAAGACGCCTATGCCGAAACCGAAGTGTTCACACCGGACGGCGTCACCCGCGTCAGCGATCCGCTGCTGCTCTACTTCACCTCCGGCACCACGTCCAAGCCCAAGCTGGTGCTGCACACCCACCAGTCCTACCCGGTTGGCCATCTGTCGACGATGTACTGGATCGGCCTCAAGCCCAACGATCGCCACATGAACATCTCGTCGCCGGGCTGGGCCAAGCACGCCTGGAGCTGCTTCTTCGCGCCCTGGAACGCCGGCGCCTGCGTCTTCCTGTACAACTACAACCGCTTCAACGCCAAGGCCCTGCTCGACGTGCTGGTGAAGTACGAAGTCACCACCATGTGCGCGCCTCCGACCGTGTGGCGCATGCTGATCCAGCAGGATCTGGCTGCGGTGAAGACCCAATTGCGCGAGCTGATCGGCGCTGGTGAGCCGCTCAACCCGGAGGTGATCGATCAGGTGAAGAAGGCCTGGGGCATCACCATCCGCGACGGCTTCGGTCAGACCGAGACCACCGCGCAGATCGGCAATACGCCCGACCAGCCGCTCAAGCCCGGTTCCATGGGCCGTCCGCTGCCGGGCTACAAGATCGCCCTGCTCGACGCCGACAGCAAGCCTTCGGTGGAGGGTGAGGTGGCGCTGGTGATGGGCGAAGACCGTCCGGTCGGCCTGATGGTCGGTTATGCCGGTGATGCTGCCAAGACAGCCGAAGTGATGCGCGATGGCCACTACCGCACCGGCGACGTCGCCAGCATCGACGAGGAGGGCTACATCACCTACGTCGGCCGCGCCGATGATGTGTTCAAGGCCTCCGACTACCGCATCAGCCCCTTCGAGCTGGAGAGTGTGCTCATCGAGCACCCGGCAGTGGCTGAAGCCGCGGTGGTGCCTAGCCCGGATCCGGTACGTCTGGCAGTGCCCAAGGCCTTCGTGATCCTGGTCGCGGGCCAGGAGCCGAGCAAGGAACTCGCCAAGGACATCTTCGCCTTCACCCGCGAGCGCCTGGCACCGTACAAGCGCATCCGCCGCCTGTCCTTCGCCGACCTGCCCAAGACCATCTCGGGCAAGATCCGCCGCGTGGAACTGCGCAAGGCGGAAGAAGCACGTGGCGAGGCCGTTCGTGGCGAGCTGGAGTTCTTCGAGGAAGACTTCCCCGAGCTCAAGGGCTGACAGGGCTCCTGCAGCGCAGCAAGCCGGGCGCCCGCTGCGGCCGGCTTGCTGCTACAATGCCGGCCGTGGCGGGTCTCCCCGCATTGCAGTGCGGTGAACCTGGTCAGGGCCGGAAGGCAGCAGCCACAGCCGTTTCCTGCAAGTGCCGGGGGTCAGGCTCGCCACCCCGAACATAAAAGCGAAGGGCGCTCCTTGTGGGCGCCCTTCGCTTTTTCATGGCCTCGTTCGTGCGCAGCGCACCGCTGGCGCTGCACGTGGGCCAAGCTGGTTCAGCCGAGCATCGTGTCCATCATCATCATCAGCACGAAGCCGACCATCAGCCCGCCCGTTGCCAGGGTTTCGTGGCCGCGACGATGCGACTCGGGGATGATCTCGTGGCTGACCACGAACAGCATCGCGCCGGCTGCGCCCGCCAGACCCCAAGGCAGGATCATCGCCGAAACTGAAACCATCATCGACCCGGCGATGGCGGCGATCGGTTCGATCAGGCCCGATACCGTCGCGACACCAAAGGCCAGCCAGCGGCTGTAGTTGGCGCTCACGAGGGCGATGGCCACGATCAGGCCTTCGGGCACGTTTTGCAGTGAAATACCGGCTGCAACCGCGTCGCCCGATCCTGCGCCGGTGCCGTTCAGGCCGGCGGCCACGCCGATGGCGAGCCCCTCCGGGATGTTGTGCACTGCGATTGCGAACACGAACAGCCACACGGCGCCACCGCTGCGCCTGCCCTCGGGGAAATGCGTGTGAGGGAGGGCGCGATCCAGGGCCAGGAGCCCGCCCGCGCCAATCAGGACTGCCAAGGCCACGAGCATACCGGCACCGGTTTCAGAGCCGGTCTGCAGTTGCGCGGCGTCGAAGGCCGGCAACAGCAGCGAGAACACGCTCGCCGCGAGCATCACGCCCGCGCCGAAACCGAGCAGCATGCCCTGCACGCCTGCACGGATATTGCGCACCACCAGCAGCGGAACAGCACCGAGAGCGGTCGCTGCCGCCGCCATGGCGCCGCCGGAGATTGCGCCCGACACCGGCAGGTCGAACCCCTCCAGCCCGCGTACGAACTGGGCAATGAGCAGAGCCAGCCCGACTAGAGCGATCAGCCAGCCGGTGAGCGCACGCAAGGCGCCTGCCGGGCTGGCAGGCTGGAAATGCAGGCGGGCGACTTTATCAACCATGGTGAACTCCTCGTGCTCCACGCGCGGTGCATGCACCGCCTCGATGACTCCAGTATGGTGCTTGCTTGGCAATAGAGCCAATTGAGCACGGTTAAACCGGCGATAGGGGGGATGCATCCGCGGCGGGACGGGCGCTGGAGCCGCGCTGGAGTATCGGCCGGGCGGGGCGTGCCCTTTCGGTTCTCACCCGGGGCAACTAGAATCGCGCTGTTCGATCAAGGAGCCTCCCGATGACCCAGTCCCCCGCGCTGCAAGACGTTACCCCCGCCCGCAAGGCCGAGATCCTCGCTGAGGCCCTGCCTTACATCAAGCGCTTCTTCGACAAGACCATCGTCATCAAGTACGGCGGCAACGCGATGACCGATCCGCACCTCAAGGACTGTTTCGCGCGCGACGTGGTGCTGCTCAAGCTGGTCGGCCTGAATCCGGTGGTGGTGCACGGCGGCGGTCCGCAGATCGAGAACCTGCTCGCCCGCGTCGGCAAGAAGGGCGAGTTCATCCAGGGCATGCGCGTGACCGATGCCGAGACCATGGAAGTGGTCGAGATGGTGCTGGGCGGCCAGGTGAACAAGGAGATCGTCAACCTCATCAACAAGCACGGTGGCAAGGCGGTGGGGCTGACCGGCAAGGACGCCGGCTTCATCCGCGCACGCAAGCTGCTGATGCAGAAGCACGGTGCGCCGCAGGGTGACCTGATCGACGTCGGCCAGGTGGGCGAGATCACCGGCATCGACCCGAGCCTGATCTCCTTCCTCGACCAGGGCGACTTCATTCCGGTGATCGCACCGATCGGCGTGGGTGAAGAGGGTGAAACCTACAACATCAACGCCGATGTCGTGGCCGGCAAGCTGGCCGAGATCCTGAAGGCCGAGAAGCTGGTGCTGCTCACCAACACACCGGGGGTGCTCGACAAGGCGGGCAATCTGCTTACAGGGCTGACGCCGCGCCAGATCGATGATCTGGTCGCGGACGGTACTCTGTCGGGCGGAATGCTGCCGAAGATCGGTTCAGCACTGGATGCCGCACGCAACGGCGTCAAGTCGGTGCACGTCATCGACGGGCGCGTCGAACATTGCCTGCTGCTCGAGATCCTGACCGACCATGGTGTCGGGACGATGATCAAGAGCAAGTGAGAACGCAGGCGGGGCGGTACCACGGGTTCCGCCCCGCCTGCCTCGGCGTACAGTCCGGCGGGCTGGAGTCGCTTGGGCAAGCCGGGCTGCGCGCTTGCCCGTGGGTCAGTCGATGGTGAGTCGTCTGGCTTGTGCTTCGGCCTTCTTCGGCAGGACGAGCTCGAGAACGCCGTCGTTAAACTTGGCCGAGGAGTTCGCTTCGTCGATCTCCTGCCCGAGCTGAAAGCTGCGCGAAACCTTACCGAAGTAGCGCTCGGTGCGCAGCACCTTCTCGCCTTCCTTGACCTCCTTCTCCTGCTTGCGCTCTGCGCTGATCGAAACGACCGGGCCGTCGATGTGCACATGGATGTCTTCCTTCTTCATCCCCGGCAGCTCGGCGTGCACCTCGTAGCCCTTCTCGGTCTCTTTGACGTCCACCTTCATCTGCGGCGCTTCGGTGGCGATGCCGCCGACCGGGGCGCCGCCGAAATCGACCGGGCGAACGAAGAAGCCGCGGAAGAAGTCTTCGAGCGGGTCGGTGCGACGGGTGAGATGATTGCTCATGTCCGGTTCTCCTCATCTGAAGTCTGGCCGGTCGTTCCGGCTTCAGATCAAATATAGGCGCGGGTTCAGCGTTTTCAAGTCTTGCCGGGAGCGGCCCGGATGACCGTGCAGGGAGTCGAAATGAATGAACCAGGAAATGCGTGCCGCGTCTGCGGCGCGCCGTTCGTGTGCGGTATGCGCTCGGGTGAGGCAGCCTGCTGGTGTGCAGCCTATCCAGCGGCGCTTGGGGTGCCCAAGGGCGGTGAGGGTGCGGGCTGCTACTGTCCGCGCTGTCTGGGCGCCCTTATCGAGGAGAAGCGTGCGGAGTTGGGGGGGATGTACTGCCGTCCGCTGGGCCCTCGAGAAAGCTGAACTCGAAGGAGACGCCCTCTCCGCGCCAGTAATCGCCGGCCTCGGAAAGCACTTCTTGCAGCGTGTCGAGGGTCTCCGGCGATGCATGCCGTAAGGCGGTGGTGTGGGCGATCGTCAGGCGGTAATGCGCGGCGGGCAGCCAGGACAGGTCGGTGAGACTGTCGGCGAGCGCATCCCAGTTGTGCCCGAACCAGTCCGGGAAGCGCAGGGCGTTGGCCACGCGGCGGAGGAGCTCGGACTTCCCCTCACAACCGGCGAGGTCGATGTGGAGGTCGAGCACGCGGTCGGAGGGCGGTTGCGCGGGAGCGGGAGGGGGAGACGGCAGTGGCATGGAATGGACTTTGTGCGCGGGCCGCTCAGGGCAAGGGTTCGATCTGGCGGAAGCTGCGGTAGTGGTCTGCGGTGTAGTAGAACACTTCCGGCGGATCCCCTCCGGTGACGATGCGGCGTGCGCCGCGATCGCGCGCACCGGGCGTCGGTACCGTGTACTCACGGTAGAAGCCGCGTGGTTTGCCGGGAAGCAGGCGCTCGCGATTCTGGAAGGTGCTGCCGTCCTTGCGGTAGGGGAAGGGGCCGCCGCGCCGGATGAGTGCGAGGGTCTCGATCGCTTCGGGCGGCAGCCCTGCGTGCGAGGGCAGGGTCGGTTGGGGGCTGGCCTGTGGCGAGCAGCCGAGCAGCGCACCCAGCAGCGCAATGAGCGGAAGCAGGCCGAGCCAGCGCGAGCGCGTCATCCCGTTCGGCTCTTTCGCGCGCGCGCGGGTGCGCGATCCGGGCGGATGCCGTAGCGCTTCATCAGCGCGTGCATGAACTCGGTGATCGCGGTCAAGCGGGGGTTGGCCGGCGACAGACGGTGAGCACGGCTGATCAGCCCCCGCGCCTGGGTCGCGAAGGCTTCGTTCCAGCCCCGGTTCTCGATGTGGCGAAGCAGCGCCAGCGCGGCATTGAAGAGCACGTGCGGATTGCCCGGCATTTTGCGTGCCGCGTTCATCATCTCGCTCACGGCGCCGTCGAAGTCGCCCGCATGCGCCTTTTCTGCACCGGTGCTGACGAGCGTTTTGACCTCGGCCTGCACGCGTGCTTCCACCTCCCGCGACAGGTGCTCCAGCCCTCGCGCCTGTAGCGTGGCGCGGGTGCTCGCGAGGGTGCGGTCGTCGCCCGCGGTGCGCATGAGATCGGCGAGCAGCTCATTGCCTTCATTGCCAAGCTGCTGGTCGAAGCAGGCCTTCATGAGGTCCTGGCGCAGGCCGACCGAGAGCTCGCGCAGGCGCGCCGGATTCCGCAGCGCACCCGTCATTGCGCTGCGGGCCTGATCGCGGTCTTGCAGGTGGGCATGGATGAGGGCGTTGCCGATCGCGGAGCAGAGTTCGCCCTTGGGCTGGCGGGCCAGGTTGCGCTCGAGGTCTTCCAGTGTTTCGCGCGCTGCGTCCAGTTTCTGCTGCGCGAGCTGGGCCTGTAGCAGGCGTACGTGGTCCTCCGGGTCGCGGAACTCGGAGTGCTTGCTGCGTTGGACGACCTCGCTCAGGCTGTGTTCGGCAGTCGCGGGGTTGCCGGCCTGGAGCGAGAGCTCGCCCAGGTGGCGCAGGCGACTGGTGCGGTAGGGAGAAAGCTCGCTTGCGCGCTGCAGCGCAGTACAGGCCTCGTCGGGGCGTTCGCTCTCCTCGTACAGGCGTGCGAGGAGCTCGTATGCCTCGATGAAGCGGTCGTGATGGGCGATGAGTTCGGTGAGGATGTGCTCGGCCTCGATCCATGACTTTTTCGTTACCAGCACGCGTGCAAGGCCAAGCGAGGCCCAGGGGATGGTGCGGGCGGTGAGAATTTCGCGGTAGAGCGCCTCCGCCTCGGCGATCTGACCGATCCCCGCATGCAGTTCGGCCTGCAGGCGCATGAAGTCGATCAGGTACTGTGGATGCTCGTCGCGGGCGAGGCGGCAGTATTCGATCGCGCCCACCGGGTCACCGATCCGGGTCAGCTGCCAGGCGGGGAGAAAGGCGTCGCGCTTGGCGAAGGCGCGCAGCAGCCGGACGCGCAGGGTTTCAGCCGTGAGCGGCTTGAGGATGTAGTCGTCGGGCGCGAGCTCGCAGGCGCTCGTGACGCGTTCAAAGTTGCGCTCGCCGGTGATCATGACGAACAGCGTCTCGCGCGGGATGATCTCGTGCTGACGCAGATCTTCGAGCAGATGCTGTCCGTCCTGACCTTCCCCGAGGTTGTATTCGCACAGCACGAGGTCGTAGTGCTGCTCGCGCAGGCGACGGATGGCCATCGTGGCAGAGGCCGCGAACTGGGGTGTTTCGACGCCGATCGAGCCGAGCATGGTGCGCAGCTGCGCGCGCATGCTCGCCTGGCTTTCCACGACCAGCACATCGATATTCTGGGGAAGCAGCATGAAAGGGTCACCGGATGCACGCCGACGGCGTGCCATGACCGAAGATTACGGCAGCCAGCGCAAAGGCTGAAGCCCCTGCAACGAAGAAAGAAGGTCTTCCTTGCAGGGGCTTCGCATGGGAGCGGGTGTCTGCCGGTGGATCAGCCGCGCTCGACCTCGACTTCGGTCTGCACCTTTTGGCGCAGGCGGATGTGCAGCTCGCGCAACTGCTTCTCGTCCACGCCGCTCGGCGCGTCGGTGAGCAGGCACTGGGCGCGCTGGGTCTTGGGGAAGGCGATCACGTCGCGGATGGACTCGGCGCCGGTCATCATGGTGACGATGCGGTCGAGGCCGAAGGCCAGCCCGCCGTGCGGCGGCGCGCCGTACTTGAGCGCGTCGAGCAAGAAGCCGAACTTGGCCTGCTGTTCCTCGGGACCAATGTTGAGCGCCTCGAACACGCGCGCCTGCACGTCGGCGCGGTGAATACGCACCGAGCCGCCGCCGATCTCCCAGCCGTTGAGCGCGAGATCGTAGGCCTTGGCGAGGCACTCGCCCGGGTTGGACTCGAGCAGGTCGATGTGCTCGTCCTTCGGGCTGGTGAAGGGGTGGTGGCAGGCGGTCCAGCGCTTGTCATCCTCGTCGTACTCGAACATCGGGAAGTCGACCACCCACAGCGGACGCCAGGCCTCGCCGGTAACGTAGCCTTTCTCGTGGCCGAGCTTGATGCGCAGCGCGCCCATGGCGTCGTTGACCACCTTGGTCTTGTCGGCGCCGAAGAAGATCAGGTCGCCCGACTGCGCGCCGGTGCGCTCGAGGATGGTGCGCAGCGCGGTCTCGTGCAGGTTCTTGACGATCGGCGACTGCAGGCCCTGCTCGTTGGGCTGGGTGACGTCATTGACCTTGATGTAGGCCAGGCCCTTGGCACCGTAGATGCCGACGAACTTGGTGTACTCGTCGATCTCGCCGCGGGTCAGCGCGTTGCCGCCGGGCACACGCATGGCCGCGACGCGGCCGCCCGAGGTGGCGGGGCCGCTGAAGACCTTGAAGGCGACGTCCTGCACCGCGTCGGTGACGTCGGTGAGTTCCAGCGTGACGCGCAGGTCCGGCTTGTCCGAGCCGTAGCGGCGCATCGCCTCGGCATAGCTCATGCGCGGGAAGGGCGCGGGCAGCTCGACGTCCATCGCTTCCTTGAACACGTAGCGGATCATCTCCTCGACCAGCGCGGTGATCTCGTGCTCGTCCATGAACGAGGTCTCGAGGTCGACCTGGGTGAATTCGGGCTGGCGGTCGGCGCGCAGGTCCTCGTCGCGGAAGCACTTGACGATCTGGTAGTAGCGATCGTAGCCGGCGACCATCAGCAGCTGCTTGAAGAGCTGCGGCGACTGCGGCAGGGCGAAGAACTGGCCCGGATGCACGCGCGAGGGCACCAGGTAGTCGCGAGCGCCTTCCGGCGTGCTCTTGGTGAGCATCGGCGTCTCGACGTCGATGAAGCCGGCGCCGTCGAGGAAGCGGCGGAAGGCCATCGTGGTCTTGTAGCGCAGCATCAGGTTCTTCTGCATCTGCGGGCGACGCAGGTCGATGACGCGGTTGGTCAGGCGCACCGTCTCGGACAGGTTCTCGTCGTCGAGCTGGAACGGCGGCGTGGCGGCGGCGTTGAGCACCTCGATGTCGTGGCAGAGGATCTCGATCTCGCCCGAGGTCAGGTTGGCGTTCTCGGTGCCGGCGGGGCGGCGGCGCACCTTGCCGCTCATCTTGAGGACGAACTCGCTGCGCACCGACTCGGCGGTCTTGAACATGTCGGCGCGGTCGGGGTCGCACACAACCTGCACCAGGCCCTCGCGGTCGCGCAGGTCGATGAAGATGACACCGCCGTGGTCGCGGCGGCGGTGGACCCAGCCGCTGATGGTGACGATCTGGTCGAGGTCGGCGGCAGTGACTTTTCCGCAGTAGTGAGTTCGCATGTCGGGTTCCGGATGTCGTCCTCCGGCGGCCAGCCGGAGGCTACGGTAGTTTCAGGTTCGGGGTGTGTGTGGCCGGGTCGTCATTTCTCGAGCTGCGCCGGAAGGTGGGGCGGTTTGCGCGAGGGGGGAGCGACTACCCCCATGGAAATGATGTACTTCAGTGCTTCGTCCACGCTCATGTCGAGCTCGATCACGTCGATGCGCGGAAGCATGAGGAAGAATCCCGAGGTCGGGTTCGGTGTGGTCGGCACGTAAACGCTGACGTAGTCACCCTGCAGATGGTTGGCTGCATCCCCTCCGGGCTTCCCGGTGAGAAAGGCGATCGTCCATGTGCCGTGGCGCGGATACTGCACCAGCAGGGCCTTGCGGAAAGCCTGCCCGTTGCTCGAGAAGAGCGTGTCGGAGACCTGCTTGACGCTGTAGTAGATCGACTTCACCACCGGAATGCGCGCAAGCAAGGCCTCCCACAGCTGCACGATCTTCTGCCCGAGCACGTTGGCTGCGATGAGGCCGGTGAAGAAGACGATGAGCAGGCTTGCGGCCACGCCTGTGCCGGGCAGGTCGAAGCCGATGTATTTGCGCGGGTGATACTGCTCTGGTAGCCAGAGCAGGATCGCGTCGAGCGAGCTGACGATCCAGGCGAGCACCATGAAGGTGATCGTCAGCGGAATCCAGATCAGCAGTCCGGTGATGAAGTACTTTTTCAAGGGGACAGGCTGCCGTCAGTGACAGGCACAACCGCCGCCGCAGCCGCCACTCGATGTGCTCTCGGCGGGTGCAGGGGCGGGGGCGCTGCCACCCTTGAAGTCGGTCGCATACCAGCCGGAGCCCTTGAGCTGGAAGCCCGCGGCAGACAGCAGTTTGGCGTAGCCTTCGGCTCCGCAGGACGGGCAGGTGGACAGTGGTGCATCGCTCATCTTCTGCAGGTGGTCTTTCTGGAAACCACAGCTCGGACAGCGGTATTCGTAGATGGGCATGAGAGGCTCCCCGAAAACAAGTGCGCAAGTCTAACGCAATGCAGCATAAGGAAAAAGCGCGCCACGGACTTCCGTGCGCGCGCTTCAGATGGGGGCGTGAGCGGCGGGCTTCAAGCCTCGTCGCGCCCGCTTCAGAGCAGGCCGAGGTAATGCTGCGTAAGCGCCTCGCCCCAGAACAGCGCAATGATGCCTGCTGCGGCAAGATAGGGGCCGAAAGGGATCGGCACGTTGCGACCATGGCGCGCGAAAACGATGAGTGCGACGCCGACGAGCGCACCCACCAGAGAGGAAAGCAGGATCGTCAGCGGTAGCACCTGCCAGCCCAGCCAGGCACCAATTGCGCCGAGTAGCTTGAAGTCACCGTAGCCCATGCCCTCCTTCCCGGTCGTCAGCTTGAATAGCCAGTACACCGACCACAGCGCGAGGTAGCCTGCCATGGCGCCGATCACAGCGTCGGAGAGCCCGGTGTAGGTGCCGGGCAGGTTGAAGGCGAGCCCCAGCCATAGCAGTGGCAGGGTGATGTCGTCCGGGAGCAACTGGGTGTCGAGGTCGATGAAGGTCAATGCGATCATCGCCCAGATGAACAGCAGGGCGCCGATCGCGGCAAGCCCGAAGCCGAAGTGCCAGGCGGCGTAACCGGACAGCGCTGCGGTCAGCAGTTCGGTGATCGGATAGCGCTTTCCGATACCTGCGCCGCAATGGCTGCACCGACCCCGCAAGAGCACGTAGCTGATCACCGGAATGTTCTCCAGTGCAGTGATCCGGTGGCCGCAATGCGGGCAGCGCGAGCGGGGCGTGGCAAGGTTGAAGCGCTCGCCCGCCGGCGTGTCCTCGCCGCGCAACTCGGCCGCCTGCGCCTGCCAGTCGCGCTCCATCATCACCGGCAGACGGTGGATCACCACGTTGAGGAAGCTGCCGACGAACAAGCCGAGCAGAGCCATCAGGGCGGTGAAAGCCGCCACGTTGTTGAGCAGATCCAGCATCGATCAGACGACTTGGCCGAGCTTGAAGATCGGCAGGTACATGGCGACCACGAGGCCACCGATGATGGTGCCGAGAAACACCATGATCAGAGGCTCGAGCAGTTGCGAGAGGCCGGCCACCGCATCGTCCACCTCCTGCTCGAAGAAGTCGGCGACCTTGCCGAGCATGGAGTCGAGCTGGCCCGATTCTTCGCCGATGGACACCATCTGGACCACCATGGTGGGAAAGACGTTCGCGTTCTGCATGGCAACCGTGAGGCTTGTCCCGGTGCTGACTTCAGCTTGAATCTGCCGTGTCGCCACCGTATAGACGTAGTTGCCCGATGCCCCGCCCACGGAGTCCAGGGCCTCGACGAGGGGAACCCCGGCGGCGAACATGGTGGACAGCGTCCGCGTCCAGCGTGCCACGGTGGCTTTGCGCACAATCTGTCCGATTACCGGAAAGCGCAACAGGGCTCGGTCCAAGGCGATCTGCATTGCAGTGGAGCGCTTGTACAGCCAGGCAATGACGAGGATCGTTCCGATCAGGATCCCGAAGATCAGGTACCAGAATTCGACGAAGAAGTCCGACATGGCGATGACGATCATCGTCGGGGCGGGGAGGTCGGCGCCGAAGCTGTTGAATACGTTCTTGAACTCGGGGATGACGAACAGCATCATCACCGAGACGACGAGGCCGGCCACGACGATCACCGCGGCCGGATAGAACAGTGCCGACTTGATCTTGCTCTTGATCGCGAGGATCTTTTCCTTGTACGTCGCGATGCGATCGAGAAGGTTGTCCAGGATGCCAGCCTGCTCGCCCGCGGCGACCAGGTTGCAGAACAGCTTGTCGAAGTGCACCGGGTGCTTCGAGAAGGCCTGCGAGAGGTTCGACCCGGACTCGACATCCGCGCGGATCTGATCGAGCAGGCGGGACAGCGCCGGGTTGCCCGAGCCCTTCATGGCAATGTCGAAGGCCTGCAGCAGTGGTACGCCCGACTTCATCATGGTTGCGAGCTGGCGGGTAAAGAGTGCGATGTCCTTGTCCTTGACGCGCCCGCCACGGGACATCCTCTGTTTCTTGACCTTGGTTGGCTGTATGCCCTGGCGGCGCAGCGTGGCATGTACGACCGCATCCCCCAGCGCGCGCATCTCCCCGCGCACCAGTTTTCCGGTCTTGTCCTTGCCTTCCCAGTTGTAGAGCTCTTCCTTGGGCCCGGTGTGTCGCACCGCCCGGCTTGCCGTTGCCATGAGTCGAACGTCCTTTATTCGTTGGTCGTCGCCAGTACTTCTTCCAGCGAGGTGATGCCCTGCTTAACCTTGCGCAGGCCGGATTGCCGTAGATCCTGCACGCCTTCACGCTGCGCCTGCGCTGCAATGTCCATCGAGTTGCCGCCGGTCATGATGATGTGGGCAATGTCCTCGCTGATCGGCATCACCTGGTAGATGCCGACGCGACCCTTGTAGCCGCTCCCCTTGCACCGGTCGCAGCCGGTGGGGCCCATGGGTTGCCAGCTTCCGTCGAGCTCCTCGGGGGCAAAGCCTGCCTCGATGAGCGCCTCGAGCGGGATGTCCACCGGCTTCTTGCATGAGCATAGCCGGCGGGCGAGGCGCTGGGCCGTGATGAGGATCACCGAAGACGCGATATTGAACGGTGCAACCCCCATGTTCTTGAGTCGCTCGAGGGTGGATGGTGCGTCGTTGGTATGCAGGGTGGACATCACCAGGTGCCCCGTCTGGGCCGCCTTGATCGAGATCTCGGCCGTTTCGAGGTCGCGGATCTCGCCCACCATGATGACGTCCGGATCCTGGCGCAGGAATGCGCGCAGCGCTGCCGAAAAGGTGAGGCCTGCCTTCTCGTTCACGTTCACCTGGTTGATGCCGGCAAGATTGATTTCCGCCGGATCCTCTGCCGTGGAGATGTTGATCCCCGGCTTGTTGAGGAGGTTGAGACAGGTGTACAGCGACACCGTCTTGCCCGAGCCCGTGGGACCAGTGACGAGGATCATGCCGTAGGGGCGCTCGATTGCGGCCAGCATGGCCTGCTTCTGGTCCGGATCGTAGCCAAGCGCATCGATGCCGAGCATGGCCGAGCTCGGATCGAGGATACGCATGACGATCTTCTCGCCGTGCAGGGTCGGCAGCGTCGATACGCGGAAGTCGATCGCCTTGTTCTTCGACAGCACGAGCTTCATGCGGCCGTCCTGCGGAACGCGCTTCTCCGAGATGTCGAGACGGGAGATGACCTTGATGCGTGCGGCGATCTTTTCCTTGAGTACCAAGGGCGGCTGGGCGATGTCGCGCAGGATGCCGTCGGTGCGCACGCGGATGCGGTAGAACTTTTCGTAGGGTTCGAAGTGGATGTCGGAGGCGCCCTCATTGATGGCGTCGATCAGCACCTTCTGGATGAACTTGACGACCGGGGCGTCATCGACATCGCTGCTGTCCTCCTCTTCGGCTTGCTGTCCTGGACCTTCCTGCTGCAGCAGGTCCATGTCGAAGGCCTCGCCGGTGAGGTCCTTGAGCGTTTCGGACGTTGACTCCGAAAGGCCCTCTACGATGCGCTTGAGCTTGTCCGCCTCGGCGATGACGAGATCGAGCTGCATGCCGGTCTGGAAGCGGATCTCGTCCAGCGCGCGCAGGTTCGAGGGGTCTGCAACGGCAAGCGTGATCCGGTTCTGGCGCTTGAGCAGGGGCACGACCTGATGCTTGGTGAGAAGCTTGCGGTCGACCGCATCGCGTGCAAACACCTGCGCGTCGAATGCGGAAATGTCCAGTAGCGGGTAGCCGAAGGTCTCCGCCGCGAAGTGCGCCATTGCCGTGCAGCTGACCAGGCCTTTTCCGGCGACTTCGAGTATGAAGGCGTTGCTGCCATCATGGGCTTGCGTCGAGCATGCGATCGCATCTTCTTCGCGCAGGTGCCCATGCTGAATCAATGCCCTGGCGAAGCCGCTCAGGGCCGGTTTGGAAGTTGCCGCCATACCTTGCTCTTCTCCGGAGTGCGGCCGATCTTGCACGTCGTGCCCGACCTTGTAAAGTGCTCTGTCATGCCATGTGTGATGCCTTCCTCAGGGCTGAGGCCGCTCCTGGAGCGGGCGATACAGGCGGGCAGTGCGCACCATGCGGTCTTCCGTCTGTACCACCTCCACCGGAGTATTGCCGATCTTCATTGATACGCCGGTCTCCGGGATGTCCTGGAGAAACTCGAGAATCAGGCCGTTGAGGGTCTTGGGGCCGTCGATGGGCAGATCCAGATCGAGGCGGCGGTTGAGTTCCCGCAGGTTGGACGAGCCGTCGACCAGCACGCTGCCGTCTTCGCTCCAGTTCATGCGGTTGCCGGCGTCCGGCGTGCTGGTGGTGAACTTGCCGATCAGTTCCTCGATGATGTCCTCGAGCGTGATCAGGCCGAGCAGTTCGCCGTACTCGTCCACGACGAAGGCCAGACGCTGCTGGTTCTCCTGGAAAAACTGGAGTTGCGAATACAGTGGTGTGTCGGCAGGAACGAAGTAGGGCCGTGCGAGCAGTTCGCGAATGCGCTCGATGTCGAAGTCCTGTTCCAGGGTGTCGCTGAGCAGGCGGCGCTGGTGCAGCACCCCGATCACGTGCTCGCTGTCACCGTCATGCACGGCCAGCCGGGTGTGAAAGCTGGTCGCGATCTGGCGCCGGATCTCTGCTTCCGGCTCGGAGAGATCGATCCCCTCGATCGCTCCGCGCGGCGTCATCACGTCTTCCACGGTGATGTTCTCGAGGTCGAACAGGTTGAGGAGGATGCTGCGGTGCTTGTGCGGGATGTAGTGTCCCGATTCCGCCACCATCGCGCGCAGCTCATCGACCGAGAGCCCAGTCTCGGCGTCCTTCCTGGGGTTGAGCCTGAACGTCCGCAGCAGCGCGCTGGAAAACAGATTGACGAACCACACCGCGAAATAGAACGTCCGCAGGAGTGCCGTGAGCGGATACGCGACGATCGGCGCGAGGCGGTCGGCATGCGTGGCGCCGACCACCTTTGGAGTGATCTCCGCGAACACCAGGATCGCGAAGGTCACCAGCAGCGTTGCCGCGCCGAGCACCCAGCGCTCATCGCCGAAAAGCTCCATCGTCAGTACGCTGACCAGGGTAGCTGCGGCGGTATTCACCAGGTTGTTGAAGAGCAGGATCACGCCCAGCAACCTGTCGGTGTGGGCGAGCAGGTCGAGGGCCAGGACTGCTCCGCGATGCCCCTGGGCAGCCAGGGAGCGGAGGCGGTAGCGGTTTGCGGCCATCATGACCGTTTCGGACATCGAGAAGCTGCCCGAGAGTATGAGCAGCACGATCAGTGCGACGACTTGGAGCGTCAGGCTAAGGTCCGACACGGGTAACGGGGTGTTGAGAGGGACCCCGAGTATTCGCGTGGGTCAGGACGCTGTCAACTCGCGCCCGGTACGCTCGAGCCCAGCACGCGCAAGGCCTGCTCAGGCCGCGCGGCCGAGCAGGACTTCAAGAACGAAGCGGCTGCCTACGTAGGCAAGCATGAGCGCGACGAAGCCCGCGAGCGTCCAGCGCAACGCCAGCCGTCCGCGCCAGCCCCACAGCCGTCGACCGAGCAGGAGCCCGCCGAACAGGAGCCACGAGATGAAGGCGAAGACCGTCTTGTGGTCCACCCGGAAGGCTTGCCCAAACAGGGTCTCGGAAAACAGCACACCGCTGGCGAGGGTGAGTGTCAGCAGCACGAAGGCAATGCCGATGAGGCGGAACAGCAATGCCTCCATGGTCAGCAAGGGCGGCAGCCCTGAGAGCAGGCGGCTGAAATGGGCATTGTGCAACTGGCGGCTTGCGATCGACATCAGCATGGCGTGCAGCGCGGCGAGGGTGAATAGGCTGTAGGCCAGCATCGCGATCACGAAATGCGCGCGGAATCCGGCTGAGGTGGCGTTGGCCAGCACATGGTCACCCGGGAACAGCAGCGGGATCAGACTGGCGATGGCCCCGGCAGGCATCACTGCCGCGTGCAAGCCGTCGAGCCGGGTGTACAGCGTTTCCACCCAGTAGAAGCACACTGCCAGCCAGACCATGAGGGAAACTGCAAGACCGAAGCCGAAGCGCATCTCGTCGCCGGGGAAGATGCTGACGTGCAGGGTCAGGCCGTGTGCAATCATCGCGACGAGCAACAGCAGGCGCTCGCGGGTGCTCATGCACTCGCGCCTTGCGCTCAGGCGCGAGACGCCCACGTCTCCTGCCATGCAGGTCCGCCAGAAGAAGACCCCGAGCCCGGCATAAAGCGAGGCGGGAAGCAGATGAAGTAGAATTGTGCCCATACGTAGCTGCAGTTTACTCCAAGTCACGCGCGGAAGGCCTCTTACACAATGCTCGACAATCTGACTCAACGGCTGTCCAAGGTCGTGAAGACCTTGCGTGGCCAGGCTCGCCTCACAGAAGAGAACATCCAGGAGGCCATGCGAGAGGTGCGCATGGCTCTGCTCGAGGCGGACGTTGCGCTCCCCGTGGTCAAGGACTTCGTCGCCCGAGTCAAGGAAAAGGCGGTCGGCCAGGAGGTGATCGCCTCCCTGACGCCCGGGCAGGCGCTGGTGGGTGTCGTGCATGACGAACTCAAGGCGCTCATGGGCGGTGCGCACGAGGGCCTGAATCTTTCCACTCAGCCGCCGGCGGTCGTGCTGATGGCCGGCCTGCAGGGCGCGGGCAAGACCACCACCACCGGCAAGCTCGCCAAGTTCCTGCATGAGCAGCAGAAGAAAAAGGTGTTGGTGGTGTCCACCGACGTCTATCGCCCGGCAGCGATCGAGCAGCTGAAGACGGTGGCCGCCCAGGCCGGCGTCGGCTTCTTCCCCTCCGAGACGGTGCAGAAGCCGGTCGACATCGCGCTCGCCGCGCTCGATTACGCGCGCAAGCATCACGTCGACGTGCTCCTGGTCGACACCGCTGGCCGGCTTGCGGTGGATGAGGCCATGATGGCCGAGATCAAGGATCTACATGTCGCAGCCAAGCCGATCGAAACCCTGTTCGTGGTCGACGCGATGCTTGGCCAGGACGCGGTCAACACGGCGCGCGCCTTCAACGAAGCACTGCCGCTCACTGGCGTCGTGCTCACCAAGCTCGACGGTGATTCGCGTGGCGGTGCGGCGCTGTCGGTGCGCCACGTCACCGGCAAGCCGCTCAAGTTCGCCGGTGTCGGCGAGAAGCTCTCCGGGCTGGAGCCCTTCCATCCGGACCGCATGGCCAGCCGTATTCTCGGCATGGGCGACATCCTCGGCCTGGTCGAGGAGGCGCGCCGTGGCGTCGACGAGGAGAAGGCGCGGGTCTTCGCGCAGAAGCTCAAGACCGGAAAAGGGTTTGATCTCAACGACTTCAAGGAGCAGATTGCCCAGATGCGCAAGATGGGCGGGCTGTCCTCGATGATGGACAAGCTGCCGGCGCAGTTCGCGCAAGCCGCGGGCAAGCTGCAGGGTGGGGCGGAAGAGAAGGCCATCTCCCGCATCGAGGGCATCATCAACTCGATGACCCCGCTCGAGCGCACAAAGCCCGAATTGCTCAAGGCCAGCCGCAAGCGCCGCATTGCGGCCGGCGCAGGGGTCACCGTGCAGGAGGTGAATCGCCTGCTCAACCAGTTCGAGCAGACACAGAAAGTGATGAAGCAGTTCTCCAAGGGCGGCATGCAGAAGATGATGCGCGCCATGAAGGGCATGATGCCGGGCGGGCTCCCGGGCATGCCGCGTTGAACGCTTGAGTCCGGAGGCGAGGTGGGCGAATGAAGGACATTCTGGTTGCCCTGGGACGCGCCGCGCGTAGCTTGGGACGGCGCGACATCTTCTGGCATCTGCTCTGGCCGGGGCTGCTCTCGGTCCTGGTTTGGGCCAGCGTGGCCTTCTATGCGTGGACGCCGGTCACCGGATGGATCTTCGAGCAGGTGAGCAACTGGTCCTTTGTCGGCGGCTGGATCTCGGCCTCGGAAACGACGGCGGCCATCGTGCTGGTGCTGGTTCAGATCGCCGCCGCCTTGCTGGTTGTGCCGCTGGTCTATGTCACCGCGGCGATGCTGGTGGCGACGATCGCGTTGCCGCTGATGCTCGAGCGCGTGGCTCGCAGCGACTACGCGGAAGTCGAGCAGCGTCGTGGCGGCTCCAACCTCGGTAGTGCGTGGAATTCGATCCTCGCGGGCGTCCTGTTCCTGGCCGCACTGCTGATCTCCCTTCCGCTCTGGCTGATTCCCGGAGCGGGCCTGCTGATTTCCGTAGGCCTCACGGGCTGGCTCAACCAGCGTGCCTTCGGCTATGACGCGCTGATGTTCCACGCCGACCGGGGCGAACTCCAGCGCCTGCGCGATGACTGGCGGCCGCAGATGCTCCTGCTCGGTGGGGGCACAGCATTGCTCGCTTACGTGCCGGTGATCAACCTGGTCGCGCCTGCCTTTGCCGGTCTCGCGTTCGTCCATTACATGCTCGAAACCCTGCGCCGCCATCGGCTCAAGTACGGCGTGACCGTGCTCGATGCAGAGCCCGGCGCCATTCGTTGAGAACCCTCATGAACTTCGGTGCTCTGATCATCGGCGACGAGATCCTTTCCGGCCGCCGCAGCGACAAACATCTGGCGAGGCTGGTCGAGCTGCTTGGCGCGCGTGGCCTGAAACTGTCCTGGGCGCGCTACGTCGGCGACGATTTTGCCCGCCTGGCCGAGACTCTGCGTCAGACCTTTGCCACCGGCGACGTGGTGTTCAGCTTTGGCGGCATCGGGGCCACCCCGGACGATCGGACCCGCCAGGCGGCAGGGGCGGCGCTTGGTCTGGAGCTCGCCCTGCACCCGCAGGCAGAAGCCGAGATCCGCGCCCGTTTTGGCGATGAGATCACACCCGAGCGGCTGCAGATGGGCGTTTATCCGGTCGGTAGCGAGATCATTCCCAACAGTTTCAACCGCATTCCCGGCTTTTCGATCCGGCAGCACTACTTCACCCCCGGCTTCCCGGTGATGGCGTGGCCCATGGTGGAGTGGGTGCTCGATACCCGGTTTGCCCATCTGCATCACGCCGAGGACTACGTCGAGCAGGCGGTGACCGTGTGGGATGCCTACGAGGGGCAACTCATCGGCCTGATGCGTCAGGTCTGCGCCGACTATCCCGACGCCACGTTGTTCAGCCTGCCTACCATCGCGGCAGAAGGGCAGCGCCGCTCGCTGGAGCTGGGCATGAAGGGCAAGGCCGCGCGCGTGGCCGATGCGATGGCGGTGATCAAGGCCGATCTCGGTGCCCGCGGCCTGACCTGGGAAGACAAGGCTTGAGCGCTCGCGGCCGCGTTGCGGCACAGGAGCAGGCGCACAGCCTCTTGGTCGAAGGAACGCGTGTCGACCTGATCCTGCGCCGCTCCGCGCGACGCTCCTTCGCACTTCAGGTCGACCACCGTGGCGCGCGTGTGGCGGTGCCCTTGCGCACTCCGCTGGACGAGATTGAGCGCTTCATCCACAGCCACGGCCGTTGGCTGCTGGACCGGCTGCAGGCGCGGACTGCGGTGCGCGCCGCGCCGGCGATGGACGTTGTCGATGGGGCCACGCTGCCGCTTTTCGGCTGCCCATTGACGCTTCGCCTGCACCCGGGCCGCAGCGTGCGCTGGCAGCTGGATGGCGCGCGGGAGGAACTCATGCTACCTACCGCCGTCGACACGCAACGTGCGCTCGTACGTGCGTTGCAGGCCCGGGCGCTTGCCTGGTATCACGGGCGGGTGGAGGAATGCTGTCATCGACTTGCGCTGCCCGTGCCGCCGGTGCGACTGTCGAACGCACGCACACGCTGGGGCAGTTGCAGTGTGCGCTCGGGTATTCGCCTGCACTGGAGGCTGGTTCATCTCCGCCCGGCCCTGATCGACTACGTGGTGGCGCATGAAGTCGCTCATTTGCTGGAGATGAACCACTCGCCGCGCTTCTGGGCGGTCGTCGAGCGTCTTTACCCGGGCTGGCGCGAAGCGCGGGCCCAGTTGCGCGAGGCCACGGCGACCCTGCCGGTCCTCACCTGCGCAGTCGGTTCTGCGGGCGGCGCACGGGAACATTGAACAAGCAAACGAACAGGACACCACCCATGCGAATTCTCCACACCATGCTGCGCGTCGGCGATCTCGACCGGTCCCTTGCGTTCTACACCGATGTGCTGGGCATGCGTCTGCTGCGCCGGCAGGATTACCCCGAGGGCAAATTCACCCTCGCCTTCGTCGGCTATCAGGACGAGGCCGAGGGCGCCGTGCTCGAACTCACCCACAACTGGGGAGTGACCGAGTACGCGCTCGGCACGGCCTATGGCCATGTCGCGCTGGAAGTTGCGGATGCAAAGAAGGCCTGCGACGAGATCCGTACACGCGGTGGAAAGGTGGTGCGCGAAGCGGGCCCGATGAAGCACGGCAGCACGGTGATTGCCTTTGTCGAAGATCCCGATGGCTACAAGGTCGAGCTGATCGAACGCAAAGACTGAATCAGTGCGGCGATTCCGGGGGCGACGGGATACCAAGCTCGTCGTCATCGCGGAAGCCCGCGTCGTCGTCGCGGAAGCGTACGCGAATCTCCAGCACGGCCTCCCAGGCATGCAGTAGCGCATCGACGCAGTCACCGTCGAAGTGCCGGCCGCGACCATCGCGCAGCAACGCAATCGCGCGCGACATGGGCCATGCGGGTTTGTAGGGGCGTGCCGACGTAAGCGCATCAAATACATCGGCCACGGCGACAATCCGCCCCTCGACCGGAATGTCCGTGCCGGCAAGGCCGTTCGGATAGCCGCTGCCGTCGAACTTCTCGTGGTGAGTCAGGGCGATCGTGGCGCCCAGGCGCAGGATGCTCGATGAGGAATCCTTCAGGATGTCATAGCCGATCTGGGAGTGGCGCCGCATCACCGCAAGCTCTTCCGTGGACAGCTTTCCTGGTTTGAGCAGGATGGTGTCAGGGATGCCGAGTTTACCCACGTCGTGCATCGGGGCTGCCAGCAGCAGGGCATCGGCCGACGCGGTCGAATGCCCCAGCTGTCGTGCGATCAGCGCCGAGTAATGTGCCATGCGCTGGATGTGCGCTCCCGTCTCCGGGTCGCGGAACTCGGCTGCGCGCGCCAGCCGGGTGACGGTCTCTTGTTCGCGGTCCACGATCGCCGCCGTCGCCTTGCGCACTTCGGCGGCGAGTATCTCGGCACGCTGTTGAGTGGCGAGATGGGCCTCGCGCAGTTTGAGCATGTTGCGCACCCGGGCGCTGAACTCATGGCCGTCGATCGGTTTCGTCAGGAAGTCGTTTGCGCCCAGATCCAGCGCCTGGTAACGCACTTCGCGCTCGTGGCTGGCAGTGACCATGAGGATCGGCAGGCTGTCCCGGTCGCGGTCAGCCCGTATCCGGCGCAGGAACTCCAGTCCATCCATCTCCGGCATCATGTAGTCGAGGATGATCAGGTCTGGCTCATTGCCCTGGCACCACGCAAGCGCATCGCGAGGCGCTTCGAAAGGGAGCGCGCGAGCCCCCCCGAGCCGGTCGACGAGCGAACGCATCAGGGCGAGGTTGAGTGGCGTGTCGTCGAGCACGACGACCTGCATCGATCTTTCGGGCAGACGTTCCATGCGCGCAAGTATTTCCTCTGCGGGCGCGCATGCCGAGGAACTATTCCTCGGCTGCCTGTCTGAGCGGAATCACTCCGGCAGGGCGATACGGCCCTCGGTGCTGAATTGATAATCCTTGAACACGTGCTCGGCGGACAGGATGCGGTAATCACCCGTCTCCCCGCAGACCGAGGTGTCCTTGAGTCGGTAAGTGTAGTGCCCGCAGGTCCAGCAGTCGAAGTTGCGCATGTGCGTGCACAGACAGGTCTTGTCGAAGACTTTCACCTTCTTTGCCTCGGGGTGCGCAGCCACCTCCCGGTTGTAGGCCTCGATGTACTGGCAGTTGCCGGTCGAATCGAGCAGATAGCCGTATGCTTCGCAGTTGGGGCGGATGCCGCTGCCGATTGCCGGGCTGCTCTTGAGCATCCGCATCGGGTAGCCGGTAGGCGAGATCTGGTTGACCTCGATCTGCTCTTCGCTTGCTTTGAAATAATGCTGCTTGACGTCGTCGGGCAGGCCGCATTCGGTGGTTACGGTGAAGCGGGTTGCAACCTGCACCGCAGCCGCCCCGGCGTCGAGGAAGTTCACCGCATCGGTGCCGGTGAAGATGCCGCCGGCCGGAATCAGCGGAATGTCGAGCTGCTGCTCGCGCAGCCAGTCGCGGATCTCGGTGACGATGGTGGCGAGATCGTACTCTGCCCAGTCGAGGCCGAACCCGAGGTGGCCGCCGGCGAGCGGCCCCTCGACCACAACGTAGTCGGGCATGCGGCCGGTACGGGCGCTCTTCTTCAGGAAGAGCTGCAGCGCACGCAGCGAACTGACGATGATGCCCAGTTGCACATCGCGGAAGCGCGGGTGGTCCTCGATCAATGCGAACGAGCCCAGATGCAGGCCGGCGGCGAGCGTGATGCCGTCGATGCCGTGATCCATCGCGGTGCGCAGGCGCACGCGCAGGGTTTCCTTCGGCGCGTTCATCGTCAGCTTTTCCATGCAGTTGATGAACACCATCCCTGGGCCGCGCTTGCGCTCCATGGTGCGACTGACGTGGGTCGCGGTGGCCTCGGCGATCAGTCCGAGGTCGAACTGCACCACTGACTTGTCGGCGTTGGCGACGTTGAACTTATACTGCTGCAGCTTGTTCTTGACGTACTTGGTGTTGTAGCGCCGGTCGGATACCGTCGGCAGCATGGCATCGGAAATGTGCCCGACTCCGCCCAGGCGTGCAGCCTCGAGTGCCAGGTCGGAAGTGGAGATGTCCACTCCCATACCCCCGACCATGATCGGCACGAGTTCGCTGGAACCCAGTTTCAGGCGGAAATCATCAACACGCTTCATTGCTTCGAGTCCGTTTGTTCGGAAGTCCCGCATTATCACCCGGCGAGGCGTTTCATTACAGCCCCGTGGCGCCCGTCGGCCGTTCGGGGCAGGCGTGCGGGTGATGCATCACCTGACTTATGATCCCGCGTGGGCATTTTAGTTTTCACAACGGAGGTCGACACCATGTTCAGGGCGGTTCTGATCGAGAAGGACGACGCAGGCTACCGTGCGTCGGTCAAGGCGTTGGATGAATCCACGCTGCCCGAGGGCGATGTCAGCGTACGCGTCGCCTATTCCTCGCTCAATTACAAGGACGGGCTGGCGATCACCGGCCGCGGTGCGGTCGTGCGCAAGTTCCCCATGGTGCCGGGCATCGACCTCGTCGGCACCGTGGAAGCCAGCAGCCACCCCGGCGTGGCAGTCGGCGATGCGGTGACCCTCAATGGATGGGGGCTGAGCGAGGTGCACTGGGGCGGACTGGCGCAACGGGCGCAGGTCCGTGGCGAATGGCTGGTGCCGCTGCCGGAGGCGTTCACCCCGCGTCAGGCGATGGCGATTGGCACCGCTGGCTACACCGCCATGCTGTGCGTGATGGCGCTCGAGCGCCATGGGGTGACGCCGGAGCGCGGCGAAGTGCTCGTAACCGGGGCGAGCGGTGGCGTGGGTAGTGTGGCGATCGCCTTGCTCGCGAAGCTCGGATTTACGGTCGTTGCGTCCACCGGCCGGCCACAGGAGGCGGATTACCTGAAGTCCCTCGGGGCCAGCGAGATCATCGACCGGAATGAACTCGGTTTGCCCGGAAAGCCTCTAGGCAAGGAGCGTTGGGCGGGCGTGATCGATGCGGTCGGCAGTCACACCCTGGCCAACGCATGTGCCACAACGAAGTATCGGGGCACCGTCGCCGCCTGCGGACTCGCGCAGGGGCTCGATTTTCCGGCGTCGGTCGCGCCTTTCATCCTGCGCGGCGTGACCTTGGTCGGCATCGACTGCGTGATGGCGCCGCGCGAGGATCGCCTGGAAGCTTGGCGCCGGCTCGCACGCGACCTCGACGTGAGCAAGCTCGAGTTGATGACCCGGGAGATCGGGCTCGACGAGGTGATCGACACCGCTACCGCCCTGCTCGATGGCAAGGAGCGGGGCCGTATCGTGGTGAACGTGGACCGCTGATCTGGTCGCAGGGCGAGCCTGCACGAGACAAGCGCTTACAAAGCTCGCCCGGTCGGATTGCGCCGAGGCATTGAATACGAAGGGCAACCTGCGTAAGATTCGTCGCATGGTTGTAATCCCGGCAATCTGGAGGCGTTCTGGACAGGGGTTCGATTCCCCTCACCTCCACCCAAGTGCATTCGGGAGTGTGCTTGGGTGGGGGTGTACCGGTTTCGACAGGGCGGGCAAAGGTGAGCAGGCAACCCGAGAGGCGACGGACGTAATCCGCGCAAATCCATAAACGCCAACGATGAGCGTTTCGCACTGGCCGCTTAAGGCCTATGCCGAGGCTGCTTGAGCCTTGTTACCAAAGAAAAGCCGGTGGGGACTTCGGTCCCCATCGTCATGTCTACGCCCAGGCCTGTTTGCGCCCAGGCCTCGCGATGGTTTCTCAGGGCGTTTGCCTGCAACCCCGCAGGGTCACTACGACGGCCTCTGCGGGCTGCGGCTCCAGTCCGGGCAGGTGGTCTGCGAGGGGTCGGCAGCGCCCGCCGGTGCAGAGTTCGTAGGGCGCGGCATACGCACTGTGTGTCAGTTCCAGCGCCTCGACGGCGCGGCTCACGCGGTAGTGCCAAACGCCGTCTCGGAGTTCGGCGCCAGCCGGAGGCTCCATGCCGGCACCCGAACCGCGGACCCGGGCTTCCATCAGCGCCAGCGCCCAGGACTTCGTGTCGCCTTGGGATCCCAGGTCGGCGGGCTGGATCTGCCAGTCTTCTTCCCAGCGCTGCTTCTCGATCGAGTGGGTCCACGCCAGGGTGAATCGCTCTGCGGGTACGAACGCCGCCAGCGTGCCGCTCAGCAGGCAGATGCCGATCATGTGCTCGCCACGACGCTGCGGCGCTGGCGCCAGGCCAGCCAGCCGAACAGAAGGGCCGCACTGCCCAGACCGATCTCGTCGGTGACCGGCAGTGCGGCGACGAGAAAGAGGGCGCTCAGGAAAGCCCAGATGCGCAGCGGCCAACTCACCGGCTGCCACAGATAGCCAATCGAGGCGACGCCCCAGAGCGCAATCGCCACCAGCGCCTTGAAGACGATCCATGCGACTGCGAGAACTGTCGGGTCGCCCTGCAGCATCAGCTCTGGTGCATAGACCGCCATGTAGGGCACGACGAAGCCCGCGAGCGCCACCCGCACCGCCTGCAGGCCGATGCGCATCCCTGACACGCCGGCGATCGGTGCCGCCGCGAAGGCGGCCAGTGCCACCGGCGGCGTGAGATCGGCCAGGATTCCGAAGTAGAACACGAACATGTGCGACACGATCAGCGGCACGCCCAACTCCAGCAGCGCGGGTGCGGCCAGTGAGCTGGTGATGATGTAGTTGGGGATGGTCGGGATGCCCATGCCCAGCAGCAGGCAGACGAGCATGGTCAGCATCAGCGACAGCAGCAGGTTGTCCTTGCCGAGCGAGATGATGGCGTTGGCGAAGGTGGTGGCAGCGCCGGTGAGGGTGAGCACGCCGATGATGACGCCCACCAGGGCGCAGGCCACGCCCACCGGAAGCGCGTGGCGGGCGCCGTCAGCGAGGGCGTTGGCGGCGATGCGCAGCGTGGCGCGCCCGCCGCTGACGAAGAAGCAGAGCAGTACGAGGCCGGCGATCACGCTCAGGATCGCGCTGATGCCCCATTTGAAGAAGCCGGCGCAGAAGACGCCCAGCGCGATCCAGAACGCGAAGCGCAGCGCATTGCCACGCAGGCGGAGCGCCACTGCAGCGCCAAGGATCAGCACCGCGGTCAGCGCCAGACCGACCATGCCCGAGAACAGGGGCGTGTACCCCGAAAACAGGAGCCCGACCAGCACCGCAAGCGGCAGCAGCAGGTACCACTGTCGCCTCACTGCTGCCCAGGGGTCGGGGCACTCGTCCTTGGGAATGCCGTGCAGGCCGGCGCGCCCGGCCTCGAGATGGACCATCCAGAACGCAGTGACGAAATAGAGCAGGGCAGGGATGATCGCCGCCTTGACGATCTCCACATACGCCACCCCGATCGTCTCGGCCATGATGAAGGCGACCGCGCCCATCACCGGGGGCATGATCTGCCCGCCCATGCTCGAGGTTGCTTCGACGCCGCCGGCAAACTCGGGCCGATACCCGAAGCGCTTCATCAGCGGAATGGTGAACTGGCCGGTGGTGACCACATTGGCCACGCCCGAGCCGTTGATCGTACCCATCATGCCCGAGGTGACGACGGATACCTTGGCTGGCCCCCCGCGCGTGTGGCCGACCGTCCCGAGGGCGAAATCGGTGAACAGCCGGATCATGCCGGCCTGCTCGAGAAAGGCGCCAAACAGGATGAACAGGAAGATGTAGGTGGCGCTGACGTAGGTTGGGATGCCGTAGATGCCCTCGGTGCCGAAGGTGAGGTGCTCGATGAGCTGGTCGAAGCCGTAGCCTCGGTGGGCGAAGTCACCGGGCAGGTGTTGGCCGAACAGGGCATAGGCGAAGAAGGCGGCGCAGATCAGCGGCAGCGCCGGGCCCATGATGCGACGTGCGGCTTCGAACACCAGCAGCAGGGTGAGGCTGCCGACGACGATGTCGGCTCGGGTCGGGTCGCCAGCGCGTACGATCAGATCCGATTCGAACAGCCAGTGATACGACGCGAGCAGAAGGGCGAGCACCCCCAGCAACCATGCGAGTGCGGGCACCGACCGACGTGGGAGCCAGTGCTGCATCAGCGCGAAGGTCATCAGCAGCATGAAGCCGACGTGAATCGCACGCACGACCTGCGAGGACAGCGGGTGGTAGGCCGCCACCACGATCTGGAAGGCGGAGAACGCGATTGCGATCAGGAACAGGGCGCGCCCCTGCAAGCCCTTGTCCCAACCGAAGGGGGCGACGTGTGCGTCCTGCATTTGACTGAGCCTGTGGGTGTGCCGCGGGTTGCATGCCTCACCGGCAGGCTTCGATCACAGGACAACCTCGATCCTGTGCGCTACCGTCTGCCCACCGGGGCGTGTGGTGAGGGGGGTGTCGGAAAGACGGCGTGGCGGCGCCTGGAGGAGGCGCCGTCACGCTGCCGGGCTCAGTTGAGCAGGCCCGCCTCTCGGTAGTAGCGCTCGGCCCCGGGGTGCAGCGGCAGCGGCAGATTGTCGGCCGCCCCCTCGGCCTGGATGCCGCGTGCGGCGGCATGGGCCGATACGAGCTGGTCGAGGTTCTCGAACATCGACTTGGTCTTTGCGTACACCACCTCGTCCGGCACTTCAGCGTGCGTGACGAGAATATTGCGGATCGCCACCGTCGGCACGTCCTCGGCCTGCCCTTGATACGTGTTCGCCGGGATCACGGAGGGTTGGTACGCCGCGTCCCCGATGCTCGCGACCACCTCGGCAGGGACGGGAATCACCGTGATATTGAGTGCATTGGCGAGATCGCGGATCGATGCGACCCCCAGCCCGGCGGATTGCAGGGTGGCGTCGAGCTGGCGGTTCTTGATGAGTTCGACGGACTCGCCAAACGGCAGGTATTCGACCTTGGCGAGATCCTCGTAGCTCATTCCCGCGCCCTTGAAGATGGCGCGTGCGTTCAGCTCGGTGCCCGAACGCGCTGCGCCCACGGATACGCGCTTGCCCTTGAGATCCGCCAGGCTGCGGATGCCGGAATCGGCGGCCGCAACGATCTGGATGTAGTTGTTGTAAATGCCAGCCAGACCCCGCAGCTTGTCGAGCTTGCTCTTGAAGCCGGCCTCTTCCACTCCGTTCCATGCCGCGGAAACGGAATCGCCCAGGGCGAATGCGACTTCGCCACGGCCCGCCTGCAGCAGATTGAGGTTCTCTGCGCTGGCCTTGGTGGACTGAACGCTGACGCGAGCGCTGGGCAGCGCATCGCCATACACTTTGGAGAGCGCGACACCGAGCGGGTAATACACGCCGCTGGTGCCGCCGGTCAGTACGGTGACGAACTGCTGCTGGGCGTGCGTGATGCCGCTGCCGACGGTGGCAAGTGCCGTGAACGCGGCGAGGCCGAGCGTGCGAATCAACTTCATGGTTGTCTCCTACCTGGTTGATCAGACAAATGGTCGTATTGGCTGAGGCCGGATCTTGTGCCCGGCTTGGGCGGTGAAACTGTGCGTCGGGCGGCACCCTGGAGGCAATGCGTGTTTGCCCGAACCTTGATACCCCGAAGGCGATTGAATTTCAGTCGATTGCGCCCTCCCTGCGCAGGGTTTCAATGCGCGCCTCGTCCAGCCCGAGGACGCGTTGGAGGACGTTCTCCGTGTGCTCGCCCACCGCGGGAGGCGCATGACGGTAGGCGGGTGGCGTCGCCGACAGGTGAAGCGGATTGGCGAGCTGGGGGATGCCGCCGATTTCGGTCCTCATGCGGCGGTGGCGGATCTGTGGGTCTGCGAATACGCGCGCAAGGTCGTTGATCGGGCCGCCTGGTACGCCCGCCGCCTCGAGCGCCCGCACCCAGTCGTCGGTACTGCGCATCACCGTCGTCTGACGCAGCAGCGGGATCAGGGTCTGGCGGTGCTCGACCCGTGCCGCGTTGCTCTCGAAGCGAGCATCCGTGATCCACTCCTCGCGCCCGGCAAGGCGACAGAAGGCGGCCCACTGGCGGTCATTGCCGATCGTGAGCACGATATCCCCGTCCGCGGTCGGAAAGGCCTGGTAGGGGACGATGTTGGGATGCGCGTTACCCATGCGCGTGGGTGCCTTGCCCGAAACCAGGTAATTCATGGCCTGGTTGGCCAGGCAGGCGACCTGTACGTCCAGCAGCGCAAGGTCGATATGCTGACCTTCGTTCGTGCGCTCACGGTGTGCGAGCGCGGCGAGAACCCCGACCGTGGCGTAGAGCCCGGTCAGGATGTCGGTGAGCGCCACGCCCACCTTCTGCGGTGGCCCGTCCGGCTCGCCGGTGAGACTCATCAGACCGCCCATGGCCTGCAGCAGGAAGTCGTAGCCGGGGCGCTCGGCATAGGGGCCGTCCTGCCCGAAGCCGGTGATCGAGCAGTACACCAGGCGTGGGTTGAGCGCCTGCAGGCTGGCGAAATCGAGCCCGTACCGCTTCAGCCCGCCGACCTTGTAGTTCTCGATCAGCACGTCGCAGTGCATGGCGAGTTCGCGCACCAGCGCCTGCCCCGCGGGATGGGTGATGTCCACCGCCACCGATTCCTTGTTGCGGTTGGTGGAGAGGTAATACGCCGCATCGCGCCGGCCGTCTGCTTCGAACCAGGGCGGGCCCCAGGCGCGGGTGTCGTCGCCGCCACTGGGGCGTTCGATCTTGATCACCTCCGCGCCAAGGTCGCCCAGCAGTTGCGAGGCCCACGGGCCCGCGAGCACGCGTGACAGGTCGAGCACGCGCAGGTGTGAGAGGGCGCCGGCCATGGTCAGCAGAAGGCCTGGATGCCGGTCTGCGCGCGGCCGAGGATCAGCGCGTGGATGTCGTGTGTCCCCTCGTAGGTGTTAACCACTTCGAGATTGACCAGATGGCGCGCCACGCCGAACTCGTCCGAGATGCCGTTTCCGCCCATCATGTCGCGCGCCATGCGGGCGATGTCCAGTGCCTTGCCGCAGGAGTTGCGTTTCATGATGCTGGTGATCTCGACCGCAGCCGTGCCCTCGTCCTTCATCCGGCCCAGGCGAAGGCAGCCCTGCAGGCCCAGGGTGATCTCGGTCTGCATGTCAGCGAGCTTCTTTTGTATGAGCTGGTTGGCCGCCAGCGGGCGACCGAACTGCTTGCGGTCGAGCACGTACTGGCGCGCGGTGTGCCAGCAGGACTCTGCCGCGCCGAGTGCGCCCCACGCGATGCCGTAGCGTGCGGAGTTGAGGCAGGTGAAAGGCCCCTTCAGGCCGCGGATATCGGGGAAGGCGTTCTCCTCCGGGCAGAAGACCTCGTCCATGACGATCTCGCCGGTGATCGATGCACGCAGCCCGACCTTGCCGTGGATGGCAGGCGCGGACAGTCCCTTCCAGCCCTTCTCGAGCACGAATCCGCGGATGCGCTCGACCCCGTCCTCATCCTGGGCCTTGGCCCAGACCACGAAGACGTCCGCGATCGGGCTGTTGCTGATCCACATCTTGCTGCCGCTGAGCAGCCAGCCGCCCTCCACGCGCCTCGCCCGGCTCGCCATCGAGCCTGGATCCGAGCCGTGGTCGGGCTCGGTGAGGCCGAAGCAGCCGATCCACTCGCCCGTCGCCAGCCGTGGCAGATACTTGCGCTTCGTGGCTTCGGTGCCGAACTCGAAGATCGGCACCATCACCAGCGAACTCTGCACGCTCATCATCGAGCGGTAGCCCGAATCGACGCGCTCGATCTCGCGGGCGATCAACCCGTAGCTGACATAGCTCAGTCCCGCACCGCCATATTCCTCGGGGATGGTCGGCCCGAGCAGGCCGAGCGCACCCATCTCGCGGAAGATCGACGGGTCGGTGCGCTCGTGGCGGAAGGCTTCCGTGACGCGTGGCAGGAGCTGGTCCCCCGCAAAGGCGCGCGCGGTATCCATCACCATGCGCTCCTCGTTACTCAGCTGCTGGATGAGTAGCAGCGGGTCATCCCATTGAAAAGAGGCTGTGCTGGACATGATCAAATCCGGTTGAAGTTCCGCTGTGCAGAACAAATAATCATCAATGTGCTGGAATCGTTGCAAATATCGCGCCGAATGAGAAGCGGGATGCGCACTCAATCGCCATAGAATCGAAAAATTTCATAGAGTGTTCCGCTATGCAGAACAGAAAGGCCGGGGTGTCGCGGGGGGCAGAAGAGGCCTCTGGGGGTGGCGTAGATCGTCAGTTCGTGACGGCGCTCGCCCGTGGACTCGAACTGCTGCGCTGCTTCTCCAACGACGCCCGCCTGCTGTCCAATGGTGAGCTGGCCGAGCGCACCGGGCTCGCCAGGTCGACCGTTTCCAGGCTGACGCATACCTTGGTGCAGCTTGGCTACCTTGGCCTGGATGACGCATCGGGGCGCTATCGCCTGACCAGTGCGGTGCTGGCGCTGGGACATGCCGCGCTCGCCAATGTCCACGTGCGCGAGATGGCCCGGCCGCTGATGCAGGATCTGGCCGATTACGCGCAGGCCTTGGTGGCACTTTCCGCGCGTGATCGGCTCAGCATGATCTATCTGGAAAGCTGTCAGCCCCGCTCGCTGATGACGCTGAAGGTGAGCGCGGGAATGCAGTTGCCGATTGCCTCCACCTCGATGGGGCGCGCCTTCCTGTGTGCGCTGCCCGAGGCGGAGCGCCGCTTCCTCGTCGAGCAGATCCGCTTGCGTGACCCCGAGGCCTGGCCGGCCCTGGCCGAGGGCTTGCTGCGCGCCGACGAGGAGTTCCGCGAGCATGGCTACTGCACTTCGTTCGGGCATTGGAACCGTGACACCCATGCGGTCGCGGTTCCAATGCGGTGCCCGGGTCAGGATCTGTTGGTCCTCTCGGCGAGCGGGCCAGCCTATGCGCTCACCCGCGAGCGGATCGAGCGCGACCTGGGACCGCGGCTGGTCTACCTTGCGCGGGGAATCGAGGCGGGGGCGACAGAACGAGATGCCAGTTCCGAAGGGGCGGTAAGTGACTGACCCGTTGTCGGTTGCCTTGCAGTCTCCGCCATGCGGCGTGAGGCGCGGCGAGTTTGACCGCTGGTGCGTACAGACGGCCGATTCCCCGCTGCCAACGCGACATGGCGCATCGACGGGCGCGACCTTGCGGGTTGAAGGCGGTATCGTCGAGCGCACCGCATGATGCATGCGAAGCCAGAAGGCAATCTGCGACATCGCGCAGCCTGCCTATACTGCAGGATGCCCGGGCCGCCCGCACTGGCGCCCGGCGGTTGAACGGCAGTTCCTTGCTGCACGATCAATCCCACGGAGAAAGCGTCATGACCAAGGTTCTTGTTCTGTACTACTCGTCGTATGGACACATTGAAGCGATGGCATCCGCCGTCGCCGAAGGCGTGAGGGAAACAGGGGCACAGGCGACGATCAAGCGTGTCCCGGAGCTGGTGCCGGAGCAGGTCGCCCGATCGTCCGGCATCAAGCTCGACCAGGTCGCACCGATCGCCACGGTGGCCGAGCTCCCTGACTACGACGCGATCATCTTCGGTACTCCGACCCGCTTCGGCAACATGGCCTCGCAGATGCGCAACTTCCTCGACCAGACCGGTGGCCTGTGGGCCAAAGGCGCGCTGATCGGCAAGGTCGGGAGCGTGTTTGCCAGTACCGCGACCCAGCACGGCGGCCAGGAGACGACGATCACCAGTTTCCACACCACGCTGCTGCATCACGGCATGGTCATCGTCGGCGTGCCGTACTCGGAAGCACGCCAGACGATCATGAGTGAAATCACGGGTGGTAGCCCCTACGGCGCGACCACGCTCGCCGCGGGTGATGGTTCGCGCATGCCGAGCGAGAACGAGCTTGGCATCGCCCGGTTTCAGGGCCGGCACGTCGCGGCAATCGCCGCGAAGCTTGCCGCGGGATAGGCACGCGCCGAGGGCCTATGGGGCCTGAGCACAGACGTTGCATCTGGGTGTGCCCAGCCAGCGCCATTACGGCTCGCCACCATTCAGAGACCCGGAGTGCGCAGTCGAGACTGGAGGGTACTGATGCGGGGCGTGAGAGCGGTGGCAGCGATCCACAAGCGGTGTGCGCGGCGAGTAGCGGCGAGGCGCTGGAACTCCGGGAGAACGGAGAACGCGCATGCTCTGAAAAGAAAAGCAAAACGCCAGCCCCGAGGGACTGGCGTAAGTGCTTGATGCAATTGGTGGGCCCCCTGGGAGTCGAACCCAGCACCAACGGATTATGAGTTTCCTTGTAAATCAATAAGTTGTTGATATATAAGGCAAGCTGACCGTAAGTGGTCGAAGTCGAAAGTAACTAAGGATCAGTAGCTTAGCGTAGCTGACTACAGGAACCTGAAGCTGACGACTGTACCGCCCTTGTACCGGGAAGGGTGGCTCGGGGCCGTTCGGGGATGGCTAAGGGTGCGCAGGGCGAGTATGGAAATGTACTTGCCCTCCCCGCTAAAAAATACTACGCTGCGCAGCACCCCGACTCTATTTTGGGCGCCGCTGGTCGGCTCCGGCCGATCCACCGCCCCCCCCCCATGATCCGCTGTCACCTCTCCACCCTGATGCATCGCGACAAGTTGCGCATCGCCGATGTCGCGCGGCTCACCGGGCTCAACCGCAGCACCGTCACTGCCCTGTATCGCAACACCGCGACGCGCATCGAGCTGCCGGCGGTCGAACGCCTGTGCGCGCTGTTCCGCTGCTCCGTCGGCGACCTGCTCGAGTACGTGGCCGATGAGCCGGGGAGGGCTGCATGAGCATGGGGCCGTCGCGCTGGCACGTCATTGCCGAATCCAACTTCGCCTGGGAGCGCGAAGCGCTCGACTGGCTGCGCGAGCAATTGCCCGACCGCGAGCCCTGGCATGTCTGGAGCAACTTCGAGTTCATCGACGATCAGGGCAAGGTCAACGAGGTCGACGCGCTGGTGCTGTCGCCCGCCGGCCTATTCCTGGTCGAGATCAAGAGTCGTCCCGGGCGGTTGTCGGGCGATGCGCACTCGTGGACCTGGGTGACCGATGGCCACACCCGCACCGTCGACAACCCGCTGCTGCTCACCGATCGCAAGGCCAAGCGGCTTGCCAGCCTGCTGCGCCGCCAACCGGCCATCGCCAAGGCCAAGATCCGCCTGCCGTTCGTCGAGCCGCTGGTTTTTCTGTCCGCGACCGCGCTCGATTTCCAGCTTTCCGGTTCCGCCGCAGCTGGCGCCTTCAGGCGCGGGCGACCGGGCGTCGAGGGCGATGACGGCATCGTCGGTGCCCTTGCGCAGGGGCTGCGTGGGCCGATCCGTCACCCGGTCGACCATCAGCAGGCGCGCGCCATCACGCGCGGGCTTACCGAAGCCGGCGTGCGGCCTTCCAACAAGCACCGCCAGATCGGCGACTACGAGTTGGTCAAGCTCATCTCGGAAGGCGACGGCTACCAGGACTGGCAGGTACGCCACGTCAGCGTTGATACAGTGCAGCGCCGGGTGCGCATCTACACCATCGCTACCGCCTCCAGCCCGGAGGAGCGAGGCGCCCGCGCCCGCCAGGCCCGTCGCGAGTTCGAGGTGCTCGAAGGCATCGACCACCCCGGCATCCTGCGCTGCAACGACTACAAGGACAGCGAGCTCGGGCCGGCGCTCATCTTCGATCACGACCCTGCGTCGGTTCGCCTCGACCACCTGATCCGCGAGCGTGGCCAGCACCTCACGGTGGACCAACGCCTGCAACTGTTGCGCGACATCGCCGAAGCGCTCAAGTACGCCCACGGCAAGCGCCTTTATCACCGCGCTCTCGGGCCGCAGAGCGTGCTTGTGCGCGAGGACGGCAGCGGGTTCAAGGTCCAGTTGATGAACTGGCAGACGGCCTCGCGCGATGTCGATGCGGACGATACCGTGCATCGCACGACCGGTACCCAGCACGTCGAGGCCTATGTCGAGGATCCTGGCCAGGTCTATCTGGCGCCGGAGATCACGCGCGCGGACCCCGCCCACGGCGCCGAACTCGACGTCTTCTCGCTCGGCTGCCTCACCTGGTTGATCTTCAGCGGCCGCCCGCCGGCATCGAACACGCTGGAGCTCGCTGTCAAGCTGCGCGAAGGGCAGGGCCTGCGTCTGTCGGACGTGATGGACGGCTGCGGCAAGAAGCTGCAGGAGCTCGTGCAGTTCGCCACCCATCCTGATGTGCTTGGCCGCTACGACAACATCCAGGGCTTTCTGGCCGATCTGGAGAGCGTCGAGGACGAGCTCACCACGCCCGACCCCGAGGCCACTGTCGATCCCTGCGATGCAGTCAAGGGCGACCGCCTCGAAGGCGGTTTCACCGTCCTCACGCGGCTTGGGCGCGGCTCGTCCAGCATCGCGCTGCTCGTGCAGCAGGACGACAGCGACGAGGAGTTCGTCCTCAAGGTCGCCAACGATCTTGCCCACAGCGACAACCTGCAGGCCGAGGGCGAGGCGCTGGCCAAGCTGCGCCACCCCAACATCGTCGAATATCGCCAGACCCTGCAGATCGCCGGGCGTACCGCGCTGCTGCTCAAGAGCGCGGGCGAGCACACGCTGGCGGAAAAGCTGCGGGATGGACGCCTGTCGCTCGACCTCCTGCGCCGCTTCGGCGAGGAGCTGATCGAGGCGGTTCGCCATATCGAGGACATTGGCGTCATCCACCGCGACATCAAGCCCGACAACATCGGTATCAGCGGCGGGCGTGGCGGCAAGCTACAGCTCGTGCTGTTCGACTTCTCGCTGTGCCGCACCCCGGCAGAAAACCTTTCCGCCGGCACGCCGCCCTACCTCGACCCCTTCCTGCCGCTGCGCCCGGGCAAGCGCTGGGACCTCTACGCCGAGCGCTTCGCGGTCGCGGTCACGCTCTACGAAATGGCCGTCGGCAAGGCGCCGCGCTGGGGCGACGGCGCCAGCGCGCCGGCGGTGGTCGATGGCGAGCTCGCCTTCGAGACCGGCGTGTTCGACCCCGCCATCCGTGGCCCGCTCGACACCTTTTTCTCGCATGCCTTGGCGCGCGACTATCGCGAGCGTTTCGACAACGCCGAAGACATGCTGCGCGACTGGCGCCGGGTGTTCGAGGTCTTGTCCACCAGCCATCCCACCTCGGCCCAGGGCTTCGAGGCAATCGCCTTCGCCGCCACCGGCGAGACGACGATGGCCGAGCTCGGCTACAGCCTCGAAGCGCGCGACGTGCTCGAGCGCATGAGCATCCACAACGTTCATGAGCTGCTCGCGGTCGATCGCATCCGCTTCCGCTATCTGCGCGGCGTGGGCGACAAGATCCGCAAGGAGATCCGCCTCAAGGCCAAGGAGCTCGCCCGGCTGCGTCCGGATCTCACGAGGGGCCGCGGTACCCTGCACGACATGGAGGAGGGCGGCGGCAAGGGCGCGGAAAAGCTCGCCATCAGCATCAACGAGCTTGCCCGCCAGTTGCTGCCGCGGCGCCCCGCCGGCGACGACCGCCCGGAAGAGGCGGCGCTCGCCGACTTCCTCGGTCTCGACGAAGACAGCGCAGGCGAGGATGCCAGCCCGCTCCAGCCCCGCACCCCCTTGCGTCCCGCCGGCACCTGGCCGGCGCTTGGCGAGGCCGCGACGGCCTACGGGCTCGACCGCAAGGCGCTCACCGACGCCCTGGTCAAGGCCCGCGAACGCTGGCTCAAGAACCCGGCCTTCACCGAGCTGCGCAACCAGCTCGAAACCCTGCTGCACGGCCAGGGTCAGGTCATGACCAGCACCGAGGCCGCGCTCGCCCTGCTGGCCCTGCGTGGCTGTGCCGAGCAAGGCGACGACGAGCGCCTGCGCCTGGCCAGCGCGGTGCTGCGTGCCGCGCTCGAGGCCGAGAACCACCTCGAAAAGCCCCGCTTCGAGCTCTTCGACCATGCGGCCACGCCGCTCATCGCCACCAGCGCCGCCTGGGCCGACTACGCCCGCCAGCTCGGCGCCGTGGCCGATGCCAGCGCGCTGGCCGACCCGCTGCTGCCGCCGGCCCGCGTGCTGCAGGCGCTCGAAGGTATCCATGCCCCGCAGCCGGTGGACGACGAAGCCCCCGAGTCGCTGCGTGGCATCCAGCCCGCGCGTCTGCTGCGCCTTGCCACCGCGGCCTCGCGCACCGCGGCGCTGTCCAGCCGGCAGGAGATCTACCCGCGCCAGATGCCGGCGCTGCAGGCGCTGCGCCAGTCGCTCGGCGCCTTGGTCAGCCTCAAGGAGCTCGAAGTAGGCGACCTCAGGGCCCGCGTGCGCGGCCGCTACCCCGACGCCGAGCCCTTGCCCGACCGTCCCGTGCTCGACCGCCTGCTCGAAGAGGTCGAGGCCCCCTTCCGCTGGGATGACGAAGCGCGCCACTACCGTCGCCTCCAGTCGGGCACCACCAGCGGGGGCACCACGTCCTTTCAGCGCCTCACCACCGTCGATGGCCTCGCCCTGGTCGACGTCGCGGCGCAGGACGCTCAGGCGCTCGAAGACCGCTTGCAGCGCAACCTGCGCCAGGGCGGGCTGCTGGTGCTGTGCGTCGAGCCCCGCCTCGCCGTCCGCGCCGAGGCCGAGCTGCTGCGCCGCTTCGGCCCGGGTTCGGCCGCCGCCGGCGGGCTCGCCCGCTTCAGCTTCGACGCCCTGATGATCCAGGCCCTGCGCGCGCAGGCCGACGCCCTGGGCGCCGACTGGAACGTCATCCTGCGTGCCGACGGCGCCGCCCACGACAGCCGCGACTGGGCCAACTTGCAGCGCCTGGTGCAGCGGACGCTGCCCGGTCTGCGCGACCGGTTGCTCGGCAGCGCCGACCCGGTCCTGCTCACCAGCCCCGGCCTGCTCGCCCGCTACGGGCTGATGAGCCTGGTCTCCGAACTCGAAGCCCAAGTCGGCCGCCCCGGCTGCACACCCGCGCTATGGCTGCTCCTGCCCACCCACCGCCAGGGGTTGCCGATGCTCGATGGCGTGCCGGTGCCGCTGGTCCACGCCAGCGCTGCCGCCGACGTCCCGCAGTCCTGGATCAAGAACCATCACCGTGCGGCGCTCGCCACCCAGCCTTGAACTGCACTGCCTGCTCACTGCGCTCTTAACGGAATCCCTTCGTGATCCACGCCCCGCAACTCCTCGCCGACCTCACCCGCCAGATCAAGCGCCTCGAAGACGACCTGCGTGCCCGCATCGCGGAGCTGCCCGAGCTCGACGTCGCGCTGCGTGCCGAATGGCAGGCCGCCCGCGATGCCGACCGCTGCGCCGAGCCCTTCGAGAGCTGGGCCGACCAGGTCATCACCCAGGCCGGCGTGCATTGGTTGCTGTCCTGCGTGTTCCTGCGCTTCATCGAAGACAACCAGCTCGTCGACCGCCCCTGGCTGTCCGGCACGCCGGAGTTGGACGGCGGCGGCGGCCGGCTCGCGCTCGCGCGTGACCGTCACGAAGCCTACTTCCGCGCCCACCCGCTCGAATCCGACCGCGACTACCTGCTCGCCGCCTTCCGAGAGGCAGGCCGGCTTCCCGGCCTGCAGACCTTCTTCGACCAGGCGCACAACCCGGTCTTCCGCCTCGGCATCAGCGGTGACGCGGCGATGGCGCTGCGCCAGTTCTGGCAGACGGTGGACCCGGCGAGCGGGGCGCTGGTGCACGACTTCACCGACCCCGAGTGGGACACCCGCTTTCTTGGCGACCTCTATCAGGATCTGTCGGAGGCCACCCGCAAGCGCTACGCGCTGCTGCAGACCCCCGAGTTCGTCGAGGAATTCATCCTCGACCGCACGCTCACCCCGGCGATCCGCGAGTTCGGCTACCAGAGCGCGCGCATGATCGACCCCACCTGCGGCTCCGGCCACTTCCTGCTCGGCGGTTTCCACCGCCTGGTGGCGGAATGGCAGCGCCGCGAGCCCGGCCGCAACCCGCGCGACATCGCGCAGAAGGCGCTCGACGCGGTGGCCGGCGTGGACCTCAACCCCTTCGCCGTGGCGATCGCGCGCTTTCGCCTGCTGGTGGCGGCGCTCAAGGTGTGCGAAGTGTGCCGATTGGCGGATGCGCCCAACCTCAGGCTGCAGGTGGCCATCGGCGACAGCCTGCTGCACGGCCCGCGCTTCGGTTTCAAGGAAACCGAGGACATGTTCCAGCGCGCCGATGACTACGCCGACACCGGCCTAGCCCACGCCTTCGCCAGCGAGGACCTGGCCGAGGTGCAGAAGATCCTCGGCCGCCAGTACCACGCCGTGGTCGGCAACCCGCCCTACATCGTGGTCAAGGACGCGGCGCTGAACCAGGCCTACCGCCGGCGCTATCCAAACAGTTGCCACATGAAGTATTCGCTCGGCTGCCCCTTCACCGAGCGCTTCTTCGAGCTCGCGCAGACCGGGCGCGACGGGCAGGGAGACGTGGCCAAGGCAGGCTTCGTCGGCCTGATCACCGCCAACAGCTTCATGAAGCGCGAGTTCGGCGCCAAGCTCATCGAACAGGTGCTGCCGGCGCTGGATCTCACCCACGTCATCGACACCTCCGGCGCCTATATCCCGGGGCACGGTACGCCAACGGTGATTCTGTTCGGCCGCCACCGACCGCCGGTGGCGGGCGAGGTGCGCACGGTGATGGGGATCAAGGGCGAGCCGAGCACGCCGGAGGATCCCGCGACAGGGCAGGTGTGGTCCGCGATCCTCGGGCAGGTGGATGTGGCGGGGTCGGAAAGCGATTTTGTCAGCGTGGCGGACACGCCGCGGGCGACGTTCGGGAAGCATCCCTGGAGCATCGGCGGTGGCGGGGCTTCGGACCTGAAGGAGGTTATCGAAACTGATCGGCCGACACTCTCCGAGGCGTCCGACTCCGTGGGAATCACGTCCTTCACCCTTGAAGACGATGTATTTGTGAATCCTCCGAGCGCTTTCTCAAGGCAGGGAGTGACTGGCGGCATCCTGCGCGGCATGGTGAGTGGCGATGAGGTGCGGGATTGGTCTCACGCTCCGACTTCGGCTGCACTATTCCCGTATGACGAGGGATTTGAGTCCGTCGACTTGTTGTCGACGCCTGGCGCTCATCGATTCATGTGGCCCTACCGCACCGATTTGTCGAACAACAAGATGTTTGGTAAGCAGACCAAGGTGGAAGCCGGCCTGAAGTGGTGGGAGTACGGCAGGCTGACAACAAGAAAACTCCGTATCCCTTTTTCCATCACCTTCGCCGAGGTCGCCACCCACAACCACTTCGTCCTCGACCGCGGCGGCAAGGTGTTCAAGCAGACCGCGCCGGTCATCAAGCTGCCGGCGGAGGCGACCGAGGACGAGCATCTGGGCCTCCTCGGGCTCCTGAATTCGTCGGTGGCGTGCTTTTGGTTGAAGCAGGTGTGCTTCAACAAGGGAGACTCGACGGATACGAATGGCGCGAGAACTACAGGCGATCCTGCGTTTGATACTTACGCCTTCAACTCGACCAAGGTCGCTGACTTCCCGCTGATCGATGGCCGGCCGCTCGACTTGGCTCGTCGGCTCGATACCCTCTCCAGCGAGCGCGCCGCGACCCTCCCGGACGCGCTGCTGCGTGAAGGTCAGCCGCTGCCGACCCGCGCCACGCTGGCCGCCGCCCGCCGCGAGGCCGAATCCCTGCGCCAGCGCATGATCGCGCTGCAGGAAGAACTCGACTGGCGCTGCTACCGGCTCTACGGCCTGCTGCCCGAGGGCGTGGCCGAGCTGGAACACCCTCACCCGCCCGAAGTCCGCCTCGGCGAGCGCGCCTTCGAGATCGTGCTTGCCCGCCGCATGGCCGCGGGCAAGGAGAGCACGACCTGGTTCGAGCGCCACGGTGCCACGCCGATCACCGAGATCCCCGCCCACTGGCCGGCAGACTACCGCGCGGTGGTCGATCGGCGCATCGCGCTGATCGAAGCCGAGCGCAACATCGGCTTGATCGAGCGCCCGGAATACAAGCGGCGCTGGAACACGCCGCCGTGGGACGAGCAGGAGCAGGCCGCGCTGCGCGACTGGCTGCTCGCCCGGCTGGAATCCGCCCACTACTGGCCGCGCGGCGAGGGGCGCGAGGACACAGCCGGCGCCGCAGGCGGCGCGGGCGAACCGGCGCAGCTCTCCAGCATCAACCGCCTGGCCGACGCCGCCCGCCAGGACGCCGACTTCATGCAGATCGCCGAGCTCTACGCCGGCCGCGCCGACTTCGACGTCACCCGCCTGGTCGGCGAGCTGGTCGCCGCCGAGTCCGTGCCCTTCCTGCCCGTGCTGCGCTACACCGAAACCGGCCTGCGCAAGCGCGCCCAGTGGGAAGACTGCTGGGCGCTGCAGCGGCGCGAAGATGCCATCGATGCCGAGGTCGAGCAGGGGGCCGACGCACGGCGCCAGGCGTTGCTTGCGATCCTTGGCCAGGGGCGCGATGGAAGCGAGCCGGATGCGGAGGACTTGCGCTGGGTCGAGGAGACCTTGGCCACGGAACTGGCAAAGACCAAGGCCGAGCGCAAGGCGGTTGAGGTCGGGCGGATTCCGGTGCCTCCCAAATATCAGAGCAAGGACTTCCAGAAGGCCGACTTCTGGCGCCTGCGCGGCGGCCTGGACGTGCCCAAGGAGCGCTGGGTGAGCTACCCCGGCTGCGAACGCGGCGCCGACGGCAGCCAGCCGATTGCGTGGGCCGGCTGGGACCGCCTGCAGCAAGCCACCGCGCTCGCCGCCTACTACCTCGACATGAAGGACACCGAAGGCTGGCCCATCGATCGCCTGGTGCCGCTGCTCGCCGGCCTGCTCGAACTGCTGCCCTGGCTCAAGCAATGGCACAACCAGCTCGACCCCAACTTCGGCGAGCGCATGGGCGACTATTACGACGGCTTCGTGCGCGACGAGGCCAAGGCGCTGGGGGTGACGCTGGATGCGTTGCGGGCATGGAAACCGGCAGTGACGGCGGCCCGGCGCGGGCGTCGGCGGAGCGTGAGCTGAGTCACAGGTTTGAAAGTGTAAAATCCGACTAAATATTTATCACGGTGATAAACTAGATGCCTGGTCTGTGGAAGATTGCCCGTGCCTCGCTGAAGCGTCCGACGTCATCCCGGCGCGCGATTGCGGGTGGTCCCGTGTTCGACCTCGTTGTGCTCCAGACACTGTTGGCCGATGGGGCGTTGACTGAAGACGAGGTTTGGGTCGCCACGGATCGATGTGAGCGAGATCTGGAGAATGAGCAGTGGAGCTATGAAGATGTGCTGCACATGCTTTCTTGCCTGAAACCGGCGGATTTCAAGAACGCCGAGTGGTGTCAGGTGAAGGGCGGGGAGACGTATCCTTGCGATGTTTATCGATTGCACTTTGACTTTGAACGGCGCGTGCGCAACGCACGTGGCCTCGAGGTGTATATGAAGTTTTCCGTGACCGACGACGGCCAGCTGAGTTTGGTGCTGGTGTCTTGTCACGGCTCTCGCTGAGGGGGAGGGTGAATCATGGGATTGGGTCTGTGCCCGGTGTGCCGCAAGGGTCACCTAGAGGCGGCGGAGCGTGTGCGTGTGTTCGAGCCGCACGGCAAGCGTGTGGAAGTGAAGCTGCAGACCTCGGTCTGCAATGCCTGCGGTGAAACGACGACCAAGGCGTCGCAGCACAGGGAAAACCTACGTGTGCTGGCCGAGCGCAAGGTGCATTACGGCGATCTGCTGATGGGCGAGGAGATTCTGGCTCTGCGCAAGCGCTACGGCCTGACGCAGCAGCAGGCGTCCAAGGTTTTCGGTAAGGGCAAGATCGCTTTTTCGCGCTACGAGTCGGAAACCACCTATCCGGATGAGAGCACGACGCTGCTCCTGACGATGGCGATCGAGCGTCCCGAGGTGATGAAAGCGCTTGCCGACAAGGCTGGTGTGGAGTTGTCACTTTGGAAGGAGCGCTGCGAGGATGAGCAGCGGGTGAAGCTGCGCTCGCTGCCGACGACGCGCATGGATACCCGGCGTCGCGACCGGACCCGGGTGAGCGTACACATTCCTGGACGCTCGGCAGACCTGAGCGGCATGTGGAGTGGGAGGGTCCATCTCACAGAACACTTATCCATGACCGCTTGCAATGACGCAGCCTCGTCCGCCGAGTTGATGGAGGCGATCGCCTGATGAAACCGGCACCGGTGCAATTGCTGCAGGTGATGTTCAAGAAGGTTTCGGTCGAGTGGGACGAGCGGCATGCGCCGCAGGAGCCTCCGAACCCATTCACGACCACCTTCATGTTCGATGGCGTCGATCTGACCACTGAGTTCAGCATCGGCGAGCTCGATCCGAACCACGAGCGGGGGCGGATGTACCTGATCAGCTTTCGGCTGGTGGTCGATAACGAGACTCGAGAAGACAAGGAAGATCAGAAGTATTCACCCTATCTCATCGATGTCGAGGCCCGCGGAGTCGTGCTCATTCCGAATGGCGCCGAAAAACTCGCTCCTCCCGAGGACCTGGCTGCGGTGAATGGCGCGTCGCTCCTGTGGTCTGCGCTGCGCGAGCAATTGCTTACCGTCAGTTCGCGGATGATGGCAGGACAGGTGATGCTGCCAACGATGAACTTTCATGATTTGAGGAAAGAGGGCTCCGGGGCATCGGAGCCTGCTGCTGTGCAGACGCTAAAGAAGCCGCTCAGCGGTGCCAAGGTGCGCAAGAAGGTTCCAAAGGGAGACGGAGCTGAATGACGGGGGTGGCGGAAGCCGTTCTTACGCCCGCTGAGCCGATTTTCAGCCTTGATCTGGGTGAGAACGGAGGGCTGTTTGCGCCCAGGTCGATTCAAGAGGCAAGTGATTGGGTCCAGGCTGAGATCAACTTCTGGTCTTGGCAGCGAGACCGGCAGAGTGGCAACCACACGAACGGCTTTCGGCAGGCACTGAGCCAACTCGCGAATGCACTGAGTTGTCTTCAACAAGCTCAGCAGTACGCGACGCATAACCCCCAGCAATACGACCAGCAGATTCAATCGGCCCAGGCTTCGGCGCGTGAGGCGCTGGTCGTGCATGGACTGCCGCACAGTTCGACTCCGCTCGCCAAGCGAATTGATCTGTACCGCGCTCAGAATGAGGCAGCCGCGAGCTTCTACGCCTGTGTCTTTGTCCCTCCGAGGGACGGGCATGGTCTGCAGCCGCAGACGCCGGACGCGTGGCGAGGCCTGGTAGAAGGCATTCTGGACCGCTATGAACTGCCCGCTTCGCTGAGGGAAGAGCGGCTCGAGGCGGCGAGCCAGGCATTCGAACAGCTTCGGGCGAACACAGCGTCCGTGGTTGGCGAAAAAACCGCGGCGATTGAGGCCCTGCACCGCGATTACGCGGAGCTTGCAAGCGACATCCGTTCGGCGCGTGAGGCCCAGCAAAACGACTTCGATTCGGCTCAACAGCAGCGGAGCGAGCATTTTGAGGCGCTGCTGGCGACGCACGAGGCGTCCATGAGCGACCTTAGAAAGGCGTTCCGGGACGAGATGGCGATGCGTGCGCCCGCGGAATACTGGAAAACCAAGGAGAAGCACCACAGGACGATGTCTTGGGTCTCGGGCGTGGCCGCCTTTGGCGGAATGCTCGTCGCCTCTCTCATGGTTGGGCGGCTTCTCGCCGGGCTTCTTGAGTCGACGCCGGTTGGGCAGGGGCCTGACAGCTGGAGGCTGGCTCTGGTTGGCCTGATCGGTCTCTTCTCTGTGTGGGCGATACGCTTGGTGGTGCGCTCATATCTGAGCAACTTGCACCTGGTCGGCGATGCAGCCGAGCGCCGGGTGATGATCCAGACGTACCTCTCTTTGCTCGAGAGTGGCGCAGCCGTTGGCGATCAGGACCGGCAGTTGATCCTGCAGGCCTTGTTCAGACCCGCTGCGGACGGAATCGTTAAAGATGAGGGCGTGCCGCCATCGGTCGTGGACTTCTTGACCCGAAGTCCCAAGACCTGAGCGGTGCTCTATGAATAGCCTTTGAAGGGTCGCTGGCACATGGGTGCGAGCGAGAGAAGGAGCGAGGCCATGCCTCAGTTGCTGAAAGACCTGATCACTATCCCTGAGCGCGTGCATCAGGGCGACTTCGTGCTGAAGCTCTCCGAAGGGGTGAGCCACGCCGAGCAGACGCTGCGCGACTACGTGGTTACGCCGCAGCTTGCTGACGCGTTCAACAATGCGATGGGTTTCATCGAGCAGGCGGTGCTGTCGGGCAACAGCAAGGCGGCCTACCTGCACGGCAGTTTCGGCTCGGGCAAGAGCCACTTCATGGCGGTGCTGAACCTGCTGCTCGCGGGCAACACGCAGGCGCGGGCGATTCCGGAGCTGGCCTCGGTCGTGGCCCGCCACGGTTGGACCCAGGGGCGCAAATTCCTGCTCGTGCCGTACCACATGATCGGCGCTCGCGACATGGAGAGCGCGATCCTTGGCCAGTACGCCGAGTTTGTGCGCAAGCAGCACCCCGAGGCACCCGTGCCGGGCTTCTACCTGGCCGAGGGGCTGTTCCACGACGCCGTGCGCATGCGCGAGACGATGGGCGACGCGGAGTTCTTCGACAAGCTAAACGCCGGCGCCCAAGGCAGTGCAGGAGGTGGCTGGGGGGCGCTCGACAGCGGCTGGGATGCGGCGAGCTTCGAGGCGGCGATGCTGGAGCCGCCGCACGGCGAGGAGCGGGCGCGGCTGGTGGGCGACCTGATCGGGCAGTTCTTCTCGGCCTACCGCTCGCTGGCGGCCGGTGGCGAGGGCTTCGTGCCGCTGGACGACGGGTTGGCGATCATGAGCCGGCACGCGCGCGACCTCGGCTACGACGCGGTGATCCTGTTCCTCGACGAGCTGGTGTTGTGGCTGGCGAGCCATGCGGCGGACGTGAGCTTCGTCAGCCGCGAGGGCACCAAGCTGGTGAAGCTGGTCGAGGCGACCAACGCCGACCGGCCGATTCCGCTGGTGAGCTTCGTCGCACGGCAGCGCGATTTGCGCGACCTGGTGGGAGAGAACCTGGCCGGATCGCTGCAACTGCAGTTCAGCGACGTGCTCAAGCACTGGGAGGCGCGCTTCCACCGTGTGACGCTGGAAGACCGCAATCTGCCCGCGATCGCGGAGAAGCGCGTGCTGCGTCCGCGTGACGAAGCGGCGCGGCAGACCCTGCAGGCCGCCTTCGAGGACGTGCTGAGGTTGCGCCGCGACGTGCTCGACACCTTGCTGACCACCGAGGCCGACCGCGACCTGTTCCGCAAGGTCTATCCCTTCAGCCCGGCGCTGGTGCAGACCCTGATTGCGGTGTCGGCGGCGCTGCAGCGCGAGCGCACGGCACTGAAGCTGATGCTGCAGTTGCTGGTGGATCGGCGCGAGGATCTCGAGCTCGGCCAATTGATTCCGGTCGGCGATCTGTGGGATGCGATCGCGGAAGGGGATGAACCCTTCTCCGAGGGCATGCGGCTGCACTTCGAGAACGCCAAGCGGCTCTACACCCAGCGCCTGCTGCCGATGCTGGAAACGCGCCACGGCGTGACCTGGGAGGCGATCAAGCTCGGCCAGGCGGATGCCGGCGCGGCGCGTAACCTGCGCAACGACGCGCGGCTGCTCAAGACCCTGCTGCTGGCGGCGCTGGTGCCCGAGGTGGAGTCGCTCAAGGGTATGACCGCCGGCCGGCTGGTTGCGCTGAACCACGGCACCTTCCGCTCGCCGATTCCGGGGCGCGAGGTGCAGGACGTAGTGCGCCGACTGCGCGACTGGGCGGGCGAGATCGGCGAGATCAAGGTCTCCGACGACAACAACCCCACGGTGGCGATCCAGGTGACCGGGGTCGATATCGAGCCCATCCTGCGGGCCGCTGAGGTGAACGACAACGACGGCAACCGTCGCCGCAAGATCCGCGACATGCTGTTCGAGCAGTTGGGCATCGAGGACGACGGTGGCCTGTTCATCCGCTACGAGTTCGTCTGGCGCGGCACGCGGCGCGAGGTAGAACTGCTGTATGAAAACGTGCGCCAGATGGCCGACGAGCGCCTGCGCGGCCGCAGCGAGGCGTGGTCGGTGGTGCTGGACTTTCCCTTCGACGAGGCCAACCGCACGCCCCAGGACGACATCGCCCGACTGGACGAATACAACGGCGGCAACACGCGCACCGTGGTTTGGCTGCCGGCCTTCCTGAGTAACAAGGCGATGGCCGACCTCGGGCGGCTGGTGATCCTCGACCACATCCTGCAGGGCGAGCGTTTCGAGCAGTATGCCGGCCATCTGTCCTTCGTCGAGCGCACGCAGGCGAAGGCGCTGGCGCGCAATCAGCTCGATTCGCTGCGCATCAAGCTGCGCACCCAACTCGACGTGGCTTACGGCCTGAGCACGGAACCGCGCGACGCGGTGATGTTTGCGCTAGAGCCCGAGCAGCAGTTCCGCTCGCTCGATCTCACCTTCGCGCCGCGACCGCCGGTGGGGGCGGACTTCCGTTCGGCCTTCGAGGATTTGCTCGGGCAACTGTTCGCCCACCAGTATCCCGCGCACCCGGAGTTCGATACCGAGATCAAGGCCAGCGTGGTCAAGAAGGTGTGGGCCGAGGTGCAGAAGGCGGTTGCCGCGTCGGGGCATCGTGGGCTGGTGGCCGACACGTCCACCCGACGCCTGGTGCGCTCCGTCGTGAATCCCTGCCGCCTGGGCGTGATGGGCGAGACGCATCTGCTGATCGAACACCGCTGGAGGGAACATTTTTCGCAATGCCATGCGCGCGATGGCGGTGGGGCGATCACGGTGGCGAGGCTTCGGCAGTGGATCGACCTTCCGCAGCCGATGGGCCTGCCCGTCGAGCTGCAGAACCTAGTCATCCTGACCTACGCGCTGCAGACGAACCGCAGCTTCGTGTTCGGCAGCACGCCGGTCGATCCGGGGGTGGAGCAGCTTGCCGACGACCTGGAGCTGCGCGAGCAGTCCTTGCCCGAAGCCTCGGAGTGGGTGCGTGCGGTGGAGCGTGCGGCGTCGCTGTTTGGCCTGACGCTGCCGCAGACGCTGAATGCGGCAAGCGTGGCGCAACTCGTCAGCCAGGTCCGCGAGGCGGCGAGGCCGAAGCGCATCAAGATCGGCGAACTTGTTGCCCGTGTGCGCGACCGTGCGGAGCGCTACGCGCCTGGGGCGCCCGGGTCGCGGCAGCGAAGTGCCGAATCGGCGCAGGCGCTGGTGGCGGCGCTCGTGACGGCCGATGACCGCGAACTGGTGCGCGTGCTGGCGTCGATGGCGCTCGAGACCTCGGAGACCGCGGTGGGTCGGACGCTGGGGCAGGCCGAGACCTCGTTGGCAGTGCTCGACGCGGCCAAGTGGCAGTTGTTCGATGCGATGGGCGATCTCGCCGACCATCGTCGGGATGCGGCACAGCTCATCCTCGTGCGCCTGAAGGAGGCGCTGACGGCAGACGAGCATGTGGTGCCTTTGAAGGCCCGCTTCGAGGAGATGGAGCGCGATGCCGTCCGGCTGCTGGCCGCAGCCGCAAGCATCGGTGCTCCTAGTCCTACAGCAACTGGTACCCCAGGGGTGCAGACAAGTACGCCCTCCACGCCATCCGAACCCACCGCGCCGACCGTACCGCAGCCGGGGCCGCGCACCATCGTGGTCGAAGAGGCCCAGAAAACCGACCTCAGCGCCCAGGAGGCGACCCGCGTGCTCGATGACTTGAAGGCGCGCCTGGCGAGCGATCAGGCGCTGGAACTGACGGTGACCTGGCGTCTGCAACGTCGGGGAGAATGAACATGGCACCTGCAACGGGGGTGTCGGCCGCGCAGGTCGCTGCACAACTCGAAACGATCGTCGCGAGGGACACTAGCGCCAGTGCCCGCGCGGTGGCGGTGCGCTCGGCGGCACGGCAGCCGTGGCCCGAGCGGATCAGCGCACGGGGGAGGCCTTTCGAGGTGCGCTGGTGCGACTCTCTGCTCGGCTTGCGCGAGGCGCTGCTCGGGCTCGAGCCGCAAGGCGCAAGCGGAGGCGGGCCGGACGAGGCCGGTGTCGTCCTGCTGACGCCCTTTGCAACGCACGAGTTGCCGGATGACGTGGCCGCGCGCCTGTTCAAGTCGCGCGTCTGGCAGCCGGAGGGCTGGGAGATCGTGCGCGAGATGTTCGAAGCGAAGGAGGTTGATGCCCGCCTCGCGCGCTATGGCTGGATGCCGCAGGTGCTGATCGATGCGGCGGCCGCTGGGCCCTACGACCCGGTGGCCACCGGCTTTCTCGATCTCGGGACGGCGTGGCGGGTTGTCCTGCAGCGCTGCCTCGGGCTGGAGAACGAACGACCCGACGCGCAAGCGTTGCTGGCCTGGACTCAGCAGCCCGACGCCGTCGCTCGGCTGGAAGCCCTGCCGGCCGCGGCGCAGACGGACGTGTGTGCGTGGCTGCAGGATGCAGCCGGCGCGGTCGGCAGACTGATTCTCGCCACCCGCAGGAGTGAGCGCCTGGCGGATGCTCTGCCGATCGGGCTGGTGTGCTCGGTGGTGTTCGCTTCCGATGCTGCCGGCCAGACGGAGCGGGGCCATGCGGCCGTGCGCCTGGAGCGTCATGTCGATGACGAGCACATCGGCGTGGTCGAAGGCCGGGCGTGGGCGAAAGCAGCGACCGCGCTCGTCACGCGTGACGGGGCTTCAGTCTGGCAGGGAGCGCTCGATCGCGCCGACACCCTGCTTGAGGAGTTGCGCGTCGCCGAGTTCGCTTGGTTGAGCGACACGCTTTACGCCGGTCTGGACCAGCGCATGGCGCGCTTCGGCTCAGCGATCGGGCAGTTTGTGGCGGACCTCTCCGGTGAGAAGGGGCGTGATGCGCTGAACGGGGCGGTGCGCGAGGTTTTGCAACGGGCGGCCGAGTTGCGCCGGCACGTGCTGGTGGGGCGCTTCACCCAGCGCCTCGAGCAGGTGGCAATGGCGTGCCGTCTGGTTAAGTGGCTGGCGAGGCCGACACTCGACCTCGATTCGGTGGCCGCTGCCATCGAATGGCAGGCGGACGAGGGAGCATTCGTCGATTGGGCACGTTTCCGCTTGCGCGGCGGCGATGACCTGGCGCCGGTGTCCGAGGCGTACGCCGCCCTGCGTGCTGCAGTGGCCGCCAGGCGGGCGCGGCTGGCAAAGGGGTTCGCAGGCATGCTCGCGCAGGGGGGCGGGCACGACTGGAGCCCGTCGCCGCGCATCGTGCCGGTCGAGAACGCGCTCGCGGACGTGGTCGCGCCGCTGGCGGCTGCGAGCCCGGTGCTCGTGCTGGTCATGGATGGACTGAGCGTCAGCATCTTCCGGGAATTGTTCGCTGATCTGGCCGCACTGAGCTGGTCCGAGTGGGTGCACAGCGACCTGGGGCATGCCCTGACCGGGGTGGCCGCATTCCCCACGGTGACGGAGGTCAGCCGTGCGAGCCTGCTCGCCGGCACCGTGACGACCGGTGGAAGCGCGCAGGAGAAAAGTGCGTTTGCGGCGCATCCGGCCTTGCTTGCGCGTAGCAATGCCTCGCAGCCGCCGAGGCTGTTTCACAAGGGTGAGCTGGCCGAGGACGGCAGCCTGTCGTCGCAGGTGCGGGCAGCGATTGCCGATGGCCGGCAGAAGGTGGTCGGGGTCGTTTACAACGCGGTGGACGACCATCTCGCCGGTCCGGACCAGTTGCATCAGGCCTGGCGACTGGAGGGGCTGCGCCTGCTGATGCCCCTGCTGAGAGAAGCGCGTGACGCACGCCGGGTCGTGATCGTGACGGCGGATCACGGTCATCTGCTCGAAGACGGCACGCGCCAGTGCGCGGGCGGTGAGCGCGATCGCTGTCGCGATGGCAGCAAGTTAGGCAGCGAGGACGAGATCGTCCTGCGCGGGCCGCGGGTGCTGACCGCCGCGGGGCAGCGCAGCGTGGTGTGCCTGTGGGGCGAGGACACGCGTTACACCGGTCGCAAGAACGGCTACCACGGCGGCGCTTCTCTGCCCGAGGTGGTGGTGCCGATGAGCGTGCTGGTTCCGCTGGGCATGAGCCTGCCGGGATGGCAACCGGCGGTGCCGCCGCAGCCCGAGTGGTGGGATCCGAGCTTGCCTTTCGGCGCGGCAGCGAACGGTCTGAAGGTGACGGACCGACCTGCCGCTTTGCCAGCTGCGGGGAAGCCTTCGCGTGCTCCGTCTCGCAAGCCGGCCGCGCCGGAGGGGCAGGGGGCGCTGTTCGATCTGGATGTCCCGGCTCCGGTGCCCGCCGAGCCAAAGCGCACGCACTGGGTGGACGGCTTACTTGCCTCCGACACTTATGCGGCCCAGCGCCGCCTGGCTGCCCGTGTGGCGCTACCCGATGAGCAGATGCGGCGTTTGCTGTGCACGCTGGAAGAGCGTGGAGGCAAGCTGTCGAAGACCGCGGTGGCGCAGCGTCTGGCTGTGCCCGAACTGAGGCTGGCGGGCATGCTGGCTGCGGCGCGACGGGTGCTCAACGTCGACCAGATGCCAGTGATGGAGCTGGATGAGGGCGCCGGAACGGTGGAACTGAACCTGAACCTGCTGATGAAGCAGTTCGGACTGAGCGCAACGGGGCAGTGAAGATGAAGCCAGCCAGGATGAAGGAGCGCGCATGATCAGCGCTGCCAAACGCGAGGACATCATCGGCGCGCTGCGCCGCGGGACGGTGCCGGGTTCGGGCCTCGACGCCTTTGCGGTTGGGGTGGATGCGTTTGTGCCGGTGATCGACGAGGAACTCGAGCGCGTCGCCGCCGGGCGTGGCGCTTTCAAGGCGGTGCGCGGCGAGTATGGCAGCGGCAAGACCTTCTTCGGGCGCTGGTTCCAGGAGCGTGCCCGCAGCCGTGGTTTTGCGGCGAGCGAGGTCCAGATCAACGAAACCGAGACCCCGCTGCACAAGCTGGAGACCGTCTATCGACGGCTGGTGGAGCGCCTTGGCACGGCAGACGCCGCGAACGGCGCATTCCGCAGCGTGATCGACGGCTGGTTTTTCGCGCTCGAGCAGGACGTACTGGCGGAGGGGGGCGTCGATGCCGATGACGATTCCGCCCTGCTGGCCAGGACCGATGCCTTGATGGAAGCGAGGTTGGCGGCCATCAGCAAGGCGGCGCCGGCGTTTTCGGCGGTGCTGCGCGCCTATCGGCAGGCGGTTGCACGGGGCGATGGAAGCCTCGCCGACGGACTGATCAGCTGGCTGGCGGGGCAGCCCAATGTGGCCGCGAGCGTGAAGCGGGCGGCAGGCATCAAGGGGGATCTGGACCACTTCGGTGCGGCGAATTTCCTTGCCGGTCTGCTGGTGATCCTGCGTGACAGTGGTTACGCCGGGCTGGTCCTGGTGCTCGATGAAGTCGAGACTTTGCAGCGCATGCGGGCCGACACCCGGGAGCGCGGCTTGAACGCGCTGCGCCAATGGATCGACGAGATCGACGCCGGACGCTACCCGGGGCTCTATCTGCTGGTTACGGGTACGCCGGCCTTCTACGACGGCCCACAGGGCATCCAGCGTCTGGTTCCGCTTGCGCAGCGTCTGCATGTGGATTTCGCCACCGAGGCCAGATTCGATAACCCGCGTGCGGCGCAGATCCGCTTATCGACCTTCGATCATGGCGCCCTGGTCGCAGTAGGGACGCGGATACGCGACATCTACGCCGAAGGCGCGCGAGACCAGGCGCGCATCCACGGTGTGGTCGATGATGCCTACGTGGAAACCCTGGCCCGCGCCGTGGCCGGCGGGCTGGGTGGCAAGGTAGGGGTTGCGCCCCGCCTGTTCCTGAAGAAGCTTGTCGCGGACGTGCTCGACCGGGTGGATCTGCACGCCGACTTCGACCCGCGACGCCACTACAGCCTGACGCTGTCCGAGACCGAGATGTCTGCCGCCGAACGGGCGGCGGCGAATGCGGACTCGGTGGACGACATCGCGCTGTGAGCGCGCCCGACCCGAGGCGGGAACTGGGTGTTGATCCTTTCGATACCCTGCACCCCGCGCTGCAGTACCACGTCGTCAATTCGCTGGGCTGGACGTCTCTGAGACCGACGCAGATCGAGGCCATCGGCCCGATCCAGGAGGGGCTCCATTGCCTGTTGCTGGCGCCGACTGCAGGTGGCAAGACCGAGGCGGCGATCATCCCGGTGTTGTCGCGCATGCTTCGCGAGAACTGGAGCGGCGTGAGCGTGCTGTACGTCTGCCCGATCAAGGCGCTGCTCAACAACCTTGCCCAGCGTCTCGAACACTACGCAGGACTCGTTGGCCGACGGGTGGAGCTCTGGCATGGCGATGTGTCGCAGTCGCGCAAGCAGCGTGCGCTGAAGGACCCGCCCGACATCATCCTGACCACGCCCGAATCGATCGAGGGCATGCTGATCTCCACCCGGGTCGAGCGCGATACCTGGTTCGGCAGCCTGCGGGCGGTGATCGTGGACGAGCTCCACGCCTTTGCGGTCGATGATCGCGGCTGGCATCTGCGCGCCATCCTTTCCCGCCTGGCGGACTACACGGTGCGCCCGCCCCAGCGCATCGGACTGTCGGCCACCGTCAGCAATCCGGATCAGTTGCTAGCCTGGCTCGCTCCGGAAGGCGAGCGCAGGGTGGTCGGCAGTGCGGGGGTGAGCACCGATGCCGACGTCACGCTGGACCACGTCGGCTCGCTCGAGAACGCGGCAATCGTGATTTCGCGCCTGCATCGCGGCAAGAAGCGCCTCGTCTTCTGCGATTCGCGCAGCTACACCGAGCAACTCGGCAACCTGCTGCGGGGCCACGGTGTGCGCACCTTCGTCAGCCACGCGTCGCTGAGCGCGGTTGAGCGTCGTCAGGCCGAGACGGCGTTTGCGGAAGAGAAGGACTGCGTCATCGTTGCCACCTCCACGCTCGAACTGGGCATCGACGTGGGTGATCTCGACGTCGTCATCCAGATCGATGCACCTTCGACAGTGTCATCGTTCCTGCAGCGGATGGGCCGTACCGGCCGTCGCGCCGGAGCGAGGCGCAACTGCCTGTTCCTTGCCACGACCTATCAGGGTTTTTTGCTGAGCCTCGGCGTGCTGCAGAAGTGGCAGGAGGCCTGGGTGGAGGCAGCGCTGCCGCCTCCCGAGCCTTGGGGTGTGGTGGCCCAACAGGCGCTTGCTATGGTGCTGGAGCAGGGCCTGGTGCCGCGACATGCGTTGCTGCAGCGCTTGCAGAGGGCTTTCCCGGAATGTGAGCAATCCGACATCGCCTTGCTGGTGGATTCGGCCATCGACAAGGCCTACCTGTCGATGGCTGAGGCGGATCTCCTGCAGGTTGGGCCCACCACCGAGCGCGAGTACGGCCGGGGACATTACAGGGACCTTCTGGCGACTTTCTCGGGCTCACCGCTGTTGACCGCACGCTTCGCGGGTGCGGATGTCGGCTATGTCGATCCGAGTGCCCTGACGGGCGATGATGCGCCGATGAACATCCTGCTCGCGGGGCGAAGCTGGAGGGTGGTCGACATCGACTGGGGGCGCCGGGTGGTGACACTCGAGCCCGGTACGGGGGGGGGCTCGGCACGATGGACTGGAACTGGCCGCGTGCTTGGAGGCGAAGTGTGTGGGGCGATTCGGATTGTCCTGCAGCGAGGGACGGTCTCGGGCGTGACGACGTCGAAACGAGCGGCTGCCGCGCTGGAGGAGTTCAGTGGGGGGCTCCCCTGCGCAGGCGAGGGACCGATCATCACGCATGATGGGAAGGACCGCTTTAGGGTCTGGACCTACGCGGGAACACGTTTCAATCGCTGGCTCGGCTATCAGCTGCGTGAGGTGGTGGGGCCGTTGCGCGAAGACGAACTCGGTCTCGACATGCGCCGGGACCCGACCGAGGCGATGCGAGGGATGGCTGCGCGAAGTGTCGCGCTGAGCACCAGCGAGTTGGAGCAGCGTAGGGCGGAGGTCAAGTTTGGGGAATGCGTGCCGGCGGGGTTGCTCGAGCGGTTGTTGGTTCGCAGGACTTATGAGGCGGCTTCGAGCGGGCCCATCGCGGCCAGCGTTTGGTCGAGCATGAACATCGCCGATAGCCGGTAGTTCGGCTCCGGACGGGGGGCTGGCCCTTCCTCCGCTCTTCCTTGCGGTGCCCCGGGAAGACCACTGCCAAACGATCGCGTTTGATCCTCGGGGCAGGGTTTCCCTGCCCTGGGGCAAGCGTGTGGAGCCTTCTTCGCGTCAAGGGGCCGTGTCCTCGGCTGCACCTGCGGGCCGCACCAACCCCTTGACCCGCCTTCGGCTAGTGCGACCGAGAACGGGGTGTTCCGACGATGGTTGAATGTGGAAGGCGTTGTTACCGGCGATCGCCGATGTTTGCCTGGTTAAGGGCGTTCTGGATTAGGGCAGTTCACCTGGGGTTCGTGTTTTGTCTAACTTTTGTCCTATATTTGTCCTATATAAAACAATAGCTTAGAGTTCACGTAAATCCTTTTTGCGTATATCCTTCCTGCGTGTTTGATCAGTTCTGACGAGCTCAGACAAGGGGGGTGTATGGCGCAAATAAGCGAATTTCTGGTTCTGCTTCCGCGCCCAGCGGGCGTCTTGTTCTACGTCGGTCGTGATCGTAGGAATGGACCGGCGCGTTGGGGTAGTGCAGCGGAGGCTGTGCGCTTTGACGAGTTCGAGGCTGCGGCCAAGATCAGCCGGCGGCATTGTGGCAGCCATGTGATCGGCCGTTTGGCGAACGCCGGGGAGCACTGATATGACGTTCAGTGTCTTCCAGGACTTGTTTGCAGAGGTCGATGACGCAACGAGCGTATTCGTGTCGGATGTGATCGGGCGCCTCATCGCGGAACTCACGCCCGTGTTGACGGTGGGACTCACCTTGGCATTCATCGGCTACGGGCTCCTGATCGTCCGCGGTGCTATCGACATGCCGGTGATGAACTTCGTCGGGCGTTCCGTCCGGATCGGCATCATCACCGCCGTCGCACTGGCGGGCGGGATCTACCAGGCGCAGATTGCCGATGCCATCCGGACGGTGCCCGATGCGTTCACTCAGGCCATCCTGAGCGATCCATCGGCAGTTGCCGCCAGCGTGATCGATGCCGCTGGGCAGAAAGGGCTAGATCGGGCGACTGAAGCGTTCGAGAAGTCTTCGGTGTTCTCGGCAAACGGTATGGCCTATCTCGTCCTGGCAGTCGTTTATGGTTTCAGCGCCGCGATCATGCTGATTTTTGGGGGCGGCCTGATCCTGATGGCGAAATTCCTGCTCGCCCTGCTTGCCGCATTCGGTCCGATGGCGATATTGGCGCTTCTGTTCGAGCCTACTCGCCAACTCTTCGATAGGTGGATGGGGCAGGTCGTCGGCGCCGGCCTCACGATCGTTTTCGTGGGGGCAATCTTCGGCTTGCTGCTCTCGATCTACGGCCGGCTCATGGATGGGCTGGATTGGGGTACGACCAATATCGGCTGGCATATGGGTGGCACCATCATCATCACCGGGGTTGCCGCGATGGTGTTGCTGCAGGTGTCCTCGATCGCCGCCTCATTGGGCAATGGCCTCAGTCTCGGCATCCTGCACGAAGTCCGCGCGGTGCGTGGTGGGGCGGTCGCTGCTGCGCGTGGTGCTCGATCTGTGGTGAACAACCCCCTTACACGTACTGCCGTGAGTAACCCGGCAACGCGCGCTGCTGCCTCCGGTGTTGCCAGTGTCGGCCGTCGTGCTGTTGGGTACTTCAAGGGGACACGTCGTGATGCAGCGTGATCGCCCACGTCTTGTCCGATGGTTGTCCTACATCTGGCCGCTGCTGTCCCACGTTTGTCCTAGCTCGCGGTTCTTCTCAATGACCTTGCGGTCATTGAGTGTGGGTTTTGACCTTCCTGTTCGTGCCTTGCGCCAGACGTCATAGGTGCTGCTGAAAGGTGGGTGTCCTTAATCCTTAAATCGAGGGCATACACCATACGCACCTTGCTGGTTCGACCAACTAACTGATTTATAGATAATTTTTTCGGTTCCCCAGAAGCCGGTCGTAGTCCCGTAAAACTACGGAATGGCCTGCATCCTGCGTATTTACTGGCTTTCCCGCACTACGCGACGGACCACGGAGGCGATATGTCGTTAGATGCCATTGTCAAGATGAGGTTGGGCCGCGAACAGCACGCCATTTATGAGGTTGAGGCAGCCGCGCGCGGCTTGCCGCTGACGACCTGGTTGCGGCAGCGCCTTGACGCCGCCGATCAGGTTCATGCCCAGCTTAATGCCTTGGAGTGCGAACTCGCTGCATTGCGAGCAGCGGTGGGCCGGCTCGAAAACGGATGGGAATGGAGCACTGCTGCCGAGGACGGGAAAGGCAGTGCCTTGCTGGTGGAAGTCCTGCTGCTGATGCGCGCGTTGGCGACGCCGCAGCAGGTTCAGATGGTCCAGGCGGAATTGCGGCGCATCGGCTTGACCGCCCGGGAGGGGCCTGCGTGAGAGTGAAATTGCCCGCGGTATCGGCTCGCCTCGATGCTGCATTGAAGGGGGAGTTCGAGGCTGCCGCCGCTGCGAATGATTTGACGCCGAGCCAGGTTATCCGCCGCCTGATAAGGGATTACGTGACGCGGTATCAGCACGAGGAAGCGCACCAACGCGGGTGCAAGCGCGCCGGGGAAGGGGGCACAGAATGAGATGCGTGGAAGTCACGAATTGGGTGGGCAGGGCTGCGCTGTCGATCATGCTGATCGGGTGCGTCGGGGATGCGACCGAGCCCAACGAAAAGAACTTCGCTGCCGCGTTGAGTACCTCCCTTGAGAAGGAGGGGGCGTTTTGCTTGCCGTTGCAGTTTCCGGTGGCTCTCAACAGCGGTGATCTGGTGGTGAATAGCGATCGCCGCAAGCAGATGCAGGCCCTCGAATCGGTTGGACTCGTTCACGCGACCGAGTACGAGCTCGAAGAGCGCAGCGTGTTTGGCGGCACGCGATCCGCGAAGCTGCCGCGCTATGACCTTACTCCTGCCGGAGCCGAGTACCGAGGCCAAGGGGGCCGTGGCGCTGACCAGGCTGTGTCTGGTTTGTGCTACGGCAAGCCTCGGCTGCATCGGATCGTTTCGTGGGAGGGGCCGCGCCAGGTCGACGCCTCGATGGTGGCCCTGGTTCGCTACACCTACTCGATCGAGGGCCTCGCGCCGTGGGCGAACGATGCCGCCGTGCAGGGGGCGTTTCGGCCCTTGAGGGAACGTGTGCGCGGCGCTGGCACGTTCGAGAAGCTTGTTCCGCTGCGACTGACCAATAACGGTTGGGCAGCGGCCGGAAGGCACTTTTGAGGGGGCGCGAACATGGTTCATGACAACAAGGTGGTTTTCCTACGTCCTCGCGACCGTCTCGAAGACGTCGATCACCGTGAAACCGATGAGGTGCCGCCGCCCGCCGTGCACCAGGAACATCCGCAGAGCCGTCGCGGATTCGCCATCGCCATGATCGAGCTCCTGCGCTACTTGTTCGTGGTCGTGCTGATCTTCTTGCGGCTGCCGATCAAGTTTGCATTGAGCTTCTTTGCCTTCGGCCTGACGGCAGCCGGGGTGCTGGTGTACATCGGCTACCCCGAAGGGGCCGCTGCCCGCGAGGCGATGCTGCCTTGGGCTCCGGTTGGTGGCTTTGCCGCCTTTGCGCTGAGCTACGCGTACGACTCGATCGTGATGTGGCTTTCGCGTGAACAGCTTTTCTTGCACTAACCAGGAGCACAACCATGAACAGAATCCTTCGCCCCCTCGCACTGGCTGCAGGCCTCGCCATCGGCAGCGGCGCGCACGCCGGTATCCCGGTCATTGATAACGTGGCGATCGCCAAAGCAGTCCAGCAGGTGGCAGCCTGGGGAAAGCAGTATGAGCAGATGGCGGCGCAGATTCAGGAGGCCCAGAAGCAACTACAGCAACTCGAAACCACCTATCAGTCGATGACTGGCAGCCGCGGACTCGGCTCGCTGCTTGCAAACCCGGGCCTGCCGCAGTTCCTGCCCGACGAGTGGAAAACCGTCTACGAGACAGCCGCCGGTGGCGGCTACGCGGGCATCTCGGGCTCCCTGTCGCAGATCGTCGCCGACGAGGAACTGGCGGGCTCGGTAGCTGACATCGAGCAGCAGATCATGAAGCGCAGCCGCGAAACCGCCGCTACCGACAAGGCGGCGGGTCTGCGTGCTTATGATGGCGCCAAGGCGCGGCTCGTGCAGATCGAGGCCTTGATGAGCGAGATCAACGCGACTTCGGACCCGAAGGCGATCGCCGAGCTTCAGGCGCGCATCCAGGCCGAGCAGGCCGCGATCAGCAACGAGGCGACCAAGCTGCAGATGATCGCGATGCTTCAGCAGGCCGAGCATCGGCTGATCGAGGAGCAGCGGGCACAGTTGAACCGTCGGATCATGTCAGGCGCGAATACAGGGTTTCCATCGTTGCGCAGTGGCACACCCTGACATAAAGGTTAATCCTCCAACCCCGGACACCGTCAACACGTTCTGCGGGTTGACCGCTCTCGAAGCGCGATCCTCCCGACTGGGTGACTGATGTTGCCGCTTGCCATTGCCCGCACGACGCCGAGCGTCATCAGGCAGTCGCCGAGCGCGCGGTGAGCGTTCTCGACCCGCACGCCCTGCTGCTGCGCTGCCGTCGAAAGCTTCTGCCAGCGATACCGCCCCTTCTCCTCGCTCCACTCGCCGTGGAGCTCGGCATAGGCCTGCATCGCGCAATGCACGGTACTGTCATCGAGCGCGAGGTCGAAGCACTGCGGCGCCTGCAGGCCGTACCGGCGCGCGGTCTGGCTGATCACCCTGGCGTCGAATTCTCGGCTGTAGATCACGACTTGGCGGCCCTCGACCAGGTCGCAGAATCGATCGTGGATATCTGACCAGGTCGGCGCGTCGGCGAGCATGGCGTCGGTGATGCCGTGGATCGCGGCGGCCTCGGCCGGGACCGGGCCGCTCGGGCGCACAAGGGTGTCGAGCAGCACGGTGCCGGCGCAGTCGATCACGGCGAGCTCGACGACCTCGGCGTCGTCGTCGAGGCCCGTCGTTTCCGTGTCGAGGATCAGCGCATTGGTGGCCAGCCAGGCACAGGCGCGCTCGACCGCCGCATCGGCTGCTGCGTGGTCACGCACCGCCTTTGTCCTTGCCGAGCGCCTCGAGCAGCTTGGCGTTCTGCGCCTGCAGGGCTTCGAGCTGGCCGGCGAAGTGCGCAGTTTTCTCGCGGGCGGCTCGCGCTTCCTTCTCGTATTCGTCGCGAGCCTTCTCCGCGGCGAGAACCTTGTCGGCACAGCGCTGCGCTTCCTTCGCGACCTCCTTGCGGTGCTCCTGGTGCGAGTGCTCGGCGGCGGCCAGCCGCTCCTTGAGCTGAGCGATCTCGACGGCTTGCTTCTGGGACTCGATCACCTTCTCGGCGAAGTGCTGCTCGAGCTTCTCGCGCTCGGCCTTCATGTCCGCGAGCGCCTGTTCCAGGTCGTCGACCGTCTGCGCCGCATCCGCGAGCTCGCGCTCGGCCTGCTCACGCTGCTCGCCAGCGGCGCGGACCACCTCGCCGACCCGGCGCTCGGCGGCCTTCACCGCCTTGTCGTTGAGCTCGACCGCCAGCGCGGCGATCCGCTCGGTCAGCGCCTTGGTCACGGCCGCGACCGTCTCGGCGACCTCGACCGGGAGCTCGGCGACGGGCTCGACCTCGGCGGTCTGCTTGCTGGCGAGGTGCTCTTCCCACACCTGGCGCAGACGCGACGGGTTGCCGCCGCCGACCTTCTGCCGGAGGGCGAAGCCGGTGACGTTGCGGCCGGAGGCCTGGATGGTCTCGCCGGCGGCGATGATCTCTTCGGTGGTGTATTCGACTGGGCGCATGGCGGAATCTCCTCGACGGGACGCCACAACTATACCACAAGAAAGAAATAAACAAACTAATAAATAAAGTTATTTGACCGGACCGGCTGCCGCCGGCTTAACAGCGCCGCTCCACGGCGGTAATCGGCAGAGAACTCGTGTTTTGGCTAAGCCACCACGCACGGAAACGGCCGCAGTGCCGCGAACGATGGTCGGTCGAAGGGAGGATTTAGGTCGAGGGTCGAGAAACCGCTCAGAGGGGCGTCTCAGAAAACGGAAAAAATCGTACGCAAAGCCGCTGACTGGCCTCGGATCAACCTGCAAGAGAAGCAAAACGCGGCGCCCTAAACGCCCGGGTTTGTTGACTGAACCGGCACATCCGGCATAAACAGGGCCTTTCACCCGCACAACATGAACAGGAATCCAAAATATATGCTGAAGAAATCTGCCCTGCTGTCCTTCTGCCTGCTCTCTAGTCAAGCCTTTGCCAGCTCCGGCATCTATTTGGACGGAAGCGTGGAGTTTAGTGGCCGCTGCGCTGATCTCACGGTTGAGGGTACGGCCTTCGACGGCTTCTCCATGCCTGTGAAATCAATGGGCTTTTCCGTTTCGCTCAACGAGAAGACCGTCTTCGATGACGGAACCGTGAGTTCGACACCTGTTTTTGTTTTCGAGCACATGGCCATGAGGTGCGTACTGCACCAAGGTGACCCGAAGCTAATCATTGCTGGTAGCTGTGCTGCCAACGCCACAGTTTGCGGCAAACCGTGGTTCTACGTCCTGGACGCGAAAACGGGGCAGATCCTCGCGCCCAAGGACCTGAAAAAGGATCTCTGCGATGCGAAATGCGCTGAAAAAGTGGGCTTAGGCGGCATGGCTGAGTATGTCGCAGAGGACTACTTCGACTGATCAACCCGCTTCGAAAGCCCGCCAGACGGGGCTTGTTTGTGTTTCATCGTGGCCCGGCTGGGCCGCCGATCTGCGCAGCATCGGCGACATTC